>JBDRNF010000001.1:0-5639 GCA_043811435.1 Pseudomonadota bacterium
CGCGCCCCGGGTGAACAGCCCGCTAAACCCAAACTGTCGGGGATCATGCCGGTCTAAAATGTCGACAATCATTCCGGTTGAACACGGCGGTACGATTGTCAGCGAATTTGCGGATGCACCCCCCACCCCCGACCCCTCCCCGCCACGCGCCCGGGCGCGTGGCGGGAGGGGAGCAGCAAGATCTCAGTTCGTATTGATACGGAAGCGCAGCGTCCTGGGTCCGACCAGCGAGACAAAATCGCCCTGTCGCTTCCAGGTCGCGACCTCGCTCAGGGCGGCGACCAGTTCATCGTCGGCCTGTGCCCGTGCCGGCGGGCAGCCGCGGTCCTGCAACGGTCCCGCGACGAAAATCACCGTGTTGCCCGCCACCGAAAACTGGCCCTTGCCGGCCTTGCACCACAGCTCGAGGATCACCTCGCCGGCATCGCCGATTTCCAGCGACGGAATCCGCTTCGATCCGGGCTGACTGGCCACGTCGAGCATCATCTCGAGCCCGAACGGAAAGCCGTCATCGGCGCGGGCCAGGCCGGGATTGAAGGCCGCCGCGATCATGACCAATGCGGCGGCCGGCATCAAAAACCTGGTTCCTGAAATCATGAAGCCTCTCGAAATGTCGCTGCACCCAAAGTCAGCGTCGTTCTAATGAATGCGCGCGGCATTGGCCAGATCGGGCGCCGATCGGCGCAGCGACGCCCAAATCAGGATCCGCTCACAACCGCGCGAAGTCCGGCTGCCCCGGCCCCCTCGCCGCGGCACCATGCTAGGGTTGACCGCGACAGGCCGAAACATGCGACTTTAGTCTAACAAACCCGATCCCGCCGCTTCTCAGGCCTTCAGGCCATTCCCGGAGACATCAATTTTGAAAAATATCGGTGCAACGCTCGCGACCGTATGGCGGATCGCCGCTCCCTATTTCCGCTCCGAGGACAGATGGGCCGGCCGCGCACTGCTGGCGGCGGTGATCGCCGCCGAGCTTGCCATCGTCGGCGTCACGGTCCTGATCAATCAATGGAACGCCCGCTTCTACAACGCGCTGCAGGAGTATAACTGGGACGCGTTCGCTTCCGAGACCATCTATTTCTGCGTGGTTGCCGCCTTTTTCATCGTGATCGCGGTCTATCAGCTCTACCTCAATCAATGGCTGCAGATCCGCTGGCGGCAATGGATGACCAGGCACTATCTCGGCGAATGGCTGGATCAGTCCAACCATTACCGGATGCAGCTTCAGGGCGACGCCGCCGACAACCCCGACCAGCGCTTGACCGACGACGTCAAGCTGTTCGTCGATCGAACCCTCAACATCGGGGTTGGCCTGTTGAGTTCGATCGTCACGCTGGCCTCGTTTGTCACGATCCTGTGGGGACTTTCCAACGCCGCGCCGCTGCATCTGTTCGGGCGGGATTTTGCGATTCCCGGCTACCTGGTCTGGGCCGCGTTGATCTATTCGGTTCTCGGCACCGTGCTGACCCATCTGATCGGGTGGCCGCTGGTCGGAATCGATTTCCGGCAGCAGCAGTACGAGGCGGACTTTCGTTTCAACCTGGTGCGGGTCCGGGAAAACTCCGAACAGATCGCACTGCTGCAGGGAAACGAGGCCGAGCGCGAACGTCTGCTGGTCCGCTTCGAACGCGTGGTCCAGAACTGGCTCGCCATCATGTCCCGCACCAAGAAACTAACGGCTTTCACCGCCAGCTATTCGCAGGCTTCGGTGATTTTTCCCTACATTCTGGTGGCACCGGCCTACTTCGCCAAAAAAATCCAGCTCGGCGGCATGATGCAGACCGCATCGGCCTTTTCCAGCGTCCAGGGCGCACTGTCGTTCTTCATCACCATCTATCGCCAGTTGGCGGAATGGCAGGCGGTGGTGAACCGGCTCGACGGATTCGAGGCGGGGATATCGGCAGCAAGGCAACTTGCCACCCGCGATGACAGGATTCATGTCATCCCGGCGGCCGGCGACGGCGCCATCGACCTCAAGGGGCTGACCGTCCAATTGCCGAACGGAAGGCCGCTGGTGACCGCGGAGGGTTTCAGTTTGCGCAAGGACGAGCGCACGCTGGTCACCGGGCCGTCCGGTTCGGGCAAGTCGACGCTGTTCCGGGCGATCGCCGGCATCTGGCCGTTCGGGGAGGGTTCAATCGCCGTTCCGCCGCGGGCCACCTTGATGATGCTGCCGCAGCGCCCTTATTTTCCCACGGGATCGCTGCGCGGGGCGGTCGAATATCCCGGCCAGGAAGGCTCGTTCACGGCCGCTCAGATCAGCCAGGCGCTCGAAGCCGTGGGATTGCCCCTGCTGGCATCGCAGCTCGACGAACACGGTCACTGGAACCGGACGCTTTCGCTCGGCGAGCAACAGCGCCTCGGGCTCGTGCGTGCGCTGTTGCATGCGCCGCAATACCTGTTCCTCGACGAAGCAACGGCCTCGCTGGATGAGCCTTCCGAGGCGGCGCTGTATGATTTGCTGCGGGAGAAACTGCCGGCCACCACGCTGGTTTCGATCGGCCACCGCTCGACGCTCGACGCCTTCCACCAGCGCAATGTCGTGCTGGCCCGCGACGGCGCTGAATTTGCGCTGAGGGAAGGCGGCGACAACGCCAGGCCGTGATAACGGCTTTCCGGTTCACCAGCCGGCGCGCTCTTCTCCCCCTCCGCCCGCCCAGCGGTGGGAAGCGAAGGGCTTCACAAGGCTTGTGCGTCTTTCGAAGGATCAAGAACCGGAATTTGAAAAGCGCTCCAAGCCTACTCGGTTTCCTTCACAGCAAAACAACAAAGGGGCGGCAGATTGCTCTGCCGCCCCCGAGGTTTTTCAGATGAAGAAGATTACTTGAGCTGGCCCAGGGTCACGTCGGCCGAGAGCTTGGCGATGAAGCTCGCACCGCACCACTTCGATTCGAAGACACCGGTGGTCGGGTTGGCAGTTGCGCCAAAATCGCTGGTAATCGCGTTACATTCAGCCTTCGACAGATCCGTGTCCGTGTAGCGCAGGTCGAGCGTGAACACCTTGTAGGTGAAGCCGACACCGACGTTCCAGGTGCTGTAGTCCGGCAAAGGGGTGTTGAGGTAGAAGGCGTCAGTCGTTCCCAGCCACTGATGGCCGTATTCACCCGACAGGTAGGCACCGACGTCAGGGGCGAGCATGCTGCTCGGAGCCGTGAACTTTGCACTGACCGATGCGTAGGTCGAGTCAAAGCCGAAGTTCAGGAAGTTCGGCGAATAGAAAACCGTGCCGCCGAGAGCAAAATAGTCGGTAAAGGTGTAGGTCGCCTTGCCGAACACTTCGAAGAAGGACACGTCCTTCTTCATGACGTTGCCGTTGATGAGCGCGTTGGCGCCGGAACCAACACCGCAAAACGGAGCAGAGCCGCCGGGAACGAGATCAATGCACTGCCCACCCGGATACAGGTAGCTGAAGATACCGAAGTCCAGCGCGAGAGCGCCGAAGGTCGGGCGGATACCGCCGTAGACGTTGATTTCTGCCGACGCGCGGTTGGTGAAGGAGATGCTCGAACCGCCAACACCCGCGTAAAGCTGCAGGTTGGGATTGACGTTGTAGCGCGGCTCGAAGTAGGCGGCGAGCGAACCATTACGGTTCGACTGCGAGATGCCGCGGAACACGTAGTTATTGGTGATCGAGGCACCGAAGGCCACATCCCATGGCGAAACGATAACCGGCGGCGGGGCCTTGTAGGCCTTGACATGCATGTCCGCTGCGACTGCCGAACCGGATACCGTTGCCAGCGCCGTTGCTAACAAAGCCAACTTCTTCATGACGATCCCCATCACCTTTAAGACAGTCCGGCTCCGGGGCCCCCAGGGACGAGCGGTAACCGACTGCAACCAATTCCTTAACGTGTTTGCAATCTGGAACGCGCCATCGGTTGCGTGAAGCAAAAAAGACAAGCATCTGCCGCCTTTTTAGGCTTTATGACGGTTTCAGGAGATGTTGTCGGCGGGTGTTGCATTCCAACAACAATTTTTGCGCTCCTTGGCGCTTCCTCCGTGTCGGCTGAGGCACATTAGCGGACCGATCCACGCCGGAATTGCGGAACGCCGCCAATCAAGCGCCGCGAATCGGAGATGGCTGGGCCGTCGCCTCAGACAAGAACCGTAGCAAAAAAGGCCGCAGCGGACGCTGCGGCCTTTGAAACGTCATTCGCTGTCTGCGGCGCTGTTTACTCGATACGCGTGTCGTCATCTCCGCTCGAGGGCGACTGCTCCCAGGACGGCGCCGGACTGGAGGCCGCAGGGCTCGGAGAGGCCCAGCTCGGTGCCGCAGGTGCCGGTGCCGGTGCCGGTGCCGCCGCCATCGGTTCCGGGGTCATGGCCGCCACGGGCTCGGGCGCGACAGGTTTGGGCGCGACAGGCTTGCGTGCGCGTTTGGGAGCTGCGGATTTGGCAGCCGCAGGCTTGGGAGCCGCCTTCCTGGCCGGGCTCTTTTTGGCGCTGGCCTTCTTCGCCGACTTCTTGCCGGATTTTTTCGGTGCAGATTTCTTGGCGGCTTTCTTCGCGGACTTCTTGGCCTTCTTCGCCGACTTCTTCGAAGATTTCTTCGATGATTTCTTGGCGGCTTTCTTCGCGGTTTTCTTCGATGATTTCTTGGCCGATTTCTTCTTCGCCGTCACAAGACTCTTCTTGGCTTTTTTAGCCTTCTTGCCCTTCTTGCTCTTCTTCCCTTTAGCCATCGTGAACCTCCTGTTGCCGCGACCAAATGTCTATCAGGTGCTTCAAGTCGTCCGCTTCCGCACGGGGCCAATCGATTCAGTTCGATCCTGGCCGGGGACCGCCTGTAGCCCAATCGAGAAGCTCAATCGTGTGCACCACAGGAACTGACGTACCGCCGGCAATCTGAACCATGCATCCAATATTGCCCGCGGCAATCATGTCCGGCTTCACTGTCGCAATATTGGCGACCTTGCGGTCACGCAATCTGCCGGCAATGTCGGGCTGGAGAATGTTGTAAGTTCCCGCCGAACCGCAACACAAATGGCTCTCCGGCACATCTTTCACCACGAATCCGTTCTTGGAAAGCAATTCTTTCGGAGCCTGCGTGATTTTCTGTCCGTGCTGCAGCGAACAAGCGGAGTGATAGGCGACGGTGATGTCGCGCCGCTGCTGCGACGGCTGCAGTTCGATGCCGCTGACGTATTCGGTGATATCCTTTGCCAGCGCGGAAACCGTGGCGGCGGGGCCGGCGAAATCGCGGTCCTCGCGCAGCATGAAGCCGTAGTCCTTGATCACCGTGCCGCAGCCCGACGCCGTCACCAGGATGGCATCGAGACCGTCCCGTCCGGCCTCCCCGAGCCAGACGCCGATGTTGGCACGGGCGCGCGCCAGCGCATCGGTGTCGCGTCCGAGATGATGGGTCAGCGCGCCGCAGCATTGCTCATCCTTGACCAGCACCACTTCGATGCCGTGTCGCGTCAGCAGATTGATGGCGGCCTGGTTGATGCGCGGCGCCAGCACTTGCTGGGCGCAGCCCTGCAGCAGCGCGACCCGCCCGCGCCGCTCGCCGATCGCCGGGAAGACGCTGCCTGCGGCCGGCCCCGAGGGCGGCAGGCGCCCGGGCGCCAGCGCCAGCATCGCCTTGATTCGCCGCAACAAACCCGGCGATGCCGCGGCCGTCCCCTGGGTCGGCAGCA
>JBDRNF010000002.1:0-35552 GCA_043811435.1 Pseudomonadota bacterium
GAAACCGGCAAGGTCGATGTGCTCCCCGGCGGCTCGGTCGAGAACTTCGACGTCCCCCGCCTGAGCAAGCTCAAGGATAGTTGCGTCACCGGTGCGGGCTGGGAATTCTTCAGTCCGCTGGCCTGGTTGTGGCTCAACAACCGCGCCGGTCCCACCGCGAACAAGAAGGTCCGGCAGGCGATCATGTACGCGGTCGACCGCAACTTCGCCAGGGACGTGATCTGGAACGGCCTCGGCAAGGTCGCGACCGGCCCGTCGGCATCGACCATCAAGTTCTATACCGACGACGTGCCGAAATACCCGTTCGACCCTGCCAAGGCCAAGGCGCTGCTGAAGGAAGCCGGCTACAAGGGCGAGAAGGTTCGGCTGATGCCCCTGCCCTATGGCGAAACCTGGCAGCGCTGGGGCGAGGCCGTGAAGCAGAACCTGCAGGACGTCGGCATGAACATCGAGACCATTGCCACTGACGTGCCCGGCTCGAACCAGAAGATCGGCGATTGGGACTACGATATTTCCTTCACCTATCTCTACCAGTACGGCGATCCGGCGCTCGGTGTCGGCCGCAATTACGTCTCCAGCCAGATCGTCAAGGGCCAGCAGTTCAACAACGTCGAGGGTTACTCGAACCCGGAGATCGACAAACTGTTCGCCGAGGGCGCGGTCGCGACGCCGGATTCGAAGCGCAAGGAACTTTACGCGAAAGCGCAGAAGATCCTGGTCGAGGACGTGCCGGTGGCATGGATGCTGGAGCTGCAGTTCCCGACCATCACCCGCTGCAAGGTCAAGGACCTCATCACGACGGCGATCGGCGTCAACGACGGTTTTCGCGATGCGTGGCTCGACAAGTGAGGGTAGCGTCGGCACGGTCGCGTGACATGCCCATCGAGTACGCCGCGAAAGCCCCGGCCTTGGAACATCCCAACATAATCCTCGGCGCTGTTTCATGCGCCGCCACGGCAATGAAGTTCTGATGCTGTCATTTGTTGCCCAGCGGATCGTGAAGGGCGTGATCGTCCTGCTCGCCATCATCGTGCTGAATTTCTTCCTGATCCGGCTCGCGCCGGGCGATCCGGCCGTGGTGATGGCCGGCGAAGCCGGCGCCAGCGATCAGGTCTTCGTCAACCAGCTGCGCGAAAAATTCGGCCTCAACCGGCCGCTGCCGGAACAGTTGTTCATCTACGTCAAGGGCATCCTCAGCCTCGATCTCGGCTACTCCTTCCGTCAGCAAGCACCGGTCTCCCGGCTGATCCTGGATCGGCTGCCGGCAACGCTGCTGCTGACGATGAGCGCATTCGCGATCTCGCTGGCGCTGGGCATCCTGTTCGGCACGCTTTCCGCACGCTGGGCCGGGACCTGGGCGGACACCGCCATTACGGTGGTGGCGCTGGTGTTCTATGCGACGCCGCTGTTCTGGATCGCGCTGATGGCAATCCTGCTGTTTTCGGTAGCCCTGGATTGGCTGCCGAGTTTTGGCTACGAGACGATCGGCGCCAACTACACCGGCCTTGCGCATGCGCTCGACGTCGGCGCCCATCTGATCATGCCCGCCATGACCATCGGCCTGTTCTTCATGGCGACCTATACCCGCATGACCCGCGCCTCGATGCTCGAAGTGAAGCGTCTGGATTTCGTCAAGACCGCACGCGCCAAGGGACTGAGCGACAACGTCATCCAGCGCAGGCACGTCCTGCGCAATGCGCTGCTGCCGGTGGTAACGCTGGCCGGCCTGCACACCGGCACCCTGATCGGCGGCGCGGTGCTGACCGAGACGGTATTTGCCTGGCCCGGCATCGGCCGGCTGATGTACGAGGCGCTGCTGCAGCGCGACTACAACCTCCTGCTCGGCGTCTTCGTGGTCTGCTCGGCGATGGTGCTGATCTTCAATCTGGTCACCGATCTGGTTTACCGGATGGTGGACCCTCGGATCGAATTCGCGTCATGAAGCGGTTTCTGAAACAGCTGACGCGCAATCCGAGCGGGCTGATCGGCCTGATCATCGTCGTGACCGCGATCGCCATCGCGCTGTTCGGCCCGCTGATCTTTCCAACCTCGCCGTGGCGCATGGTGCAGCGGCCGTTCCTGCCGCCCTTTGCCCTGTCCGCCGTGCCGCTCGGCACCGATGCGCTCGGGCGCGACGTCTTTGCCGGCATCATCTATGGCGCGCGGGTGTCGCTGCTGGTCGGCCTTGTCTCGACGCTGGCGGCGCTGGCGGTGGGAATCCCGCTTGGCGCCGTCGCCGGCTACTTCGGCGGCCGCGTCGACGATGCCCTGATGCGCTTCACTGAATTCTTCCAGACCATTCCGAGCTTCGCGCTCGCCATCGTGCTGGTGGCGATCCTGCAGCCGTCGATCTATTCGATCGTCGCTTCCATCGCCATCGTGAGCTGGCCTCCGGTCGCACGCCTGGTGCGCGGCGAAGTACTGTCGTTGCGCAGCCGCGAATACGTCCAGGCCGCCATCGTCACCGGCCAGACCCATCGCTGGATCATCTGGCACGAGGTGCTGCCCAACGCGCTGTCGCCGGTGATCGTGCTGGCGTCCCTGATGATCGCGACTGCGATCCTGCTGGAATCCTCGCTGTCGTTTCTCGGGCTCGGCGATCCCAACCTGATTTCCTGGGGTTACATGGTCGGCGCCGGCCGCACCGTGATCCGGCAGGCGTGGTGGATCACCGTATTTCCCGGGCTTGCGATCCTGCTTTCCGTGCTGGGCCTCAATCTGGTGGGGGAAGGCCTCAATGACGCGCTCAACCCGCGGCTTTCACGGGATGGACGTTGATCATGCGTTGCGATCCCGCCGTCGCCATCAAGGACCTGAAAATAGCGCTGCCACGCGGTGGCGAACGGCCGCATGCCGTCGACGGCGTCTCGTTCGATCTCAATCCCGGCGAAATCGTCTGCGTGGTCGGCGAATCCGGCTCGGGCAAATCGATGTGCGCGCACGCGCTGATGGGGCTGCTGCCGGACAGCGTCACCACTGAAGCCGGCACGATCCTGTTCGAAGGCCGCGACCTCGTGCCGCTCGACGAAGACGGCTGGCGCGACCTGCGCGGACGCCGCATCGCCATGGTGTTTCAGGAGCCGATGACCGCGCTCAATCCCTTGATGCGGATCGGCGACCAGATGGCGGAAATGTTCGAGGCGCATGGTTTGCTCTCGCCGCGCCAGCGCAAGGACAAGTCGCTCGATCTCGCGCGCGAGGTCGGACTTCCGGATCCCGAGCGAATCGTGCGGGCCTACCCGCATCAGCTGTCCGGCGGTCAGCGGCAACGCGCGATGATCGCGATGGCGCTGGCGCTGGAGCCCGCGGTGCTGGTGGCGGACGAGCCGACCACCGCGCTCGACGTCACCACGCAGGCGCAGATCCTGAAACTGATCCGCGACCTCCAGCGCAGCCGCAACATGGCGGTCATGTTCATCACGCACGATTTTGGCGTGGTCGCCGATATCGCCGATCGCGTCGTGGTGCTGCGGCACGGCAAGGTCGTCGAACAGGGGACCGCGGCGGAGGTGCTGGGCCAGCCGCAGCATCCCTACACCAAGGCATTGCTCGCAGCCGTGCCGTCGATCGATCCGCCGCAGCGGCTGCCGCTGGGCGACCGCAACAAGGCGATCGAGGCGATCGGCCTGGACAAGACCTATGTGACGTCGGGCGGCTGGTTCCGGCCGGATCGCACGGTGCAGGCCGCAAGCGAGGTCAGCTTCTCGATCCTCAAGGGCGAGACCCTCGGCCTGGTCGGCGAATCCGGCTCCGGCAAGTCGTCGGTGGCGCGGCTGGTGGTGCGGCTGATCGAGGCCGATCGCGGCACGGTCCGGATCGGCGATATCGACCTGACCGAACTCGAAGGCAAGGCGCTGCGCGACCAGCGCCGCCGCATCCAGATGATCTTTCAGGATCCCTTTGCCTCGCTCAATCCGCGCCGCAAGGTCGGCCAGATCATCAGCGACGGGCCGATCGCGCATGGTACCGATCCCGCCATGGCACAAGCACGCTGCCGCGAGCTGCTCGCTTTGGTCGGCCTCGATGCCGGCGCGATGGAGCGCTATCCGCACGAATTCTCCGGCGGGCAACGCCAGCGCATCGGGATTGCGCGCGCCTTGGCGCTCGAACCGGAAATCCTGGTCGCCGACGAAGCAGTATCGGCGCTCGACGTCTCGGTGCAGGCGCAGGTGCTGAACCTGCTGGAGGACCTCAAGACCAGGCTCGGGCTTTCGATGCTGTTCATCACCCACGACCTGCGGGTGGCGGCCCAGATCTGCGACCGCATCGCCGTGATGCAGCGCGGCGTGATCGTCGAACTGAAGCCGACGGCAGCGCTGTTCGCCGCGCCGGAACACCCCTATACGAGCGAGCTGCTCGCGGCGGTGCCTGGGCAAAAGAGGCTGGTTTCGCTGCCGAACTGACCTGTTCGGACGTCGACAACCCTCCTTGCGCCGCGCCCGTATGGCAAACGGCACGTTAACACGACCGCTCAAATTGCTTCGCCGCGCAGGCGGGTTTTTCCAATCTTTTTCGCTAGCTTCTCCGTCAACGCAATGAAGGAAGCGGCGCCATCCGCCCGCTTCGATGAGCGCGAACGGGGAAACGGGGACGTGGTCGAGATAGCTGACAGAGCGGTGGCCCGTGGCACTTCGGTGACCGCGGCAAAGCGGTCGCCGCCCGCAACGGCTTCGCGCGGCGATGCCGGCTTTGCCCCGCTCACCGCCACTGCCGCGAGCCGGTGGCGCGCGCTGGCCGAACGCTGCGTCGAACCGAACGCCTATTATCTTCCCGACTGGGAATTGGCCGTCAACGCCTCGGCGCGGGGCCGCACCGCCGTCTCGGCGCTCGCCGCATGGAGCGATGCCGCGCCCTCGTCCGACGGCGCAGCCCGCCTGATCGGGCTGTTGCCCGCGATCTCGATGTGGCGCGCTTACAGGATTCCGCTTCCCGTTCTGGTCAGCGCCGATCCCTACGGCACGCTCGGCACGCCGCCGCTTGACCGCGAGGTCGCCGAGAACGCTGCGCTTGGATTGATGCGCGAGGCGCGGAAGGCCGGCGCCCATGCGCTGATCCTGCGCGATGTCGCACTCGATGGCGCCGCCATCCGGGCGTTCACGGAAGTGCTGCGGCAGGGCGGCAGGCGCCCGCGCCTGCTGCAATCCCATCTCCGCGCCTGCCTCGATGCCACGCGCGACGCCGAGGAATTGCTGCGCGATGCGCTCGGGCCGAAGAAGCTCAAGGAATTGCGCCGCCAGCGCAACCGGCTGGCCGAGCATGGCGAGGTCCGTTTCGAGGTAGCGCGCACCGCGCCGGAGATCGCATCGGCGGTCGAGATATTCCTGACGCTGGAAGCCTCCGGCTGGAAGGCCCAGCGCGGCACCGCGCTGAAGCAGCACGATGGCGATGCCGGCTTTGTCCGCCGCGCCGCCGCTGAACTTGGCGAACTCGGCCAATGCGAGGTCGTGACGCTGTTCGCCGGCGACACGCCGGTGGCGGCCGCGATCGTGCTGCGGCATCAGGACCGTGCGTTCTACTTCAAGCTCGGCGTTGACGAGCGTTTTGCAAAACTGTCGCCCGGCGTGCAGCTGACGCTCGACCTGACCCGGCATCTCTGCGCCGATCCCGATATCGCGATGGTCGATTCCAGCGCGAATGCCGATCATCCCATGATCAATCCGATCTGGCGCGGGCGGCTCGCGATCGGCGACGTGCTGGTCCCGCTGCGGCCGCGCGATCCCGTGGTGCCGCTGGTCCTCGGGACCTTGAAATTGCGCCGGCTGATCCGCGAGCCGCTGCGCCGCGTCGTCCATTTCATCAGGAAACGCCAGGAGAAATCGTCATGAATACCGTCACCGCCGTAGCCCCGGTGATTACGGCCGGAAACGACGCGCTGAAGCGCGACTTTCCGCTCAAACCGTTCGCGATCCGCCACAAGCTCGCCGGTCATCCGCTGCTCAGCCTGCCGCGCATCGCGCAGCTCGCCGCCGAGCTGCCGCGCGACCTGATCGAATACAGTTCGGGCAATGTCGCGATCAGCCAGGATCCGGATGCGATTCCCTCGGTCGATCTCGATCCCGTCGAGGTGGTCAAGCGCATCGAAACCGCCGGCGCCTGGATGGTGCTGAAGCGCGTGGAGAATTCGCCGGAGTACCGGCGGCTGCTGGAAGACACCCTGCTGTCGGTGGCGCGGGCGCGCGGCTTCAACAGCCTGCTCGACGCCGGCTTCGAGCAGCTCGAAGGTTTTATCTTCGTGTCGTCGCCGAACTCGACCACGCCGTTTCATCTCGACAGCGAGGACAATTTCTTCGTCCATATTCACGGCGAGAAATTCTTCACGATTTTCGACAACAACGACCGCTCGATCGTCTCCGACGACGAGATCGAACGCTCCATGACCAAGCACCGCAACCTGAAATACGACGACAGTTTTGCCTCGCGCGGCACCGAATTTCATCTGTTCGCGGGCGACGGCTGCTACGTGCCGTACCAGTGGCCGCACTGGGTGCGCACCGCCGGCAGCTTCTCGATCTCGATGGCGATCACCTGGAAGACCCGCGAAGTGCGCCGCGTCAACGACCTGCATTTCTTCAATTCGATGCTGCGCGGCATCGGCCTGCCGCAGCTGCCGCCGGGCCGCCAGCCGCTGCGCGACACGCTGAAGCTGGCGTTCTATCGCACGGTCACGACGGCGATCAAGCCGCTGCGCGCCTCGATGGCGATGCGCCGCCTGCTGCGAAGGATCGCGCTCGGCAAGCGCGCGAATTACTATCTGAAGGGGGCGTGAAGAATCGAGTGCATCGAGTGCGCTGAACGCCTGCTGGATTCGAAATTCTCTCAACGTCGTCCCCGCGAACGCGGGGACCCATACGCTGTGCCGTAGCGTTGCGGTAGACGCTAGAGAGCTTGTTGAAGCATTTTGCCATTGCATCAAGGCTACCGGGATTATGGGTCCCCGCGTTCGCGGGGACGACGTGAGAGGTCGTTTCTTTCAAGCAAAAACATGCCTTCGCGATCTCGCGGCGCGTTTCGCCCGAGGTTTGCCGGAAACTTGCCGCCCTCTCCAATCAGAGGGCGCGGGGAATGCCGGGCGCCCGATGCGCCCGATAGCCGCGTGTGCAATAGGTAGTGGGTAGAAGGCACACGCGTTAGTCAGGTCACACCGGAATCACCCGGCATTCCCCACGCAATGGTTTACGGCTTATAGGTGATCTCCTCGGCGAGCCATGCGCTTTTGCCACCGTCGCCCGCACGCCTGAGCTTGCGAACTTGACACCAGCCTTTGGGGTGTCGGAACCACACCATTTCGCCGTCCGCTTCAGGAGCTCTGGTCAGGCGCTCCATCCGCGTCCACCGCATCCCCGCCCCGCACTGGTGACCTTGCGCAATGCCCCTCTGATTGGGACGGGATGGCCGTTGATATAGCCCGATTTTGATTTCCGATAAACAGAATTATTTTTCGAAAGCGGACTTGACCAGACTTTCAGGTGATTTGCCCGTCGGGTGGATTTGTTGAATCGATTGAGAAAATCGGCTTTAGGTGCCCATCCTGCTCGACGAGATTTTTTCCGACGGAGGCCGCGATGCGCCGGATCGTGCCAGGCAAGCGGGCGAATTATTGTTTGCAGGAAGCGTGAGGATAACGCGTTCCCCGGACGCTGCGCAGCGCGTTAGCGGTGCGCTGCTGATCCGGGGTCCATCGTGGGTCTGCAGCGGCTTCAGGGGGCTCATCGGGAGTCCTCCTTGAAACATTGTCCGCAAAACAGGCCTAACGGGCCACGAAACAGGTGCCGTGGCCGCATGCCTCGCGCGGCATAACCTCCGGGGTTATTGTGGACCCGGCGCAGGATCCGTAAGAACACCGCGGGATTTGACCCGCGGAGCCCAGCGATGACCGCCATCTTCATCCCCGAAGGCAATCTGTTTCACGCCACCGAGCAGGCCGGCGGGCCGTGGTCGCCGGACATGCTGCAGGGCAGCGCAACCACGGCGCTGATGGTGCGCGAGGTCGAGCGGCTGGCCCAACAATCAGGTTTCGCGGTGCGCCGCCTCACCTTCGACCTGTGGCGGCCCGCCGGGTTGCGCGCCTATCGCGTCGAGACCGAGATGCTGCGCGACGGCCGCAAGGCCAAGACGTTTCAGATCCGGCTCAAGGACGGCGAGACCGAGATCGGACGTTGCTCCGCGCTGTTGACGGCGCAAGGCGGCGAATCCCCCGCCGATCCCTTCTCGACAGTCGCCGCCGCCGACGCGCCGCCCGAAGCCGGCACGCCGCCGCCGGCTTTCGCGCAGAAATGGAGCCGCTATTTTCAGAATGTCTCGGTGCGGCTGATCGAGGGCGCGCTGGAAAAGCCCGGCCCGGCCGCTGCCTGGATGCGGCTCGACCTGCCGATGGTGGAAGGCGAAGCCAACACGCCGCTCGTACAGGCGGTGCAGGCGGCGGATTTCGCCAGCGGCGTCGGCCAGATCGTCGACATGCGGGAATGGACTTTCATCAATCCCGAGATCAGCCTGTATTTCTTTCGCCCGCCCGAGGGCGACTGGATCCTGATCCGCTCGCGCACCCGCGCCGGCACCAACGGCGCCGGACTGACGACGGCTACCCTGAGCGACCGGCAGGGCCCGTTCGCCGAAGTGATGCAGGCGATGACGTTCGAGCGGCGGGAGGCGGCGCAAGCTCAGGCGTCTTGAGCCGCCAGCGCGGTCAGCATTGCTTCCGATTCGGCATCCGCGGGCATGAACATCTCCACCCGCAATTCCTGCAGCGTGACGTCCTGCGGCGTGCCCAGGGTGAGCACCGCCCCGATCAGACCGATGCCGACATCGCCCTTGCGCAGGCGTACGTCGCATAGCGGACCCGGCGCTTCGCTCTCGTTAAGAAGGGGAGCCGCGACATCGGGCAACATCGTCAGCTCGCGCCAGGTCGATTGCAGCGCCAGATCGAGCGGAGCGGCCATCGCTTCGTGCCGGGCGCGAACCATCAATGCTGCGGCGACATCCGGCCAGTTCTGCACGAACGGCCGCAATTCGTCGGGCGCCAGGAACATCCGCATGTGATTGAGCGGGCGGGTCATCCGCCCGGTCCCGAGCAGCAGCGTCATCAGCCGTGTTGCCGCGCGGTTGGCCTGCAGCACATTCCACTGCCGGTCGGTGACGATCGCCGGAAACGGCTCGTGCCGCCGCAGCAACAGGTCGATGGCGCGTTTGGCATCGGCGACTTCCGGCGCGGCCAGCTCGCGCTCGCCATATTGCCGGGCGAAACCGCCGGCTTCCAGCAGCGCGTTGCGGTCGCGCAGCGACAGGCCGAGGGCGGCGGCGAGCTGCCGCAGGATATCGCGGCTGCCGGCCGCCTTGCCGGTCTCGACATGGCTCAGATGCTTGATCGAGATGCCGGCCTCGAAGGCGAGATCGGCCTGGCTCATGGCGCGCCGGCTGCGCCAGCCGCGCAGCAGGTCGCCGACCGGATGCGGCCGCAGGCCAGCACTATTCGCGCGTGAATGCATCCGCTGATTATGCGAAGGTCGCAGGCGGCTGTAAACGGCGGTCTCGGGGGCAGCGTCGGCGTGTCATCTCGCAAGCCCCGGGTGAGATCGGTGAGTCGCCGGCTGCGCGTGCTTCATGACCGCCGACCGCTACTCCGCCGCCTGCGCGTTGATCTCCGCCGACACCTGCCGTATCGCACGCGCCAGTTGCTCGGCCGGCTGCGCGCCTGACACGGCATATTTCTGCGCGAACACAAAGGTCGGCACGCCGGAGATGCCCTTGTCGGAGGCGTCCTTTGCCTGCGCCGAAATCAACTCGACGTCTTCGTCGGTAGCGAGGCGTTTTCGGATATCCTCCGCATCGAGCCCGATATCGGCGGCCGCCTGTACCAGCACGTCGACGTCGGTGAGATCGCCGCCGTCGCGGAAATACAATTCCATCAGCCGCTGTTTCATCTCGGCGGATTTGCCTTGCGCATCGGCCCAGTGGATCAGGCGGTGGCAATCGGTGGTGTTGGGCTGGCGCCGCACCAGTTCCGGCCGGTAGGTCAGGCCTTCTTCGCCGGCGGCGGCGACGACGCGGCCGGCGATGCCCTTGTAGGCCTCGACCGAGCCGAATTTCGCGGTGAGATATTCGTCGCGGCTGATGCCCTCGCGCGGTACCCAGGCATTGAGGAAGAACGGCCGCCAGTTGATCTCGACCGGCACATCCGGCGCCAGCGCCAGCGCGTTCTCGATCCGGCGCTTGCCGATGTAGCACCACGGGCACACCACGTCGGAGACGATGTCGATCTGCAGCGGCTTCAGGGTGCTCATGGGTGCGGTCTCCGGGAAACGATGCCCGCAAAATAGGCCAAAATGCCGGCGAAACAAGCCCGCAGCCCGCTTATCGGGAGCTTCAACCGCGACCGGGTTACCGATCCTGGCCCGGATCGGCCCGAACCATGGGGGTATGCGGATCGTCCGCGGGCAAGATGTCGCTGATATAGTCGCGATGCTTCCACTCCGGGGGCGGCGGTGTGCCCTCGCCTTCGCGCGGCACGTAGGGCGATGGCCTGGCTCCCTCCAGGTCCGGCAAATAGCGCGGGCAGTTCGGATAGATCTCGCACTCGATCCGCACCACCAGCCTGGCGCCGAAGTGCCGGCCGATGGTCTGCGCGTCGTCCAGGATGGCGGCGCGTCCGTTGACGCGGATGCGCCGGCTCTTGCCATCGAAGCGGACGAACAAGAGGCCGACATTGGGGTTGCGCGAGATGTTCCCGAGGGTGCGGTACATCGAATTGCCGTCATATTCGGGAAATTCGATGACGTTGGGCCCGACGATCTGGACGAAGCCCGGATCGCCCGACCTGACGCTGCAATCGGTGTAGTCCTGCCAGGACGTCGCGATGAAGAAGAACGGGGAGTTCCGGATCATCTCCTTCTCGTCATCCCAGAACTCATAATGCTTGCGCCTGGCTTCGATGGCTTCGGCCACGCGGCGTCCGTCGAAGCGATCCTGAAGATCGCGCATTCCCTCGTGAAAGAACGGCCGCTGCCACATCGATCCACTCCGCTGTTCCTGAAAAAGGCCCGCTGCCGGTCAGGCGGTTACGGCCCATCCTTCGAGACGCGGCGAAGACGCCGCTCCTCAGGATGAGGTTTAACTTGCTGAAAAACAACAGCCTCATGCTGAGGAGAAATGAGAATCTCGAAGCATGGGCAGCAAGCGACTTAACGATCTCGGATAGTCAATACTACGGCGCGAGATATTGCAGCAGCCTTGGATCGTCGCGAACCTGCTGCGCCGGTCCGGCGAGTGCGACCCTTCCGCGGTCGAGCACGAAGGCCCGATCGGCGACGCGAAGCGCCAGGTCCAGGTGCTGCTCCACGATCACGACGGCGATTTCTTTTGCCAGCACGATCAGCCGTTCGGTGATTTCCTCGATCACGCCGATCCAGACGCCCTCGGTCGGCTCGTCGAGCAGCAATATCCGGGGATCGGACAGCAGGGCGCGGGCGATGGCCAGCATTTTTCGTTCGCCGCCGGACAGCGTGCCTGCCACCTGATCCATGCGCTGGCCGAGTTTCGGGAAGATTTCCAGCACGCGATCGGTCGCGCCGCTGACGCGGTTGGTCAGCGCGCCGACCGCGAGATTGTCGCGCACCGAAAGCCTTGAGAACACCGAGTGTTCCTGCGGGACGTATCCCATGCCGAGGCGGACGCGCTGCTCGGTCGGCAGCTTTCCGACATCGCGGGTATCGAGGCTGACGGAGCCGCCCAGCAGCGGCAACTCGCCGACGATAGCCTTCATCAAGGTGGTCTTGCCGGCGCCGTTGCGCCCGAGAATCGCGACGCCACCGCGCCACGGCACGCTCATGCTGACGCCGAACAGGACCTGGCTGCGGCCATAGCCGGCGTCGAGATCGCTTATATCGAGGAATTTGTCGTCAGGCACGGCGGAGATAGACCTCCTGGACTCTGGCGCTGGACTGGATGTACTGGACCGAGCCGCAATCGAGCACGCTGCCCTGATCGAGCACCGTCAGCCGGTCGCAGATGTCGCGGATGAAATCGAGATCGTGCTCGACGATCACGAGGGAGCAACGCTTCTTGATGGGCTGCAGCAGTTCGCCGGTCACCCGCCGTTCCTCGAGGCTCATGCCGCCGGTCGGCTCGTCCAGCAGCAGCAGCCTCGGCTCCGGCGCCAGCGCCATCGCGATCTCGAGCCATTGCTGCTGGCCGTGGGAGAGCGCGGAGGCGGGATCCGCCGCGCGGTCGACCAGCCGGAATTGTTCGAGCATGGCCATGGCGCGATCGTGCAGCACCCCGCGGGTGCGCGAGAACACCAGGCTGGGGAGCGAGGTCTGCGCCTGCAGCGCCAGCAGGATGTTGTCATACAGCGTCAGCGCCGGCAGCACGCTGGTGATCTGGAACTTGAGACTCATGCCGGCGCGCGCCCGCTCGGCGGGAGAGGCCTGCGTGATGTCGCGGCCGCCGAAGGTCACCGTGCCCGATGTCGGGATCTCCGCGCCCGCCACGCATTTCATCAGCGTGCTCTTGCCGGAACCGTTCGGGCCGATCAGTCCGTGGAATTCATTCTCCGCAATGGTGAGATCGGCGCCGTTCAGGGCCGTCAGCTTGCCGAATATCTTGATCAGGCCCCGCGCTTCCAGAAGAGCCATCACTCGCCCTTTCCCGGCGGCCGGCCGAAACGGCCGACACGCTCGCGTTCGCCGAGGATCAGGCTGATCAGGCCGGCGGGACGAAACAGAATGACCAGCAGCAGCAACACGCCGAGGATGATCGGCCAGATGTCCTGATAGTTGTTCGACAGCCAGAAACTGACCGCCTCGATCGCGACGGTGCCGATCACCGCCCCGATCAGCGTCCCGGAGCCGCCGAACAGCACATAGAGCACGACCTGCGTCGACATCACCACGCCCAGCATGTTGGGCCAGACGAAACCTTCGTGAAAGGCGTAGAGGCTGCCGGCAAGGCCGGCGATCGCACCCGCGAACGAAAAGATGATCGCCTTGAGGCGCTGCACCTGGTAGCCGAAGAAGGCGATGCGCTGCTCGTTTTCGCGCAAGCCCGCCAGCGCCAGGCCGAACTGCGACCGCACCAGAAAGCGGCACACCAGGTAGACCAGCAGCAGAATGCCGAGCGCCAGGTAGTAATAGACCGGTCCTTCGACGATATCGTAGCTGCCGAGATTCATCGGCGGAATCGAGGGAATGCCGTTCTGGCCGCCCAGATAGTACCAGCCGCGCGCGACGCGGTCCGCCGCGTAGGATCCCGTCAGCGTGCCGAGCGACACGAAGATCACGCTGGACGGATGACGCCCGAGCAGCAGGAAGCCCCCGAGCAGCAATGCGAAGGCGAAGCCGATCAGGAGGCCGGCCGGCAGCACGATCAGGATCGACGTCACGCCGAGGTCGCGGGCGATCAGCGCCACCCCATAGCCCGCCGTTCCGAAGAACACGGCCTGCCCGAAGCTCATGATACCGGCGTATCCCCAGACCAGATCGAACGAGAGCGCAAACAGGCACAGGATCAGGACCCGCGTGGCATAGATCGTCAGATAGTCCTGCAGCACGAACGGCAGCAGCACGCCGATCGTCAGCACCGCGATTTCCATGATCGGCAGGATTGACCATCGGCGCGAGCGGCTCGCCCGGAGGGGAAGCGGCAGGGTCGTCGTCGGTGTCGTTTCTGTCATCGAATTGCCAGCACATCCGCTCCGGGTTCGCCGCGGCGGCTTGTCGCCGCGGCGTCATTTACGCTCAGCATTCCCTCAACATTGCTTCAGCATTGCTTCAACATTCCTTGGGATCGACCATGCCGGCGCTGCGCGCGACGATCTCGTATTTGCCGCCCTTGGCAACCGCCGTGTACATCTTCATCTTGCAGTGCCGCTTGCCCGGAACCATTTCCGCCGGTCCGCCGGGACCTTCGGCAATCTTGGCGTGGTCGAGTGCGGCGGCCACCGCGTCGCGATCGAGCTTGCCCGCCTCTTTGACCGCGGCTTCCCACAGTTTGAGGCCGCGATAGGTGCCGGTCGCAGCACTTCCCGCGGCGAACAGGAAGGTGCCGGGAAACTGCTTGTCATAGGCCGCCTGGAGTTTGGCGCTGAACGGGTCTTCCGGGGTGAGCGCCTTGAAGTAATCGAGGCAACTCGCCAATCCCTCGATCTCCGCCGCCTGGTTGATGCTGAGCGTGTTCTCGTCGTAGTAGACGCAGGCCAGCCGGCCGCCGTTCTTGAGGAATCCCGCTTCGTAAAGCTGCTTGAAGAACGGCCCCACCCCCGGCGGAATCACGGTGTTGAACACCACGTCCACCTTGTTGGAAATGACCCGGTTCACGGTGGCGCTGAAATCGATCTGGTCGAGCGGGTAATATTCCTCGAACACGACCTCGCCGCCATTGGCCTCGATCACCTTGCGGGCGTAGACGTTCAGGGTGTGCGGCCAGACATAATTGGCGCTGGGCAGCGCGAACCGCTTGCCGCCGTTCTTGATCAGCCAGGGGATGAATTCGTCGCACTGCTGCGCCGGCGTCGGGCCGGTGCAGAACAGATAGGGCGTGCACTCCTTGCCCTCGTAGAGCTGCGGGTAGATGTAGAGCGTCTTGCCGCGCGACACGATCACGTCCTTGATGGCGTTGCGCATCGAGCTGGTAATGCCTCCGAGCACCAGATCGACCTTGTCGCGCTGGATCAGCTTGCGGACGTTGCCGACCGCGACCGATTCATTCGACGCGGTGTCCTCGATGAACAGTTCCAGCGGCCGGCCGAGCAATCCGCCGGCGTCGTTGATTTCCTTGACCACCATCTTGGCGACATTGGCATCGGCGTTGCCGGCGTAGCCGATCGGGCCGGTCAGATCGGTCGCGATGCCGACCTTGATCGGGGCCGCGGCCGCGTTCGCCCAGTCGGGCCGGATCACCCAGCTGCCGACGCCGGTGGCGATGGCGGTGCTGGCAAAGGCAAAATTGGACAGAAGCCGGCGGCGGCTGAGTTGGCTGCGATCGCTGGACATTTGGACTAGACCCCTTTTCCTGAAATCAGGCCTTGCGGCCGGAACTTGATGAAGATGATGGCGACAACGAACACCAGGACGTCTGCGATCACGGGCGGAATGATCCACGGCAGTGCTGCGGCGAGCGTTCCTATCACGCCCGCGCCCGCCACCGGCCCCGCGAACGATCCTATTCCGCCGACCATGACGGCGACGAAGCCCTGGATCAGGAAGCGCAGGCCGAGATCGGCGAACAGCGAGAACACCGGCACGATCAGCGCCCCCGCCAGCCCTGCAAGAGCCGCGCCGAACGCGAAGGTGGCGCCATAGATCGCATTGGTCGAAATACCGGATGCGCGGGCCAGCGCCGGATTTTCCAGCGATGCCCGGATGCGCAATCCGAAGGCGGTGCGCGCCAGCAGCAGGTAGCTGCCGATCATCACCAGCGCCGTGATCAGGATGATGACCATCCGCCATGTGGAGAAATGCATCGCGCCGATGTGAAGCGATCCGCCGATCGGTTCGGGAACGGACAGATACAGTCCGCCGATCAGGCCGCGGACGATCTCGCGGATGATCAGCCCGAGCGCATAGGTGCCGAGCATCGCCACGATCGGCGCCGCGTAGAACCGCCGCACGATCGACCGCTCCAGCACGAAGCCCAGCGCGCCGACGACGAACGGCGCCGCCACCATCCCGAGCCAGACCGGCAGGCCGGCACTGTGCACGATGTAGGTGACGTAGGCGCCAAGCAGGACGAATTCGCCCTGGGCGAAATTGAAAATGCCCATCATGCTGGCGATGATGCCGAGCCCCAGCACGACCAGGACGACGATCGCGCCGAAGCTCAGGATCTCGAACAGTGCGATAAACAGATTATCCATGCGGCATCACCAGCACCCTCGTCATCGGCAGCTTTGCGGCGTTCGGCTGCTTACATCGTCTTCCAGTCCGCGGACTGCTCGAAGGCGTGCGCCGCGCGATAGATGGTCGGTTCATCGAAATGCCGCCCGACCAGCATCAGGCCGACCGGCAATCCGTCGACCATGCCGCACGGCACCGACATCGCCGGATGGTGCGTGATGTCGAACGGCGAGGTGTTGGTGATCATCTCGAACGCGCGCGCGACATACTCCTCGCGGCTGGCGCCGGGCGCCGGCAGCGGCGTTGCCTTCATCGGCGTCGTCGGCATCAACAACAGATCGTAGCTCTTCAGAACGCTGTCGTAGGCCGCGGTCAGGCGGCGCGAGACGTTCAGGGCCTTGCCGTAGTAGCGCGGGCCGAAATTATTGTTGATGTAGGTGCCGAACATCAGCAGCATCTTGGTGGTCTCGGACAGCGAGTCCGCCTGGCCGCGCCAGCCGCGGTGAAATTCCATCAGCGACGTCGAATAGAGATCGGAACGGCTCAGGCCATAGCCGTCGCCATACATCATGGTCTGCGTCATGCCCTCGGTGCCGATCGGCATCCAGATCGCCGGTCCGACCAGATGCATCGGGATCGAGACCTCCTCGACCGTGGCGCCGAGGCTGGCGAGCCGCTTCGCCGCCTCCCTGACGCTTTCGTTCACCGCGCTTTCGGCGCCGACCTGCTCGAAGCCTTCCTTGACGACGGCGATCTTCATGCCCTTGACCCCGGCGCCGAGCGCCTTGGTGTAGTCCTGCACCTTGGGCGCCTTGATGCGCGGGTCATAGCCGTCGTCGCCGGCGAGCACTTCGAGCAGCAGGGCGTTGTCGGCGACATTGGCGGTCATCGGCCCGGTGTGATCGACGAAGATCTCGATCGGCATGATACCGGTGTAGGGCACGAGGCCCCATGTCGGCTTCATGCCGTAGGTGCCGCTGAACGACGACGGCATCCGGATCGAGCCGCCCTGGTCGCCGCCGATCGCCATGTCGACCTCGCCGAGCGCGACCACGACCGCGCTTCCCGAGGACGATCCGCCCGCGGAAAATCCCATCTTGTGGGGATTGTGGACGTGGCCGGTCGAATTGGTGTGGCTGCCGCCGGACATGCAGAACGATTCGCAATGGGTCTTGCCGGCAATCTCCGCGCCGGCATCCAGCATGCGGGTGACGATGGTGGCGTCGAAATCGGGCATGTAGCCCTCGAGCGTCGAGGACCCGTTCATCATGGGCACCCCGGCCAGCATGATGTTGTCCTTCAGCGCGATCACCTTGCCCTTCAGCTTGCCGCTGGCGGCGCCCTTGACGGTGGACTTGCGATACCAGGCGTTGCGTGGGTTTTCCTCCGGGCCTGGACGATAGCCCGGCGTCCGCGGGTATTTGACCACAGGCACTTCGTCCGGCATCGCGGCGACGGCGTTGTAGGCGTCGACCGAGCCCTGCATCAATCCGCGAAATGAAGCGACGTCCTCATCGGTCAAGGCCAGACCGCATTGGTCGGCAACCGCGCGCAGTTGATCGGGGGTTGGAAGCGCTACTGACACGATGGGCTCTCCTGTTTCTCTGACGGCTGGTGGAGGAAGCTGCCGGGCGAACGCCGGCACCACTCACATCACTAGAAACGGAAATGTTTTCCTTTTCAAGTATTATTTGACGTTGGCCCGCGGCCGGCGCGATCCGGCTCCGCCGTCAGAACTTCTTCACCAGCCGGAAATCGAGTCCGCTGGCCGCGGCGAGATAGATCGGCATGCTTGCACTGCCGCGACGAATGCCGACGGTGCCGCGCGCGCCCTGATAGTCCACGTTCGCGGCGGCCGCGAGCAGCGGCTTTCTCGCCAGCGATCCCGCACGCGCGGCGACCGTCTCCAGAAACCGCAACCCCTCGTAGTTCGACTGCGCGATCGAACCGAGCGGCGGCGCGTGACGGCCGAACGAAGCCTCGTACTGGCCGCGGAAGGCGTCATTCTCGCGCGAGGCCCTGTCGATGAAATAGCCGGACGCGCAGAACAGGTTTTCGGTATTGTCCGCGCCGATCCCGAGCAGCACGGTCTCGTCCATTGCGCCGGCCAGACGGAGCATTCTCGAACCCAACCCCTGCTCGGCAAAGGCGCGATTGAAGACGATGCTGTCGGCGCCGATCAACGTGATCAGGACCACGTCGGGCCTGGCCGCCCGGATCCGCTCGAGCTGGGCGCTGTGATCGTGTTCGCCGATCGGCACGAACTCTTCGCCGACGACGCGCCCGCCGGCGCCCGCGATGTATTTCTTGATCGCCTTGTGGGAGAGCCATGGCCAGACATAGTCGCTGCCGATCAGATACCAGCTCGACGCGCGCCTGGTGTTGGCGAGCCATTCGATGGCCGGGCGCCATTGCGCCCCCGGCGTCTCGCCGATCGCCATGACGCCTTGTGTCCGCTCGCCGCCCTCATAGACCGGCGTGTAAAGGTAGGGAATGTGTCGGGCGACGACCTTGCGCAGCGCCACCCTGACCGCGCTGATATGCGAGCCCATGATGAGGTCGGCGTCTTCGGACGCGACGATTTCGGCAGCCGTCCGCGTTACGTCGTCGATATCGCCGCCGGTGTCATGGAATGCAACCTCGACCTCGCGGCCCAGAATGCCGCCGCGGCGGTTGATCTCGGAAACGCCCAGCAGCGTACTGTTGATGGAGGCCGGTCCCCAGATTCCGGACGGGCCCGACAACCCGACGAAATTGGCAATCCGCCATTTCCTGCGGTCGCGGCGTTCACGGAACAGGTGCTGTGCCGGACCGGAGCCGTCCGAAACGAATTCCGGGAATCCCTTCAGCAGCCATGCCGGCGGCATGGCCGGTCCGCCGAACTTCCCAATATGCGGTGGCGAGAGCAATTTGCTCTCCTTTCGGCTTTCAGCGTCCGGCACCGATCAGACTACCATCGGCAATGTGATCGGCAACAGAAAATATCGTACTGGAAAATATTGAATATTCAACGATTCCGGTGCATAGAGATCAAGCAAGCCCGCTCAATATTCACCCAAATCCCGGTTACGAAGTTCAAACCATTGGCTCGATCGCCCAGCAAACCCATCACCGAACACCTCGCATACCTGCTTGCGCAGGCGAACCGGGAGATCAATCGCCAGCTCGACGCCCGGTTCCGCAAGGAAGGCGTGCCGGTCGAGCAATGGCGCATTCTGAAGGTGCTGTCGGACGGCAAGGGCCATTCGATGGGTGAACTCGCCGAAGCCGTGCTGCTCAACCATCCGACCCTGACCAAGATGGTCGACCGCATGGTGTCGGACGCCCTGGTCTACCGGGTCCAGGACGCCGACGACCGCCGCAAGGTGCTGATGTTCTCCTCCGATCGCGGCAAGGCGCTGACCCAGCGCCTGAACTCCCTGGCGCTCAGCCAGGAAGCCTTCATCGCCGAGAGTTACGGCGACAAGGCAACCGCCGACCTGAAGCGCCTGCTGGAAAGTCTGATCGAGAAAGCGAACTAGTACCGGGCGGTAAGCGCCCCGCGACGCCTAGTTCAGAGAGTCCGCCATCGCCCGCATTCGCTCCGCGGTCAGCTCATCGGCCGGGAAGAACGTTTCCAGCGCCAGCTCCGACAGCGTGATGTCGACCGGGGTGCCGAAGATCATGGTGGTGGAAATAAAGCTCAGCACCTCGCCGTTCAGGCGCAGCTTGAAGGGGATGGCGACATTGTCCGACGACAGCGGGCCGGAGCGCGCCGGGATCGGATAGGCCTTCAGCTCCGCATAGAGTTTCAACAGCTCGGGATCGGCCGTCGCCTCGCATTGCCGGTGCAGCCGCTCCAGCAGGTGGCTGCACCATTCGGCGAGGTTGACGGTGCGCGCCGCCAGCGCCTCGGGGTGAAAGGCGAGGCGCAGCACATTGACGGGCGGGCCGAGCAGATGCGGGGGAATGCCTTGCAGCAGCGGCATCACCATGCGGTTCGCCGAAACCAGGTTCCAGTGCCGGTCGATCGCGAGCGCCGGACTGGGCTCATGCGCCTTGAGCACCAGTTCGATCGCCGCCCGCGCCGGTTTCAGCGCGGGATCGTCGAGCGAGCGTTGTGGGAATGCCGGCGCATATCCCGCCGCCACCAGCAATACGTTGCGTTCGCGCAAGGGAACCTCCAGCCGTTCGGCGAGCTTCAGCACCATCTCGCGCGACGGCGCCGCGCGGCCGGTCTCCACGAAGCTCAAATGGCGCGCCGAAATCTCGGCGTCGCCGGCGAGATCGAGCTGGCTGAGATGGCGGCGCTGCCGCCATTCGCGCAGGTGATCGCCAACATGGGCGGGCTGGGCTCGTTCGGTCCGTGCCGTGGCGGTGTGTGCGTTCATGGTGGAAAACCTACCATGCGAATTTCGTGCGTTCCATTACCTCTGAAGTAATCGAATTGCCCCGCCGCCCGGGTCATCTTCACCGGCAGTTGAACTCATCGAAAGGAGAACTGCCATGATCCAGCCGTCCACGTTCCTTCGCCGCGCCCTGCTCGCCGACGCCGTCGTCACCGCCGCGGTGGCCCTGCTGCAGACCTTCGGTGCCAGAGTGCTGGCGCCGATGCTCAATCTGCCCCACCCCCTTGTGATCGAGACCGGCCTGTTCCTGATCGCCTACACTGCGCTGGTCGGCTGGCTCGGCACACGACAATCGATGTCGAGGGCGCTGGTGGCCATCGTGATTGCCGGCAACGCGGCCTGGGCACTGGGCAGCATCGCGCTGATGTTCAGCGGATGGGTCAGCCCCAATTCGCTCGGCTACGCCTTCATCGCCGTGCACGCCATCAGCACCGGCGTGTTTGCCGAACTGCAATATATCGGGCTGCGCAAGAGCAGCGGCGCGGTGACGGCCTGAGCCCAACAGGCTCGTCATTGCGCGCGCAAGCGAAGCAATCCATTCTTTCCTGCTACTGCTATGGATTGCTTCGTCGCATCCGCCTTCGCCCGAAGGCGGGCTTCGGCGGACAAGAGCGCTCCTCGCAATGACGTGGAGAGACCTGCTGCCGCGAGGCCTCACGGCCTGGCGGCGGCCGATCGTTCAAGCGATCAACTCAACATCACAGCGGCGATCATGCCCACCAGCACCAGAACGATCCCGATGATCAGCATCGGGACCAGGCTGCTGCCCGAGAACGGGCTTGCCGGCTCCTGCGCCAGCCTTGTATCGGTGATGACGGTTGCAACCGGTATTTGACGCTTCATCTGATATCTCCTGCTGCCTGATCTTCCCGGCGCCGATAGCGCTCGCCGCTGCCAAGCATGACGCCCTGCGCGCCGGCGATGCCGAGTTCGAGGCTGGCGGCGATCCGCCGCGCCAGTTCGACGAAATGGGTTGCCGCTGCGGGCGGGCAGACCTCGAGGGCGGTCTCCTCGAACAGCTTGAGCCAGCGGTCGAAATGATCGGCATCGACCGGCAGCGGCATGTGCTTGGCCATCGGCGTGCCGTGATAGCGGCCCGACATCAGCGCGACCGACGACCAGAACGCGCACATCCGCTGCAGATGCGGTTCCCAATCCGAAATGCGCGCTTCGAAAATCGGCGCCAGCACCGCGTCGGTGCGGATTTTTGCATAGAACGCGCGAACCAGGCGATCGATCAGGGACTCGGTGATGCCGGTCCTGGCGACGATCTCGGCCGTGATCTTTTCGCGCCGTTCAGCTGCCGTCACAGCGATCTCCTTAAATAGGTATTTCAAATACCTATTTAAGCCTGTAGGATCGATTTGCAAGGCTTTTCTCCCGGAGTTGGCATGAACCTGACATTGTTTACGGATTTTGCGTTGCGCGCCCTGATGCGGCTGGCCGGCGAGCCGGAGCGATCGTTCGCAACCAACGAGATCGCCGCCGAGTTCGGGATCTCGCGCAATCATCTGGCCAAGGTGGTGCGTGACCTCGCCGAGGGCGGATTCATCAATACCCAGCGCGGCGCCGGCGGCGGCTTCAGGCTGGCGCGGCCACCGCAGGCGATCACGCTTGGCGAAGTGGTGCGGGCGCTGGAACAGCGCCACGCGCTGGTCGAGTGCTTTCGCGGCGATGGCGGCAATTGCGTGCTGCTGCCGCGCTGCCGCCTGAAGGCCCGCCTCGCCGCCGCGCGCGAAGCCTTCATGCGCGAACTCGACGCCACCACGTTAGCCGAATGCGCCTATCCCGCGCGGCCGGCCAGCAACCGGGAGCCCGCAGTCGCATGACAGTCGAGAAACCGGTTGAATTCGAAAACGGCGCCGTCGAGATCGACGCCTCGGTCATTGCCGAAGGGCTCGGCATCGCGCTGCCGCTGCTCAAGGAGCAGATGCGCGCGGGCCGGATCACCAGCCAGTCCGAGCGCGGCGTCGGCGACGACATCGGCCGCTATCGCCTGACTTTCTTCAGCGAACACCGGCGATTTCGCGTCATCGTCGACGAAGGCGGCGAGATCCTGCAACGCTCGACGCTCAATTTCGGCGATTCAGCGCTGCCGAAATCACTGCACAGCCCCGGCGGGTACTAACTCGTCATGGCCGGGCTTGACCCGGCCATCCACGTCTTTCTTCGTGCGCGTCTCCCAAGACATGGATGCCCGGCACAAGGCCGGGCATGATGAACCTGGCGAGAGGGCGAGCACCGCCTTATGCCGACGCGCGGCTTTCCGCGCGTGGCTTGCCGCGGGCCTTCACGGAAATTCCGGATTTCGCCGTGCGGTCGGCCGCAGATTTGGCGCCGTGGCCGTTCAGGAGCTTGCCATTGGCCGGTGCCGATTTGCTCGGCTTCTTCTTGCCGGCCTTCGCCGCCTGCTTCTCGGCCTGCTTCAAGGCCTTTCGCTCCGCCTTGGCCTTCAGGCGCGCCTTTTCGGCCCTCGCCTCGGCGCGCTGCTTCTTGCGCTTCTTCTCGCAGGCGGTGCATTTGCAGCCGATCGGCTTGATATAGGCCTTCCAGTAATCGCTGCCGTAATCGTAGTTGATCTCGTCGCCGGGCTCGATGTTCTTGATGGCGCGGATCACCACCTTGCGCTTGCGCGGCATGACGTCGGATTCCGCGTTCGGCCTGCAGGCGTGGTTGATGTAGCGCGCGATGTTCTTGCGCAGCGAACCGTCGATGGTCCAGCGATTGGTGAGCTCGAACAGATACTTGTTCTCGATCGCGTCGTCCTTCTCCTTCTTCGAATCCAGCAACGGACCAAAATAGCGGACGATCTTGGCGCCCTTCTTGATCGGCTTGGTGGCGAAGAGGCCAAGCCCGGTGCGGGAACGGCCGACGCGGTAGGGTTTGTTCGACGGGATGGAAGGCATGATGACTTTGAACTGACACGCTGTGAAGGGGATTTGCGAAGCCGCTGTTCTAGAGCGATTCCGGGTCCATGTCAGGCCTTTCGCGCGTTTTGCGTGAACCTTCCCCAGATTCCCGGCGCCAACGAACTCGCCGCAAGGCCGCCGACGAGACCGCGCGAAGCTTCAAATGCGACAAGGACGTGAAGGCGATCGGAGAAAGCGGCCGCGCGGTCGAACTGGCGGCACGGCGTAAACCGTCATCCTGAGGTGCGAGCCCGCCTGGGCGAGCCTCGAAGGATGGAAGCGGGCACTGACGCTACGGCTATCCTTTGAGGCTCGCCGAAGACGGCGAGCACCTCAGGATGACGGCGAAGTCGCTGCGCCACTGATCTAAGGTCCCGGCGGCCGGCTGACGGTGGAGCGCAGCATCGCATCCAGCAGGGTCTCGACATTGTTGCCTTCGGGCAGCCGCTTCAGGATGTCGTTGAGGCGGCCGTCGAGCAGCAACGTGGTGAAGCCGTGGACCAGCGACCAGGCGCGGGCGATCGCAGCCGCCTGATCCAGCGACAGCGCCTCGTCGGACACCTGCTGCTGACGGCTGACGCCGACCGCGCCGGCCAGGCCGGCGAACGAGGCACTGGCGGCCTCGTGCAGCGACGGCCGCCTCATGTCGAGCCGTTCGGTGCGGAACATCAGCCCGTACATGCCGGGATGCGCCTGCGCATAGGCGACATAGGCCTTGGCCCGCGCCAGCGCCTTCAACAGCGGCGGGGCGTCGATGGCGCCGGCCGCCTCCATGGCAATGTTGAATTGCCGAAAACCGATCGCGGCGAGTTCGCTGAGGAGGCCGGTGAGATCGCCGAAATGATGGGTGGGTGCGGCATGCGACACCCCGGCCTCGCGCGCCACCGCGCGCAAGGTCAAGCCGCCGACGCCGTCCCGTTCCAGCACTATTTCCGCTGCCTTGAGCAAGGCGTCGTGCAGGTCGCCGTGATGATACGGTGTGGCTTCGCTGGCTCTGCCCTGACGAGGTCTGGCTGGTTTGCGGCCGGCCCGGGCAGGCGCTGCGGCTTTTGAATCGCGCCGGACGGCGGTCCGGCCAATGCTGGGGGTTCTTGCCATCGGCGTTATATAGGCCTCGATATTGACACTGTAAAGATTTTGCTTGACGACCCCCGTGCTTCGTTGTACCAACATCTTTACGATGTAAAGATAAATCAAATCAGGGAGCGAGCGATGCTTGACCAGGGTGAAACCAGGGCCATCAGGAACAATCTGGCGCCGATCCCGATGGAATGCGACGCACCGCATCTGAAAATCGTCGGCGAGCTGCCGCGCGAGCTCAACGGCACGCTCTACCGCAACGGCCCCAACCCGCAGTTCGAGGCGCCGGGATCGCACTGGTTCCTCGGCGACGGCATGTTGCACGCCTTCCACCTCGAGAACGGCCGCGCCAGCTACCGCAACCGCTGGGTACGCACCCCGAAATGGCAGGCCGAGCACGACGCCGGCCGCGCGCTGTTCGGCGGCTTCGGCGGCCGCAAGCTGCCCGACGCGCCGGCCACCTCGTGCACCGACTCGGGCGTCGCCAACACCAACATCATCTCGCACGGCGGACGGTTGCTGGCGCTGGAGGAAGGCCATCTGCCGACCGAGATCGAGCCCGGCACGCTCAATCGGCTCGGCTACTGCGACTATGGCAAGAGCATCGCCGGTCCCTTCACCGCTCATCCGAAGATCGATCCGGTCACCGGCGAGATGATGTTCTTCGGCTACAACGCCGCGGGACCGCTGACCCCTGCCCTCTCCTTCGGTTCGGTCAATGCGTCCGGCGTGGTAACGCGCTTTGATCGCTTCGAGGCGCCCTATGCCAGCATGGTGCACGATTTCATCGTCACCGAAAATCATCTGCTGTTTCCGATCCTGCCCATTACCGGCAGCATGGAGCGCGCGATGCGCGGCAAGCCGGCTTATGCCTGGGAGCCGGAAAAAGGCGCCTATGTCGGCGTCATGAAGCGCAACGGGTCGCCTGCGGACCTCGTCTGGTTCCGCGCCGAAACCTGCTACGTGTTCCACGTCATGAACGCCTGGGAAGAAGGCGGGCGCATCATCGCCGACGTCATGCAGTTCGAGGAAGCGCCGCTGTTCACCCATCCCGACGGTGCGCCGACCGACCCCGCCAAATCCCGCGCGCGGCTGTGCCGCTGGAGCTTCGATCTCAGTGGGAATACCGACCGCTTTACCCAAACCTATCTCGACGACATCACCGGCGAATTCCCCCGCATCGACGATCGGCGCGCCGGCTTCAGGAGCGCACATGGCTGGTACGCCTGCGCCAATCACGATCTGCCGTTCATCGGCGCGCTCTCCGGCATCGTGCATGTCGACGGCAAGGGATCGCGGCTCGGCAGCTATCTGCTGCCGGCCGGCGACACCATCTCCGAGCCGGTGTTCGTCGAGCGGGCCAGGGATGCGGCGGAAGGCGACGGCTGGCTGCTGGCGGCGGTGTGGCGCGCCCGGGAAAACCGCAGCGATCTCGCGGTATTCAACGCCACCGACGTCGGTGCCGGCCCGGTCGCGCTGGTGCAGCTCGGCCATCGCGTCCCCGACGGTTTTCATGGCAACTGGGTTGGGGCTGCGTAAGAATCGTCAAACAGTGGTCATTCCGGGATGCGCCCTTCTGGGCGCAGGCCTCAGATGTGCAATCCCACATCGGGGAATCCATGCTCGCTCTCGTGGTTATGGGTTCCGGCTCGCTCGCGTTGCTCACGCCCGGAATGACGTCAATGCGCCGGCATTATCATTGCCCCTCACATTATATTTACACTGTAAAGATTTCGCTTGACGCCGCCGCGGCCTGCCCGTATCCATCTTTCCATTGTAAAGATAAGCCGACGAGGTCCGTGATGATGATTTTTCTGATCCTGCTCCCCTTCGGTGTTTTCTCGGCTCTGATGCTGCTGGCCCCGGCCGACATCGCGCTGTTCGCGGCCGCCGTGACCGGCCTTGCCGTCATCGCCTGCGATCTCATCCGTGGCCGTCAGCTCAAGATGCTCGGCGCCGGCTCCGTGGTGCTGTTTCTCGGACTGGGCTGTTACCTCACGCTGGTCGATTCCAGCCTCAGCTCTTCGGCCATCAAGCTGGCCGTCGATGCCGGCGTGCTGGCGATCTCGCTGACGTCGATTGCGATCCGCAAGCCCTTCACGCTGCAATACGCCCGCGAGATGGTCGATGCCGAAACCGCCGTGCTGCCCGGCTTCATCAAGGCGAACTACATTATCGCCTGGGCGTGGAGCGCCTGCATGGTGCTGATGATGACCGGCAACGTCCTGATGATCTATCTGCCCAGCCTGCCGCTGTGGGCGGGGATTGCGATCGCTTTTGCCGCCCGCACCACCGCGGTCTATTTCACCAAATGGTATCCCGACTACCACAAGGCAAAGTTCACGCCGCCGGCCGGTGCGCTGTCCGGCTCCTGAATACTATGCAATAAACCGATTGATCCCCGAGGAGACCACGACGATGAAGGATGTATTCGCCAGGCTCGGCTCCGACTTCCTCTCCACCATCGTCTTCCTGGTGCTGTACCTTGCGACCGGCAACGTCATCCTGGCGACGTCGGTGGCGATCGCGGGCGCGGTCGGCCAGGTGGCCTATGCCCGCTACAAGGGACAGCAGCTCGGCTTCATGACCTGGGCGAGTCTCGGCCTCGTGATCGTGCTCGGCGGCGCCACCCTGCTCACGCACGATCCGCGCTTCGTGCTGGCCAAACCCGCGATCGGGCATTTCGCGATCGGCGCCATCATGCTCAAGCGCGGCTGGATGCTGCGCTATATGCCGCCGATCGTAGCCGAGACCATTCCGGAATATGTCACGGTCGCGGGCTACGCTTGGGCGGCGCTGATGTTCGTGCTCGGGGCCGGTACCATCGCGGTCGCCGCGACCGGCGACATGAAACTGTGGGCGTTTTATGTGTCGGTGGTGCTGATCGGCGCAAAGGTCGCCGCCTTCGCCGTGCAATATGCGGCGTTTCGCATCCTCGTCACCAACCGGATCCGCGCCGCCCGCGCCTGATCGCCGCAACCGCCCTATTGGGCACGGGCCGCGAGATGCGCTATACCGCCGCTCGTGCCTACCTGTCCCAAAGCCATTCCGGTTTTGCGACGCAATGCGTGAGGAGAGCTGAAGATGGCCGTCGACGGAAACTGGAATATCGTCATGACTACCCCGATGGGCGAGCGCAAGGCGACGCTGACGCTTTCGAGCGCGGGCGGCACGCTGACGGGCACGCAGGGCGCCGACGGCAATTCCGGCGAGATCTTCGACGGCACCGTCTCCGGCGACGACGTCGCCTGGAAAATCTCGATCACCAACCCGATGCCGCTGACGCTGGCTTTCTCCGGCAAGGTTGCCGGCGACAGCATGTCCGGCGAAATGGGCATCGGCCCGATGGGCAGCTTCCCGTTCACGGGAACAAGGGCGTAATTCGCGGTGCTTTCCGTGTCCCGGACGCGGTGCAGCGTACTCCCGGCGATGCGATGCATCGTCCGGTCACGCTGCGCCGCTGAGCCGGGACCCTTGGTGGCATGATGGACCCCGGATCAGCAGCGCAACATTGCATGTTGCGCAGCGTCCGGGGAACGCCGCCCCCCTCACCCCTGACCCCCTCACCCCAGATTCAACTCCTTGAAGAAGTCATTGCCCTTGTCGTCGATGATGATGAAGGCCGGGAAATCCTCGACCTCGATGCGCCAGATCGCTTCCATGCCGAGTTCGGGATATTCCACCACCTCGACCTTCTTGATGCAGTGCTCGGCGAGATTGGCTGCCGCACCGCCGACCGAGCCGAGATAGAAGCCGCCGTGCTTCTTGCAGGCCTCGCGTACCGCAACCGCGCGATTGCCCTTCGCCACCATCACCATCGATCCGCCGGCGGCCTGGAACTGGTCGACGAAGGAATCCATCCGCCCCGCCGTGGTCGGGCCGAACGCGCCGGAGGCGTAGCCGTCGGGCGTCTTGGCCGGACCCGCGTAATAGACTGGATGATTCCTGAAATAGTCCGGCAGCGGTTCGCCCCTGTCGAGGCGCTCGCGCAATTTGGCATGGGCGGAATCGCGCGCCACAATCATGGTGCCCGACAGCGACAGCCGGGTCTTGATCGGATGTCTTGAAAGCGTCGCCAGAATGTCGGCCATCGGCTGGTTGAGATCGATCTTCACCACCTCGCCGCCGAGCGCCTGCTCCACCGCCGGGAGATATTGCGCGGGGTTGTGCTCGAGCTCCTCGAGATAGACGCCGTCTTTTGTAATCTTGCCGAGCACCTGGCGGTCCGCCGAGCAGGACACGCCGAGCCCGATCGGCAGCGACGCGCCATGGCGCGGCAGCCGGATCACGCGCACATCATGGCAGAAATACTTGCCGCCGAACTGCGCGCCGACGCCGAGCGACTGCGTCATTTTCAGGATCTCCTGCTCCATCTCCAGATCGCGGAAGGCGTTGCCGTCGGCCGATCCATGGGTCGGCAGCGCGTCGAGATAGCGCGCCGAAGCCAGCTTGACGGTTTTCATGCAGAGCTCGGCCGAGGTGCCGCCGATCACGATGGCCAGATGATAGGGCGGGCACGCCGCGGTGCCGAGCGTCAGCACCTTCTCCTTCAAAAATGCCAGCATGCGGTCTTTGGTCAAAACCGACGGCGTCGCCTGGAACAGAAAGCTCTTGTTGGCGGAACCGCCGCCCTTGGCCATGAACATGAACTTGTACGCGTCATCGCCCTCGGCATAGATCTCGCACTGCGCCGGCATGTTGTTGGCGGTGTTCTTCTCCTCATACATCGACAGCGGCGCCACCTGCGAATAGCGCAGGTTGCGGCGCAAATAGGCGTCGCGCGCGCCCTCGGACAGCGCCGCCTCGTCGTCGCCGTCGGTGATGACGCGAGAACCCTTCTTGCCCATGATGATCGCGGTGCCGGTGTCCTGGCACATCGGCAGCACGCCGCCGGCTGCGATGTTGGCATTCTTGAGGAAATCCAGCGCCACGAACTTGTCGTTGGGGCTGGCCTCCTTGTCGTCGAGGATATTGCGCAGCTGCTGCAGATGCCCCGGCCGCAGGTAATGATTGATGTCGCCGAACGCGGCCTCGCTCAGCGCCCGCAGCGCCTCGCGCGTCACCACCAGCATCTCCCGGCCCAGCACGTTTTCGACCCGCACGCCCTCGGAGGTGATCTTCCGGTAGGGCGCGGTGTCGGCGCCGAGCGGAAACAACGGCGTGTGCTTGTAGGGCGGAACGGGGGTGGCGGCGGACGGGATGGGCGTGGGGGCGTTCATGGCAAGCTCGCAGGTTTCTCAGGGGCGGAGACGTCTATGGGCCAGACGCCGGAAGGCGATTTGGACCGTTCTAAGCACTTTTTGGATAAAAGGAAGGTTCTGGATGACTGCCAACCCGAACCGAGCCCTCTTCACCCCTTCCCCTCCTGCTTCTCCGCATAGGCATCCACCAGCGCGCGGATCATGCGCTGATACGGTACGCGGCGCTGGCGGGCGGCGCGTTTGAAAAATGCGACCGAGCGCTGCGATAGGCTCAGCGTCACCTTTACGTTTTCCTCGCGCAGCACCAGCCGGTCCGGCGATGGCAGGAAATCCTCGACGACCTTGACGCGACCGATCTCGCCCTTGCTGTACCTAACCGTTGGCTTTTTCATAAATCGCTTTTCCTTTGCGCCAGTAGCCCGCCCCGAAAATCCTGATCTTCTTGCTTCGCCAGGTGAAGCGCACCGTCATGACGGCACCTTCAACCCGGCCGAAACAGAAGTAGCGCTGCTCCTCGCCGCCATGATCGAGATCTTCGGCGATGACGCGGAACGGGTCCAAAAACGCATGCTGGGCGAGTTCGAACCCGACACCATGCTTGGCTCGATTGATCCTGTCTTTCGCAGCATCCCATTCAAAATCGGACATCGGTGCGAGCCATACCGCGATATGTATAGTATACCATATATTTGGATGGGCTGGAAAGGGCTTTCCCGGACCTGGACGGCATGTATCGCGATTTGCCGGGCACTGCACTGGCCTCGCGTAAACTCCCGTTTCGTTGAACCCGTGATCGCTTCATCGATACCAATGCGGGCGATTCCCCCTCGTGGGTCCGAGATAACCGAGATGACGGCAGCCGAGATGATCGAATCCAAGACCCAGGCTCCCGCCGACACTGCCCCGGCCTCTTCCGCCCTGCGCCATCTCTGGTCAGCATTCCCACGTTCTGGTTTTGGCTCGACGTCATCGCTTTCGCGATCGACGCGAACATCTACGGATTCTGATCGACCGGCCGGATTGACTTCCGTCCCCGGTCCTTGCAGGAAATCGACATGCGCGTTTCAGCAAGCGTAAGGGGGCATTTTGCATGACCACGGACTCTCGCAAATCGACCACATTGGCCGCCATATTGCTGGCGGCCCTGGCGCTCACCGTTCCGGGGGCGACATCCGCGCGCGCCGACCGCTGCCAGGATATCGCCCAGGAGCTGAAGGAACAGGTCGACGGCGTCAAGATCGGCATCACGACCGGCAAGACCATCTATTTGTCGCACCCGCACGCCAGGGAGCTTTCGCTCGGCTGCCGCGGCGCCAACTACTCCAATGAACTCTACGCCAAGGCGGACCGTCGCAAGCCGAAGCCGGAATTTTTCCAGCTGGTCGCCAGCGCCGGCGCCATCGTCTTCACCATCCCGAAGCCCGACGTGCTGCGCGGTTCGACCCGCTGCATCAATCGAATGGGGCTGCTGCGCGGCGATACCGTCAAGATGCGCTTCCGCCGGCTCAACATGGAGTGCACGCGCACCAGGACGGAGGCTGCGATCGCGATCACCCGCGGCAAGGACGAGTAGCCGCGCCGCGCGCCGGCGGTATCGTCAGCGATTTGCCAGCAAGATCGATCGCATCTTAGGGATATTCGAGCGCGCCATTCACCATCCCCCGCGGGACCGCCGCGATGCATCGCAATCGCGGCTGCGGATTCATAAAGCCTTCGCTTCCAGCTCGTCACAGTCGACAGCAACCAAGCCGAGGATCATGTCCGATGAGTATTTCTGCAGTCAGCCCGTCCACGCCGATCAAACCGCCCGAGGCCAGCGTGCTCAAACCGCCGGAGGTCAAGGTCGACCGCGACGATCGCTTGCCGCCGCCGCCGCCCGTGCGGGCCGCCCTTCCGCCAGGCCAGGGAACACGGATCGACCAGATCGCGTAGGGGTCGCCGATCGTCATACGCGGGCTTGACTTAAGCATAGCCGTCACGGCGGACCGTCGCCCGTTCCGGCGGCTGTGACGGTCGAACACGTCCCGCAAAATCGTTTATACTGGCGGCCACACCCACTCACGGAGCGGATGCGGACCGATGCCCAATGCCATGACCTACACCGGCGGCTGCCATTGCGGCCTAGTGCGTTTCGAATGCACCACCGACCTTGCCATGGTCACCGCCTGCAACTGTTCGATCTGCACCAAAAAAGGACTGCATTTCGCATTCCTGGCGCCGAAGAGTTTTGTGCTTCGCGCCGGCGAGGACAATCTGCGCGAATATCTCTTCAACAAGCATGCGATCAAGCACCAGTCCTGCATCGACTGCGGCGTCGAGGTGTTCGCCAACGGCGTCAAGCCTGACGGCACCGAGGTGGTGGCGCTCAACGTCAGCTGCATCGACGGCATCGAGCTTGCAAAATTGACGATGACGCCGATCGACGGCCGGAACAGGTGACCGCTACTGTCATTCCGGGGCGCCGCACAGCGGCGAACCCGGAATCCATAACCACGATCGGGAGTATGGATTCCGGGCTCGCGCTTCGCGCGCCCCGGAATGACGGAGTTAACCATCCAGCTCCCTGTAGCGCCGGAAAATTCCATCCTCGTTGAACGGGATTCGGCGTTCGCTTTCCAGATAGGCCTTGATGTTCGGCCTGATGCCGACGCGGTCGTGCAGATCGACCAGGCCGGGTATCCTGCCCTCGAACGCTTTCATGCGTTTCGGGAAAGCGTAGCGCAGGCCCGCCACGATCTGGAACAAGGAGAGATCGACATAGCTGACGCGGCGGCCGGCGACCCAGGAGCCGCCGCTTTCCTCCAGCACCCGCTCGAAATATTCGAGATATTTCGGCACCCGCTCGTTCCAGAAATCCGCAGTGCGTTTTTTCGCCGGCCCGCGCTGGTCCTCGTAATACATCGACGGCCCGAGCGGATGGTGGGTATCGTGGATTTCGAGGACGAGGTCCGCGATCGTCAGCTGCAGCTGGTGCAGCCACAGCCTCCCCGCTTCCGCTTTCGGCGCGAGGCCATGGCGCGGCCCGAGATACAGCAGGATGTTGGCGGTCTGCCCGATCACGAGTTTTCCGGCCTTGAGAAACGGCGGCGCGAACGGCGGCGTGCCGCGCGCCTCCATCATCTTCGTCATCGCGCCCATGCCGCGCCGGCGCGCGACATCGGCATAATCGGCACCGGCCTCTTCCAGCGCGAGGCGGACATATTCGCCGCGCCCCTGGAGTTGCGGCCAGTAATAAAGCTCATATCGCATCGGTGATCCCTCGTTCCATCCGTGCCGCTTTCGTCAATGCATCACCTCTTCGAGCATCTTCGATTTCATCTGCTCGCACACGGCAGCCAGTCGTTGCTCGCCGATGCGGGTGTTGCGCACCTTTCGTCTCGGGTGCGTTTGCAGGTAGTAACTCGCGTTTCGCTGCAATTCGAACAGCGCCCGGTCCACTTGTTCTTCCGCCGTCTTTTCCGGAAGCCAGATGCGCCCCGTCAGCCCCTTGCGAATGCCGTGCGGGTAAGGCGTCGCCACATGATAATGACCCGCGGGATATCCGTAGCAATCGAATTTGATAATCTCCGATCCATGCACCACCAGAAAGGCTGCCGGCCCGAATTCCCTTGTTCCCTCGGGGCCGATCCGGTCGACCCGGTAGGTCTCCAGGAAACATCCCTCCTGCAGATCATATCTGACGAGGTTCACCCGGTTCCGCATTTCGTCGGCGACCCCCGTGAGCCACCAGATCCGCCGGTCGTTGGTCAAATAGAACCAGTGCCTGGGCAGGCGTCGCGTGATGAAACGCAATCGAGGCAGCCAGCTCTCGGGCAGGATGCGTTTAAGATGGAGGATCGGCAGGATCATCGGCGCGCTCCCGTTTGACTGGCCAATCGCCGGATATTGCGAGATCGCTCGTGGAGCAAGCCAAAATTCCCCGGCTTCCCGAGTTGGATCGGATATTTGAGGCTCTTGAGCCTCCCTGCAAGACAGGTTCGCGCGCAGCCTGTCATCGGGCGCGCCCGATCCCGCAATGACGCGGCCGGTGACGTCGCTACCTCAGTTCGCCGCGAAGCAGTAAAACAGGCCGTCGCCGCCGGTGCTCTTCAGGTTGTTCTGCGAACAGCCGCCATCCGGGCCGCGCGAGGGATGCGAGGTGTTCCAGGATTTCGACGCGTCATCGTCGCGCAGGCCGACGCGGTCGGCATGTCCCACCATCGCCGCGCCCTGCGTGCTGCTCGTCCAGTTCTTGCAGGTACGGTCGTCGCCCGCCGCAAACGCGGTGCCGTCGGCCTGCGACCCCGTCAGAATGTCGTGGCGGTTCGGCGTATCGCCGCGACCGTTGATGACCTCGCCCTTTTCGCTCAGCGCGGTTGCCTTGGTGAGATTGTTGCCGGCGCTGTGCAGCTCGGCGACATCCTTGGCGATCACGACGCCTTTCGAGTTCTGCCAGGGTCCCTTGCCGATCCGGTCGCGGGCATTCACCGCGGGCTTGCCGTCCACGGGCTGGGTGGAAAGATAGGCGCGCCAAACCTTGACCCCTGAAGCATTTGCGCCGGCGCCCGCCGCCTGCGCCAGTTGCTGGCAGTAATTGTCGGCGCCGGCGAGGCCGCCGAGATTGCCGCCATTGCCGATACCGACTGACGTGACGAAGAAACTGGTGTCGGCCGCCTGCGCCAAAGCGGGCTGCGCCGCCAGCGTGGCGAACGAGGCGGCGGCGAGGCCGAAACACAGCCGCGAGATCATCCGGGCGAAAGCAGGCATGGTACCCTCCGATTGGCTATTCGCCGGCGCGTTGAGCCCGGCATGGTCTGACATCAACACGACGCGGCGATGCCTATTCCGGTTCCGCGCCGCCGAAATGGGGCGCCCCCCAAAAGAAAAAGGCGCCGCGGAATCAACCGCGGCGCCCTTGATATCAGCCGGTGGCAGACGATCAGGCCTCCTGGATCGCCGAGAGTTCCCAGTCTTCGCCGCGCCGTCGCACGAAAGTCCAGACCTCGGTGGCCTCGATCGGCTGCTCGCTGCCCGCGACCAGACGGTCGGTGCCGCGCTCCAGCGTCTTGTCGACCAGCGAGAACCGCATCGCCACGCTGGCATAGTCGGTTTCGCCCTCGCGCCAGGCTTCGGCGAGGTCGCCCTGCAGCAGCTTGACGTCGGACACCTTGTTGATGTCGTTCTTGGCCTTGTTCTCCTCGAGGTCCTTGGTGAAGTACATCACCATTTCGGGGGTCGCCAGCGTGTGCAGCTTGGCGACATCCTCGTTCGACCAGGCGGTCTGAACCTCGCCGAGCAACCGCTCGAAGGCTTCGTAGTCGGCCGGCTGGATCTCCAGCGGTGCGCTGCCCGACCCCAGGCCGAAGCCGGTTCCGGTTCGCATCGAGTTCAGCGGTCCGCCGGGGCCGACTGCGGCTCCGGGCGCCGGGCCGGCATACGCCGAGGCCGCGGCGGGAGCGTTGCGGCGCTGCCACCACGACATCGCCAGCTTCACCACGATGAAGATCAGGCCGATCTGCAGGATCAGGCCGATGATCGACGACAGGCTGCCGAGGCCGGAGAACAATCCGCCGCCGAACAGCATGCCGAGCAGGCCGGCGCCGAGGAAGCCCGCGGCGAGGCCGCCGAGCATGCCCATGCCGGGCTTGTTGAACATGCCACCCTTGGCGGCGGCACCGGCCGCCGCAGGCCCGGCGACACCGGGGCTGCCCGGCTGGGTCATGGTGCGGTTGAGCGGCTGCGCCGCTCGCGGCGCCGTGGCGGTGGGCGGCGGTGCCGAGAAGGTTCGGCTCCCGCGGGAACCGCCACCGCCCGGCCGTGCGTCGGCCGCCGAGATCGCGACCATCACCGGAACCGCCAACGATAGAACGACGGCAAGGGCCTTGACGATGCCCCGCGTACGCTGCGTGAATTTCATGTCTTTTTCCTCAAATCCCCATCAGGGGGAAGCAGCCGCTAAGATGGGCAGCGCCGCCCAAAAGTGAAGCCACCATAGGGACGCATGGCTGCGGCCCTCGGTCGCGGGCATGCGTCAATTGGGCAGGTTTGCCCGGATCCAGCGGGCAGGATGGCGGACGACGAAGCGCCAACGAAAGTTCGCCCGTGTCTTGATCCATCGCAACCGCTGATCCCGAGCGCATTGCTATGGATTTGGATCTGCCCTCTCCAGGG
>JBDRNF010000003.1:0-4996 GCA_043811435.1 Pseudomonadota bacterium
TCCTTCGAGGTTCGCCCCGCGATGCAAATGCACCGCAAGGCTCTCATCTCCAGCGATAACGGCATAGCCGTTACGCGGGGATGACGGCAGTTGTCTATCCCTCAGCGCCTACTTCGGCTTGACGATTTTGACCAGATCGCGCGGATTGACGTAATCGAGCTGGTAGCGCGCGCGCTCGTCCAGCATGTCGGGGTCGACCCGGTCGGAGCGAAGCAACGACACCCGCTGTTCGCCCTCGAGGCGCTCGCGCTTCAGCCGCGCCAGCTCCGACGTCAGGGCGATGATCTCCTGGTCGAGTTCCTGCCGCGCGTTCAGCCCGTATTTGCCGGTATAGGCGTTGACGCCGAAATAGCCGACCATCGCCGCCGCCATCGTATAGAGGGCAAGCCCGGTGAGCAGGGATTTGAGTCGGGAGCGCGAGACCATGCCCCGACGATGCGACGGCCCGGTTAAGAGTATCTTAAGGCGAGGCCGGGACTTGGACCCTCGGACGGCTTGGCCGGCCTATTTGTTCTGCTTTTCCACGAAGGCCGCAAAGGCGTCGATGTACTGCTGCAGCACCTTCTGCACAGGTTCCTTGGTGAGCTGGCCCTTGTCGTCGAAGGCATCGCCGACGCCGTTCAGGTAGATTTCCGGCTGTCCCATGATCGGGCCGGCAATGCCCGGCATGATGTTCTGCAGATGCTTGACGGCGGCAACGCCGCCGAGCGCGCCGGGCGAGTTACCGACCAGACCGATCGGCTTGCCGAGGAACGAGCTCTTGCCATAGGGGCGCGACCCGACGTCGATGGCGTTCTTCAACACGCCGGGAATCGAACGGTTATATTCCGGCGTCACGATCAGCACGCCGTTCGACTTCTGCAGCTTTTCGCGGAACGCCAGCCAGTCGGCCGGCGGGGTGGCTTCGAGGTCCTGATTAAAGAACGAAATGTCGTGCAAGGTGACGACATCGAGCTTCAGCGTCGCCGGCGCCAGCTTGGCCAGCGCGTTGGCGACCTTGAGCGTAAAACTCTCCTTGCGCAGGCTGCCGACGATCACGACGATATTGTGGGCCATGGGATTTCCTCATTGACGGGTGCCGAAGCGGTTCGGCTACACCCTAGCCGCCCCGGAAAAAGATGCAAGTGCATGAAATCGCGATGTCAGCGGCAACCCGCTGGCATCAGGCCAGCCCCTCAGCCGCCCTTGTTCGGATTGATCAGAAACTTCTCGCCGGTGGCGCGCTTGTTGTAGATCGCGATGTTGGACAGCTGCAGCGCTTCCTGCAACGACACCACCTGGGTGTAATGGCTGGCGAAGGTGGTCTTGAGTTCGGCCACCACGCGCGCGCGAAGCTTGGCGCCGTCGGCCGGGCCGATCTTCTGCAGGAACGGAAACAGCAGCCAGCCGCCGATGCCCCAGGCCATGCCGAACGAACGGTTCAGCTCGGTCGGACGGATGTCCAGCCCGCCATAGATGTAGACCTGCTTGTGCACGCTCGATCCATAGCGGCTGTAGACTTTTGCCGTCTTGTTGATGGCGGTTTCCATGCAGGTGAGGATCTGGCCGGCGAGCTTGCCGCCGCCGATGGCGTCGAACGCGATGGTGGCGCCGGTTTCCACCAGCGCGTTGGTCAGATCGTCCATGAAGGTCGGCGCGCTGGAATCGACGATATGTTTCGCGCCGATCTTGCGCAGGATGTCCGCCTGCTCCTGGCTGCGCACGATGTTGACGAGGTCGATGCCGTCCTTGAGGCAGATCCTGTTGAGCATCTGGCCGAGATTGGAGGCGGCCGCGGTGTGCACCAGCGCCTTGTGGCCCTCGCGCTTCATGGTCTCGGTCATGCCGAGCGCGGTCAGCGGATTGACGAAACAGGACGCGCCTTCCGCCGGCGTGGTGCCGTCAGGCAACGGCAACAGCTCTTTGACCCGCATGGTACGATATTGCGCATACATCGCGCCGCCGATCATCGCCACGGTCTTGCCCATCAGCGCCTTCGCCTCGTCGGACGACCCGGTCTTGATCACGACGCCGGCGCCCTCGTTGCCGACCGGCATCGATTCATCGAGCCGTCCGGCCATTGCCCTCATCGCGGCGTCCGGCACCTTTGCCGTGATCACAGGCGCGTCTTTCGTGCCCGATGCTTTCGCCGTCGACATATCGGCGGCGCCGACCAGCAGGCCGAGGTCTGACGGATTGATCGGCGACGCCTCGACGCGGACCACGACTTCATCGGGACCGGGCTCCGGCACCGGCACGCTGGCGAGCGAAATTTCCAGTTCGCCGCTCTTCTTGATCAGCGAACGAAGCTGCAGCCCGGTGGTGGTGTCGGTACCCATCATGAAACTCCCTATTTTCGGCTCCGCCGAATTCGGCCGGGAGTGTTCTCACGTTGGCGGGGAAACGCAACCCTCCAAGCTTCTCACAATGTCGTTGCTTTTGATCGCGGCGCGGCCTTCGAACCTCCGCGCCTTTGCGCTAACCTGCCCGCGTCGAAGGAGGAGCACCATGGGCCAAAGCGAGATCGACGCCGTGCGCGCGTTGCTGAGTTCGAAGCCCCGCCCGGTCGGCTGGCAGCAGCGGCGGCAGCGCATCGAGGAAGTCGGCTCGGTCTGGCCCGTCGCCGAGGATATTGCGCTCGAAGCCGCCGACATTGACGGGATGCCGGCAGAATGGTCGATCGCACCCGGCAGCGACCCCTCCCGCGTGCTGTTGTACTTTCACGGCGGAGGATACTGTTCGGGCTCGATCCTGAGCCATCGCCGGCTGGTTACCGAAGCCGGCCGGGCGGCAAGAGTCCGAACGCTCGCGGTCGCGTACCGGCTGGCGCCTGAACATCCGTTTCCGGCCGCGCTCGATGACGCGCTTTCGGCATGGCGTTTTCTGCGGACAGCCGGCATCGCCGCCGGACATATCGCTGTTGGCGGCGACAGCGCCGGCGGCGGCCTCACCGTGGCCCTGATCAACCGGCTGCGCGACGCCGGCGAACAGGTGCCGGGCTGCGCCTGGCTGATCTCGCCTTGGACCGACCTGACGCTGTCGGGATCGACACTCGCGACCAGGGATGCGGTCGATCCGATCATTCACAAGGCCTATCTGGCCGAACTCGCCGAGGCCTATCTGCCGCCGGATATGGACCGGCGGGACCCGCGGGTCTCGCCGCTGTTCGCCGACCTGAGCGGCCTTCCGCCGACACTGATCCAGGTCGGCGCGTGCGAAACCCTGCTCGAGGATTCCACGCGTTTTGCGGCAGCCGCGGGCGCCGCCAATGTCGCGCTCACGCTTCAGGTCTGGCCCGATATGATCCACGCCTTTCCGATGTGGAACGCACAACTCGAGCCGGGCCGGCGCGCGCTTGCGGAAGCCGGCGAATTCATTCGCCGGCAGCTGCTGCGAGAATTTGGATAGCGGGCGCCGTCAACCCGCCCCACCCGTTTTTTCAGCTGGCGACCCGATTTGGGTCGATGCACCGCCTCTGATTGTGGTTGGCCGCACGTTGCACTCTGGCAACAGTTCCAAAAAACAGTCATAATCTGTCGAGTTCGCCCTTGCGGCTCCACATTGTGACCCGAAACATCGGGCGTCGGAAACTTGGCTGTGCAACCGGGCTCGATTGGGCCGTAGGAGGCAGGGATCATGAACCCGCAGCGATCAACCACCGTAGCCACGGCGTGTTATCCGGCCGTCGTCATTGCGGCCTGGGCTGTCGTCAACCTTGGCGGCATGGGCTCACCGCATATCAACACCGCCACGGCGGCACACGTCGTGGAACGCCTTGCGCCGGCTCTGACTGCCAGCGTCGAACTGGCGGCGGCGCCGCAGGCAAGCGCCACGGTCGCACCACCGACCAAAGCGCCACACACCAGTGCAGCGAGCTACGCCGTGCCCGAGACGCCCGAAGTGGCAGCGGCTGCCGAACTCGTGGCGATGCCCTTGGCCCTTGCGAAGCCCGTCCCCGAAGCAACCTCAGCCGAGGCGGAGCCGCGCCCCATCGTCCTGGCCGCACTGACCGATCCCGTGGAAATTCTGCCCGCGGAAATCCAGGCGGTGCCAGATGCCAGCACGGCCGATGCGCAGCCCCAGGATGCCGCGACGACAGCCGAGCGCATCGAGCTGGTCGGCGAGTGCCTGGTGGCGGAAGCCTGCATCGACCAGTTCCTCTGGGCGCTCTACCAGCGCACGCCCAAGGAGGACACCATCAAGGAGCGCGAAAAGCGCAAGGTGACGGTCAAGCGGAAGCGCAAGCTGGTGACGGTCACCAGAACCTTCACCAAACTCGTCGAGAACGATTTCACGTGGAAGGATCCCAAGGCGGCGGAACGGATCGGCATGTCGATGATCGACTACGTGATCGGCGGCATGGATCGCAGTTTCAAGCTGAAACTGTTTCGCATGCTCTACGCCGCCGAGGCCGCCGGCCTGCAACCCGGCATCACCAGCGCGTTTCGCGACGACTATCGTCAAGGCATCGCCAGCGGCCTGAAGGCGGCGAGCAACAGGTCGTATCACGGCGGCAGCCTCCGCGGTGGCTATGGCCACGGCCTGGCGGCCGACATCGTCAGCGTCAACGGCGCCAATCGGGCGCAACGCTGGGTTTCGACCGAAGCCTTCTGGAAATGGGTCGATGCCAACGGCAAGCAGTACGGGATCGGCCGCCCGTATCTCAAATTCGACCCACCGCATGTCGGCCCGATCGACGGCCAGGAATACGTCTCCCGCCGCGGCGGGGCAAAGACGGCGGTCGCGGATGTGAAGAAGCGCCAAAAGCAGGCCGCGCGCGCCAAGCCCGCCGCCGCGAAGCGCCAGGTTGCCAAGAGATCACCGAGCAGCAAACCAACCGAGCGGCTCGCGGAAGCACGCTAGCATTCAGGATCAAAGCGGTATTAAAACACCGTTTAGGTGCCCTCGGCGTCGTCAGGGCAAGGATCTAACCTGTTGAAATACAACGACCCGCCTACTGTACATGGGGTTGTTTTCGCGATTTTTGTTCAGCCCTACGCCAGCGCCTTCAGCGCCG
>JBDRNF010000004.1:0-22679 GCA_043811435.1 Pseudomonadota bacterium
CGGAGAAGTTTGGGGCTTGAAGCACTTCACCCTCCCCTGGAGGGGCAGGGGAGGGTAAGGCGGAGTCCAGCTTGATCTACCGCAACGACCTTTTTCCCGGTTGCGCTCATATGGATGAAATTCTGCTACCTGGCGGAGGCATCCATGACAGTTCAAGAGCACCCGTTTCCCCGTGTCGAGGCGCTAATCAATACCTTTGGCGACTGGCTCAGGCATCGGCGCGACCTCAGCGAGGTCCGCCGGATGGACACGACCGAATTCGACCGCATCGCAAGCGACTTGCGGGTATCTCCCGGCGAACTCGATACGCTGGTCCAGCGCGGTCCGCATGCCGCGGACGAACTGCCCAAGCTGCTCAAGGTCCTCGGCATCGACGAGGCTGATCTGGCGCGGACCGAGCCTCTGGTGCTGCGCGACATGGAGCGGGTCTGCGCGATGTGCGCCAGCAAGCGCCAATGCGACCGCGATCTCGCCGCCGGCACCTCGGCCGAGCATTATGAGGGATATTGCCTCAACGCGCCCACCATCGACAGCCTGAACCAACCGGTGAAACCGTAGGGCTGGCGACGAACGTCAATGGATCAATGAAGATGTCGCGCACGGTCTGGATACGTATTGCGCTGGCCGCCGCGATCGCGCTGGCGGCGCTGTTCCTGATCCGGCTGCACAATGCCGGCGGCGCGTCCGCCGACAGCGCGACGGGATATCGGCTGGCCGACGCCTGGTGCAAGGATTGTCACTCGATCGAGGCGGCGACCGCGGGAGCCAGCAGCGGCCCGCCGGATTTCACCGCGATCGCCGACAGACGCTCGACCACCGCGCTCTCGCTCAAAGTGTTCCTTCAGACCAGCCATCCGACCATGCCGAATCTCATCCTCAAGCCGGATGAGAGCGACAGTCTGATCAACTACATCCTGAGCCTGAAGCGAAATTAGATCCGGACGCATCTCCCTCTGAGTGATGAGCGTGTCGGGCAACGCACTTGCGCCGCCGGGCGCGCCTTTCCTCAGACGTTGTGAAGCAATGGATCTCGTGTCCCGGACGCGGTGCAGCGTTCTCCCGGCGATGCGAAGCATCGTCCGGTCACGCTGCTCCGCAGAGCCGGGACCCAGACTTCTCCGATGGGCCCCGGATCAGCAGCGCACCACGCCGCGAAGGCGCGGCGCGCTGCGCAGCATCCGGGGCACGAAAGACCTATCCTCAGGATGAGGAAAAACCCAGACTACGGCTGCGCCATCGCCGTGATCGCGTCTGATATCGCGATCGTGCGCCTGGCCATGTCGGCATGCAGCCGTTCCACCATCTGGCCGTCGAGCGAAATCGCGCCGCGCGCGGCATTCTCCGGCCGCTCGAACGCCGCGATGATCCTGCGGGCGTGGGCGACCTCCTCCGCCGGCGGCGTGAAGATCGCGTTGCAGGCCTCGATCTGGCCGGGATGGATCAGGGTCTTGCCGTCGAAGCCGAGATCGCGGCCTTGCGTGCATTCCTGGCCGAAGCCGTCGACATTGCTGAAGTCGCTGTAGGGGCCGTCGAGAATCTCGAGACCGTGGGCGCGGGTGGCGAGGATGCAATGCGTGATCATCGGGATCATCGCCGCGCGGCCCGGCAGCATCCGGATCCGCGTCTCGCGCGAAATATCGTTCGGCCCGAACACGAAGCCGGCGAGCCGCACTTCGCGCGCGACGGCGGCGAGTTGTTCGGCATGCAGCACCGCGCGCGAGGTCTCGATCATGGCCCAGACCCGGATCGACATGTCCGCGTTGATATCGCTGAGGCGATCGGCGATGGTGTTGAGATCCTCGACGCTGGAAACCTTCGGCACCAGAATGCCGTCCGGCCGCGCCTTGCCGGCCATCGCGACGTCATCGAGCCACCACGGCGAATCCAGCGCGTTGATCCGGATCAGCACCTCGCGCTTGCCGAACCCCCTGGCGGCGACGGCGGCGGCGATCTGGTCGCGCGCCATCGCCTTGGCGTCCGGCGCCACCGCATCTTCGAGATCCAGGATGAGGCCGTCGGCATTGAGGTTGCGGCCTTTTTCCAGCGCCCGCGCATTCGATCCCGGCATGAACAGCAGGCTGCGGCGCGGACGGATCATGGCGGGTTCCCTTCAACTTTCGATTTTCCCGCGATAACATTTCAGCCGGGCTTCCGAAAGGCTTGTTCCAGCCTGCACCATATGGTTAGCAACGCGCATGTCATTCCCCAAACATCTGCTCGAGGGCTACCGCACCTTCACCTCGCAACGGCTGCCGACCGAACAGACGCGCTACCGCGAACTGTCCGAGCGCGGCCAGTCGCCCGCGGTGATGGTAATCGGCTGCTGCGATTCCCGGGTGTCGCCCGAAGTGATCTTCGATGCCGGCCCCGGCGAATTGTTCGTGGTGCGCAACGTCGCCAATTTGGTGCCGGTCTATCAGCCCGACGGCGGCGCCCACGGCGTGTCGGCGGCGCTGGAATACGCGGTCAACGTGCTGCGCATCCAGCACATCGTGGTGCTCGGCCACGCCCAATGCGGCGGCATCCGCGCCTTCATCGACGACATCGAACCGCTGTCGCCGGGCGATTTCATCGGCCGCTGGATGGCGATGTTCATCAAGCCGGGCGAAGTGGTCGCGCAGCGCGAGCGCGAATCGAGGCAGGACTTCACCGTCAGAATCGAAAAGGCCGCGATCCATCGCAGCCTGGAGAACCTGATGACGTTTCCGTTCGTGCGCACGCCGGTGGAAAAAGGCGAACTGAACCTGCATGGCGCCTATTTCGGCGTCGCCGAGGGCTCGCTGTTCGTGCTCGATCCGGACGCGAAGGAATTTTACAGCGTGGGGAAAGAAGCGCTTCCTTACCCTCCCCTGGAGGGGGAGGGTCGGGTCACATAGAGCGCAGCGAAATGTGAGCCGGGGTGGGGTGACGGTCTCTCGTCTCGGCACTGTTCGGGATGAGAGACCGTCACCCCACCCCGATCGCTACGGACGATGCTGCACATCGCCGGGCGCGATCGACCCTCCCCCTCCAGGGGAGGGTGAAGATTACGCCGCCTTCTTCTTCGCGCTGATCAGCTTGCGGTTGACGAGGCATTCGGCGATCTGGACCGCGTTCAGCGCCGCACCCTTGCGCAGATTGTCCGACACGCACCACAGCACGAGACCGTTCTCCACCGTGGGATCGGTGCGGATGCGGCTGATATAGGTGGCGTCCTCGCCGGCGGCTTCATAGGGCGTGACGTAGCCGCCGGGTTCGTGCTTGTCGATCACCAGGCAGCCCGGCGCGTTGCGCAGGATGTCGCGGGCCTCGTCGGCCGAGATCGGATTTTCGAATTCGATGGTGACGGCTTCGGAGTGGCCGACGAACACCGGCACCCGCACGCAGGTCGCGGTCAGCTTGATTTTGGGATCAAGAATCTTCTTGGTCTCCATCATCATCTTCCACTCTTCCTTGGTGTAGCCGTCCTCCATGAACACGTCGATCTCGGGGATCACGTTGAAGGCGATACGCTTGGGGAATTTCTTGTTGATCAATTCGCTGTTGGTGTAGACCGCCTTGGTCTGCGAAAACAGCTCGTCCATGGCGTCCTTGCCGGCGCCCGACACCGATTGATAGGTCGAGACCACCACGCGCTTGATCACCGCGTGATCGTGCAGCGGCTTCAGCGCCACCACGAGCTGCGCGGTCGAGCAGTTCGGGTTGGCGATGATGTTCTTTTTGGCGAAGCCCGCGACCGCGTCCGCGTTGACCTCGGGCACGATCAGCGGCACGTCCGGATCCATCCGCCACGCCGAGGAATTGTCGATCACGACAGCCCCCGCGGCGCCGATCTTCGGCGACCATTCCTTCGACACCGCGCCGCCCGCCGACATCAGGCAGATATCGACGTCGCTGAAATCGAAATGCTCGAGCGCCTTGCACTTCAGGGTGCGGTCGCCATAGGACACTTCGACGCCCATGCTGCGGCGCGAGGCCAGCGCCACCACCTCGTCAGCCGGGAATTTGCGTTCGTCCAGGATGTTGAGCATTTCCCGCCCGACATTGCCGGTCGCTCCGACCAGCGCGACTTTGTAACCCATCGTTCACTCTCCGCCGAAAAATGCCCGCCCACCGCCCAAGGCGGAAAGGGAAGAGGCAGCGCTTCTATGCGAGAAACGCCCTCAAGACAAATTGAGTGCCCGGGCGTTTGATGCGATCGTTTTTGGCTTCCGCTGCCAACTCATATTACCCGAACAGGATACATCCGGCGCTGACCAGCTTTGCCGATGAATGCTGCGGCATGCTGGCGCGTCTGGTGGCCTATGTGGGGACGCTGGCGCTGCTTGCCATCGTGGGCGTCCATCTGTGGGACCGATTGCCGGAAATTGTCGATGCCGGGCCGGCCGAGCAGGCGGGCTGGAGCGTGGCCTCGCGCTCGGAACCGGCATTTGCCGTCAGCCAGACCGATTCGTCAGACAAACCAGCGTCTTATGAGGTTCTCCGGCATCCCGGCGGCGGCCGCAAGGATGTATTGCGCTGGGGCCTTCCCGGTATATGGCCGGTAGCCGAACTGGAAATCTACCGTCCCGGGGCGGAACCGGGTCCATCCGGACCCGCCACGGCCGAACTCGCCGCGCAGATGGGGGCTCGGGGTCCATCGGACCTCGAAGCCGCCGGTGTCATCGACAGCAAATTCGGCCATGTCACCCTGCTCCGCCTCACCGGCGGCCCGCGGTCCTGCCTTGGTTTCGTCAGGCGTCTCGACGAATCCGACCTGCAGCTCTCCGGCTGGTCGTGCCAGGGGGAAACGCTGCCGGCGCGGCGCGCCGCGGTCTCCGGCATGCTGAACCGGCTGGTGCTGCTGAAGGCCGGAAACGACCCGAAACTGGCCGAATTGTTCGCCCGCGCCGAGCTCAGGCGCAGCAGCTGTGCCAACGTCAGGTCAGCGACATCGACCGATTGGGTGACCGCCGCGCAAAACCCGCTGCTGCGCGGCGGGCTCTAGGATCTTTCGAAACGCTGCAGTCGGGCAATTCTGACAAGACATTGGTTTTTATGAAACTTTTTAATTCGCTCCGGCGTTATTGTGCCGTGGTGTGGCCCAATTGACCTAGCGGCGATATACCCGGTGCAGCTAGGATGGCTGCAAATTGGATATGGCGGTCCAGCCGCCCGTGAGGACCTGATGACCCTGAAATTCCCTGCCGCGACCAAGTTCGCGGCGTTGTTTGCCGCAGCGGCTGTTGTTGCGATCAGCTTTGATGTCACTTCGGCTGATGCCCAGACCAGATACGATCGCGACGGCCGGCCGTATTACGGCAAGCAGGGTCCGAACCGTTCCTACCAGCAGGGCCCGCGCACGCGCGTCTACGTCACCACGCGATCCTGGCTCGACGCCGGCACCGAAGTGCTGCCGGGCGACCGCAAGTTCCAGGATTATGCCTTCCCGCCGGCGCTCGGCTACCCCTCATTCGCCCGCGAGAACCTGAATCGCCCGATCGACCGCCAGCCGCTGAACCCGCCGTCGGACATGGGCGGCTATCCGCAGCGCTTCCCGCTGTATTGATTCGCGAGAATGTAGGGTGGGCAAAGGCGCCACTTCGCGCCGTGCCCACCATTCCGAACATTGAAGCGTCGAGTTAGATGGTGGGCACGCCTGCGGGGCGCGCATGCGCGCGACCCGCAGGCTTTGCCCACCCTACGGATTTGCTGTGTTCAAGCGTGCAGCGCCTGCAGCTCTTTCAGGATCGCTTCACCCATCTGCGTCGTATTCACCGCCGTTGTGCCTTCCGACTTGATGTCGGCGGTGCGCAGGCCCTTGGCCAGCACCGCCGCAATGGCGGCATCGAGCCTGTCGGCGAGTTCGCCCATGTCGAACGAATAGCGCAGCGCCATTCCGAACGAGGCGATCATCGCGATCGGGTTGGCCGCCCCGGTGCCGGCGATGTCAGGCGCCGAGCCGTGCACCGGCTCGAACAGCGAGCGGCGCTTCTTGGTCTTGACGTCGATCTCGCCGAGCGAGGCCGAGGGCAGCATGCCGAGCGAGCCCGTCAGCATCGCCGCGATATCCGAGAGCATGTCGCCGAACAGATTGTCGGTGACGATGACGTCGAATTGCTTCGGCCATTTGACTAGGTTCATGCCGCCTGAATCCGCCAGCTGGTGCTCGAGCTCCACGTCCTTGTATTCGCGGGCATGTACCTGGGTGACCACTTCGTTCCAGAGCACGCCCGACTTCATGACGTTGCGCTTTTCCATCGAGGTCAGCTTGTTGCGGCGTTTCCGCGCCAGATCGAACGCGACGCGGGCGATGCGCTCGATCTCGTAGGTGTCATACACTTGGGTATCGATGGCGCGCTTCTGGCCGTTGCCGAGATCGGTGATGGTTTTCGGCTCGCCGAAATAGACCCCGCCGGTGAGCTCGCGCACGATCATGATGTCGAGGCCCTCGACCACTTCGCGCTTCAGGCTGGAAGCTTCCGCCAGCGCCGGATAGCACACCGCCGGGCGCAGATTGGCGAACAGCGCGAGTTCCTTGCGCAGCCGCAACAGCCCGGCCTCGGGCCGCGCGTCATAGGGCACACTGTCCCATTTCGGACCGCCGACCGCACCGAAGATCACGGCGTCGGCCGCCATCGCCTGCGCCATGGTCGCATCCGTAATGCTCTGCTGGCTGGCGTCGTAGGCGGAGCCGCCGACCAGCCCCTGCTCGGTCTCGAAATGCGCGATGCCCTGCGCATTGAGCCAGTCGATCAGACGCTTCACCTCCGCCATCACTTCGGGGCCGATGCCGTCGCCGGGGAGAAGCAGCAGTTTATGGGTCGCCATGATCGTTCCTCATCCAACTCGTCATGCCCGGCCTTGTGCCGGGCATCCACGTCTTCCTTGTTTGCTGAAAACAAGACGTGGATGGCCGGGACAAGCCCGGCCATGACGAAGACTGTGATAACCGCGCGGGAGTGCTAAAGCGCTGGAGCCGGATTGGCAAGGCGGCCCGCTTCAGCGACAGTCACCTCGCGCGGCCCGCGCCAGGATGGACTTAAGACGGGCTTACAGGACGGAGCGCCAAGACAGACCTCATGACCGCAGCCATCCTGTTTGCCTTTGCGTCCGCGGCCTGCCTCGGCGCCGGCGTGGTCACGACGCAATTCGGGCTGCGCCACGTCGAGCCGCTGTCGGGGGCCGCGATCAGCGTTCCCGCCTTCACGCTGCTGTTTCTGCTGCTGTCGCCGCTCCTTCTCGCCGGTGAACCCGTGGTCTGGCGCGGCGTGCCGATCTTTGCCGCGATCGGGCTGGTCTTCCCGGCGCTGCTGACGCTGCTGACTTTCAGCTCCAACCGGGCGCTGGGGCCTGTCGTCACCTCGACGCTCGGCAATCTCGCGCCGCTGTTCGCGGTGGCGCTCGCGGTTGTCGTGCTGCGCGAGCCGCTGCTTGGATCGCAGCTCGCAGGCCTCGTGATAGCGGTTGCCGGCGCCGTCATCATTACCGTGACGCGGCCGCGCGATTTCGGCAGCTGGCGGACTTGGGCGCTGCTGCTGCCGCTGGGCGGCGCGGTGCTGCGTGGCGTCATCCCGCCGGTGGTCAAGCTCGGCCTCGAGGTCTGGCCCAGCCCCTTGTGGGCCTGCCTGATCGGCTACGTCATGTCGTCGCTGGTCGTGCTGACGGTCCAGCGCGTCCGCCAGGGAACTTTTGTGGTGACGGCGCCATGGTCCGGCCGGCTCTGGTTTGCCATAACAGGAATTCTCAATGGCCTGAGCGCGCTGACGCTGTTTGCCGCAGTGCGCCATGGGCCGATCACGCTGGTGGCGCCGCTGGTGGCGGTCTATCCGCTGGTGACCGTGCTGCTGAGCGCCATCGTGCTGCGTCAGGTCCTGATAACGCCGCGGATCGTGGCGGGGACGGCGCTGACGGTGGCGGGCGTCGCATTGGTGCTGATCGGGTAAGGGGCGCGCGACGGTGCTCGCGCCCAACCCAAAATATCGAAAACAACCCCATGTACAGTACGGGGCCGCCGGCATGGGGGCTCCTCCCCGCGCGGCATTGCGCGATCGGCAACTCACCATTGCCGGGGCTGCGCCTGTGCAACCGCCCCCCGGCCTGCCAGAATGGCGGCCAGCCGGAGTAACCCCTTGCACGCCCCCGATCGACCCATGGCGCCTGCGCATCCCGCGCGGCTGATCCTCATCCTGTCGCTGGCGCCCACGGTCGGTCTCGGCATCGGCCGGTTCGCCTATTCGCTGGTGCTGCCGGACATGCGCGACGCGCTGATCTGGTCGTATTCGGCCGCGGGTTTCATGAATACCATCAATGCGGCCGGCTATCTCGTCGGCGCATTGATGGCCTCGCGCCTGATCCGGCGCTTTGGGCTGGCAGCGACGGTGCGCTGGGGAACGCTGGCCTGCGTGGTCTCGCTGGCGCTCTGCGCCTTGTCCGGCAATTTTGTCGTCTTGAGCTTTGCCCGGCTGTTGGCCGGCCTTGGCGCCGCAGCGGGATTCGTCGGCGGCGGCGCCCTGGCGGCGACGATCGCGCAATCGCGCCCCGAGCGGGCGAATTTCCTGCTCAGCCTGTTCTATGCGGGACCCGGAATCGGCATCCTGGCATCCGGGCTGGTGGCGCCGTTCGTGCTGCAGGCGTTCGGCCCGGGATCGTGGTGGATCGTGTGGTGGGCGATGACATTGCTCGGAGCCGCCATGACCGTTCCGCTGCTGCTGGCGCCGATCAGCACGGCCGCCGGCGTCGCCGATGCGGTGGCCGCCCCCTTCGCGGTCCGGCCGGTGCTGATCTATCTCGCCGGCTACTTCCTGTTCGGCGCCGGCTACATCGCCTACATGACCTTCATGATCGCCTATGTGCGCGACGCCGGCGGCGGCGCCGCGGCGCAGAGCGCGTTCTGGAGCCTGATCGGCCTCAGCGCCTTTGCCACGCCCTGGGTGTGGCGGCGGGTGCTGGCGCTCGACCGCGGCGGGCTCTCCACCACCATCATTCTCGGCGTCAACGCGATCGGCGCCGCTCTGCCGATCTTCGGCCATTCGCCGCTGCTACTGGCGACATCAGCGCTGGTGTTCGGCGTCGCGTTCTTTGCCGTGGTGGGATCGACCACCGCCTTCGTGCGCCTGAATTATCCGCCGGCGGCCTGGCCGACGGCGATCGCAGGCCTGACCATCGCCTTCGGCATCGGCCAGACGCTCGGGCCGATCGCGGTCGGCGCGGTCACCGACGCCATGGGCAGCCTGTCCTATGCGCTCAACGTTTCGGCGGCGATGCTGGCGGTCGGCGCGATCGCGGCGGCGTTTCAGCCCAGGCTGGCGCGCAAATAATGGAGCGGGCTAAGGTGGGCTCATGAACTCCACGCCGCCCAGGCCGCATGCCACCGCCCGCTTCCTCACCGGCCTGCTCGGTGCGCCGATCGCTCACTCCGCTTCGCCGGCCATGCACGAACGGGCCGCCGCGGCGCTGGGCCTGCATTGTCATTATCAGCTGATCGAGGTCGCCAATGCCGGGCGCGAAGAACTCAAGATGCTGCTCGAGGGTGTCAGGCGGCTGGGTTTCGCCGGCATCAACGTCACCTTTCCCTACAAGGAAGCCGTGCTCGATCTGCTCGACGAATTATCGCCGCGCGCGGCCCTGATCGGCGCCGTCAACACGGTCGTCGTCCGCGATGGCAAGTTAATCGGCCACAACACCGACACGTCAGGCTTTGCGCGCGCCGTCACCGAACTTGTCGCCGCCTCCCCGCAGGGCGCCGTCGCCGTGATCGGCGCCGGCGGCGTCGGCAAGGCGATCGCGTTTGCACTGGCTGGGCTCGGCGTTGGCGAGTTGCGGATCTTCGACAACGACCGTGAAAAGGCAGCGGCGCTGGCTGCCCGGCTCGAAGGCGAGACAAGCGCATGCGTTACCGATAGCGTCGAGGATGCGTTGCGCGGCGTCGGGGGAGTGGTCAACGCCTCCCCGGTCGGGATGTTGCCCAGCATCGATACGCCGGTTCCCGAACCGCTGCTGCATGCCGGGCTGTGGGTCGCCGACGCCGTGTATTCACCGCTCTGGACGCCGCTCCTGACCGCGGCAAAGGCCAGCGGCGCCCGCGTGATGACCGGGCGCGAGCTTGCGATCCATCAGGCTGCCGATTGCTTCGAGCTGTTCACCGGGCACGCGCCGTCGATCTCGGAATTGGGAATGGCGTTCGACGACGTGATGGCCAAGAGATACGCCGATCCGTCATCTCCCCTCCCCCCACGCGCCCTTGCGCGTGGCGGGGTCGAGACGAGCGAAGCTCGCGCTTAGGGGTCGGGGGTGGGGGGTCTATCCGGGCATTCGAGTGACAGCGATTTGGCTGTGGCGCCCCCCACCCCCGACCCCTCCCCACCGCTGCGCCCGCCTTCGCCAAGCGGCTTCGGCGGACACAGCGGGGGGAGGGGAGAAGAAAGATAGGTGCATCTAACTCCCGCTGAACGAGTTGTATCCCTGGTCTTCCCAGTAGCCGCCCTTGTAGTCGTTGGTGACTTCCATCGAGACGACGTATTTCGGATTCTTGAAGCCGAGCTTGGTGGGCACGCGGATCTTCATCGGGAAGCCATAGGCCCGCGGCAGGATCTCGTCGCCGAATTTGAAGGTCATCTGGGTCTGCGGATGCAGCGCGGAGGCCATGTCGAGCGGCGAGTTGTAGCCATCCATGTCGGCGCACTGGAACCAGCAATATTTGGCGCGGGTATCGGCGCCGACCAGCTTGAGGAAATCGCGCAAGGGCGTGCCGGTCCAGCTTCCGATCGCGCTCCAGCCCTCGACGCAGATATGGCGCGTCACCTGCTTGACCTGCGGCAGCTTGTAGAGCTCCTCCAGCGTCCATGATTTCTTGTTGTCGACGAGGCCGCGCACCTCGAGCTTCCATTCCTTGCCGTCGATGGTGGGGGCATCGTCGAGGGCGTAATAGGCGTTGAACGGGAACGGTTTTGTAATGGCACTTTCCGGGAAGGTGGGCGCCAATGCGTTGGGATTGAACATCGCAGCCTGCACGGCGTCATTGAATTTCGAAATCCGAACCAGCATCGACTCCGCCGAAAAACTGTCGCTCACGTCGCAGCCGGTCAACAGCGTCAGCGCGCCGAGGCTGGCGCCGCCGGCGATGAACCGCCGCCGTGCCAGATCGGGCATCAGTTTGGTGGCGTCCCTGACCAGCAATTGCTTGTCGACGCCTGGGATCAGAAGCGAGCGAAGTCGGCCCATGACCTATCCTCCTCAAGAACTCGATTTGGGCATGATCTTTTCGGAAAACCGGTTCCCACTTTTCCGGATCATGCCGTCAGCGCCCGATGATCATGGCGCGCAGGCTTTTCGGCACCAGCAGCGCCAGCACGACATGCACCACCAGGAATGCGACGATCGCCGCCATGCAGAAGAAATGAACGTAGCGCGCGGCCTCATAGCCGCCGAACAGCGCCGTCAGATATTGCAGCTGCACCGGCTTCCAGATCGCCAGGCCCGACAGCACGACGAGGATGCCGACCACGATGATCCCGGCATAGAGCAGCTTCTGGACATAATTGTATTTCGTCAGGTCCGCATGCGAGAGCTTGCCGGTCAGCGCGGCCCTGGTGTCGGCGATCACGCCCTCCGGCGTGATCGGCAGCAGCTTCTTGCGGAAGCGGCCGGTGGCGAGACCCAGCGCAAGATAGACGAGCCCGTTGACCATCAACAGCCACATCGCCGCGAAGTGCCAGAGCAGCGCGCCGCCGAGCCAGCCGCCCAGCGTGATCGTCTTCGAGAACGTAAAATCGAACAGCGGCGAGGCGTTGTAGATCTGCCATCCCGACATGATCATCAGGATCATCGCGACCGCATTGATCCAGTGCACGATGCGGACCCAGGCCGGCTGAATGGCTTTCGCCGGCGTGGCGGTTGCGGTGGGCTGGTCGTTGACGGCGAGGCTGGACATGCTGGTTCCCCTGGCTTTCCTGTGCTGAAGGGAGGCCGATACAGGCTTATACGCCGGAACCCGGCACTTCGTTACTGCCGAGGCGCTATCGGGTCGATGCCTGTCGCCTATGGCGATCACAAAAAAGCGAGCCGGGTTGCCCCGGCTCGCTCTTCCGTCGCGCATCCTGTCCGGGGTAGATCAGGCGCGCATTGTTACGACGCCGGCATCAGGACGGTGTCGACCACGTGGATCACGCCGTTCGACTGGTTGACGTTGGCGATCGTCACCATCGAGGTGCCGCCCTTGGCATCCACGATCCAGACCTTGCCGTCCTTGAGCTTGACCGTCAGTTCGTCGCCTTCGACGGTCTTGAGCTTCTTGCCGTCGGTCAGGCTGGCGGCTTCCATTTTGCCGGGGACGACATGATAGGTCAGGATCTTGGTCAGGGTCGCCTTGCTCTCGGGCTTCACCAGGGTGTCGACGGTTCCGGCCGGCAGCTTGCCGAAGGCGGCGTTGGTCGGCGCGAACACCGTGAACGGGCCCTTGCTCGAAAGCGTATCGACCAGGCCCGCGGCCTTCACCGCGGCGACCAGCGTGGTGTGGTCCTTGGAATTGACGGCGTTCTGGACGATGTTCTTCGAGGGGAACATCGCGGCGCCGCCGACCATCACGGTCTTCTCGCCGGACATTTCGCTCTTCATCATCTTCTTGTCTTCCGCGCTGGCGGGCGCAATGACGGTCGCGGCCAGAGCCAGGGCGCCGAAGGCTGCGGCGGAGAAAAGTGCAATACGCTTGGACATGGAAACGTCTCCCGAGGTTTGAGCTGCACGGCGGATCAGCCGCCTGCATCGAAGGGGTAAACGGCGGCGCCTGTTGGTTGGATCACACTGCGTCGCCGTTGGCCGAGTTACGGGAGGGTTTGGAGCGGGTTTCGGCGAATAATTTATCGTGATGTCTGAAACTATTTTCAGCGCCATCCGTGGGGGCGCAAAAACGTCAACGTCGTCCCTGCAAGCGCAGGGACGACGAAAGAGAGAGCCTAATCCCTGTTATTCGGCGTCTGGATGAAGCCGCGATTATGCGTCGGGCTGATCAGGATTTCGTTGATGCAGACCCGCGGCGGCATGGAGGCGACGAAGGCGATGGTGCGGCCGCAATCTTCGGGCTGCAGCATCTTCGCCTGCTCGGCCTCGGACGGCACCACCGGCCGCAGCTTCAGGATCGGGGTCGCGACCTCGCCGGGCGACAAACAGCAGGCGCGCAGGCCGTTGACGCATTCGTCCATGTTGAACGAATGGGTCAGCGCCAGCACCGCATGTTTCGTCGTGGTGTAGGCGGGCCCCGGCATCTTCGAGACGTGACGGCCGGCCCAGGACGCGACGTTGATGATGCAGCCGTCCTGCTGCCTGCGCATCGCCGGCAACACCGCGCGCATGCAATACAGCACGCCGTTGAGATTGATCTCGACCAGCTTGTTCCAGCCGTCCAGTTCCATGTCGGCCCAGCTGCGCTTCGGCACGTTGATGCCGGCGCTGTTGACCAGCAGATCGATGCGGCCATGCTTGGCGACGATCTGATCCGCCGCCTTGGTCACGTCATCGGACCGGCTGACATCGAGCACAATCGCCTCGGCCTTGCCGCCGCTGGCGGCGATCTTTGCCACCACCGCGTCCAGCGCCTCCTTGCGGCGCCCCGAGACCACCACCGTCCAGCCATCCGCGGCGAGGGCTTCCGCCCCGGCTTCGCCGATGCCACTGCCGCCGCCGGTCACCCAGGCTACGCGTTTCCCGTTATTCGACATGCAAACTGTCTCCGTTGCTTTGTGAAGGGCGGTTTTGCTATTGAAGGGCTGGATTGCCGCGGCCATCCAGGCCGTGTCCGCCCCTCCCGCAATGTTGCATGAACGCAGCCCAGAAAACCATCATGAACGCCAACCTGTTTTTCCGTCTGTTCGAAGGCCTCGACGATCCCTCGCGCCTCGCGATCGAGACCGCCGACGGGCAACACATCAGCTATGGCGATCTCATGGCCCGCGCCGGACAGACGGCGAATGTGCTGGTGTCCAGAGGCGTCAAGCCCGGCGACCGCGTTGCAGCGCAAACCGAGAAGTCGGTGGCGGGCCTCGTGCTCTATCTCGCCACCATCAGGGCCGGTGCGGTCTATTTGCCGCTCAACACCGCCTATACGCTGAACGAACTGGAATATTTCATCGGCGACGCCGAACCGTCGCTGGTGGTGTGCGACCCCGCGAAGGCGGAAGGCATCGGCGCGATCGCGGCCAGGATCGGCGCCGCGGTCGAGACGCTCGACGCCGATGGCCAGGGCTCCCTCACGCAAGCCGCCGCCACGGTGACGGCGGAGTTCGAGACGATCGACCGCGCCGACGACGATCTCGCCGCGATCCTCTACACCTCGGGCACCACCGGGCGCTCCAAGGGCGCCATGCTGACGCATGACAATCTGGCGTCGAATTCGCTTTCGCTGGTCGATTACTGGCGCTTCACCGACAAGGACGTGCTGATCCACGCGCTGCCGATCTATCACACCCACGGCCTGTTCGTGGCCAGCAACGTCACGCTGTTCGCGCGCGCCTCGATGATCTTCCTGCCGAAATTCGATCCGGATCTCATCATCAGGCTGATGGCGCGCGCCACCGTGATGATGGGCGTGCCGACGTTCTACACGCGGCTGCTGCAGAGCCCGGCGCTGACGAAAGAGTCGACCAGGCACATGCGGCTGTTCGTTTCGGGCTCGGCGCCATTGCTCGCCGACACCCACCGCGAATGGTTGGCGCGCACCGGCCACGCCGTGCTGGAGCGTTACGGCATGACCGAGACCAACATGAACACCTCCAATCCCTATGACGGCGATCGGGTGCCGGGCGCGGTCGGCCATGCGCTGCCCGGCGTGACCGTGCGCGTCACCGACCCCGAAACCGGGAAGCCTCTCGGGCCGGAAGACATCGGGATGATCGAGGTCAAGGGTCCCAACGTGTTCCAGGGCTACTGGCGCATGCCGGAGAAGACAAAGGCCGAATTCCGCGACGACGGGTTTTTCATCACCGGCGATCTCGGCAAGATCGACGCCAAAGGCTACGTGCACATTCTCGGCCGCGGCAAGGACCTGGTGATCTCGGGGGGCTTCAACGTTTACCCGAAGGAGATCGAGAGCGAGATCGACGCCATGCCGGGCGTGATCGAATCCGCCGTGATCGGCGTGCCGCACGCCGATTTCGGCGAGGGCGTCACCGCGGTGCTGGTCTGCGACAAGGGTGCGGCGGTCGACGAAGCCTCGGTGCTGAAGGCGCTCGACGGCAGGCTGGCAAAGTTCAAGATGCCGAAACGGGTGATCGTGGTCGAGGAATTGCCGCGCAACGCCATGGGCAAGGTGCAGAAGAATATTCTGCGCGATACCTATGCGAAGATCTACACGAAGTGATCTTTAATGCCTCATGGTGAGGAGCGCATCCGGGCAGCGCGCTCGCGCTGTCCGGTGCGCGTCTCGAACCATCTGGCACACGGCCTGCCGCCATCCTTCGAGACGCCGCGCGAAGCGCGCGCGGCTCCTCAGGATGAGGTCAACGCGGGCGGCGCGAAGCTGAGAGCCGCTACAGCAGACTAATCAAAAACCGGCTGCCGACGATGAACAGATAGCAGCCGAACGCCACCTCCAGCGTGCGCTTCGACATCGAATGCGCGGCCCTCACCCCGAGCGGCGCGGTCAGCAGGCCGGTCGGGATCACCAGCATGGCGCCGATCAGCGAGACGTAACCGATCGCAAACGGCATTTGCAGTGCGACGATGTCGGGATAGCGCATGGCGGCCGGCCAACCGGCGTAGACGTAGCCGATGGCGCCGGGAATCGAGATCAGCACCGCCAGCGCCGAGGAGGTCGCAACCGCCTGATGGATCGGTCGGCCGTAAAGCGTCATCAGCAGGTTCAGGAAAAGTCCGCCGCCAACGCCCATCAGGGTGGACAGAAGCCCGACGAAGAAGCCGTAGAGCTTCATCAGCGGTCCCTTTGGGAAGTCTTCGCCGAACTTCCAGCTCTGGCGCGCCAGCAGCAGCCGGGTTGCGGCCGAATACGCCACCATCACGAACACGATCTTGAACAGGCGTTCCGGCGCATAACGTGCGGTGATGCCGCCGGCGATCACGCCGATCACGACCGGCAGCCACCATTGCCGGAGAATTTTCATGTCGACTGCGCCCCTGAGGTAATGGGCGCGAAACGAGCTTATCGAGGTCGGGATGATGATGGCGAGCGATGTCCCGATGCAGAGCGGCATCCGCACTTCGAGCGGGACGCCGGCGAGACGGAAACATTCGTAGAATACCGGGACCAGGATGGCGCCGCCGCCGATGCCGAACAGGCCCGCGAGGAAGCCCGACAGCGCCCCCACCGCCACCAGCAGCAGCGCAAGCTCGCCAAGCTCCGCGACGTCAAGCCCGCCGATTGCCATCTCCGTCTCCCCCAGTCTCGCGGCCGGCCTGTGCGTGTTCATGAATCGTGCTTCAGGTATACCAGCCAGCAGCACGGGCCGACCTTGTCAACGCCCACAACTGCAGGGCACATCCATAGATATGAACCAAGGTTCGCAATTGACGATTTTCATCGTTGCGCTCCCTGTTTCGAGTTCGTAAATAGAATTTGTCTACTGCGATCCACGAAGGGCCCCTTGCAGCCCGCCAACCCATCAAAGCCGCCGATGACAGCCAGGATCGAACGACCGCTTTCGCCCCATTTGCAGACCTACCGCTGGACCCTGACGATGGCGCTGTCCATCGTGCATCGCGCCACCGGCGTGGCGCTGTATTTCGGTACCCTGCTGCTGGCGTGGTGGCTGATTGCGGCAGCCTCCGGCCCCGGCGCCTATGCCAATGTGCAGGCTTTTACCGGCAGCATCTTCGGCAAGCTGATCGTGTTCGGCTACACGTGGGCGCTGATGCATCACCTGCTGTCCGGTCTGCGCCATCTGGTCTGGGACCTCGGCTACGGCTTCAAGGCGAACGAGCGTGAAGCGCTGACCTGGGGCGCGCTGATCGGCGGCATTTCGCTGACCGTGCTGGTGTGGATCGCCGCCTATGCGATCGGAGGCGGACGATGAGCATTCACGAGTCGCACGGATCGACCAAGCCGCCGTCCATGCGCACGCCGCTGGCGCGCGTCCGCAGCCTCGGCTCCTCGCATTCCGGAACCACGGACTTCTGGCGCCAGCGCGTCACCGCGGTGGCGATGACGCTGCTGATCGTGCCTGTCATCGTGGTGGTGCTGATGCTGCTCGGCCGCAACCAGGCCGGCGCGGCGCAGATTCTCGGCTCGCTGCCGATCGCGATCATCCTGCTCCTGTTCATCATCGCCAGCGCCTGGCACATGAAGATCGGCATGCAGGTGGTGATCGAGGATTACATCCATAACGAGAAGCTGAAGCTCGCCAGCGTGATGGCCAACAACTTCTTCTCGATCGCGGTGGCGCTGGCTTCGATCTACGCCATCCTCAAACTGTCATCTGGAGTTTAGCCCATGGCCGGTAGCGGAAATGGCGGCGCCAACGGCGCTGGAACATTTGGCGCCAACGGCCGCGCCTATCCGATCGAAGACCACACCTACGACGTGGTGGTGGTCGGCGCCGGCGGCGCCGGCCTGCGCGCCGTCGTCGGCTGCGGCGAAGCCGGCCTGCGCACCGCCTGCATCACCAAGGTATTTCCGACCCGCTCGCATACCGTCGCCGCCCAGGGCGGCATTTCGGCGGCGCTCGGCAACATGCATCCGGACGACTGGCGCTGGCACATGTACGACACCGTCAAGGGGTCGGACTGGCTCGGCGATCAGGATTCGATCGAATACATGGTGCGCCAGGCGCCCGAGGCGGTCTACGAGCTCGAGCACTGGGGCGTGCCGTTCTCGCGCACCCAGGACGGCAAGATCTACCAGCGGCCGTTCGGCGGCATGACGCTGGACTACGGCAAGGGCCAGGCGCAGCGCACCTGCGCCGCCGCCGACCGCACCGGCCACGCCATGCTGCACACCATGTACGGCCAGGCGCTGCGCCATGCCGCGGAATTCTTCATCGAGTTCTTCGCCATCGACCTGATCATGGATGACCAGGGCACCTGCCGCGGCGTGATCGCGCTCAAGCTCGACGACGGCACGCTGCATCGCTTTCGCGCGCAAACCACCATTCTCGCCACCGGCGGCTACGGGCGGATCTATCATTCCTGCACCGGCGCCCACACCCAGACCGGCGACGGCAGCGCGATGGCGCTGCGCGCCGGCCTGCCGCTGCAGGACATGGAGTTCGTCCAGTTCCACCCGACCGGAATCTACGGCGCCGGCTGTCTCGTCACCGAGGGCGCACGCGGCGAGGGCGGCTATCTCGTCAATTCCGAGGGCGAGCGCTTCATGGAGCGCTATGCGCCGTCCGCCAAGGACCTGGCGTCGCGCGACGTGGTCTCGCGCGCGATGACCATCGAAATCCGCGAAGGCCGCGGCGTCGGCAAGAAAAAGGACCACATCTACCTGCACCTCGATCATCTCGATCCCAAGGTGCTGCAGGAACGCCTGCCGGGCATTTCCGAATCGGCCAGGATCTTCGCCAATGTCGACGTCACGCGCGAGCCGATCCCGATCGTGCCGACCGCGCATTACAACATGGGCGGCATCCCCACCAATTTCCACGGCGAAGCGCTGACCAAGAAGAACGGCGACGACAATTTCGTGGTGCCGGGCCTGATGGCGGTCGGCGAAGCCGCCTGCGTCTCGGTGCACGGCGCCAACCGCCTCGGCTCCAATTCGCTGATCGATCTCGTGGTGTTCGGCCGTGCCGCGGCGCTGCGCTGCGCTGAAAAACTGACCCCGGGCGGCAAGCAGCCGGATTTGCCGGCGGACTCCGCCGACAAGGCGCTGGGCAGGCTCGATCGTTACCGTTATGCCTCCGGCGGCACGCTGACCGCGAAGCTGCGCGACAGCATGCAGCATGTGATGCAGAACAATTGCGCGGTGTTCCGCACCGGCGAGGTGCTGAACGAAGGGCACAATCTGATCCACAAGGTTCACGGCGGCATCGGCGATATCTCGGTGACCGACCGTTCGCTGACCTGGAATTCCGACCTGATCGAGACGCTGGAGTTCGACAACCTGATCGTGCAGGCGGTGGTGACGATGGACTCCGCGGTGAACCGCACCGAGAGCCGCGGCGCCCACGCGCGCGAGGATTTCCCGGATCGCGACGACAAGAACTGGATGAAGCACACGCTGGCCTGGATCGACGACGGCGGCAACACGTCGGTCGATTACCGCCCGGTGCACGACTACACGATGACGAACGACGTCCAGTACATCCCGCCGAAGGCGCGGGTGTATTGATATCGACAGCGAAGGCTTGAAAGCATGGTTGAATTCGCGCTTCCGAAGAACTCAAAGATCACCGGCGGCAAGACCTGGCCGAAGCCTGCGGGCGCGACCGAGACGCGCGAGTTCAAGGTCTATCGGTGGAATCCGGACGACGGCAAGAATCCCGGCATCGACACCTACCATATCGATATCAGCGATTGCGGGCCGATGGTGCTCGACGGCCTGATCTGGATCAAGAACCACATCGATCCGACGCTGACTTTCCGCCGCTCCTGCCGCGAGGGCGTCTGCGGCTCCTGCGCCATGAACATCGACGGCCAGAACACGCTGGCCTGCACCAAGTCGATGCACGACGTGAAGGAGGGCGCGGTCAAGGTCAATCCGCTGCCGCACCAGCCCGTCGTGAAGGACCTGGTGCCGGACCTCACGAACTTCTACGCGCAATACGCCTCGATCGAGCCGTGGCTGAAGACCACCACGCCGACGCCGCAGAAGGAATGGCGGCAGAGCCACGAGGACCGCGAAAAGCTCGACGGCCTCTACGAATGCATTCTGTGCGCCTGCTGCTCGACCTCCTGCCCGAGCTACTGGTGGAACAGCGACCGCTTCCTCGGGCCCGCCGCGCTGCTGCAGGCGACGCGCTGGGTCAAGGACAGCCGCGACGAGGCCACCGGCGAGCGGCTCGACAACCTCGAGGATCCGTTCCGGCTCTACCGCTGCCACACCATCATGAACTGCGCCAAGGCCTGCCCGAAGGGCCTCAACCCCTCCGAGGCGATCGCCGAACTCAAGCTGAAGCTGGTCGAGCGGCAGATCTGACTTCGCGTCCGGCATCGAACTCCGACGCCATCGCCGCGTAACCGCTTCGCCGTTATGCGGGGATGACTTCCGTTGGAACGGCGGACAAAACCGGCTATGCATGCGCCGCTTCCGCCTTCCCGGGAAAACCCGTTTGAAACCCGCCAATGACCCCACGCCTGCGCCGTTCGGCGCGTTCGCGCCCAATGCGGCGCAGGCCGCGATCATCTCGCTGGCGCAGCGCTCACGGCTGAAACGCGGCGCGTTTCGCCCGATGCTGTCACGGCTGGTCAATTTGCTGCGCGCCGGCCCGCTCGACGTGCCGTACCAGGGCGCGTCGTTCCGGCTCTATCATCAGGCCAGCGCCACCGAGCGCGGCGCGCTGTTCAATCCCGACTACAATCTCGAGGAGCTGGATTTCCTCCGCGCCCACAGCCCCGGAGGCGGCGTGTTCGTCGATGTCGGCGCCAATGTCGGCACCTATGCGCTGGCGCTGGCGCGTCACGTCGGCGCCGATGGCAAGGTGATTGCGATCGAACCGCATCCGGTGACCCATGCGCGGCTGAAATTCAACTGCGAAGCATCGGGCGCCACCCAGGTGACGCTGGTGGCCGCGGCCGCGGGGCCTGCCGACGGCGAGCTTTTGATCGAGACGGACGGCGACAATCTCGGCGCCAGCCACATCGTGTCGGGGCAGCCCTCCGGCAATGCCATCCGGGTGCCGGCGCTGCGGCTGCAGCGCATCCTCGAGGAGGCCGGGGTGTCGCAGGTCGACGCCCTGAAGATCGACGTCGAGGGTTTTGAGGATCGCGTGCTGACCGGCTTCTTCAAGGAAGCGCCGCCGTCGCTATGGCCGCGCGCCGTCGTAATCGAGCATCTGTCGCGCAACGAATGGCTGGAGGACTGCATTGCCGACATGCGGGCACGCGGCTATGTCGAGGCCGGCAGGACCCGCAGCAATACGCTGTTGGTGAAATCGTAACCGCCACCTGACGCCACCGAACCGCAGGAGATTCAGATGATCGACCACATCGGCTTTCCGGTTTCCGACTATCCGCGCGCCAAGGCCTTTTATCTCGAGGCGCTGGCGCCGCTCGGCTACGGCCTGGTGATGGAAGTGACGCAGGAGCAAGACGACGGTGCGGCGGCCGCCGGATTCGGCGCCGATGGCAAACCGGATTTCTGGATCGGCGGCGAAGGCGGCTTGAACAAGCCGCTGCATGTCGCCATCGTCGCCAGGGACCGCGCCACGGTCGACGCATTCTACCGGGCGGCGCTGGCCGCGGGCGGACGCGATAATGGCGCGCCCGGCATCCGCGCCCATTACCACCCCAATTATTACGGCGCCTTCGTGCTCGATCCCGATGGCCACAATATCGAAGCCGTGTGCCACGCACCGGAGTAACGGGTTCCAATTCACCCGGCGGAACATCGCGGGATTGCGGCCGTTATCGCTCCAGTACAATGGAGCGATAACATGGCCAACGACAATACCGCACGAGATACCGACCGCGCCTGGGACCTGATGAAGAAGATCGGCTTTGCGATGCTGGTCACACGGGACGGCGACAGGCTTCGAGCCCGGCCGATGAGCGCTTACCTGGAACGCGAGAACAACGCGGTCTATTTCCTGACCGACGCGCGCCGTCACAAGGATGAAGAGATCGCCCGCAATCCGGAAGTGAATCTTTCATTCGCCGACGCCGGTGACCAGAAATACGTTTCGGTCAGCGGCACCGCCGAGGTCTCCAACGACCGCGCCAGGATCAAGCAACTGTTTTCGACCTCGGCGAAGGCGTGGTGGGACTCGGCCGAAGACCCCAACATCCGCGTGCTGAAATTCACGCCCGACGATGCCGAGTTCTGGGATTCCCCGGGAGCCGTCATCAGCTATGTGAAGATGGCGGCTGCGGCTGTCACCGGCACCCGTCCCGAAATCGGCGACAACCGCAAGGTGGCGATGTAGATGGCAACCGATCCGCAGGAGGATCCGCCGATCAAGCCCGGGCAACCCACCGAGCCGCCGCAGGAAAGCCCGCCACGCAATCCGCAACCCGACGTGCCGCCGCCGATGCGGGAGCCCGGCGCGCCGCCGCGTCCCGAAGAGCTGCCTGGACAAACTCCCGAGGAGTTGCCGGTGCGCGGACCGCCGGGTCCAACCACGCCGAATCCCGCGACTGCCGATGTGCCGGATCGCAGGCCGACGTGAACCAGTCATATCGGACTTGCCGAGGGGAACGATGTACGTCTCGTTGCGTTGAAACAAGCGCCTGAATGCGCCATGAACGATTGCGTTTTCAGGCGTTGCTGTTGTGAAATAAAATCAGCGTCGCCATGGCAGGCCGCCACAATCCGGCCCAACGCTTATTCGTTGATCGCCATCTTGTTTCCATTCCCCCGAGGTCCAATCCATCATGACACACCTTCGCCTCGTGCTGCTCGCCACGACAGCGCTCACGGCCATGCAATTCGCAGCACCTTCGTCGCAGGCGCAAACCGCCCCGATGGTCGTCGCACAGGCGGAAAAAGATGCTGGTCCGGATGGAAAAAAAGCACCGCCGAAGGCTGCTCCGCCCGCCGCACGCCCGGCACCGCCGGCCGCCGCACCGCCGCCCAGAGCCGCACCGCCGCCGCCGGCCATAGGCGGCAGGCAAGC
>JBDRNF010000005.1:0-2628 GCA_043811435.1 Pseudomonadota bacterium
CTTTCGGCTTTCGTCATCCGCACGAAGGGCCGATGATGCATGCCGACCTGTCCGGTGTCTGGAAGAGGCCTAAGGATACCCTGGCTATGAGGGCGCAGAGGGCGGCTCAGATGCCCGGGTTAAGCGAAGAGGCGAGAGAAAAGCTGCGCACACGCTTGGCGGACGGCAGGACATGGCTCCTTGATCCCGATAACATCGATGAGATTATTGAAATCAGAGACCGGGAGGCCATCAGACGTCTCAAGGAACTGTACTGGGGCAAGGCAGATTGATGCTCATCCACATAATTCCATCAACAGTGAATCACGGGAGGGTGAAATGCCAATAATGACGGGAGCGCGGCTGTTCGCTGACATGATGCGGGGCTATGGCGTGTCGCATATTTTCTTCGTGCCCGCTGTTATGATGAAGGCCCTGGCGGAGATGGATGACATGCCGATCAAGAGGGTCATGGTGCACGGTGAGAAGGCGGCGGCCTACATGGCGGACGGCTTCGCCCGCGCGAGCGGCAAACCCGGGATTTGCATGACGCAGAACGTCGGTGCTTCAAACCTTGCTGCGGGTTTGCGCGACGGCTACATGTCGTGTTCGCCGATTATTGCCATCTCTGGCGGTCCGTTACCCAGCAGCCGTTATCGGCATCCCTACCAGCAGATAGAGGATTTTTCGCAGTTTGAGCCGGTCACGAAATTCAGTGCCCACGTGGAAACCGTCACGCGGCTGCCCGACCTGCTTCGCCAGGCTTTCCGCGAGGCGACCTCGGGTGCGCCGGGGCCGGTGCATTTGCAGGTGCAGAGGCTCGGGGGCCAGATAACCGAGCAGGAAGCCGATCTAGATCCCCTGGTCGAGCAACGGTATGCATGCGTGCCTGCGTTCCGCCCGGAACCGGATATGCACGGTGTGCGCGAAGCCTTGGCGGTGCTGGCCGAAGCGCGGAGGCCCGTGATTGTGGCGGGCGGCGGTGTTGTCCGGTCGAGCGCGCAGCGTGAGGTGGTGGAATTGGCGGAGAAGCTGCAGATTCCGGTAATCACTTCACTCAAGGCAAAGGCGACGATCACGGACAGTCATCCATTATCGGTCGGGGTTTCGGGGAGCTACTCGCGCGATTGCGCCAACAGCACGCTGAATGAAGCCGATCTCGTGTTTTTCATCGGGAGCAATACCGGCGGACATGTAACGCACTTTTGGCATTTCCCGTCCGCAGGCACTCCGGTGATCCAGCTTGATATCAGCCCCTCGGAGCTGGGCCGCAATTATCCGAATACGGTTTCGATCCTGGGGGATGCAAAGGTCTCGTTGCAGCGCATGATCGACGTGGCGCAGCCGAAGTCTCCCGAAGCGGCCAAGGCGTGGCTGGGTCGCGTGCACGAGATAGTGGCCCGGTGGCGCGCCGAGAACGAGCCGCACCGTAACTCCGATGCGGTGCCGATACGACCGGAGCGCATCTGCAAAGAGATCTCCGAGGCGCTGCCTCCCGATGGCGTGGTGGTGTCGGATACCGGGCACGCCGGCATCTGGACTGGTACCATGATCGACTTCAAGCACGCCACGCAGCGCTATTTCCCCTGCGCGGGTTCGCTGGGCTGGGGCTTTCCCGGAGCGCTCGGCGTGAAGTGCGCGCTCCCGGACAAGCCGGTGCTGTGTTTCACCGGCGACGGCGGCTTCTATTACCACATCGCCGAACTCGAGACCGCCAGGCGCTACAACATCAACCTGGTCGTGCTGGTGAATAACAACGGTGGACTCACCTCGGAGATCACGCTTAACAAAATCAACTACGCCGGCCGGTCGCTCGGCAATTGGACCGATTTGTGGACATTTACCGACAACAATTTTGCGAAGATTGCCGAGGCGTTCGGCTGCGGCGGTATCCGGGTCGAAAAGCCAGGCGAGATCAAGGATGCGATCATGCAGGCGTTTGCGATGAACAAACCCGTGGTGATCGATGTGGTGAGCGATGCGAACGCGCTCGCCAGGAAGGTGCCCACCTGATTGCAGGAGAGGCCTGCCTGAATCGTGCTTAACACTGTCCTTGTAGCGGGTGACTCGGCCAAACGGTGCGCTACGTTCTCAAAAGAGCGGCCGCTGCTCCCCCGCCGTTTCGTCATTGAACCGGCGGGGGGGCGAAGGATGCGCGGGCGTTTGGAAAAGGATGCGGCGGAACAATAGATTTCCACGGGTCTGATAATTCCTAAATGAAAGGGGAAACGCAACATGCTACGACTGGACAGAAAGATTGCCTTCATCACCGGCACGGGATCGGTGGGCGAAGGATGGGGGAACGGGCGGGCGATCGCGGTGCTGCTGGCGCGGCAGGGGGCCGCCGTATTTGGCACTGACATCGACATTATCGCCGCTGAGGCGACCCTTGCCATCATAACAGGTGAGGGAGGAAGCGGTGCGGTGAAACGCTGCGACATGACCGACAGCAATGCGGTAAAGGATGCCGTCGATGACTGCCTCGCGCGGTACGGGAGGATCGACATCCTGGTGAACAATGTCGGCGGCTCAGTACCCGGTGACCCGGTGACGATGGATGAAGCGGTCTGGGACCGGCAGATGGACCTCAACCTCAAGACCGTGTTCCTCGCCTGCAAGCATGTGCTGCCGGTGATGCGACAACAGGGT
>JBDRNF010000006.1:0-13118 GCA_043811435.1 Pseudomonadota bacterium
GGTAGGCTCAATCAGACGGCTTACAGCTTTTTTCTGTTCATCCGCGACCTCGTGGGCCAAGATTTTGTCGGTTGGATAGACCAGCAGCTCGCAGGCATTCCCGCCAAGCCAACAGACCCCACATTTGAGCGCCAGCTTCAAGAGGCTCTGATTGGCCCTATGCGCCACGTTTACGGCGTTTCGGACAAGATCTTGGCCATGACGCTCTCCGAAATTCTGATGAGCGCATCCAGCAACCGGCCGCTATGGTTTCGCGCCGGTCGGACGATGATTGCCGTAGACACGCTGGTGCACAATTTTCTCCACCGAACCGGTATTCTGACCGCCTGCGGTAGCGATCATGCCTATGGTGTCGCCTGTTACCGAGCCGGTGGCTGCGCCGACGTTCTTCGAACCGTCGCTCACCTCATTGACGCCCGCCGATTCAATCCGGCCTTTCCCAGGGCTTTTCCGCGGTTCGTGCAGCACGCCCTCTGGCGGTATTGCGCGGCCGACGGCCTCAACATCTGCAACGGTAACCAAATCGATGACCGCAAACCTTGCCAAGCAAGGCACTGCGCGATTTTCATAACTTGCGATCGAAAACCGCTAAAAATGACGAAAAATCAGTAGCACAGGCCAAGGCAGGTCCGTTGCTTTTTGTGGCTGCCTGGGATGATGAGCACCATGATGTGGCCGACTACACGCCTGAGGACTCTGACTTGTTTGACGAAGCCGAACAGTTCGTTAAAAACAGAGAGCATTTACTTCAGTACTTCGGAACGGCACTCTGGTGTCAGCAAAAGCTTGCTCGACTGCTTGGCCCGAAAGCAGCAAATGACATTCAATTTCCGCACTTTCCAGAGGTCGTTAAACCAATCGATCCAGGGCTTGTTACCTTTGACGAGCAACAGCTCAAAATCTTGGACGGATACAGGGCTCCACAGTAGATCGAGTGCGGGAATGGCGGTCGCTGGTAGGTCATTCTAGAAAAACCTAGGTCGACTAAAATCGACTTATTCCGGTAATATCCCGCTTCGCATTACAGATCGGATGTTCTTCACAGGAGCATTCGATGTCACCAGATCTCTCAACCGTTTCGGACCATTGGATACGCAGAGCCCTCCGAAACGAGTCACTCTTTAGCGACAGCTCGCCGCGATGGGCCGGGCTTCCTTCTCACAAACAAGCTTGCCGGGAACGACAAGCCCGCGTGCGTTTATTCAGAAAATACGGCGCCCATGACCTCGCACTGATACTTACACGCTGTAACCGCAACGCACGTTGCGCGTCCGGTTCATGCCCCGCGTGCAACCGCGCCCTTCAGCGCCATCTTGTTGCGCAGGCATTTCCAGTTCTCCAACCTCATGCGGAGTTCGTAATAGCTTCGCTGATACCGGATGTTTCAGCCTCATTAGGTCAATTGGCTCAACTTCCAATCGCAGAATTCACGGGCCTGATTGAAAGTCACTTGAGCAATAGCAGGATCCACTTTTGCGTAGGCGGTATCGACTTTTCATACAATGAGCATCGGAGAAATCGCTTTGCAGCTCATTGGGCACCACACGTTTGGCTCCTAATTCACAAATACAACCGACCGCGCTGGGAAGCCCTTCTTCGTCGTCACTTTCGTCGGACTAAGACAATACCGAGACCTGTTATGATCAAAAGTTGGGACGGTGATCTGGCCGCAATCGGCTATTCACTAAAATACAAATTTGGCCGCCGCATCTCAGGTATTGACGTTCGGTCTGCCGGAACGAGGCGCTGCAACGTTACTGATTACGATCGCCTAAGAAGTAAAGAGCGCTTTGAGCTGTACTCATATCTGCACGAAATCGGGCTAGGAAAACGCATCCTCGTAATGGGACTCGAAACCACACCAGTACCTACTCTGCGGTTCGATTGATAACGCGTCAAAAGTGACCGAACTGCACTTTCTATCCTACAGCATCCACACTCTCATTCATCAAAGCAAGCGAGAAGCCGTCGAGACCGCGTGCACCATGTGCACGCGCAGACAGTGCACGCCTTGCACACTAGGAGAACCTAATGCCCAAACCCCACATCAAGAACTTAGCAACGATACACGATCTTGCCGATGAACTGACTTACGTGAGGATCCTATTGCGCACCACGCGCAACAAAACGAAGAAGATTGAGGTTCTACGCTCAGAGACGTCCGACTATAAGCAGTTGGAAAGGCGATTTTTGGATGCGGGTGCTGAACTCCCTAAAGCAGGAGAAGCGCGCAGGACGTTTATTGTGAACGCGGTTGAGGGGCCAAGTCAGGTGCAAATCAGGCGCCTCGCACAATCAGGTTGGCTTAAGTCATTCAAAGCGTTTGCCGTTCAATCAAGCATCGTTGGACACAGATCGCAGCTTTTTGAAGGGCCAAAGCTGGGACCAAACATCACCACTCCTCAGTTGAGGGTCACGGGAACCGCTAGGAGTTGGCGGGATTCCGTGGGATCGCTTTCACGTCGCTCGTCATATTTCATGCTTTCTATCTCCGCAGCTTTTGCAGCCCCATTGCTGAAAATGGTAGGCGAGGAATCATTTGCCATTTGCTTCTCCGGTTCAAGTCGAACTGGAAAGTCAGCTGCGACACTGGCGGGCGCATCTGCAATTGGCTTCGCCACAAAGCAGGAGATGCTCAACTGGAATATCTCCGAAGCTGCTCTCGGACAACAGCTTGCTTTGTTCAATGATTGCATGGTCCCGCTCGATGATCTTGAAAACATGAAGGGAGGCGATGCAGCGAAGTACGAACAGATACGCAGCGTGACGTATGGGATCGCAGCTGGGACAGAAAAGGTCCGTCATTCTCACGCAAAGCTACCCAGCAATCCATGGAGAACCATCTTGATCACATCGATGGAGAAAACCATCCAAGACTTGTCGATAGCCGCCAAGAAATCCCGAAACCACGGCGAGTCAGTTCGAATGATCGACGTTCCAATGCTGGAAAGTGGCCGTACTCATATCTTTGATCGTGCTCAAGAAGTTGGCATCAAAGCGACTGGTACCTGGAAGGTCAGGCGATTTGCCAACATGAACAAAGCGTGCCTCGAAAATCATGGGGCGGCATTCCGGAGACACGTGAGCTTGCTGTGTCGGAAGCCCGAGGCTGCTACGACGGTGAAGAAATATCGCGAGCGTTTTGTTAGGACCGTGATTACAGGCGAAGACGGAGACGTGGCGCGAGATGTAGCACGAAAATTCGGTCTGATTTATGCAGGAGGCCTACTTGCGACAGATTTTGGCCTCGTGCCTTGGAAGTCGAACGACGTGATGGTCGCGACGAGAATTTGCTACTTGGCAGCGCGAAGTTTACTTCCGGACAAAGGGGTCGCGATCCGAAAGGGACGGTCTGCACTTCACAGATTCCTCGGCACGTTGAAGCGAAAGAGAGAGATCAACGACTTCAGAGCCGAACCCGGATTTGTGACAAAAAAGGGCGGTCAATCCGTTTACCTGATTTCAGTTGACGCCTTCAACAACGCATTCGCTTCCCGCGAAGATCTTGATCTTACGTTGAACTGGCTTCAGCAGGAGAAGCTGATCGCTATGGCTTCCGTTAAGAGCGGCCCACCACGATTAAAAAGCCAGTTCAGCTGGCCTCATGGACGTCGACGATCTTTCAAAATTACCCTGCCACCGGGATCGCGCTTGGACAACATCCTAACCGGTTCAGCTACCTAACATGAAGACTAGGCTGCCTGATCGGGGCAGCATTGATCAAGACGCCCCGATCAGACTGTCAACGGCTGCTGCACTATTGTTTCCCGATGGTTCTATGACTGCTTCCGGGCTGCGCCGAGAAGGTGCTCGCGGAAGACTAGTGATTGAACGGATCGCGGGAAAGGATTTCACCACCTTTAGGCACGTGGAAAGGATGAGAGAGTTATGCCGCGTCCCAACAAAGGCGCTCGCCTATTCAAACGGCGCGCTCGATACAAGGGAAGGAAGGTCGTCGCTCAAGCAGTCTGGATCATCAAGGATGGTGGCAAACATATCGCCACAGGATGCGTTGCGGGCGCGACTGAAACAAAGCCGCCCCGAGAAGCCGAACAAGCCCTAAGCGACTACATTGCCAATAAGTACCAACCCGAACGTCGTCGGCGTGACATCGAGGAGATCGACTGCGCCGACGTGCTGTCGATCTACCTCGCCGACAACGGCAAGACCGGCAATGAATTCGACGACCTGAACGCACGCGTCGGCCGCCTCAACGAGTTCTGGGGCGGCAAGGTGCTGGCAGCCGTGAACTCGCACGAGTGCGGCGAGTACGCGAGGCACCGTGGCAACAAGGGCGGCTCACGGCGCGACCTCGAAACCCTTCGTGCAGCGATCAACCACCACGCCAACCAAGGGTTTCACCGTGGCATCGTGCGGGTAACGCTGCCGCCAAAAGGCGAAGCACGTGACCGCTGGCTGACGCGGGACGAGGCCGCCGCCCTGATCTGGCATTGTTGGCGGTACCGGGAAAAGCAGACGGTCCATTCGGGCAAGGGGAAAGGTCGGCAGGTTTTCACGACCAAGCGCCCCCTGCGCCACGTCGCTCGCTTTATCCTGATTGGGCTCTACACCGGCACGCGGGCGAGCGCGATCGCTACAGCCTCACCTTACCCTGAACAAGGCCGGTCATTTGTCGATCTCAAGCGCGGCATCTTTTACCGCAAGCAGATCGGCAAGCGCGCCACCAAGAAGCGTCAGACGCCGGCGCCGGTGCCGCAGCGATTGCTCACCCATATGCGGCGCTGGGTTCGGCTAAAACTGATCGCCCACTGTTTCGTTGAATTCAACGGCAAGCCCGTGGCCTCGGTCAAGAAAGGGTTCAGGAGCGCAGTGGGGCTGGCAAAGCTGACCGGCAAGGTAACGCCCCATACCTTGCGCCACACGGCGGCGACCTGGCTGATGCAGCGTGGCGTGCCCGTGTGGGAAGCGGCCGGGTTCCTGGGGATGTCTGCCGAGGTGCTACTGAGCACTTACGGCCACCATCATCCCGACTTTCTGCATGGCGCGGCAAATGCCATTACGACCAAGCACCGGGTTTCGGTGGTTGAATCGGTGGTTGACCTTGAATGGGCTCGGGAAAAAAGGCAAAAAGCCCGATAAAATCTTGGTCGGAGTGGCAGGATTTGAACCTGCGACCCCTGCGTCCCGAACGCAGTGCTCTACCGGGCTGAGCCACACTCCGACAAGAACGCGGCTTATAGCCTTGGGTTTCGCAGACCGCAAGAAGCCGAATTGAAGGTAGTTATCCCTGTGAATTCAGACCTGAAAACGCGGATTTGGGCCGCCGGCGAGGCTGCCGTGGCCGAAGCCGGCCGCTGCCTGGCCGCAGGCGGGCTGGTCGCGTTCCCGACCGAGACGGTTTATGGCCTCGGCGCGGATGCCACCAACGCGGCCGCGATCGCCCGGCTTTACCAGGCCAAGGGCCGCCCGGCCTTCAATCCGCTGATCGCCCATGTCGGGGACCTCGCCGGCGCCGTGCGAATCGGCCGTTTCGACGCCCAGGCCACGGCGCTTGCCGGGGCGTTCTGGCCGGGGCCGCTGACACTGGTGGTCCCCAAATCGGCCGATTGCGCCGTGGCCGAGCTCGCCACCGCCGGGCTCGACACCATCGCGATCCGGGTGCCCGCCCACCCGGCCGCGCTGGCCATCCTGCGGGCCTTCGGCGGCCCGGTGGTGGCGCCGTCGGCCAATCTGTCCGGGCATGTATCGCCGACCACGGCGGCCCATGTGGAGGGCGACCTCGCCGGCCGGATCGACCTGATCGTCGACGGCGGGCCGGTCGCGGTCGGCGTCGAATCCACCATCGTCGGCTGCTTCGACCCGCCGATGCTGCTGCGGCCGGGCGGCCTGCCGCGCGAAGCCATCGAACGCGTGCTCGGCCGCGCGCTGGCGGCGCCGCCGGATGATCCCGATGAAGGCAGCGCGCAGCCGCTGGCGCCGGGCATGCTGGCCTCGCATTACGCCCCGCGCACGCGGGTCAGGCTCGATGCCGAAACGATTCTGCCCGGCGAGGCGCTGCTGGCGTTCGGTCCCGCCGTCCTGCCGGGCGTCGACGGCGCGGCCGCGGTGATGAATCTGTCGGCTCGGAGCAATGTCGATGAAGCCGCCGCCAATCTTTTCGGTTATCTTCGCACGCTGGACCTCGCCGGTGCGCGCGCCATCGCGGTCATGCCGATCCCGCATCACGGGCTCGGCGAAGCCATCAACGACCGGCTGCGCCGCGCCGCGGTGGGACGGGACTGACCACGCAAGAAGTACAAGCGACAAGAACAAGTGACCAAAATGAACATCGTCCAGCCCGCGACACCCCCGCCGCTCTCCTCCGACCTGATCGCGCGCTTCCGCGCCATCGTCGGCGACAAATACGCCGTGACCGACGCGGCCGACATCGCGCCTTACGTCACCGAGGAGCGCGACCTGTTTCGCGGGCGCTCGCCGCTGGTGTTGCGGCCGGGCTCGACGGCGGAAGTCTCCGCGATCTGCAAGCTCGCCAGCGAATACCGGATCGCGCTGGTGCCGCAGGGCGGCAATACCGGCCTGGTCGGCGGCCAGACCCCGCATCATGGCGAAGTCGTCGTCTCGATGCGGCGGATGGACAAGATCCGCGACATCGACACCCAGTCGAACACCATGACCTGCGAGGCCGGCGTGGTGCTGCAGATCGCGCAGCAGCGCGCCGCCGAGGCCGGCCGGCTGTTTCCGCTGTCGCTCGGCGCCGAGGGAAGCTGCACCATCGGCGGCAACCTCTCCACCAATGCCGGCGGCACCACCGCGCTGGCCTATGGCGTGGCGCGCGAGATGGCGCTCGGGCTCGAAGTGGTGCTGGCCGACGGCCGCATCCTGAATTTGCTGTCGAAGCTGAAGAAGGATAACACCGGCTACGATCTGCGCAACCTGTTCATCGGCGCCGAAGGCACGCTCGGCATCATTACGGCGGCGACGCTGAAGCTGTTTCCGAAGCCGCGCGCGGTGGAAACCGCCTTTGCCGGCCTGCAATCGCCGGACGCCGCATTGAAGCTGCTGTCGATCTCGCAGAACGAGGCCGCAGGCTCCCTCACCAGTTTTGAGTTATTGGCCGACATCGCGGTCGATTTCAGCGTGCGTCACGGCATCGACATCCGACATCCCTTGGCGAACAAATATCCCTGGTACGTGCTGATGGAACTGTCGTCACCGCGCGACGACGCCCAGGCCACGCTGGAAGCGATCCTGGCGCGCGGATTTGACGAGGGCATCGTCGACGACGCCGTGATCGCGGCGAATCTCGGCCAACGGGCGGCGTTCTGGAAGCTGCGCGACGAGATGTCGGCGGCGCAGAAGCCGGAAGGCGGCTCGATCAAGCACGATATTTCGGTGCCGGTCGCCGCCGTCCCCGATTTCATCGAAGCGGCCAATGCCGCCGTGGTGAAACTGATCCCGGGATCGCGGCCGGTACCGTTCGGCCATCTCGGCGACGGCAACATCCATTACAATGTCAGCCAGCCGATCGGCGGCGACACCGCCGATTTCATGGGCCGCTGGCACGAGGTCAATGCCGTCGTGTTCGAGATCGTGCTGCGAATGGGCGGCTCGATCTCCGCCGAGCACGGCATCGGCGTGCTCAAGCGCGATGAACTGCCCGAGGTCAAGGACAAGGTCGCGATCGAGCTGATGCGCGGCATCAAGGCGATGCTCGATCCGCTCGGCATCATGAATCCCGGCAAGGTGCTGTGAACGCTCCGCCCGCAACGCGCGTTGCCGCGCTCGCCGTCGCGCCGATCGAGGACGCCGATATCGCCGCTGTCGTCGCACTATGGCAGCGCTGCGGCCTGACGCGGCCGTGGAACGATCCCGCCGCCGACATCGCACTGGCGCGCAGGGGAGCGAATGCGAGTGTGCTGGTCGGGCGTGACGGCGGCGCCATCGTCGCCACCGCGATGGTCGGACATGACGGCCACCGCGGCTGGGTCTATTACGTCGCCACCGACCCGGACCATCGCGGCAAGGGCCTTGGCCGCGCCATCATGCAGGCGGCCGAGGACTGGCTGCGCCAGACCGGCATCGCCAAATTGCAGTTGATGGTCAGGCGCGAAAACGCGGCGGCAGGAGCCTTCTACCAGTCGATCGGCTACGCCGAATCGCAGACGATCGTCTTCGCCAGATGGCTCGACGGTCGCGAGCCGACGCCGTAAGCGGAAATGCGAGAATGTAGGGTGGGCAAAGCGCTTGCGTGCCCACCATGCGACACGTTGGACGCAAGATGGTGGGCAATGCCCGGGACAGGCCCGGGCATGACGAACGATAGACGTAGGGATTGAACGCATGCGCATCGCTCTCATTCATGCCCTGAAACATTCGATCGTGCCGATCGAGGCCTCGTTCGCCCGGCTGTGGCCGGACGCCAGCCTGATGAACCTGCTCGACGACAGCCTGTCGGCGGATCTGGCGCGCGACGGCCGCCTCACCGATGACATGACCGAACGCTTCCTGTCGCTCGGACGCTATGCGGCCTCGACCGGCGCCGACGCCATCCTGTTCACCTGCTCGGCCTTCGGCCCCTGCATCGAGGCGGTGGCGCGCGCGCACGCGCCGATGCCAGTGCTCAAGCCCAATGCAGCGATGATCGAACAGGCTGCAGCACGGGGCCGGCGGATCGGATTGCTCTCGACCTTCGCGCCGACGCTGGTGTCGATGCCGCCGGAATTTCCCGGCTCCGTCGAGGTCGTGCCGAAGCTGGCGGAAGGCGCGCTGGCGGCGCTGGATCGCGGCGACCGCGCCGAGCACGATCGTCTGGTGGTGGAAGCCTCGCGCGACCTGCGCGACTGCGACCTGATCGCGCTGGCGCAATACAGCATGGCGCCGGCGGCAGCGCTGGTCGCCGAGGCCTCGGGCCGACCGGTGCTGACGACGCCGGACAGCGCGGTGATGAAGGTGAAGGCGTTGCTCGGCGTTGCCGGCGCATCGCTTCCATCTAAATAGCCTTGGCGGCGACGCCCGCCGCTGCGAGGATTTCGCGCCTGATGCGATCATCCTTTACCGCTCGGGCCATCGCCGCCGCACCCGACAGCACAGACAGGAAAGCCCAGGCCCGCTCGCTGGCATGCGCGCCGCGGAATCCCGCAACCAGCACTTCCCGGAGTTTGGTCAGCTCTGCTTCATAAGCGGCGCGCGTCGCGTCGTCGGCGCGGGCGACGTCCGGCGAGAAGCTCGGCAAGCCGCAGGCCTCCGATATCCCGAGTTCCATGCGCTCACCGAGATAAAAATCGACGAAGGGGGCGCGCCAGCCGCGGCCGTAACGCTCCTGAAACGCCGCGATCCCGTCGCGCAACGTCGCAAGTCCCTCCGAAACGACAAGCCTGAACGCCTCGGCCTTCGAATCGAAATGCGCGTAGAACGCGCCCGAGGTGAGACCTGCCCCTTTCGCCAACGTGTCGACGCCGGTCCCGCCAAATCCGCCGCTGCGGAAGCCGCGCCCGGCCGCCTCGACCAGGCGCGCCCGCGCGTCCCCTTCGTTCTTGTTCGACCGCGCCATCGGTTATCTCACGTCGGTAGATAACGATCGTTATATTATCCTTGACAAGATAACGATCGTTATATTTGATTAGTAACGATCGTTATCTAACGGTCGCGATGCCCGCCGGCAACCACGGGGTGCCGCTCAATTGTGTTCATGGAGAATCCAAAATGCCTCTTCAAATCATCGTTCCCGAGGGCGTCCTGACGGCGGGCGCTGAAGCCGAAGCGTTCCGGAAACTGACTGATCTCCTGCTGCGGTTGCATGGCCTCACCGGCAACAGGTTCATGACGCCGAACGTCGTCGGCGAGATCACCGTCGTGCCCAGAGGGCGCACCTTTTCCGGCGGTCAGCCCACCGATATCGCAATCTTCGAACTCAAGGTACCCTCCTTCGTGCTGCCGACGCAGGCTTTGAAAGATGCGTGGATTGCGGAGGGTACGGCGATCATCGAAGCGGCGGCGGCGGGCCGCATCAAGCGCGAGCAGATCTTCGGCAATGTGAGCTATGCGGTGGATGGCGGCTGGGGCATCGGTGGCGTCGCCTACAACAACACGGATTTGGGATCTGCGGTTGCCGCGGAAGCCGCGGCATAAATTGCACTTCGCCATGCTCGGGCACAGCCGTTCGAAGAACGGCGACGCCTCCGTTCGGCTATGTGCCGGGCATGACGGAGAAGTATCGTCAAAACAAACTCCCCTGCCCCTCATCCTCCGGCGCCACAGGCGCAACCTTTCGCGGGGCCTTCCGCGCCGGCTTCGGTTCCTCCGCCGCCCGCTGCTCGTCCGTGATCGGCAGGATCAGTTGCGCGTCGTCATTGGCGACGTGGTTGACCCGCGTCGAAACCTCGTGCCAGGCGAATTCGCCTTCTTCGGGCGCGGCCAGCAGCGCCATCACGCCCTCGGCGCTGTCGTCGCGGCAGTCGAGCCAGCGCTCGAAATCGCTCGCGTGGATGGTCACGGGAACGCGGTGGTGCAACACGCTGAGATCGGCGCTGGCCGCGGCGGTGACGATCGCCACGGTATCGAGTTCCTCGCCGTTCGGGCCGACCCAGGTTTCCGCGAGTCCGGCCAGGCCGATCGGCTTCCCGTCGCGACGATGGATGAAATAAGGCCGCTTCGGTTTTGCCGCGCCCTGCCATTCGTAATAGCCGTCGGCCGGAACGAGGCAGCGGCGCCGCCGGATGGCGTTCCTGAAGGCCGGTTTTTCCGCCGCGGTTTCCGAGCGCGCATTGATCAGCAGGCTGAATGTCCGGGGGTCCTTGACCCAGGCCGGCAACAGGCCCCAGCGCATCAGCCGGAAATGCCGGACGCCGTTCTCGACGATCACCACAGGTACAGGTTGTGTCGGCGCAATATTATGCCGTGGCGGGAAATTCGGCTGCTCGATATAGCCGAAAATCTGCCGCAAGGCCGCCGGGGGCGAGGTTATGACGAAGCGTCCGCACATTCCGGGGTTTATTTAGGCATCCGTTCAGGTCCTTTTAACTCCAAACGTTAAGACTGCGCCGGATGACCATGTCGGCTGCCACATCCGCAATCCCCGATCGTTCGCCAGGCCAGGCCGATGGCGATGCCGCCGCCGCGCGCGCGGCGCTGCTGAAGGCCGCCAACATCAACCCCCGTACCGGGCTGGCCACCGATTACCTGAATCACTTCAACGAAGCCATCATGCTGCTCGAGATGATTCCGGACATGCCGGAATGCGCTGAGGATTTCCTCGACTGGCATCCGCTGTCCTATGCCGAGCATTTCACCGCATCCAATTTCAAGGCCCGCGACCTCGCGATCTCGGCCTATGCTTCCGCCGATCCGAAGATCCGCACCGAATTCGACAACATCACCAGTTCCATGACCTCGATCCTTGCAGCGGTGAGCGATGCCATGCGCAAGGCCACGCAGGACAAGACCCGCGCCCTACTGGCCGAACAGGCCACCGGCTGGGTCAAGCCGCTGGTGATGCTGACGGCAGGCATCATCAACGGCGACCGCGAGGCCGACGTCGACTATATCATGACCCACTAGCGCCGTGGTTTCCCCGGCTCAGCCGTCGCATCCCCAACTGGCGGTCTCGGCGGCGATCTTTCGCGACGGCAAGGTCCTGCTGGTGCGGCGGGCCAGATCGCCGGCCAGGGGCCTTTATTCGCTGCCCGGCGGCCGGGTCGAATTCGGCGAAACGCTGCACGCCGCCCTGCACCGCGAGGTCGATGAGGAAACCGCGCTGAAAATCGAGATCGCCGGCCTCGCCGGATGGCGCGAGGTGGTGCCGGGAACGGCCGGCGGCGGCCATTACGTGATCATGTCGTTCGCGGCGCGCTGGGTCTCCGGAGAACCGGTGCTGAACGACGAGCACGACGACTTCAGGTGGCTGGCGCCGGAGAGCCTGGGTGGTCTCGAGGTCACCGACGGCCTGCCTGACATCATCGAGGCGGCCCGGCGCGTGCTCCAGACCTGACCTCCCGGTCCCGATGCCTTGCTTCCAGCGCATTGAAAAGGCATATCCATGCGGTCCCGGAACCCTTCATGTCCAAGTTTTTTTCCAAGCCCTTTTCCAGGTATTTTCTGGCCGCCTTGATCCTGATCTCGGTGTGCCTTGCCGGCCCTGCGCGGGCCCAGGATGCCGCCGCGCCGTTCGACGGCGAGCTGCAGCGGCTCGCCGAGATCCTCGGCACCCTGCACTATCTCAGGGGCATTTGCGGCACCAATGAAGGCCTCAAATGGCGCAACGAAATGCAGGCGCTGGTCGATGCCGAAACCCCGTCCGGCGAACGGCGCGCCCGCATGATCGCGGGCTTCAACCGCGGCTATAACGGTTTCCAGCAGACCTACCGGACCTGCACGCCGGCAGCCTCGATCGCGATCCGCCGCTATATCGAGGAAGGCTCCAAGATCTCGCGGGACCTGACCGCGCGCTACGCCAACTAGCCCGCGGCGGGAAGCGCCTCGTTCGCTCTCGGCATCGCGGAAATTCGCGTCAATTGCCATCGAGTTCCCGTTGCAACGCGAAACGGAAACCGCCGTTAACCTTTCTTAAAGAACTGGTCTAGGCAGTCCGCGGGCGCATGCTACACCTCGCGTGTCAGACGCGTTCCGCCCTGGATCGCGCGCAGTGCCGCAGAGTCTCATGAGCCATCCAGTGTCCTTCACGTCAGCCCGCGACCCGCTGCCCGATCACGAACAGAAGCAGGCGGCGCTCGGCTATCTCAACGAGGCCTGGGCGGAAGCGCGGCACGACGGCGTCGACGGCGACTGCCTGGCGCAGGCCAGCCTGTTCGCGGCGTTCGCCGAACTGGTCGGCACCTACGGCGAGGACGCGGTGGCGAAGTTCGTCGAAGGCCTTCCGGTGCGCGTGCGCAACGGCGAGTTTTCGATTCGGATGGCGAAGCAGTAGCAGCGCGCGCGTTTATTAGCGCTGCGGCTGCACGCACCGCTGTCATCGAGAAGCCGCGGCGTACTGGATCACCCGGTCAAGCCGGGTGACGACAACCGAGGTTGATGCGAGCGCGAAATTTTTTCGGCTGGAATGCGTTTGCGAGCAAATCCGATTTGTTCAACGAATTCAACAAATCCACCCGACGGGCAAATCACTTCTGATTATCGGAATTTGCGTCAACCCTTCGCGTGAA
>JBDRNF010000007.1:0-6529 GCA_043811435.1 Pseudomonadota bacterium
CGATGGCCAGGTGCGCCCCAGCGACGTCACCGATATCAGGATCATCGACGCCATGCTGACGGTGCCGCGCGAGGTTTTTGTCCCTGCCAGCCAGCGCGCGCTGGCCTATCTCGACCTCGATCTCGATGTCAGCGAGGGGGAGTCGGCCAAACGCTTCCTGATCAAGCCGGTGGTCACGGCCAGGATGCTGCAGGCGGCTGAGATCAAGGAAGGCGACAACGTCCCGGTGGTGGGCTGCGCCACCGGCTATGCAGCGGCGATCATCGCCAGGCTGGCCGGGCAGGTGACGCCGACCGAGAGCGATGCGTCGCTCGCGGCGAAGGCGAGCGAGACTTTGGCCGGGCTGGGGCTGGCGAATGTCACGGTCCGGACCGCGGCCGCCGCCGAGGGCGATCCGGCCAGCGCGCCCTATGATGTGATCCTCCTCAATGGCGCGACCGAGATCGTGCCGGACCGGCTGTACGGCCAGCTCAAGGAGGGGGGCCGGCTGCTCGGCGTTTTCGCCACCACGCAGCCGCCGCGGGCCACCATCGTGACGCGCTCGCATGGCGATTTCGGGAGCCGGGCGCTGTTCGACGCCGCGGTTCCGGTTCTTCCCGGCCTGGAGCGGGTTGCCGCCTTCGTTTTCTAGTCGTTCCAGGCTCTGAGCCGTTGCCGGCTACCGGCAAAATTCGTGCCCCGTTCACAAAATTCCGTTCCCGATCAGAAGTGTGGCCCAGATGCCCCACGTCGAGAGTTTCCGCTGCATAAGGGTGCGGGGTGGTTCCGTCGCGCCTATGTGCGGAATAAGGTGAGCCGGGACTCACTGGACTGCAGCGACGTCCGGCTTATCGTTCGAGCCGGCGAACAAGAATGAATGGATTACCAGGGATGCGTGGTGTGAAGGCCTTTACCGGAGCTGCGGCTGCGGTCCTTCTGTTGGCATGGATGGGCCCGACGCCCGCCTTGGCCGACACCATCGAGGCCGCGCTGGTGCGCGCCTATCAGAACAATCCGCAGCTCAACGCGCAACGCGCCTCGGTCCGATCGACCGACGAGAATGTGCCGCAGGCATTGTCCGGCTATCGCCCGCGCGTCGCGATCACCGGCAGCGCCGGTTATCAATATACCGAATCGATTTCCACCGCGGGCGGCTCGCCCACCGCGCTGGTCCGAAGCGGCATTCGCGGCGCCAACTCGCCGCGCAGCATCGGCACCACCGTGACGCAGACGCTGTTCAACGGACAGCAGACCGCGAACCGGACCCGCGCGGCGGAGAGCCAGGTTTCCGGCGCGCGCGAAGCGCTGCGGGTGCTCGAACAGACCGTGCTGCTGCAGGCCGCCACGATCTACATGGATTATTTGCGCGACTCCGCGATCGTCGAAGTGCAGAAGAGCAACGTCCGTGTTCTCGAACAGACGCTGAAACAGACCAAGGACCGATTCAGCGTCGGCGAGGTCACGCGCACCGACGTCGCGCAGTCCGAGGCGCAACTCGCCGCCGGCAATACCCAGCTGCTGACCGCCGAAGCCAACCTGAACACGACGCGCTCGAACTTTCGCCGCATCATCGGCAACGAGCCGGTCGCTCTCGCGCCGGGTTCGCCGGTCGACCGGTTTCTGCCGGCAACGCTGGCGTCCTCGGTGGAACTGGGGTTGACGCAAAATCCCAACGTGACCGCCGCGATGTTCGGCATTGATGTCAGCTATCTCCAGGTCAAGGTCAACGAGGGCGCGCTGTTGCCGACTGTGACGTTGCAGGCCTCGGTGCAGCAGTCCTACGAGCAGACCATGACCGTCCAGCGCTCGTTCGGCGCCTCGGCGATCGCGCAGCTGTCGGTCCCGGTCTATCAGGGCGGCGGAGAATACGCGCTGATCCGCCAGTCCAAGGAAAGCCTGGCGCAGCAACGCCTCAACCTCGAACAGGTCCGCGACCAGACCCGCGCCAATGTGGTGACGGCGTGGGGACAGCTGGTGGCGGGCAAGGCGCAGGTCCGGTCGGCGCAGTCGCAGGTCTCGGCATCCGAGATCGCGCTCAACGGCGTGCGCGAAGAAGCCAAGGCCGGGCAGCGCACCACACTCGACGTGCTGAACGCGCAGCAGGCGCTGGTCAATGCCCGCGTCGCGCTGGTCACCGCGCAGCACGATCGCGTGGTGGCGTCATACTCCGTCCTGGACAAGGTCGGACGGCTGTCGCCGGTAGTGCTCAAGCTTCCCACCACCGTCTACGACCCCAGTGTGCATTATCACCAGGTCCGCGACAGCTGGTACGGCGTTCGCACGCCGGACGGCCGCTGATCGCCACCATCGCTGCATGAGCAGAGGCCGCCCCCTTGAGCGCTCGCGAGCGTGAAAGGGGCGGCGCGTTGCTTGCAATCAATTGTTGCCATGACATACCGTTATTGGAGGCAGCAGGGCGATTCGCGCCGCATCTGAGTCGGCACTCAAGTTGGCAGGATCCCGGCCGCGACGCTTCGGTACCCTGAGCAGGGGCGGGATCCCGAACGATGTGGTGAGCGGCGCTTGATCTGGGGACAAGTCAGGCTAGTGCGGTGAAAATCCCGACCTGTATCTCGAGAACCGGCAAATCCTGTCTGGCTTGGTGTAAAACGCACCGGAGGGCGTTGATGATGTGGAGTCGGCGATGACGCAACCTGCAAAGGTCCAGGAACCCTCGATGGAGGAGATTCTGGCGTCGATCCGTCGCATCATTGCCGACGACGAAGCCAAGCCGCCGATTGCCGAAAAGCCCGCCAGCCCGGCGGCCCCGGCGAAGCCGGTTGCGGCAGCACCCGCTGCCAAGCCGGCTGCCATGACCAATATTCCGCCTTCGGCGATTGCCGCGGCTGCGAAGCCCGCACCCCCACCGGCCAAACCCGCGCCGCCTCCGCCGCCGCCGCCCCCCGCTGCGCCGGCACCGGCGGCGGCCGCATCCAACAGCCAGGACGATATCGACGCCCTGCTCAACGGCCTCGACGAGGCGACCGTGCCGGAGGAGATCCGTCCGCCCTTGCCCGACGGCGACGTGTTCGAACTCACCGACGATATGGCGGTGGCGATGGCGGAGACGCCACCGCCCCCGCAGCCTTCGTTCCAGAAGGTCGAACCGCAGGACGACCTCGAATTCGCCGAGAGCGCGGCCCGCATGGCGCCGCGGCAGCCTGCCTTCGAGCCGCCGCCGTTTGAAAGTGCCGCGCCCGTGCAGCAGATGCTGTCGCACACCACCGTGTCGGCCGTGGAATCCGCTTTCAACTCGCTCGCCAACACAGTGCTCAGCAACAATGCCCGCACGCTGGAAGACCTCGTCAAGGAAATGCTGCGGCCGATGCTGAAGTCCTGGCTCGACGACAATCTGCCGGGCCTCGTCGAACGCATCGTCAAGGCGGAAATCGAGCGGGTTTCCCGCGGCGGCAGGACGTAATCCGCCCGATCCGGCGGGCCGGCTCACCGCCGGCCTCTGACCGGCCCTCATTCAGTCCCAGATCCGGCCTAATCCTGCGTCCCTGGCGCCGGTCGTCTTGACTTGTCAGGTTGACTTGCCGCGCTCCGGCGGCTTTCTAGCCCGTTCCATAGCCCAAAGATTGCATTCTCCGATGATCGAGAAGAACTACCAGCCCGCCGATATCGAAACCCGCATGGCACGCCTCTGGGAGGAAGCCGGGGCGTTCAAGGCCGGCCGCCCCGAGCGACGCGACGCCAGACCTTTTACCGTGGTGATCCCGCCGCCGAACGTGACCGGCTCGCTGCATATGGGGCACGCGCTCAACAACACGCTGCAGGATATCCTCTGTCGCTTCGAGCGGATGCGCGGACGCGACGTGTTGTGGCAGCCCGGCACCGATCACGCGGGAATCGCGACCCAGATGGTGGTCGAGCGGCAGTTGATGGAGCGCCAGGAACCGGGTCGCCGCGACATGGGCCGCGCCAAATTCCTCGAGCGGGTCTGGCAGTGGAAGGCCGAGAGCGGCGGCGTCATCGTCAACCAGCTGAAGCGGCTCGGCGCCTCCTGCGACTGGTCGCGCGAACGCTTTACGATGGACGAGGGGCTGTCGCGCGCCGTCGCCAAAGTGTTCGTCGAACTGCACCGCGAAGGGCTGATCTACAAGGACAAGCGGCTGGTCAACTGGGATCCGAAATTGCTGACCGCGATTTCCGATCTCGAGGTGCAGCAGATCGAGGTCAAGGGCAGCCTCTGGTACTTGCGCTATCCGATCAAGGGCAAGAGCTTCAATCCCGACGATCCCGCGACCTTCATCGTCGTCGCCACCACGCGGCCGGAGACCATGCTGGGCGATACCGCGGTGGCGGTGAATCCGGACGATGAGCGCTATGCCGACCTGGTCGGCAAGCACGTCATCCTGCCGCTGGTGGGACGAAAGATACCGATTGTCGCCGACGAATATTCCGATCCCGAGAAAGGCTCGGGCGCGGTCAAGGTCACGCCGGCGCATGACTTCAACGATTTCGAGGTCGGCCGCCGGCACAACCTGCCGCAGATCAGCGTGCTCGACCAGGAGGCCGGCCTCGCGCTGGTCGACAACGAGGATTATCTGCGCGGCCTGCCGGAGGGCGCCTCGCAGCTTGCGGAAGAACTGCATGGCGTCGACCGGTTCGCTGCGCGAAAATTGATCGTGGCGCGGCTGGAGGATTTCGGGTTCCTGGAGCGGATCGAGCCGAACACGCATATGGTGCCTCACGGCGACCGTTCCGGCGTCGTCATCGAGCCCTATCTCACCGACCAGTGGTATGTCGACGCCCACACCATGGCGCAGCCTGCCATCGCGGCGGTGCGCAGTGGCGCGACGAATTTCGTGCCGAAGAACTGGGAGAAGACCTATTTCGAATGGATGGAGAACATCCAGCCCTGGTGCATCTCGCGGCAGCTGTGGTGGGGCCACCAGATTCCGGCGTGGTACGGGCCCGACGGCAAGGTGTTCGTCGCCGAGACCGAGGAGGAAGCGGTCGGCAACGCGCTCGGCTACTACGTCGAGCAGGAAATCATCACGCCGGAGCAGGGCGCCGAGATGGCGCGCGATCCGGCCAGGCGCGAGGGCTTCATCACCCGCGACGAGGATGTGCTCGACACCTGGTTCTCCTCGGCGCTGTGGCCGTTCTCGACGCTGGGCTGGCCCGACGACGAGACCGACGTGAAGCGGCATTATCCGACCGACGTCCTCGTCACCGGATTCGACATCATCTTCTTCTGGGTCGCCCGCATGATGATGATGGGCATGCACTTCATGAAGGACGTGCCGTTCCCGACCGTCTACATCCACGCCCTCGTCCGCGACGAGAAGGGCGCCAAGATGTCGAAGTCGAAAGGCAACGTCATCGATCCGCTGCACCTGATCGACGATTACGGCGCCGACGCGCTGCGCTTCACGCTGGCGGCGATGGCGGCGCAAGGCCGCGACATCAAGCTCGCTCCCCAACGTGTCGAGGGCTACCGCAATTTCGCGACCAAGCTGTGGAATGCCTGCCGTTTTGCCGAAATGAACGGCTGCGCGCTGCCGGCCGATTTCGACGCCACCAAGGCGACGCAAACGCTGAACCGCTGGATTGCGCACGAGACCGTGCGCGCCACGCGCGAGGTCACCGAGGCGATCGAAGCCTATCGCTTCAACGACGCCGCGGCGTCGATCTATCGCTTCGTCTGGAACGTCTATTGCGACTGGTATCTGGAACTCGCAAAGCCGGTGCTGATGGGCGAGGAGGGCGCCGCCAAGTCCGAGACGCAGGCCATGGTGGCCTGGGCACGCGACGAAATTCTGAAGCTGCTGCACCCGTTCATGCCCTTCATTTCAGAGGAATTGTGGGCGGTGACGGCCAGGCGCGACGGTCTGCTGGTGCTGACGGAATGGCCGCGCAAGGCCGGACTGACGTCGGACGAGGCCGTGCTGATGGCGACCACGAGCCCGAACGACGGTCTGCTGCCGCCGGTCCTGCTGGCGCTCGATACGAAGGAATTCAGCGATCCCGCCGCGGAAGCCGAGATCGGCTGGGTGGTCGATCTCGTCACCGCGATCCGCTCGGTGCGGGCGGAAATGAACGTCACCCCGGCGACGCTGACGCCGCTGGTGCTGGCAGGCGCTTCGGACGAGACCAGGACGCGCGCGCAACGCTGGAACGACGTGATCAGGCGGATGGCGCGGCTCGGCGATATTTCCTTTGCCGACCGTCCTCCGGAAGGCGCGGTGCAGTTGCTGGTCCGCGGCGAGGTCGCGGCCCTGCCGCTCAAGGGCGTGATCGATCTTGCGGCCGAGAAGGCGCGGCTCGACAAGGAGCTGGCCAAGGCCGAGGCCGACATCAAGCGCGTTGATGCCAAACTGGGCAACGAGAAATTCGTCGCCAACGCGCCGGAGGAGATCGTCGAGGAAGAAAAAGAAAAGCGCGAGGCCGCGGTGGCGCGAAAGACAAAAATCCTCGAGGCGCTGGAACGGCTGAAGAACGCGGCGTAGGTTTTTCGTCATGGCCGGGCTTGGTCTCGGCTATCGACGCCTGCTGGGACCGCTGAAACGTGGATGCCCGGCACAAGGTCGGGCATGACGAT
>JBDRNF010000008.1:0-2744 GCA_043811435.1 Pseudomonadota bacterium
GCAGATAGGCCGGGTGGAAAGTCGCGATCGCGCGGATCTTGCGCGTGCCGGTGTCGTAGTCGAACCAGCGCCCGCGGGTTTTCATGATGCCCTCGCGGGTCGACAGCAGGGTTTGCGTCGAGGGATTGCCGAGCGTCACCAACACGTCCGGATCGACCAGTTCGATCTGGCGCTGGATGAACGGCAGGCAGATCTGCGTCTCCTGCGGCGTCGGCGTGCGGTTGCCGGGCGGGCGCCAGGGAATCACATTGGCGATGTAGGCGCTGGTGCGGTCGAGGCCGATCGCGGCGATCATCCGGTCCAGCAATTTGCCGGAACGGCCGACGAAGGGCAGGCCCTCGATGTCTTCCTCGCGGCCGGGGGCCTCGCCGACGAACATGATGCGCGCCTGCGGGTTGCCGTCCGAATAAGCGCCGTTAACGAGCAACAGCGGCCGATCAGGAGAGATCGATGCCAAGACGCTCCTTAGCCACGTGCTTCCCGTAGGCTTTAGCGATTTCGAGAATGAAATCGAGGCCGAAGTTGCCGGCCTTTTTTGCGCCTGCCTTGGTGCGTTGCCACACCTCGGCATCGCGGACGGTCTCGATGAACTCGTGCCCGGTCCATGTGAGCTGCAGATTGATCCATTCTCTTCCCTGCATATGATGGGCCGGAATGGCTTTGACGAGTTTGGCTTCGTCGATGACCATCTCCAGATGGTAGTTCAACCTCCGTTGGTCCTCATCGGTCGCACCGGGCTGCATCAGTGACGTTGAGCTCTTTACAGGCAGACCATCCGCTTCGATCTTTAGCAACAGCTCTCGGACGTAATCCATGTCCCTGTTCATTAGGCATCCTCTATTATCGCGCGCGTGGCCTAGAAATCGATCCCAAGCCGCTCCTTAGCAATGTGTTTTGCGTAGGCTTTCGCGAGGTCGCCAACGAATTCCAGCCCGAAGTTGCCGGCCTTTTTGGCGCCTGCCATCGTTCGCGACCAAACCTCAGGATCGCGTACCTTTTCGAGAAACTCGTGGCCATGCCAAGTGAGCTTCAAGTCTACCCAAGCCTCGCCGTCATCGTCGCCGATCGAGATCCCAGAAACAAACGGGACCTGATCGATAAGCATTCCGAGATGGTAGCTCAGCTTTTCTACTTCCTGTTCGGTGGCTGCCGGGTCCAGAAGCTCGGATGAGTTCTCGATCGCTGTGGGCGCGGCCTCGATTTTAACCAACAGGTTACGAACGTAATCCATATCGCGTTTCATAGGACCTCACCGTCGAACCTTGCGTTACCAAATCGTCCCATCAGTTTTGCTAGCCTGACAATGGCCGTTCGGTATCGCTCATTGAGCCGCTAATTGTTTCCGATTAAAAACCGAACGAAATTTTCGTTGAAATCGTATCGGGGAACGCTATTAAACCTCGCGTCAAAAATTGCGCCTGCCTGCAGCATGATGGTCATTACCGACCTCAAGTCTTCATGCGCGTCCTCGAAATACATGAACTGCCTATAGCTCATGCTGTAGGATACTCTTTTGTTAGGAAGTAGGACGAACTGACGGACTAACGGATGCTGCTGAAGATCTTGCCGCATTTCGGCGATGAGCTTCGGCACTTTCCTCTCCAAATCGTCAAAAGGATTTGCTTTAGTTACCGCAAAGCCGCGCGCCTCAAGAGCTGCAATTTGCTCAGATATAACCTTCCATTCACGCAGAAGATTTGGTGGGAAAGAAAGTTCGTCGTCGTCAATCAGCTTTGCATGCGTCTGACATAGCCATAGGCCGTTCGATAGATCAGAACGTTGTTCAGGCGTCATGTCGCTATCGTATCTCGCGCCTCCCGGCGACGCAGCGCAAATGTGCGCCGCCACTCCCGTATTCGTAACGCCGGTTGGGTCCGAACTGGGCCCCGACGTCGGCGCCCGGCAGTCAGGATTGGAGCAGCGCATCCCCGCGCGCTTGGCCAGCCGGTCAATGACGGATCGACTGAATTCGTCCCTGGGCATGCAAAGTCATCCCGCCATTTGAAGGTCGGCGCTGCTGCAGCGCGCGTTGGTAGCGAGCCTATTCCCAGCCGGAAACAGGGCGTCCCACAGGCCCGAATCTCCAGTGCCACTCAAGGTAGCACGATCTTGGTGTCCGATAACCGCCGTTCTTGCCGCCGATTTTTTAATGCGCCATCAGCTCATAGCTAATGACGCGTTGTCGATGGCCGCTCCCACTTCATCGAGTCGCGCGTTAATACGAATCAGTTGAATAGCTATTTCTTCGAGCGCGATGCCGTTGCGCATATCGGCCGGGGTATTCTGCATCTTTTCGCGGAACTCGGCGATTTCTTTGATTTGCGCGAGATAGGGCGTCGGCGGCTCCGCTTCGTTTGTGCTTATGGTCTTTGGCATCGTGGGTCAGCTCCGTGGTTAAGCGATCGAATCGAGGGAAAACATCAAGCCATGAGAGCGCTAGTCTAGCTGACCCGCGCGTCGGTCGGGGCCTATCTAGAGACGGAGAACGCCGCCGACACGTGGCGGGCGTACAAGTCAAATTGGACCCGACTTCGCCTCTTCCAGCGCCTTCGCGATGGCGCGCAGGTCCAGCCACGCCATCCGCTTGTACGACGGCGAGCGCAGCAGATAGGCCGGGTGGAAAGTCGCGATCGCGCGGATCTTGCGCGTGCCGGTGTCGTAGTCGAACCAGCGCCCGCGGGTTTTCATGATGCCCTCGCGGGTCGACAGCAGGGTTTGCGTCGAGGGATTGCCGAGCGTCACCA
>JBDRNF010000009.1:0-40800 GCA_043811435.1 Pseudomonadota bacterium
GGTTTCCGCGGGGCGACGGAGGCGACAAAGGCCATGAATTCTCCGGGGTGAGCGCGCCATAAGCCGTCAAGCCATTGCGCAGGGAATGTCGGATGTTCTCCGCTGCCCTGTATGCTCGTGTGCGTTTTTTACTCGTGCAACCTTGCACACGAGACCGCGGGTGCAGCGCGCATCCGGCATTCCCTGCTCCCTCGTTTGAGGGGGAACGATTGGCAAACCTCGGGCAAAACCTGCCGCGAGAATGCGGGCGTGCATCTGGTTCTTGAAACTGAAACCGAAATGCATCCACGTCATTGCGAGGAGCGCTTGCGACGAAGCAATCCATCCCACCACCGGCACTGCTGCGCAATGGATTGCTTCGCTGCGCTCGCAATGACGGGGCTGCGTTGCAGCCCCGCTTGGACGCAAAGTGGCTTACCCCAGCAACACCGCGTCCGCGCCGTTCACTGCTTCGGCGCTGTCCATCACCGTGCGTTCCAGCGCGCCCGCCTGCACCGTGACGTTCTCCGCAAAGAACCGCGCCAGCGTCACATAGCGCGCGGGATCGCCGGCGACTTCGCCGGAATCGCGGGCGGCCAGCGCCTCGCCGGCCAGCATGCAGCCGCCGAGCGTCGATCCGAACAGCCGCAGATACGGCGTCGCACCCGCCAGCGCCTCGTTCGGCGCGGACGTGACGCGCTCCAGCAGCCACTTGCTGGTGCGTTCCAGCGCGCCCAGCGCATCGCGCAGCTTTGCCCCCGTGGTGCCGAACGCCGGATCGTTGGAGGCTTCGACTTTCTTGACGATGCCGGAGAGCTCGTCGAGCAGGGTCCAGACCGCAGCGCCGCCATTGGCGGCGAGCTTGCGCGTGACGAGGTCGATCGACTGGATGCCGTTGGTGCCTTCATAGATCGGGGTGATGCGGGCATCGCGGTAATGCTGCGCGGCGCCGGTTTCCTCGATGAATCCCATGCCGCCGTGGATCTGCACGCCGAGCGACGACACCTCGTTGCCGATGTCGGTGGAAAACGCTTTTGCAATGGGCGTCAGCAGCGCCGCGCGCGCCGTGGCCTCGCCGCGCACTTTCGCGTCGGTCGCGCGCGCGGCGACGTCCATGGCCACCGCGGTGGCGTAGCAGATGGTACGCGCCGCTGCGGTCATGCTGCGCATCTGCATCAGCATCCGCTTGACGTCGGGATGCACGATGATGGGATCGTTGCCGTCGCCCTTCTTGCCGACGGCGCGGCCCTGGCGGCGCTCCTGCGCGAACGCCAGCGCCTGCTGGTAGGCACGGTCGGCGATGCCCACGCCCTCGAGGCCGACGGCGAGCCGGGCCTGGTTCATCATCGTGAACATGCACTGCATGCCGCGGTTTTCCTCGCCGATCAGGTAGCCGACCGCGCCGCCGTGATCGCCCATCGTCATGGTGCAGGTCGGCGAGGCATGCATGCCGAGCTTGTGCTCGACGCCGGAGGGATAGATGTCGTTGCGCTCGCCGAGCGTGCCGTCGGCATTGACCATGAATTTCGGGATCAGGAACAGCGAAATGCCCTTGGTGCCCGCGGGCGCATCGGGCAATCGCGCCAGCACGAAATGCACGATGTTGTCGGTCATGTCGTGATCGCCATAGGTGATGAAGATCTTGGTGCCCTTGATCCGGTAGGTCCCGTCGGGCGCGCGCTCGGCGCGGCTGCGCAGTGCGCCGACGTCGGAACCCGCCTGTGGCTCGGTGAGCTGCATGGTGCCGGTCCATTCGCCGGACACCAGCTTTTCCAGATAGATTCGTTTCAGTTCGTCGCTGCCATGGGCGTCGAGCGCCTCGATCGCGCTCAGCGTCAACAGTGGGCAGAGCCCGAAGGCGATGTTGGACGCGCTCCAGATCTCGGTGCAGACGGCGTTGATCGCGAGCGGCAGACCCTGGCCGCCGAACGCTTCCGGACCCGACACCGCGTTCCAGCCCGCCGCGATCCAGCGCTGATACGCATCGGGCCAGCCGGGGGCGGTGGTCACCTTGCCGGCGTCGAGCTTGATGCCGTGTTCGTCGCCGACCCGGTTGAGCGGCGCCAGCACGTCGGAGGCGAACTTTCCGGCCTCCTCCAGCACGGCGGCGGCGATGTCACCGTCGAAATCGCCGTAATGGCCCGCCTTCACGGCGGCCTGCAGGCCCGCGCCGTGATTGAGGGCCAGCAGCATGTCGTTGACGGGCGCGCGGTAGGTCATGGCGGTGTCTCTGGCTTGTCGGGACGGCAAGGGATGGCAAGGGATGGCAAGGGCTGCCGTCTTCCCACGAAACCCGCTCTCTCTCAACTCCCGGCCGGCGAAATCGGCAGAGCAGGGAACGGCGATGCGATACGATTTGGCGCAAAATCCACCCGGTTCGCCGCACGGACGACTTGATATGGCGGGCAAAGCACGCCGACCCGGGTCCGGGCCGAAATTCGGCGGATAGGCTGTTGAAATGGCTCAACTCCCTCTATAGACCGGCGTTGCCAGAGGAATGCACGGCGAGCCCCGTCCCGCCGCCTTCCAGGCCGGTTTTTGGGGCGTAGCCAAGCGGTAAGGCAGGGGATTTTGATTCCCCCATTCGGAGGTTCGATCCCTCCCGCCCCAGCCAGCGCGCCGACCGGCGGCTATGGCGAGGCGATCAATCCGATGGCGGTGGCCACGATCCAGTGATTGCCCCAACGCACGATCGAGTCGATGCGTCCGACGCCCGGCACGGTGTCGCCGGTGCTTCCGGTCCGGATGCCGTCGGGCCCTTCGAGCACCACCGTTCCGCCACGAACTTCCCGAACCGTCCAGCCCTCGACGGTCGCCGGCCGCGTCTCCGGCGCCGCCACGACAGGCTCTCGGGCCGCCATGGGCGCGGCGGGAAGGCCGGGATTCGCAGGCAGCGCACCCGTCGTTCGCGGGGCTTCGCCATCGGATCGCGTCATGACGGAAGGTCTGGGCGAATTGTGGCTGCCGGCGCCGAGCGTGGCGTGCTTGCGAGCGGCATCGGCCTTGGTGGTTGGCCTGGCCTCCGCACGACGCGGGCCCAACTTCTTCTGAATGGCTGGATCCGATGCCATGACGGTCGGAGAACTATTCCAGCTCGAGCTGCCGGCCCATCCCAACCCGAACCCGGCCACCAGCGCGATCCCGGCAATCCAGAGGGCGCGCGTCCAGTCGCGGTTCGGCCTGAGCAGCTGCAAGGCCTCTTCCCTGACAGGGCTGAGATGATCGGAAGGATCCATGCTCACCGGCGGCGACGGCAGCTGATCTGCCGCTTCAACGGGCGCAACATCTGCAAAGCTGTCCAGCTGGCGGAACTGCATGATCGCGGCCTTGTTCGACCCGCAATGATCATGCCTAAAGCTGAAGGCAATCTTAAGAACGGCGGGGAGGCGGCCGGGGAAACCGGCGATCACGGCTTCCAGGGTTCGAGCTTCCGGATCAATTCGCCCAGAAATTTCGCCCCTTGGCCTTCGGCTTCCAGAACCTTCAGGTTCAGCCTCAGCCGCGCCAGGGTTTCGTGCTTGCGATGATCGGTGGTGAACTGGGCGCGGTAGATTTCGAGCAGGGCCGCTTCCATCCCGGCAATCGTGTCTTTCTGCTGTTCGATGACGCGGAGCAGGCTCCGCGCGGTGTTCTCCAGCAGCTGACGTTCTTCATCGGTCATCCCGCGATAACGTCGAGCATCGAATCTCGTTTCATGGGCGGGATTAGGTGTCCTCCCTGTCGCCCGCTTACAGGAACGGCCTGCCGCCGGTGACCGCGATCGTCGCGCCGGAGACGTAGCTGGAGAGCGGATCGGCCAGCATCACGTAAGCGGTCGCCAGTTCGACCGGCTGCCCCGGCCGCTTCATCGGAACCTGCTTGCCGAAGTTCGCGACGGCATCGCGAGGCAGGGTGGAGGGGATCAGCGGTGTCCAGATCGGCCCGGGTGCGACCGCATTGGCCCGGATGTCCTTTGCGGCCAGCATCTGCGCCAGCCCCGCCGTGAAGTTATGGATCGCGCCCTTGGTCGTCGCATAGGCGAGCAGCGTCGGATTGGGCGCGTCGGAATTGATCGAGGCCGTATTGATGATGCAGCTTCCGGGCTTCATGTGGGGAACCGCGGCCTTGGTCAGATAGAACATCGCGTGGATGTTGACCTTGAAGGTCAATTCCCATTCCTCGTCCGAAATCTCCTCGATCGATTTGAACGAGGCCTGGTGCGCAGCGTTGTTGACGAGGATGTCGATGCCGCCGAGTTCGGATACCGCTTCGTCGATCACCGCACGGCAGTGATCGGGCGCCTGCAGGTCGCCGGCAACAAGCACCGCCTTGCGTCCGGCTTCCATGACGTAGCGCGCGGTCTCGCGGGCGTCGCCGTCTTCCCTGAGATACGAGATCAGCACATCGGCGCCTTCGCGGGCGTAGGCAATCGCGACCGCCCGGCCAATGCCGCTGTCGCCGCCGGTGATGACGGCCTTCTTTCCCTTGAGGCGGCCGCTCCCCTTGTAGGACGTCTCGCCGTGATCGGGCACGGGCGACATGGCGTCGGTCATGCCCGGCATCGGCTGCTGCTGGTCTGGAAATGGCGGCTTGGGATAATTCATGGCTCGCTCCGGCGTTCGAACTCAGAACCCGGTGAAGGAGCGTTCGTTCCATGGGTTGGGCCGCGGCTTGTGAGCAGCATTGCGCCGGGGGCTGGGCAGTCCGGCGCTTGAAGATTTTACCCGCGGCCCGTCCTTCGATAGCCTGTCCTGGACGCGGCGACGAAGCCGCTTTCGACCAAACGCCGGCGCAAGTCCGGCGGAGGAAAGACAAGGGACCGGACATGCTCGAAAAAATCAAGACATCGGCCGAAGCCGAGGCAAAATCGTGGATCGCTGACCTCAGCCGTTCTCTGGCGGGCGGAGACGCGGCGGCGCTTGGTGCGCTGTTTGTGCCCGACAGCCACTGGCGAAACCTGTGCGGCATTTCCTTCGATATCGCCACCTTCAGCGGCGCCGATAGAGTGGCCGCCGAGCTGGGCCGGCGCGCACGCGCGGTGGCAGCCAGCGGTTTCGAGGTCGACGCCGAATTGCTCGTGCCGCGCCGGGCCGTGGTTGCGGGTCAGGAAGTGATCGAGGCGATTTTCCGATTCGATACCGCTGATGGTCCTGCCATCGGCGTTATCCGGCTGCTGCCTTCGCCCGGCGCGCCGCCAAAAGCCTGGACGCTATCGACGCTGCTCGACATCGAGAAAGTCGCCGCGGCCAAATCGAGCCCTGTCGAGCCCATCTCGCACAGCCGCGACTTTGCCAAACAGAACTGGCTCGAACAACGCGAGGCCGAAATCGCCTTCGAAGGCCGCGAGCCGGATGTTCTGGTGGTCGGCGGCGGGCATGCCGGGATTTCCGCGGCGGTCGAGTTGAAGCGGCTGGGCCTCGACACCCTTGTGATCGACAGGCAGCAAAGAGTCGGCGACAATTGGCGGCTGCGCTATCACGGCCTCAAGCTGCACAACAAGACGCCGGTCAATCACCTGCGCTACATGCCGTTTCCGCCGAACTGGCCGGATTACATCCCCAAGGACAAGATAGCCAACTGGCTTGAAGCCTATGTCGAGAGCATGGAGGTCAACTTCTGGACCGGCACGGCGTTCGAGGGCGCCGAATATGACGGGTCGACGCAAACGTGGACGGCGAAGGTTCGGCGCGGCGACGGCGCCGTTCGCACGCTGCGTCCGAAGCATATCGTGATGGCGACCAGCGTCAGCGGCACGCCCAACATTCCCAAAATCGCAACGATCGATAAATTCGCCGGCAGGGTGCTGCATTCCAGTCAATTTTCCGCCGGCGCCGAGTGGCGCGGAAAATCCGTCGTGGTGATGGGGACCGGCACCAGCGCCCATGACATCTGCCAGGAGCTGCAGGCCAACGGCGCCGACGTCACCATGGTTCAGCGCAGCCCGACCCTGGTCGTCAATGTCGACCCGAGCGCGCAGCTCTACGACCAGACCTATCTCGGCGACGGGCCGCCGGTCGATGTCAGGGACCTGCTGAATGCCTCGGTCCCGCTCCAGGTCGTCAAGGCCTCGCACAAGATCATCACCAAGGAGGTCCGCGAGCTCGACGGGCCGCTGCTGTCGCGACTCGAGCAGGCGGGCTTTCGGCTGGAGTTCGGCGAAGACGGTACCGGCTGGCCGCTCAAGTTTCGCACCCGCGGCGGCGGCTACTATTTCAACGTCGGCTGCTCCGAGCTGATCGCGGACGGCAAGATCCGGCTGATCCAGGCGACCGACATCAGGCAGTTCGTCAGCGGTGGGCTGGAACTCAACGACGGTTCGCTATTGAAGGCGGACCTTGTGGTGCTGGCGACCGGTTACAAGGGGCAGGATCACATCGTGGGCTCGTTGTTCGGCGCCGAGGTGGCCATGCGCGTGGGGCCGATCTGGGGGTTCGACGCCGGCACCCAGGAGCTGCGCAACATGTGGACCCGCACCCGGCAGCCCGGGCTGTGGTTCACCGGCGGTTCGTTCTCGCAATGCCGGATCTATTCGAGGTTCATCGCGCTGCAGATCGATGCCATCGAGGAAGGCCGTCTGGAGAAGGCGTCATAGCGTTGGCGCAAGGGGGCAGGCTTCCGGGAATCTAGTGGCGAAATCAGCGCGCTGCGAGATTGCGGCGAACTCGTGCGATCACCGGCCGCCAATCCAGAAACAGCCGGCCGGCCCATCCGCAGAGGACCGTCAGCATGAAGACAGTCCCGACCTGCCATACCAGCACCATTAGGCTTGCGTCCTGACCGTGAAAGAGACGAAGACCGAAATTGCCCAATCCGGCCGCCGCCAGACCTCCCAGCGCCGCCGAAATATGCGGCGAAAGGGGCGCTCCCTTTCGCAGCATGAGCGCCATCGCCACGGCGGGCAGCGTTCCGACCAGCGCAATGGCTGGAATGCAGAGGAAATCCGAGGTGAAGTTTTGAAAGGCGCCTCCGCGCAGCCACGCCTCGATACACCCTTCCCCGACGCTCGCGAGCCAAACCGACAGCGGCGCCAGCGGCAGCAACAGGAATCGGCGGTCGTATCCGGGAACGATCGATTGAAAAGCGGCAACCGCGGCGCCGATCGCCGTGCAAAGCGCGGCAATTTGCTCGACCAGATAACGAAGATCCGTGAACTTGACGGCCAGGTCGTCGCGCGGAACCATCATCATGACGATGACGGCGACATACGGGACGGCCATCGCAAACCACGCAGCCGTCCGGACCCAGGGCGACGGAAGCCTCCGGACCGGATCCGCATTCGCGGTCATGCTCGCAATCAGCCTGTCGGTATCCATGGCCATCACTCTTTATTCAGATCCTTCTTATTAAGAGCCTTGTTATTAAGAGCCTTGCGCAGGTTCAAGACCGCCCGATGGATCGAAATCTTCAGCGCTCCTATACTGGTTCCGCTCGCCGCTGCCGCCTCCTTGAGCGACATTTCGCGCAGCTTCAGCATTTCGATCGCCTTCCTCTGACCCTCGGGCAGGCTCTTTATGGCGATCGTCAACTCTTCGGGGTCGCGATATTCCTCATTCTCTGTATTCGTCCAATCATCGGCAAAGGTTACGGGCAGTTCGTCCATCTGGACTTCATTCGATTTTCCCCGGTAGAACCGTCGTGCGCTGTCGATCAGCCTGTTATGGGCGATGGTCGACAGCCAAGGCATGAATGGACGGTTTGGATCGTACGTCGCGCGGACCGCGTGGATCGACAAAAGTATCTCCTGAACCAGGTCCTCGATTTCTTCGGCTGTGAAAAATTGCCGCCGCTTTCGCACCATCTGGCGCAGTTTGGGGGTGATTTCCCTCAAAAGACGCTCGTAGGCGCGCATGTCGCCGGCCTGTGCGGCCTGCATCAGCGACTCCAGAGGTGGCGAATTCGAATCCCGCTTCATCTCCGCGTAACAGCCTCCGGGTCTCGCAGGAAATCAAGGATATTCATAGGAACCGGTATTCCGGTGTCGATGATGCAGCCTGGCAGAGATCGACCTTCGGTGCGGCCATGGCAGATGAAGCTTCGGATCGGGCGCCGTACCGGCCCGGAGGTGACATCGGCCGCACGATTTTTTGCACCAGGCGTGTAACTTCCGCCGGCTTCGCAGCGAAACTCTCTGGTGAACCGACCAGGGCATCCCTCGGAGATACATCGAACATGTTATTGAAATCCTTGAAGACACTGATCGCCATCGCCTTCCTTGCCGGGTCAGCGCTGACGGCCCAGGCCGCACAACCGTTCGATACGAAGGCATTCCAGCAAGCGCAAGCGGCTGGAAAACCCATCCTCGTCGATGTGACTGCGCCATGGTGTCCGACCTGCAAGGTGCAACGACCGATCGTCCAGGAAATCGAAAAATCGACGCCGAACCTGGTTGTCTACGAGGTGGATTTCGACAGCGCGAAGGATGTCCTGAAGCGCTTTCGGGTCCAAAGTCAGAGCACCCTCATCGTTTTCAAGGGCGCCAACGAGGTCGGCAGGTCAACGGGAGACACCAATCCCGCCAGCATCAAGGCGCTCGTCTCGAAAGGCCTGTGAGGGTGTCCGAACTCGGCAACCTGGCGCTCAGCTACGCCGCGGGCGGGTTATCCACCCTCTCGCCATGCGTGCTTCCATTGCTGCCGATCGTACTCTTCGGCGTGCTTGAAAAACATGCCTGGGGACCGGTTGCCCTGGCTGCCGGCCTGGCGACATCGTTCGCCTTGCTCGGTACGCTGATCGCCTCGGTCGGCTTCAATATCGGCCTCGATCCCGCGACGCTCCGATCCGCCATTGCCGTGCTGATGCTGGCCATGGGCGTGGTGCTGCTCGTTCCCGCGCTGCAGGGAAGACTGGCGGCGTTCGCCGCGCCGGTCGCAACCGGCGGGCAGACCTTGCTCGATCGCATTCAACCCTCCGGGCTTGGAGGACAATTCGTGCTCGGCGGGTTGCTGGGTGCGATCTGGTCGCCCTGTTCCGGTCCGACGCTGGGAGCCGCGATCGGACTTGCGGCCCAGGGCGACACGGTGATCAAGGCGGCCGCCGTGATGGCGGTGTTCGGGCTCGGAGCGGCGACGCCCATCCTGGCGCTCGCCTATGGTTCCAGGCAGGCGATCTTCGCCCGGCGAGATCTGCTGGCCAGGACGTCGCGCATCGCCAAACCGGTCATGGGCGCGGCATTCGCGTTCGTCGGCGTCTTCGTACTCACCGGCCTCGACAAGATCGTCGAAACATCGCTGACGAATGCCATGCCGGACTGGCTGACAACTTTGACCACCCGTCTTTGAATCGATCCGGCGGTCGGGATGACCGGATATCGCCGGACGGGCCGAAGAACCTGGCAGATTTTCGCCGTTCAAAGTGAAAGGACAGACCATGGTACGATTGGCATTTGCGATAGCGATCCTCCTTATCGGACTTTCGGCAGCTTCCGCCGGCACCGTCAAGTCGCGGGCTGGGTGGGTTGTCGTGGACACGCGGCAATCCTTCCAGGCGTTGGTCGAGCGGCTTGAGGCAACCGTAAAATCCGAAAAAATGGGAATCGTAACGTCCGCGAGCGCGTCCGAGGGGGCGAAGGCGGCAGGCATTACGATTCCGGGAAACAAGGTATTTGGTGTCTTCCGAAACGACTTCGCGCGGCGGATGCTGGATTCGAGCGTAGCTGCCGGCATAGAGGCTCCGATCCGGATCTACGTCACGGAAAATCAGGACGGCACGGCGACGCTTTCCTACAAGAAGCCCAGCACCGTGTTTGCCCCCTACGCCGATGAAGGTGGAGACGCCCTCAAGGCGATCAGCGCGGAGCTGGACGGAATATTCGCCAGGATCGGCGAGCGGGCGACTTCCGACAAGTAGCGCTTCCATCGAGGCTAACGCTCCTATGCTGGTTCGAGCGCTGCTGTTGCGGCGATTTCAAACAAGTCGTGCGGGTGTCGGGGCTGCGGTCCAGGTGGAAAGCGTGAATTTCATATCGCCGCAGGTAACCAATCCGGCGCCGTGAGCGAACCTAAGGGACGGCCGAACGTGCCGCCACAAGGGGGAAGCCATGAACTCGATCGTATTTCTGCTCGTCGCTCTGCCGGCACAAATTGCTTCATACTTTCCATGGGTCGGGCCGCTGATCATGCGGCTTGTCGTCGGTTACGTATTCATGCTGACCGGCTGGGCCAAGCTCAATAATCTTCCCCAGATGATCCAGAACTTCTCCGAATGGGGAATCCCGTTTCCGGAGATTCTCACGCCGTTCGTGTCCGCCGTGGAATGCATCGGCGGCGCCATGCTGATCCTCGGACTGTTTACCCGGATTCCGGCAGCCATGCTGACCGTTGTCATGATCGTCGCGATCAAGGTGGCGAAGTGGGAAAATGTGGATTCTCTCGAAACGCTGCTGGGATTCGAGGAAGCCACTTACATGGCCGCCTTCCTCTGGCTGGCCATCGCGGGGCCAGGCGCGGCGTCCGTCGACCGGTTGCTACTGCGGATGGCCGGTCCGGAAGGCGAGCGACGGCCGTAGCATTCGGTTGGGCAAGAAAAAATATGCGGAGCAGGTGTAACTATCCGGATTGCGGAATCGAAACCCATGACAGGCAACCGATGAAGGATCGAGCCGACAGGGAATCTCCGGCCGCAACGACTTGTTGGTGCGGGAGAGATTTTGCTGCGTCTTGATCGAGACGTCGTTTGCCGAAGATGTTGCTCGGGGGTTCTTGAGGATCGGGCTGGTTTGCCCGGCTCGACGAGGCCCGTTTCAATGCCAACCCAAGTCTGGAGGAAATATCATGAAGCTCAGCTCGAAGTCCGGTGCCGCTATCGCTGCGGCCGCTGCCACCATGTTCCTGGCCGGCGTCACCATGTCGACTGCGACCTACGCGGCCGGCGAAGGCAAATGCATCGGCGCGAACGCCTGCAAGGGCCAAAGCGCCTGCAAGGGCGGTCAATCGCCCGCCAAGGGAGCGAACGCCTGCAAGGGCCAGGGCTTCGCGGCGATGACCAAGGAAAAATGCGCCGCTGCAAAGGGAACCTTCAAGGCGGGCTGATCGGCTCCATCCCGATACGAGGGCCCGGCTGTGCGCCGGGCCCGATTTTCATTCGCGCCACGGTCGCGTTCGGGCTCGACTATTTCCTCAGCGCGACCGTCGTATCGTCCCAGTCGTCGCCGGCGGGCATTTTCAGTCGATCCCTGCAACGCTCGATCATCATCGAAGAAGCCAGGTCTTGCTTCCGGAGAGTCACGACCTTCTCAAAATCGACAATGGCGGCGGCAAAATCACGCGCACGATACGATGCGAGGCCGGTTTCGTAATGCGCTACCCAGCCGGACGAATCCGCATACTCGCCCGCCATGCCCAGCAATTCGTAGATCTGCAGTCCCCCGGTTCGGCCGTAGACCGCCAGCCGATCGAGCTCGCGAACGGTTATTCGATCGCCCGCGAGCCGGCGCGTTTCCGGGCCAATGATGATCTGTGATCCATAGAGCTTGTTGGTGCCCTCGAGGCGACTTGCGATATTTACTGCGTCACCGATCACCGTATAGTTCAGGCGGACTTCGGATCCGATGTTGCCGACCAGCATTTCGCCGGAGTTGATACCGATCCGAATTGTAACGGCCCGGCCCTCGTCGTCGACGAGGGCGAGCTCCCGCACGGCTTGCTGGCAGGCCAGAGCGGCCCGGCAGCAGTTGATGGCATGATCGGGATCCGATGCCGGTGCACCCCAGAACGCCATCACGGCATCGCCGATGAACTTGTCGATCGTACCGCCATGGCGCTGAACCTGCAGCGAGACCGTTTCGAAATAGCGTGACAGCAGGGGGATGATCCGGTCGCCCATGCGCTCCGACATGCCGGTAAAGCCTGCCAGATCGACGAACATCACGCTCATCGGACGCACGGCGCCCCCAAGACGCGCGCCGCCGCCATCGCTTATCAGGCGCCTTACCAGATCGGCGGGAATGTACTTCCTGAACGCCGCGAGTCCCTGCGCCATATCGCCGATGGCTCCGGAAAGATTCTCGATCTCGGTCAGCCGCGACGGATGCCGCTCGACCTTTTCGAGGTCGAAACGCTCGATATGCCTGATCTCGCCGACAACCTTGATGAGCGGGGCTGCGATCAGGCGCTGGGCGAACCAGGCCGAGAACAGTCCGGCGGCAACGATCAGGGCCGCCAGACCTACAAGCAGTCTCCGGATCGTGGTTCGTACCGGCCCCAGAAACTCGGATTCAGGTACAACGGTCACCAGCGACCAGCCGGGGAACGAAATCGGCGTCAGCACCACTTCAAAGGCCAGATCATCCTGAACAACCCGCGTACGAAAGGCCTCTCCCTGGGCGGGATCATAGCTGCTGGCGGATTGCCGTGCCGCAGTCACCGCGACCGGAAAGAGTGGGTGGTCGGTCTTGAGCGCGTTGACTTCATCGGCGTCCGGGTCCGGCGACGCGATAGCCGCGCCGCCACGATCGAGGATGAAGGCCCCCGCCGATTTTCCAACCGTAAGCTGCGACAGAAATCGCGAGACCCGCGTCAACTCGATGATGATACTCAGCACGCCCTGGCGCTTCCCATCGATGTCGATCGGACCTGCAAGGGTCACGGCAAGCCGGTCACCCCGGGGGAGGCCGGCGAGGTTGAACCAGCGCGGACCCACCGATTGCATCGCCTCGTCGAACCATTCCTGCTTGATGACGGAGTATGACGTTGCTTCGGACCGGGTGTCCTTGAACCGGAGATCGCCGTCGATCAGCTCATACCGGCTGATCCGTGCCTGCGACGGGCTGTTGGCAGCCTGTTTGGGAATTTCCAGCATCTCGACAGCCGCATCGCCAAGCTTGTGGACGGCAGAGAGCGATCCGTCCGGCCAGCCGAATACCACCCACGAAATGGTCGGCTGGGCCTGCAACTGCGCGAGGAAGGCGAACTTGCGCTTGTCGACTTCCCGCGGATCGAGAACGCTGCCCTGAAACAGGGTGCGGATCGCGGCATGCGCGGATCTGGCCTCCGTCGTAATCGACTGCAGCTCGTCGCTGACCGCCGAGACGATCTGCTCGTTGATCGTGGTGGCCAGGGTCTGGCTGGTCTGTTCGGCGGTCCTCCACCACAGCAGATGAACGCCTACGGCGCTGACAACGATCGACGCCAGCACAAGACCTGAAATAGCGCCGCGAATTCCGATGCGCATGCTTTCCCCTTCGTCGCGGGTTCTGGCGGCAGGTCCCGAACATATCGCCAATACCGATCGGAAGCCTATCCGGAAGTCAGGAAAACCCGTACCAGTCCAATGTATGGGATCGGTGCTGGCCGGCGGTCTCGGGAGGACCTTCGAACTGAAAGGTCTTGATTCGAGGGCTGGATGAGCAATATTCCGTCGCAGTACCTCGGGCCCTCGCCAAAAAAATTTAGGCCGCGGTGTAACCAGCGACCCGTTCCCGGCGTAACTGATTGCAAGGGGGCAGGTCCGTTGGCCTGCTCTCGGAGCAGAACCCCATTTCGGAGGAATTCCCATGAAGCTTACTTCCAGGTCCGGTGCAACCATCGCCGCCGCGGCAGCAAGTCTGTTCCTGGCGGGAATGACCGTCTCGACGGTAACCTACGCCGCCGGCGAAGGTCACTGCGTCGGCGCAAACGCCTGCAAGGGAAAATCCGCCTGCAAGAGCGCTTCGAATGCCTGCAAGGGCCAGAATGCCTGCAAGGGCCAGGGCTTCTCGACACTGACCAAGGAAAAATGCGCCGCGGTGAAAGGCAAGTTCCAGCCGAGCTGATCGTTCTTCGGAGCTGTCGGCTCCACCGAGGCTCATGAGCGATGCGGCCGGCGTCCATCGCCGGCCGGGCACCCGCGGAGGCCGAATGAACATTGCAGGCAAATCGTCGCAGCCGCCATCGCCGCCGATACCTGATCACAAGGTGGATGCGGACAAGCCGGCATTTCTCGGCTTTGGACTCGGGCTGCGCGCGCAGCACTATGACGAGATTCTCAGCGGAAATCCGCCCATCGACTGGTTCGAGGTCATCAGTGAGAACTACATGCTGCCGGGTGGCCAGCCGCTCCGGATGCTGGATAGAATTCGCGAACGCTATCCGGTCGTGATGCATGGTGTGTCGCTGTCGATCGCATCGACGGCGCCGCCGGATTTCGAGTATCTGCGGGGCCTGCGCGATCTCGCGCGCCGGGTCGAGCCGAGATGGATATCGGACCACCTGTGCTGGACCGGCGTGCATGGCAAGAACCTGCACGATCTGTTGCCGATACCCTATACCCGCGAGGCGCTGGATCATGTCGTGAGCCGCGTTCAATTGGTTCAGGACTATCTGGGCCGCGCCCTCGTACTTGAGAATGCCTCCACCTATTCGCAGTTCAACAACTCCGAAATGGCGGAGTGGGAATTCATCTCGGAACTGACGCGCCGCTCCGGATGCTGGCTGCTGTTCGACGTCAACAATGTCTATGTCAGCGGTTTCAACCACGGTTACGACCCTTACACCTTCCTTGAAGGCATTCCGGCGGATCGAGTGGTTCAGTTTCACATGGCCGGTCATAGCCACATGGGCACCCATATCATCGATACCCATGATCACCCGGTGTGCGAAGAGGTCTGGGACCTCTACGGCGCGGCCCTGAAGCGCTTCGGCCGCGTCTCGACCATGATCGAGCGCGACGACAACATTCCCCCGCTTGATGAACTCATTGCCGAAGTCAACCGGACCCGCGAGATAGCCGGGAAGGTCCTGCCGACGATCGGGAAAAGGGCATGAGCGACCTCGCGCGGCTGCAGAGCGAATTTCAGCGCGGCATATTGACCGGCGACGATTCGGTTCTGGCTGAAATTCTCGACAGCCCGCGGGAAAAGCGTGACGTGCTGTTTGGCGTCTACAGGCACGCTTATGGTTCGCGGCTGGTCGAAGCCATCAGAAACGACCACGAACTGTTGCACGCCTATCTCGGCGACGAGATGTTCGATGAGATGGGATATGCCTATGTAGCGGCAAACCCCTCGCAGCAGCCGAACCTGCGCTGGTTTTCGCATGCCCTCCCGGCGTTTCTGAAACAAGCGGCTCCTTACAGCAAATATCCCATCCTGTCCGATCTTGCCGCGCTCGAGAAAGCTCTCAACGATGCCTTCGATGCACAGGATGCACCGGCGCTTGCCGTCGCCGATCTCGCGGGCTTTGCTCCGGAGATCTGGCACGATCTCAAATTCAAGGTCCACCCCAGCGCCATCAGGCTCGACCTGGCGACCAACGGGTCCGCGGTCTGGCGGGCACTCAAGAACGACGAAACCCCGCCGGATGCGGTCAATCTGGAAGAGCCATGCCGCCTCCTGATCTGGCGTCAGGACGTGGTACCATTGTTCCGCGAACTTTCCGCCGAGGAAGCGATGATGTGGGACGAGGCGGCGGGCGGAATTCCGTTCGGGGTGCTTTGCTCGATGTTGGCCACGTATGACGACCCTGAAGGCGCCGCGGCCAGAGGCGCCGGCTATCTGCATGGCTGGGTAACGGCGGGACTCCTGACGGGAGTTTCCGGCGACAGGTGAGATCCCGGCGCATGAGCGGAGCGCAAATAGGCCAGGCGGGATTATGCATCGAGAGCCTATCCTCGCATGAAACCTGCGAAGCGATATCGCTGGATCGTTTCAGCCGCGGCCATGTCGCTGCTCGGTATAATCCTGTCGTCGGCCAATTCCCAATCGGAATTCCTGCGCGGCAGGCGAATGCCGTACGATGCGTTCGATCGGCTTGCCAAAACTGACATCGACGTCCACGGCGGCGCCATTCACGTGGCGTTTGCTCCGGGCGATATCGCGCTGCCAAAGCACAGGATTCTGGATTGGGTCCGGGCATCGGCCCGGGCTGTCTCGACCTATTACGGCCGGTTTCCCGTCAAGTCGTTGAAACTCCTGCTGGTGCCGGTCGATGGCCGGCGCGTCCGGGGAGGGACCACATGGGGTTATCGCGGCGCTGCAATTCGCGTGCTGGTGGGCCGCCATTCCAGTGAGGAAGATCTGCGGCGAGACTGGATCATGGTCCACGAAATGGTGCATCTCGCGCTTCCGGACATGGAGCCGCGGTACGACTGGTTGTCCGAAGGCCTGGCGGTGTATATCGAGCCGATCGCCCGGGCGCAGGCCGGAGATTTGAGCACGCAAGACGTCTGGCAGGCGATGATGCGGGATATGCCCAAGGGTCTGCCGCGGGCCGGCGATCAGGGACTCGACAATACCGACAGCTGGGGCCGAAAATACTGGGGCGGCGCCATGTTTTGCCTGCTGGCCGATATCGAAATCCGCAAGCGGACCTCAAACCGGCTTGGCCTGCGTGATGCGATGCGCGGCGTCATCGCGGCCGGTGGCAGTCATGAGGTTTACTGGTCCATCGAGCGGGTTCTCTCGGTTGCCGACAGGGCCGTTGGTGTCGATGTGCTCGCAGATCTTCACAGGCAGATGGGATCAAGGCCTGTCGCACCGGATCTCGACAGCCTTTGGCTCAGCCTGGGACTAAGGATGCGCGGAAGCGTTCTGAGTTTTGACGATACTGCACCACTCGCTGCGATCCGAAATGAAATTACCAGGTAGTCCCGCTGTGGAAAGGCGCCGATGCATTGCGCTCGCCGCGTTGTGTTCGTCAACGCATCGGAAAACGACGCACTACCTCGGCTGAACTTCAGAACGGGTTGGTGACGATGCCGCCGTCGGCACGCAAGGCAGCGCCATTGGTCGCGCTGGCGGCTTTCGAGCAGACGTAGCAGATCAGGTTGGCGACTTCTTCCGGCGTGGCGTAGCGCTGCAGCAGCGACGCCGGCCGGCGCTCGGTAAAGGTTTTGGCGGCGAGTTCGTCGGCCGTGGTCCCCAATCCCTTGGCGCGCGCGGCGAGCCGCACCGGCGCCATCTCGACCCAGGTCGGGCCGGGCAGCACCGAATTGACCGTGATGTTGGTGGCCTTGGTCTGCTCGGCCGCGCCGCGCGCGATATAGAGCTGGGCGGCTTTCGAAAAGCCGTAATGCACCATCTCCTTCGGGACGAAGATCGCGGATTCGCTGGAGACGAACACGACGCGGCCCCAATCCCTGGTATCGAGCATTTGCTTCAGATAGTGCCGGGTCAGCCGCACCCCGCTCATGACGTTGACGTCGAACATTTTCGTCCAGTCGGCGTCCTCGATGTCGAAGAAGGGCTTGGGCTCGTAAATGCCGAGATTGTTGACGAGAATGTCGACCTCTGGGAATTGCGCCACCAACCCCGCACAGCCCTCGGCACCGCCGAGATCGAACACGGCCGCATGCGTCTTGGCTGCAGGCACGGCCTGTTCCAGCTTGGCGATCGCTTCAGTGACCGAGGCGGCTTCGCGGCCGTTGACGATGACGTCCGCTCCCATGCGCGCTAGTCCGATGGCGGTGGCAAGCCCGATACCGCGGGTCGAGCCGGTGACCAGCGCGAGCTTTCCGGTAAGGTCGATGTTCATTCTGAATTCCTTTGGGACGTCGAAGCCGGACGGCAGCATGGCGGCGCCGTTCGCTGAAGGCAACAGCGGAACAGGGTCGTCTGCTACGTCATGCCACGTGTGGGCATGGCCACACCATTCCCGCTGATTCCAAGTTCCGCGATGAAGCCTCGGACGCCGACCTCGGTGGACTGCCGCCCGCCTTCCCGGCCCGCGCATTTCCAATCATGGACCGTGGCGTGGCCGGTCGCGCTCCTCATTCCGGCCTCGCGTGGCGCGCCAGTCATCGCTTACCGCCAAGGCGGCAGCGTACTGCTCGGGAGGAAGGCCGGCCTTGAACCATCAAGCTTGCGCAGTTCTCGACAACTGCGTTTCGTTCTCGAACTGTGTTCTTCAATTGCATCCGTTGCGCCGCTCGATCCGGGTGATTTCGGCGATACGGGCGCGGATATCGCGCGGCAGCGGCACGCTTGCCTCGATGTCATAGATACAGCCCCGGTTGCCGAAATAGGAGATCGCCCTGGATGTCTTGAAGCAGTAACCGGCCTGCTTGTAGTAGGAATTGCGCTCGACCCATAACTCCTGGCAGCTCTGGGCGCTGGCCCCCGAGACCAGGCCTCCGCTGCTTGCCGCCACAGCCAATGCCCCAATCAGGTATCGATATTTGGTCTTCATGGTAGCAGGACCTCCATCTGAGATGATTCATGCCATTAGCCGTCGCTCCCGGCGAACGCCTTGCGTTGAATCAATGAAGCAGCCGTCGTTACGTTTCGACCTGGACGGTCACGCTGTATTGGTGTCGGGCGGATCAATCCGATCCAGCGCCAGCAGCAGCGAGGCGACGCGGTTGGCGGAGGCGGCCCAATCGGCCAGGCGCACGTAGTTATCGGTAAACCAGTTGCAGGCACCCTGGACCACGATAAAAGCCGCGGCCGCCTGGACCACCTCGCCGAGCAGCATCGTGCCGCCGACATATTGGGGCATGCAGAGCAGCAGGCCGACGACCGGCGCCAGCAACGTATTGCCCTGCGTGACCACGGTCAGGCGCATCAGTTGCCAGCAGTAATCGAGCCACGCGGCGATCACCGCCCGCAGCGCTGCGCCTACGGCATCGAGCCGATCCTTGATGTTGTCGGGCAATGTCTTGCCTTCTCCGCTCTCGCGGATGTGGGTTCCTATCGCGCGCAATTCGGCTTCGGTTCGTTTGTTGTCTTCGACGACGTGGGTGAGGCGGCTGCCGATCAACATCATCCCGGCTGCGACAAGGACGGAATAAACGATCACCGCGATCACGAGATAGCCGGGAACGGTCAGGCCCACGCCGAACAGGTTGATCGTCAAGGCGCCTCCCACCGTCCAGAGGATGCCGATAAAGGTGACACCGGTGATCAGCGAGGAGAACAGTCCGAGCACGAGGTCGACCGGCAAATCGGTGGCAATCCGGGCGTCCTCGGCGATTCGATATTCCGGGGCTTGATGCTCCCCCGGCATGAATCGGAGCCGGACATAATGGTCGCGCTCCAGCCAGTATTTGTAGAGATGGCTGCTCAGCCACGCGCGCCATTTCCGTTGCAGGGTCATGCGGCCCCATACCGAGAACACCGCGAGCGCGAGGCTGGCCGCGGCCAGCGGCAGGAATCGCCATGCCTGCGCCAGCAGCTCCGCGCCATCCTTGCGTTCGACGGCATTGAAGAAATCGCGGTTCCAGAAATTCAGCGAGTACTGCGTCAACAGCTGCAGCAGCACGGTGGCGATCAGCAGGACGGTCAGCAGCCAGGCCCACGGCGCCGTCGCGCCGCGCCAGAAGCCGCGCGCGCTTTGCCAGAAGCGAGAGAGCAGGCGCTGCTCGCTGGGCGCGATGTAGCTGCCGTCATTCATGAGCTGGATCGGGCCGGGCGGTTTGCGAGGCGATCGGCCTGACCATCACGTCGGCGACCAGGCGATGCATGTCCACCGGCCGGCAAAGATCCGTCCCCGGACTGAGCAGCGCGGCGGATCCGCCGGCGACCCCATAGCGCAGGGCGGTTTCGAGATTGCCGCTATCGGCAAGGCTCCAGACCAACGCCGCCAGAAAGCTGTCGCCGGCGCCGGACACGCTGACCGGCTCGATCGGCAGCCCGTTGGCGCGCAGGGCCTGATCGCGCGTGATCAGCAGGGCACCGTCCGGCCCCATCGAGAGCGCGATCACCTCGACCCGGCCGCGACCGATCAGACGCCGTCCCGCCTCGATCAACGAAGCATCATCCGAGGCGGTAATCCCGGCCAATTCCTGAAACTCGCGAAGATTGGGCTTGATGAGATAGACGCCGTGTTCGAGCGCCGCCTTCAGGAAACGGCCGGAGGTATCCACGATGACCTTGCTGTGCGCCCTGCAAGCCTGCACCAGCCGGCCGTAAAAATCGTCCGGTACGCCGGCCGGCAGGCTGCCGCTGGCGATTACATATGCCGGCCGCGGCTCGATGCGTGCGAGCGCTGCCAGGCATTCCTGCCACTCGGATTCGCCGAGCGGCGCTCCCGGGAAGACAAAGCGAAATTGCTCGCGGCTGGTCTCGTCGAAAACCGTCAGATCCTCCCGCGTCGCATTCTGCGCCGGGATCAGGACGCTTTTCACGCCTTCGCGCTCGACCAGGGCGCCGAGCAATTGCCCGGTTGCACCGCCGGCCGGGAAAATGGCCGACGCGTCGATGCCGAGCCGTCCGAGAACCCGCGCCACATTGATGCCGCCGCCGCCGGGCTCGCGGTGCGCCGGCGCGCAGCGCATCTTGGTGAAGGGCGCCATTTTCTTCACCGATGTCGAGGCGTCGACGGCGGGATTGATGGTGAGGGTGACGATCCCCAGGGAAATTTCAGCCAATGCCTTCGACCTCCGCCAGTGCTTGCAGGCCGACGAATGCGGCATCCTCGTCCAGTATCAGCCAGACCGGAATCGGTGCGAGATACTCGCGAAGCCGGCCCTTGTCCTCGAAGCGTGCGCGAAATTCCGAGCGGGCGAGATATTCGGGCATATGACGCAGAATGCCTCCGGCAATGAATACTCCGCCTTTCGCGCCGAGCGTCAGCGCGAGGTTGCCGGCGACCGTCCCGAGCATCGCACAGAACATGTCGATGGCGGCGCGGCTGGTCGCGCACGTTCCCTCGATGCCGGCCCGCGTGATCTCGGCGGCGCGGCGCCTTGGCAGCGCGAGGCCGTCCAGCGCTGCCAGTGCCTGGTGGAGATTTTCCAGCCCGCCACCGGAAAGAACGTGTTCGGCCGAGACATGCCCCAGTCGTTGTCGCAGAAGCGCGATGACGGCGTCCTCACGCGACGAACCGCCGGCCATGGTGGAGTGGCCGCCCTCGCTCGACAGCATGAGGCGCCCGGTCGGGTGCGGGATGCAGGCTGCCATTCCAAGGCCCGTGCCAGGGCCGAGCGCCGCCAGCGGTGCTCCCGCGACCGGCCGTCCGCCGCCCAGGGGCAGAAGCTTTTCAGCGGGAAGGCCGGACAGCGACCACGCCACCGCTTCGAAATCGTTGAGCAGGCGCACGGTGTTGAATCCGTAAGCGGCGCGCAGTTCCGCAGCATCGATCACCCAGGAATTGTTGGTGAGGGCGCAGTAGCCATCTCCGATCACGCCGGCGACCGCCAGAATAGCGGCGCTGATCGTGCCGGCCTCCGGCAGACCGCCGAGATAAGTGTCGAGCGCTTGGCGAAAGCTGCCGTGGTCGCGGACCGCCATATGGGCAACCCGGCCTACCGACCCTTCGGCCAGCAGCGCGAAGCGCGCATTGGTCCCGCCGATGTCTGCAAGCAGCACCGTCCGGCCGGTCCGTCCTGTCGAGGTTTCATTCATCCGTGACGCGCCGCCTTGATCAGGTCCGCGTACCAGTGGAACGACGACTTCGGAAGGCGTCGCAGCGACGCATAGTCGACATAGACCAGGCCGAACCGATCGCTGTACCCCGACATCCATTCGAAATTGTCGAGCAGCGACCAGACAAAGTAGCCCCTGACATCGACGCCATCGGCGGCAGCGGAATTCATCGCGCCGACATAGCCGCGCAGAAAATCGATCCGCTCGGGATCGGTCACGGCGCCTGTCGCGTCGGGCTTGTCGTTGCCGCCATATCCGTTTTCGAGCACGTAGATCGGCAAGCAGTAGCGTTCATGGATGAGCCGCAGCGTCGCGCCGAAGGCTGGCGGATCGATCGGCCAGCCGATCTGGGTCAGAGGCGCGCCGGCCGGTTTCTCGCCGAAGTCGTAGCCCAGCATCGCCGCCGGCTGTGCCTTTACGTAGACCGGGCTGTAATGGTTCAATCCGAACCAGTCGAGCGGGCGGCAAATGCGCGCGAGGTCGCCCGGCTGCAGGTGCGGCTCGATGACGGTCCGCATGGAGGGCGGATATTCGCCGCGGCATTGCGGATCGGGGAAGGCGCTGTTCCAGTAAACGTCCAGGTGCGCGGTGGCCGCCGCATCGGCTTCGCTCGCGCTGGAAGGCCGGCAGGGTTGAAGGTTGTGAATGCACCCGATCGAGGCGTCCTGGACTTTCTCGCGCAGCACGTCCACGGCCGCGCCATGGGCGAGATTGACGTGGTGCGTCGCCCGGTAAAGGCCGGCCTCGCTGCCTCGGTCCCGCTTGCCCAGCGAGCGGCTGAACAAATTGAAGATCGACGGCTCGTTGAAGGTCGCAAAGCGCTTGACACGATCGCCGAACCGCTCGGCGATCAGCGCCGTGTAGTCGGCGAACCATGCGACCGACTCACGGTTCTGCCATCCGCCGAGATCCTCCAGCGCCTGTGGCAGGTCCCAGTGATACAGGCACAGCCAGGGTTCGATGCCGACGGCCAGGAGTTCGTCAATCAGCCGGCCGTAGAAGGCGAGGCCGGGCTCGTTGGCCAATCCCCGGCCCTGCGGCAGCACCCGCGGCCAGGCGACCGAGAACCGGTAGGCCTGAACGCCCAGCCGCTGCATCAGCGCGACATCCTCGCGGTAGCGATGGTAGTGGTCGCACGCAATGTCGCCGGTGTCGCGGTTCCTGATTTCGCCGTTTTGACAAATGACGTCCCAGATACTGGGGCCGCGGCCGTCTTCTTTCGTCGCGCCCTCGATCTGGAAGCTCGAGGTGGAGACGCCCCAGACGAAATCCGGGCGCAAGGACGCAGTGGAAGGCAGCTGCGACGCCGGTATGGGACGGTTCGAGTTCACTGTTAACCCTTCTACCTCGGCAGGAGGGCGAGGCATCATGGCATTAGTCCTGCCGGTGACTGGGCGATCTTGAGATACATCAACAGCCCCTGGCCAGCCGATGCGACAAATAACACCGTTATCTTGCCGCTGGAGTATCCGCTTGCAAAGAACCAAATGGGGTGGAATCGCCGATGACCGCTTCCGGGGAAGCGGATTCTTTCGCGTCGACCAGCATGACGGCGTGTTCTGGCTGGTCGATCCCGATGGCGGCCGCTTTCTTTCCAAGGGCGTCAACAATGTGCGCTTCGATTCGGACCACGTCGGCAATACCGGCCGCGTGCCCTATGCCGACGCGTGCCGGAACAAATACGGCAGCCAGCACGTCTGGCGCGCGGCAGCGGCCAACCGGCTGACGAGCTGGCATTTCAACACGCTCGGCTGCTGGTCGGATGAACTCGTCGCCGGCGCCGGTGCGTCGCCGCTGGCGACCGCGCCCACCAATGAACTCGGCGCCTCCTTCAAGCTGCACCGGCGCGACCAGGTCTTTCCCGATGTGTTCGACCCCTCGTTTGCCGCCCATATCCGGGAACAAGCCCGCGCTCACTGCGCAACACGATGCCATGACGTCGGGCTGCTCGGCACTTTCATCGATAACGAGCTGTACTGGTCGCCCGACTGGCGCGGCGCCGACGAGCTGCTGACGCTGTTTCTGAACCTGCCGTCGCACCGTCCCGGCCGCGTCGCCGCCATCGCACGGCTGCAGGAGCATTATCGCGAATTCTCCCAGTTCAACGCGGTCTGGCAAACGCCCGCGCGATCATGGGAACAACTCGCTGCGATGGCGCGTGTCGAAGCGCCGTTCTTCCGGATGCCTGCCGGAGGCCCGAATGACGCGCTCGAGCTCAAGGCCAATCTCGCCAACCCCGCCCGCGCGGCATTTTCCGCCGATTGCGACGCCTTTCTGGCCATCGTCGCCGATCGATATTTCGAACTGTGCGTCTCGGCCATCAAGGCCGCCGACCCCAATCACCTCGTCATCGGTTCCCGCTTCGGCTATCAGGCGCAATCCGGTGTGATCGCCGCGGCCGCCCGCTATCTCGATGTGATCTCGTTCAATTGCTACGAACTCGATGCGACCCCGCAGATCGATGCCTATGCCGCCGGCGGCAAGCCGTGCCTGATCTCGGAATTCTCCTTCCGCGGCGACGATGCCGGCCTGCCCAACGGCCACGGCGCCGGGCCTCGGGTGGCCAGCCAGACCGAGCGCGCCCGATGTTTCGAACGCTACGTCACCGCCGCCCTGCGCAAGCCCAATGTGGTCGGGTACCACTGGTTCGAGCATGCCGACCAGCCGGCGGAAGGGCGGTTTGACGGCGAAAATTCCAACTACGGCACGGTGACCATCGAGGACGATCCCTATGTCGAACTCACGGAAACCATGACCAGGGTCAATGCCGCTGCCGAGCTGATTCACGCCGAATCCGCGCCAGGCGAGTAGCCCGGCGGACCTGGACAAGAATTACGAAAACAACCCCCTGTACAGTAGGCTGAACCCGCAACGCAGCAATTGCGCTGCGTTGCATCAAGTCCCATCCATTGCTGCCTCGGCTTCGCAAACCGCCGCCATCGTGCGAAACACGCTCGATGGATTGACGCTGATCGAATCGATACCGAGTTGCGTCAGGTAACGCGCGATCTCGGGGTAGTTCGCCGGTGCTTCGCCGCAGATGCCGACATGCCGGCCGTTGCGTCTCGCGCCCGTCACCGCCAGCCGTAACATCTCCAGCATGCCGGGATCGCGTTCGTCGAAATCGAAGGCGACGATATCGGAATCGCGGTCGACCCCCAGCGTCAGCTGGGTGAGATCGTTGGAGCCGATCGAAAATCCGTCGAACAGCTCGGCGAACGCATCGATCTGGATGACGTTGTTCGGAATTTCGCACATCACATAGATCTCGAGCCCGTTCTCGCCGCGCTTCAGGCCGTTGGCCGCCATGGTCGCGATGACGCGCTTGCCTTCTTCGACGGTCCGGCAGAACGGCACCATGATGCGCAGATTGACAAGTCCCATTTCCTCGCGCACCCGGCGCAGCGCGGCACATTCCAGCGCAAACCCCTCTGCGTAGGCCGGGTGGCTGTAGCGGGAGGCGCCGCGGAATCCCAGCATCGGATTCTCTTCTTTCGGCTCGAAGGCTTCGCCGCCGAGCAGGCTGGCATATTCGTTGCTCTTGAAGTCGGAGAGCCGCACGATCACCGGTTTCGGATAGAACGCCGCGGCAATGGTGCCGACGCCTTCAGAAAGCCTCTCGATGAAAAAATCGGCTGGCGTCCTGTAGCCTTTGACCAGGCGGGCGATCGCGGCTTTCGCCTTGGCCGAGGCGACCTTGTCCGGCTTGAGCAACGCCATCGGATGCACGCCGATATGCTCGCTGATGATGAATTCCATGCGGGCGAGCCCGACGCCGGATTGAGGCTGCATCGCGGTTCGAAAAGCCATCTCGGGGGTGCCGACATTGACCATGATCGGCGTGCGCGGCGCCTTGAACGCGCTGACAGGCGTTCGCGTGACGTCGAAGGCCACGGCGCCCTGATAGACGTTGCCGACGTCGCCTTCGGCGCAGGAGATCGTGACCTTGGTCCCGTTCTTGAGCCTCTCGGTCGCGTGCGTCGCTCCCACCACGGCAGGAATGCCGAGCTCGCGCGCCACGATGGCGGCGTGGCAGGTGCGGCCGCCCTTGTCGGTGATGATGCCGCCCGCGATCTTCATCACCGGCTCCCAGTCCGGGCTGGTTGCCGGCGCGACCAGGATCTCGCCCGGTTTGAAGGTCGAGAGGTCCCGCGCGCTGGCAATGCGGCGGGTGCGTCCGGAGGCGATCTTTTCGCCGACCGCGCGTCCCGTGACGATGACGGACCCTTTTCCCTTGAGATTGTAGGTCTCGAACGTTTCCGCCGAACGCTGCGAGGCCACCGTTTCGGGCCGCGCCTGGATGATATAGAGTTTACCGTCGGCGCCGTCCTTCGCCCATTCGATATCCATGGGCATGGACCCGCCGGCATGTTTCGAGTAATGCGCCTCGATCCGCACCGCAAAATCGGCAAGGCTCAGCACCTCCGGATCGGAAATGCAGAATTTCCGCCGCTCGGCCTCCGGCACGTTCCGGGTCAGCGTCGCATGCTTGCCGCCGCGCTTGCCGTAGATCATGCGGATTTGCTTGCCGCCGAGCCGGCGCCGCAGCACCCGGCGAAAGCCCAAAGCGAGGGTCGGCTTGTGCACGTAGAACTCGTCGGGATCGACCTGGCCCTGGACGATCGTCTCGCCGAGACCGTAACAGCCGGTGACGAAAACCACGTCGCGAAATCCGGATTCGGTATCGAGCGTGAAGATGACGCCGCTGGCGCCGATGTCGGAGCGGACCATCTTCATCACGGCGACGGAAAGAAAGACCTTGAAATGGTCGAAGCCGTTGTCGATGCGGTACGAAATCGCGCGATCGGTGAAGATCGAGGCAAAACAGCGCCGGCAGGCCTCAAACAGGTCCTTGGGCCCGCGGACATTGAGGAAGCTTTCGTGCTGGCCGGCGAAACTCGCGGTCGGCAGGTCCTCCGCCGTCGCCGAACTGCGCACCGCGACGGCGACACCTTTGCCGGCTTCCCGCTCCAGCTGCCGGTAGGCTTCCATGATCTCATCGCGGATCGGCGCGGTATCCATCGCCTTGTAGACGACGGCGCGGGCCCTGGCGGCTGCCGCCGCCAGCTTCTTGATGTTGCGCTTGTCGAGACCGTCGAGCAGGCGGTGCAACTCGTCCGCGACGCCGGGCTGCGACAGCGCATCGCGATAGGCGTCGGCCGTGATCGCAAACCCGTTGGGGACAGCGACCCCTTCGGACGCGAGGGTCGAATACAATTCGCCGAGCGAAGCGGTCTTGCCGCCGACCAGCCCGACATCGTTCAACCCGAGTCCGAGAAAAGACCTGATGTATTTTGTCATGGCGCCAGTAGATCAACCCTGGCTTGGCGGACATTGAGCGAGGTCAAGCCTCTCACTCATAGCGCAGCGCTTCGATCGGATCGAGCCGGGCGGCCTTGCGGGCTGGATAGTAGCCAAAGAAGATGCCGACGGCCGCCGAGAACAGAAACCCGCCGGCGATGGCTGTCAGCGATATCGGCGCCGGCCAGCCGGTGACGGCGGAGACCGCCAGTGAAAGGGCCGCGCCGATCACGATTCCGACGATGCCGCCGCTGACGCTGATGAAGATCGCCTCGGCCAGAAACTGCAGCAGGACATGCAGCCGGCGGGCGCCGATCGCCATCCGCAGTCCGATCTCCCGGGTCCGCTCCGTCACCGAGACCAGCAGGATATTCATGATGCCGATGCCGCCGACCACCAGCGATATTGAGGCCACCGCGGCCAGCAGGAGTGCCATGATGCGGCTGCTGCCTTCCGCGGTCTCCGCGATCTGGCTGAGGTTGCGGACCGAGAAATCATTGCTGGCGCCCGGCCGGATGCGGTGACGGCGGGCCAGAATATCGGTGGCCTGGCCGATCGCCGTCTGAATGGCGCCCTGATCAACCGCCTGCACATAGATCTGGTTCACAAAGCCGGTCAGGCGCGGTTGCAGCCCATAGGGATTGGGTGGCGTCGGGTAGATCCAGTTGATGGCGGTTTGCGCCTGGCTTGGCGCTGCCACGCCGATGATCTTGCGCTCCGCCGTCGTGAACGGAACCATGATCAGGTCGTCCTGGTCGTGGCCAAAGGAGGTCTGTCCCTTGGTTTCGAGCACGCCGATCACGCGCAGCGAGACGCCTCTGGCCTGCACCAGCGCGCCGATCGGGTTCTGGGTGGCGCCGAACAGCTGCCGGCGCACGGTTTCGCCGAGCACCACCACGAGCGCGGCGCTTCGCTCATCCTCGGACGAAATCGCCCGTCCAGCGACGATCTGCCAGTTCGTCATCGGCGGGTAGTTGAAGCCGACGCCCTGGATGGTGGTGGTCCAGTTCTGGCCGGCAAACCGGATCTGGCCGGACTGTCGGATCAGATAGCTGACTTCACCGGCGGCGGGCGCTTCCCGGCGGATCGCCTGGACATCGGCGACCGTCAGGGTCGATGCGCTGCCGGAACCGCCGCGCATGCCGCCGCTGGTGGCGGCGCCCGGCACGATCACCACCAAGTTGGTACCGAGCCTTGCGATCTCCTTGCGGACCGCCTCGTTGGCCCCCTGGCCGACCGACACCATCACGATCAGGGCGGCGACGCCGATGAAGACCCCGAGCATGGTCAGTGACGAACGCATCTTGTTGCGCCAGATCGCCTCCGCGGCCGCCGTCATTACCATCCAGGCGAATGGCCATGACGCGCCGGAGGATTGGATGTAGGAGCGCGCCGCGGGCGGGGGCGGAGGAGGCAATTCGCCCGCCGGTCCGGGCTCGGTCGCGGGCTTCGTCTTCCTCACATCGGAGATGATCTGGCCATCCCGCATGGTCAGCACGCGATCCGCGAAGGCCGCGACATCAGACTCGTGGGTCACCACGATGATGGTGACGCCTTGTTCGCGATTGAGGGAACTGAGCGTCGCCATGATCTCGTGAGAGTTGCGCGTGTCGAGATTGCCGGTCGGTTCATCCGCCAGCAGCAGGCTCGGCTGGTTGATCAGGGCGCGGGCGATGGCGACGCGCTGCTGCTGCCCGCCGGAGAGCTGGCCGGGCGTGTTGCGTTCGCGGTCGCGCAGCCCGAGCTTGTCCAGCACCGCGCGGGCCCGCTCGAAGCGCACCCGGGCCTGGCCCTGGCCGGACATGGCGTACAACAATGGCAGGGCGACGTTGTCGATGGCGCTGGTGCGCGGCAACAGATTGAAGCTCTGGAACACGAAGCCGAGCCGTTCACTGCGCAGGCCCGCCAGATCGGGCTCGGCGAGCTGCGCTACGTCGATGCCGTCGAACCAGTAATGGCCGCCGCTGGGCCGATCGAGGCAACCGAGGATCGACATCAGCGTCGACTTGCCCGATCCGGACGCGCCCATGATGGCGATGAATTCGCCATGCTCGACCGTCAAATTGACCTCGCGAAGCGCATGAACGTCGATGTCGCCGACATGATATGTCCGCGACAGACCTTCAATCCTGATGACCGGTTGCGCCATGGCTCGCCAATCGCTGCTTCGTCGGCTGTCCATTTAAAGCCGCGGGCGCGGCACGCGGGCGCGTGCCTTGCCTGAATTGCCGCGCGCTTCGGCGACGATCACCTTGTCGCCGGCCTTGAGGTCGCCCTGAGCGATCTCGGTGAATTCATCGTCGTCGAGGCCGGTCACAACCTGGACCGGTGTCGGAGTTTCGTCCCGCAGCACCCAGAGATGCGCCTTTCCCGTGTCACGAATGGCGCTGCCGGTTGGGACATAGCGCAATGCCTGATTCGGAACCCGCAGCACGTTGCTGCGCTGATCGACCAGGATGCGCGTCGCCGCAGTGAGACCCGGCTTGAGCGCCAGATCCGAATTGGTGACGCTGACGACGACGTCGTAGGTGACGACGTTTTGCACCGTTTGCGGGGACTGCCGAACCTGGGTCACGGTCCCCTCGAATACACGCTTGGGATAGGCATCGACGGTGAATGTCGCCTTGTTGCCTTCCCTGACACCGCCGATGTCGCTTTCGCTGACATTGGCGTCGACCTGCATTTTCGTGAGGTCGGTGGCAATCAGGAACAGCGTGGGAGTCTGGAAACTGGCCGCGACGGTCTGTCCGATGGTGACGTTGCGCGAAACCACGGTGCCGTCCACCGGCGAGATGATTTTGGTGTAATCGAGGTTGACCTGGGCGGCGTCGAGCACGGCCTGGCGCTGCTGGATGGTCGCTTCGTCGAATGTGATTTGCGCTTGCGCCTGCTGGTATTCGCTATTGGCGCTGTCATAGGCATCCTTCGACACGGCCTTCGTTTCGACCAGCGTCGCCAGGCGTTCAAATGCCACCTTGGCGTAGGCGAGCGATGCCTTGTCCTTCTCCAGTTGCGCCCGCGCCACGGCGAGGTTGGCCTTCGCCTGATCGACAATGCTCTGATACGGGCGTCCGTCGATCCTGGCGCAGATCTGTCCGCGCTTCACCTGCGTATTGTAATCGCAGGTCAATTCCTGGATGACGCCGGAGACGTAGGTTCCGACGATGATGGTCAATTCCGGATTGACCGTACCGGTGGCGTTGATACCGCGGGCAATCCCGCCAGTGGTAACCGGCGCGGTTTCATATCGAACGACGGCCTCGCCGCCGACCGACCACCAGATGCCGCCGGCCACCGCAAGCAGCAGCACCGCGATGGCTGGGATGATCCAGCGCCGGGTCACAAATCGTGGCTGCCCCGGCGGTTCCCCGACCGGATGCACCGCTGAGGCGGGCGGCACCAGTGGCAACACTTGCCCGCGTTCAGTTGCGCCGGTGCCGAGCTGCTTGTTCATGTCGCCCGGGCTCCAGGTGGATGATGGCCATTTGACAAAGCATAGTGCGGGACCGGATCCGGATTGTTGATTGGGATCAAGGTTCGTGCCGCGGTGCGGAATTCGCCGAATCCTTGACTCGCCGATAGCCATCCTCTTCTGTTCGCGGACCGCGTCGAGCGGTCGCCCCTCCGCCGGGAAAAACAAGAAAATGACCGCCAAACGGAAGATGTCGCCAACGCATGAAGCGCCCTATCGCGGCTTGCGGGTACTCGACTTCGGACAAGGCATCGCGTCGCCCTATTGCGCCATGTTGCTGGGGGTTTACGGCGCCGAAGTGATCAAGGTCGAACCGCCCGAGGGCGACTGGTCGCGCTACCTCGGAACCACCTATGGCAGCCACACCGCGCTGTCGGCCGTCTATAACAGGGGCAAGCGCAGCCTGTGCCTCGATCTGAAACAGGCCGATGGCATTGCGGTCGCCAGGCGACTCGCGGCCGAGAGCGACGTGCTGATCGAGGGATTTCGTCCCGGGGTCGCGGCGCGCCTCGGCATCGGCTATGAGGAACTGTCGCGCGACAATCCGGGCCTGATCTATCTCTCGGTCTCCGGCTTCGGGCAGGACGGTCCCTATTCAAAGCGCCCGGGCTCGGATTCGGTAGCGCAGGCCTTTTCCGGCCTGGTCTCGGTTAATCCCGGCAACGACAAGATTCCGCACCGGGTCGGCCACACCATTTCCGATGTCGCCACCGGGGTGTACGCATTCCAGGCCATCGCCACCGCGTTGTTCGCCCGCGCTACCGTCGGCACCGGCCGCTGGATCGATGTCAATCTCGCGCAATCGACCGCAGCCCTGCTCGGCCACAAGGCCGCCGAATATGTGCTGGAGGGCGGCACCCCGCGCGCGCTCAACGTGCCGGCCGGCTCCTATCAGACCGGCGATGGCTGGATGATGGTCACGCTGGTGAACGAAGCGCAGTACAAGCGCCTCTGCACCGCGATCGAACGCGAGGATCTCGCCAGCGATCCGCGCTTTCAGGATTTTGCCAAACGCGCCGACTCGGCAGACGCGCTGATGGCGCAATTGCGCGAGGTGTTCCTGACCGAAACCAGCGAAACCTGGCTCCGCCGGCTTCACGCGGCGGATGTCATCGCCGAGCGCATCCTCACCCCCGGCGACTGGCTGCACAACGTTCATGTCGAGGCGACCAGGGCCGCAGTCTGCCAGGATACCTCAGGCATCGGAAAAATATATGCCGCGCGCACGCCCGGCATCGCGGGACCATCGGAAGATGACCTGCGGCCGGCGCCGGATATTGGCGCCGACAGCCGCGAGGTGCTGCTCGACGCCGGTTTCGATGCCGGTTCCATCGACAGCCTGATCAGCGCCGGCATCGTCCGCATCTCCACCCGCCAGGCCGGACCCAAAGGAGGCCATGCGCCATGACTCAGGAACTCGTCCGCTATGCCGTCTCGGATGCCATTGCGGAGATCACGCTCGACCGCGCCCCGGTCAATGCGTTGAGCCTGGCGTTGATCGACGCGCTGCTGGCGGCGCTGGCGAAGGCGCGGGACGACGAGAATGTGCGCGCGGTGGTCGTCGCCAGCGCCCACAAGGTGTTCTGTGCCGGGCTCGACCTCGATATCGTCAGGGGCAAGCGCGCGACCGAGACCAAGGGCTTTCTCGAACGGCTTTATTTCGCACTCAACGACATTCAGTACCGCATGGGTAAGCCGACCATCGCCGCGGTCGACGGTGCGGCGCGGGCGGGTGGCATGACCATCGCGATCTCCTGCGACATGGTCATTGCCGGCGACGGCGCCAGCTTCGGCTATCCCGAGATCGACGTCGGCCTGATCCCGGCGCTGCACTTCGTTCAACTGCCGCGGCTGGTCGGCAAGCATCAGGCTTTTGGCCCTCTGTTTCTCGGCGATCCCTTCGATGCCGCGACCGCGTTTCGTATGGGTCTCGTCAGCGAGGTGGTGCCGAAGGGCACCGCGCTCGAGCGCGCGCGAGCCATTGCTCTGCGCTTCGCCGCAAAATCGCCTGTTGTGATGAAGATCGGCCGCGACGCCTTCATGCGCGCGGTCGACGCGGATTACCGCCGCGCCATCGAGAATGCGGCCGAGAGCTTTGCGCTTGTCGCCAGCACGGAAGATTGTCAGGAAGGGCTGAACGCCTTCGTCGAGAAGCGGGCGCCAAAGTATACCGGGCGCTGAGTTATTGACGACAATCAACACCTGAAACGGGGGAAACCATGGCAGGATTATATTTCGAGGAGTTCGAGGTCGGCCGCGAATATCATCACGAATTCAGCCGCACCGTCACCGAGATGGACAATACCATGTTCAGCCTGATGACGATGAATCCGCAGCCGCTGCATCTCGACGCCCACTTCTCGGAAAATACCGAATTCGGCCAGCGGCTGTTCAACAGCCTCTACACGCTCGGCATCATGATCGGCATGAGCGTCTACGACACCACGCTCGGCACCACCATCGGCAATCTCGGCATGACCGACGTCAAATTCCCGAAGCCGGTGTTTCACGGCGACACCCTGAAGGCGCATACCAAAATCATCTCCAAACGGCTCAGCCAGTCGCGGCCGACCCAGGGCATCGTCGAATTCGAGCACACCGCGACCAACCAGCGCGGCGAGGTGGTGGCGAGCTGCCGCCGCACCGGACTGATGCACTGCAAACCGCAACCCAAGAAACCGCTATAAAGGCCTGAACCGATGCGCTCATTCCTGTTCGTTCCCGGCGATAGTCTCCGCAAATACGAAAGCGCCAGGAAGACGGCGGCCGACGCGCTGATCCTCGATCTCGAGGATTCGATCGCGCCGGACCAGAAGGTGACCGCGCGGGGCATCACCCGCGACATGCTGGATGCGCGCAATCCCGCCCAGAAGATCTACATCCGCGTCAACGCACTCGATACCGGGATGACGCTCGGCGACCTCGCTGCCGTGATGCCGGGCCGGCCTGACGGCATCGTGCTGCCGAAATGCGCCGGTGCCGCCGACGTCAATCATCTGGCGCTGTATCTCGACGCGTTCGAGGCGGCGTCCGGAACCGAGCAGGGCGCCACACGGATCGTGGTGGTCGCGACCGAGACGGCGCGGGCGGTGACGAAACTGCTAGACTTCGAGGGCGCCAGCCCGCGGCTGTGGGGCATGATGTGGGGCGCGGAGGATCTCGCGGCGTCGCTCGGCGCCTCGCGCAACCGCAGCAATGGACGCTTTCACAGCCCGTTCCTGCTGGCGCGCGACCTCTGCCTGATCAGCGCCGCCGCCATCGGCGTGGTGGCGATCGACACCATCGCCACCGATATCGACGATCTCGCAGGCCTGAAGGAAGAGGCGATAGCCGCCCGTCAGGACGGGTTCTTGTCAAAGGCCGTGATCCACCCCAAGCATGTCGACGTCGTCAATGCCGCCTTCATGCCGACGGAAGAGGAAATCGCCTGGTCGCAGAAGATCGTCAAGGCGTTCGACGACAACCCCAATTCCGGCGTGGTCAAGATCGACGGCAAGATGATCGACAAGCCGCATCTGCGCGCCGCGGTGAAGATCCTGGCGCTGGTCGGGCGGTAGGGTGGGCAAAGGCGCACGCTTCGCGCCGTGCCCACCATCTTTCCTGTCGCGATATCCAATGGTGGGCACGCCAACGGGCGCGCGTTCGCGCGACCCGTGGGCTTTGCCCACCCTACGATTTGCGGATAGAAGGGGGCCGGCGCCGAAGCTTTGCGTGCGCCAGGATCGAATGGAGCCTCTGGTGGCAGTTTCAATGCGTATCGGCACGCGCAAGAGCACTATGGCGCTGGCCCAGACCGAGGAAATTGGCCGGCGGCTGCGAGCCGCCGCGCCCGAACTCGATGTCGAAATCGTCAAGTTCGAAACCGTCGGCGATACCGACCAGACCAGCAAACTGCTGATGCATGGCGGCAAGGGCGGCGCCTTCGTCGCCGAAATCCGCGCCGCCGTCCGGGCAGGCAAACTGCAGGCCGCGATGCATTCGCTCAAGGACATGCCGGGCAACGAGGACACGCCGGGCCTCGTGATCGGCGCGACGCTGGCGCGCGATCCGCCGACCGATGCGCTGGTGCTGCGCCCCGGCGTGTCGTTCGAGCAGATCAGCCGTTCCGCCGGCAAGGGTTTTCGGATCGGCACCAATGCGGTGCGCCGCGCCGCCTATGCGCGGCGGCTGTTTCCGGAAATCGAGGTGATCCACTTCCGCGGCGCCGCCGACACGCGGGTGCGCAAGCTCGATAACCGTGAGCTGCAGCGATTGCCCGGCGGCGGCGAAGTCGGTCCGGCCGACGCCCTGATCATGGCGCGCTCCGGGCTGGAGCGCGTCGGTCTTGCCAACCGGATCGCGCATGAGTTCTCGCCGCGCGAAATGCTGCCGGCGGCAGGGCAGGGCATCGTTGCGGTGGAATGCGCCGCCGGCGACTGGCAGACCCGGCGCTATCTTTCCCTGATCGACGATCCCTGGTCGCACCTCTCCTGCGACGCCGAGCGCGAGGTGCTGTGGGTGCTCAACGGTCACTGCAATTCGCCGATCGCGGGCTACTCGACCATCGACGGGCTCGAGATGACGCTGACCGCCTCGGTGCTGGACGAGGCCGGCGGGCACTTCATCGAAGTGACCCGCAGCGGCCCGGCCGATCGCCCGCGCGAACTCGGCCGCGCGGTGGGACTCGAACTGCTGCACAAGGGCGCGGCCGGGATTATCGAGCGCAGCCGGCCGAGGGATTAGGCGAGGCTGCATCTACAAAAAGGTTGTCATCATCCGCCAACGGGTCGGCGCTTTTGCGCCGCCCGATGACAGGCTCCGGCGGATGATCCAGTATTCCAGAGAAGCCAAGGTCAAATCGAGAGGCCGCGGCGTACTGGGTCCCCGCCTTCGCGGGGACAACAAGTGAGGGGAGGCGAGAGCTGTCATCCGAAGATGACGAGCTTCAACTTTTATACGCCCGCACCCGCCGTACCATCTGCTCGACATGCGCGATCGGGGTTTCCGGCTGAATGCCGTGGCCGAGGTTGAAGATCAGCCTCCCCCCGGCAAAATTCGCCAGCACGTCGTCGACCGCGCGGTCCAGCGCCTCGCCGCCGGCGATCAGCACCAGCGGATCGAGATTACCCTGCACCGCGACGCGGTTCTGCACGCGTTCGCGGATCAGCGACGGCTCGGCCGCCCAGTCGATGCTGACGGCATCGACACCGGTGGCTTCCACGTAGCCCGGCAACTGCGCGCCGGCGCCGCGGGGAAAGCCGATGATCTTCGCGTCTGGAACCTGTTGGCGCACGCCTTCGACGATCCGCCGGGTCGGCTCCACCGACCAGCGCTGGAATTCGCGCGGCGGCAGCACGCCGGCCCAGGTATCGAATATCTGCAGCACGTCGGCGCCGGCCTTGAGCTGTCCGAGCAGGTATTGAATCGAGTTCTCCACCAGCACGTCGATGATCTTCGCAAATGCCTCGGGGTGGCGATAGGCCATCATCCGCGCCGGCGCCTGGTCGGGGGTGCCCTGTCCGGCCACCATGTAGGTCGCGACCGTCCACGGCGCGCCGCAGAAGCCGATCAGCGCGATTTTGGGATCGAGCTCGCGGCGCACGCGGCGCAGCGCCTCGAACACCGGTTCCAGTTTGGTGAAATCTCCCGACGACGCCAGCGTGCCGACCTTGTCCGGCGTATCCAGGGGATCGAGCCGGGGGCCTTCGCCCGCCTCGAAACGTACCGAGCGTCCGAGCGCGTAGGGGATCACAAGAATATCCGAGAAGATGATGGCGGCGTCGAAATTGAAGCGGCGGATCGGCTGCAGCGTCACCTCGGCGGCATATTCCGGCGTGAAGCACAGATCGAGAAAGCCGCCGGCCCTGGCGCGCAATTCGCGGTATTCCGGCAAATAGCGGCCGGCCTGCCGCATCATCCATACGGGCGGAACCGGCTGCCTGCGGCCTGAAAGAACTTCGATGAAGGGTTTGATGGCCGGGTTCTGGGGCAAGCTGCTTTCCGTGGTTCGACGTGAAATTGCCGTTCCTGATACACTGCCGCTACGGTCTTGACCACGGCCACCGGGCGGACGATTTACGCTCTAAACCACCACTTTCTTCAGAGCCATATCGGCGTCACCGCTGGAATACGTAGGTGCCTGGAGCATCCTCGGCCGGCGCATAGCCCTTTTCGCGGGCGCCCATGGCAGGCGGCGATACGCGCTCCGGCGCGGAATGGTCGGCGAGCCAGTCGGCCCAATCCACCCACCAGGATCCGTCTTTCGCCGCGGCCGCCGCAGCCCATTCGTCCGGGGCGAGACAAATATCGGCGTTACGCTTGAAAGCGATGCGGAAATGCCGGTGCGGGTGTCCGGGCTCGCTGACGATGCCGGCGTTGTGCCCGCCGCTCGTGAGCACGAAGGTGACGTCGGTATCGGTGTTATAATGGATCTTGTAGACCGACCGCCATGGCGCGACATGATCGCGCTCGGTTCCGACGACGAACATCGGCGCGCGGATGTTCTGCAGCGCGGTCGTTCGTCCGTCGACCATGAAACGGCCGGCCGCGAGTTCGTTGTCCAGATAGAGCCGCTGCAGATACTCCGCATGCATCTTGTAGGGCATGCGGGTGGAGTCCGCGTTCCACGCCATCAGGTCGGTCATCGGGGTCCGCTCGCCCATCATGTAATCGTGCACGAGCCGCGACCAGACCAGATCGTTGCTGCGCAGGAGCTGGAAAGAGCCCGCCATCTGGTCGGCGGAGAGATAACCCTTGTTCCACATCATGCTCTCGAGAAAATGCATCTGGCTGTGGTCGATGAAGAGGGCGAGTTCACCGGGCTCGGTGAAGTCTGTCTGGGCTGCGAGCAGCGTAACGGTCGCCAGGCGGTCGTCGCCGGCGCGCGCCATGGCGGCGGCGGCGATCGATAGCAGCGTTCCTCCAAGGCAATACCCTGTCGCATGAATCTTGCGCCCGGGAACGATGGCGCTGACGGCCTCGAGCGCGGCCATGACGCCGGAATGCCGGTAATCGTCCAGGGTAAGCGCGCGATCTTCGGCGCCTGGATTGCGCCAGGAGATGCAGAAGACGGTGTGGCCCTGTCCGACCAGATAGCGGACGAGCGAATTCGGCGGCGACAGATCGAGGATGTAGTATTTCATGATCCAGGCCGGCACGATCAGCACCGGCTCGGCCATGACCGTCTCAGTCGCCGGCGCATACTGAATCAGTTCGATCAGGTGGTTCCGATAGACGACCTTTCCGGGCGTGACGGCGACGTCCTTGCCGACCCTGAAATTCTCGGTCCCCGTCGGGGGCTGCCTGGTGATCTGCCGGCTGACGTCCTCCACCCAGTTCTGGAACCCGCGGATGAGGTTGGCCCCGCCGGTCTCGACGGTCTTCTCGATCACCTCGGGATTGGTGAACGGGAAGTTCGACGGCGAGAACATATCGAGGAACTGACGCGCAGCGAAGGACACCACCTCTTCATGGTGCGGCGTGACGCCGGGCACTTCGCGGGTGACGTTATGCCACCATTGCTGATTGAGCAGGAAGGCTTGAGCCAGGAAATTGTAAGGTTGCTTGTGCCAGCCCTCGGCGCGAAACCGGTAGTCGCCCGGCAACGGCTCGATGCAGGGCGGCGCATCGGGATTGCGCGCTGCGGCCGTGCAATGAGCCATCAGACGAGCCGCTTTCCGCGATGCCTTGTCGATCAGTTCCAGGCGTTTTCCGGGAGCCGACGCGAGATGGATGGACCAATCGAAGAAGGCGAGGGCCAGCGACGCCGGAGAAATGCCTCCGGTCGACTGGGCGGTGAGGGCTTCGCGCATCCGGTCGATCGCACGGAAGGCTTCGCTGCCGACGCTTTCCTCTGGCGGCGGCAAGGATGCTGACCGAGTCTGTACCGACGGAGCCGTTACCGACGGAGTCAGTACCGACGGAACGTGTTCCGCCTTGGTCGAAGGGGCTACGACTGTCTTGCTGGACATAACGTTTTCCAAAAGCTGTGGCATGCATTCATGCGACGACCGGATCGCCGGTGAGGACTTGCGCGAGAAGATCTTGCTTTGAGCCGAAGCAGTGATGCACGCGGGACACACGAAAGCCGCGCCCCACAGCTTGCGGTGCGGGTCGCCACCTCGTGTTGACGCTACGCCGCATCAGGTCTTTCCGTAGAAATTGCTCATCAACGATGTGTATCCAGAGCTGGTCGACAGCTGTTGACGTGGATCAAGACGTGGTCATGCACCGGGAATAGGTCTTGGATATGATTGAACGACGATATCCGAGACCCCGGCGTGCCATCGAATTCGCTCAATCGAATTCGACTTCATCCTGAAAGTTTCGTTAATGACACCATCCAGCAAACGATGGCTCCTCGCTGCCCTCGTCGCGGTCGTCGCCATGGCCGGTTATTACGGCTGGCAAAAGTTCGGCGGCCGCAATCTGCCTGACGGAATCGCCAGCGGGAACGGGCGCATCGAAGCGGTCGAGATCGACATATCGACCAGGACGCCGGGGCGGATTCGCGAAATACTCGTCACCGAGGGCGACTTCGTCACCGCCGGGCAGGTGCTGGCCCGCATGGACACGGACCAGCTGGAAGCCCAGCGTCGCCAGGCTGAGGCGCAGTTGCGCCGCGCCGTCGTCAGCGTCGATACCGCAAAGAGTCTCGTAACGCAGCGAGAGGCCGAGAAGACCGCGGCTGTGGCCGTCCTGGCGCAGCGCGAGGCGCAGCTCGATACCGCAGACAGAAAGCTCGCGCGGTCGGAACAGCTGATCAAGACCAACACCGTGTCCCAGCAGGTTCTCGACGACGATCGCGCGAGCGCTCAGGGGATGAAGGCCGCGGTCGCAGCGGCGCAGGCCCAGATCGCCGCGTCGGAGGCGGCGATCAGTTCCTCCAGGGCTCTTGTCATCGATGCGGGAGCCGCGGTGGACGCCGCCCAGGCTGCGATCGAAAGTATCACGGTCGAGATCAACGACAGCACGCTGAGATCGCCCCGCGACGGGCGCGTGCAATACCGGGTGGCGCAGCCCGGAGAGGTACTCGCGGCCGGCGGACGGATTCTCAATCTCGTCGATCTCGGCGACGTCTACATGACGTTCTTTTTGGCTACTGCGCAGGCCGGCCGTGTCGCCATCGGAGCTGAGGTTCGTCTGGTGCTCGACGCGGCTCCGCAATATGTGATTCCCGCCAAGGCCACCTATGTCGCGGATGTTGCCCAGTTCACGCCAAAGACCGTCGAGACCGAGGAAGAGCGCCAGAAGTTGATGTTTCGGATCAAGGCCCGCATTTCACCGGAACTGCTGCGGAAACATATCAAGCAGGTCAAAACCGGTCTTCCCGGCATGGCCTATGTCCTGCTCGATCCCAGGGGCGAATGGCCGAAGAGCCTCAAAGGGACATTGGTGCAATGAGCGATCTTCCGGCGTCGGTCGCGCCGATTGCTGGAGAGTCCGTCGTGCGCCTCGGCGCGGTGGGGCTGACCTACGGCAAAACGGTGGCGCTCGACGCTCTCACTCTGGATATACCGGCGGGCTGCATTGTCGGATTGATCGGGCCGGACGGCGTGGGCAAATCCAGCCTGCTTTCGCTGATCGCCGGCGCGCGCGTCATCCAGGCAGGGCATATCGAGGTGCTCGGTGGCGACATGGCCAGCGCCAAGCATCGCAAGCGGACCTGTCCCCGGATCGCCTACATGCCGCAGGGTCTCGGCAAGAATCTCTATCCGACCCTTTCTGTATTCGAGAATGTCGAGTTCTTCGGCCGTCTGTTCGGTCACGGCAGGCGCGAGCGGGAGCGCCGGATCGGGGAGCTGCTGCAAGGCACGGGGCTCGCCCCGTTCGCGGACCGGCCGGCCGGTAAACTCTCGGGCGGCATGAAGCAGAAGCTCGGCCTGTGCTGCGCGTTGATTCACGATCCCGACCTCCTGATTCTCGACGAACCCACGACGGGCGTCGATCCGCTGTCGCGCCGCCAGTTCTGGGAGCTCATCGACGACATCCGCGGCAGGCGTGCCGGAATGAGCATCATCGTCGCAACCGCCTATATGGAGGAAGCCGCGGGCTTCGACTGGCTGGTGGCGATGAATGCCGGCCGGATGCTTGCCGCTGGCGCGCCCGCCGAACTGCTGCGGCAGACCGGCGCGGCCACGCTGGATATGGCCTTCATTGCGCTACTCCCGGAAGAGCAACGCCGCGGCCACTCCGAGGTGATCATTCCGCCTCGGTCCACAAACCTGGATGGCGACGTCGCCATCGAGGCCGCGCATCTTACGATGCGATTCGACGGTTTCACGGCGGTCGACGACGTCAGCTTCCGGATCGAGCGGGGCGAAATCTTCGGCTTTCTCGGCTCGAACGGCTGCGGCAAGACCACGACCATGAAGATGCTGACCGGATTGCTGCCAGCCAGTGAAGGCACCGCCAGGCTGTTCGGGCAGGAGATCGATCCGAACGATATGGATGTCCGGCGCCGCGTCGGTTACATGTCGCAGGCCTTTTCGCTCTATTCCGAGCTCACGGTGCTGCAGAATCTCCAGCTGCACGCACGGTTGTTCCGCATGCCGCCCGCCGACATGCCCGCCCGGATCGAGGCGATGGCGCGCCGGTTCGATCTGGTCGACGTGATGGATTCGCTGCCGGATCCGCTGCCGCTCGGAATCCGTCAGCGGCTGTCGCTTGCGGTCGCGATGATCCATTCTCCGGACATTCTCATTCTCGACGAGCCGACATCGGGCGTCGATCCGGTGGCGCGCGACGGCTTCTGGCAGATGCTCTGTGACCTTTCGCGCAAGGACAACGTCACCATTTTCATTTCGACCCATTTCAT
>JBDRNF010000010.1:0-64870 GCA_043811435.1 Pseudomonadota bacterium
CCGGCACCGGCCGCGCGGTTACCAGCAGCGCCGCGCGCTCGCAGTCATCCGCCGGCGCGTCCGGCCGCAGCGCCAGTGCGACCAGTCCGCCGCCGGCCAGCTGCGCCACGCAGCCGGCGGGGTCGCATGACACGCCCCGGGAGAGCGAGGGATCGGCCGCGAGCCTGCCGTCGGCGTCGGCGGCCAGCCACTCCCTGAGCAGAAAGCTGTCTTTGGTCCTTCCCTTGGCACTCCCGATCAACTGCAGGCGCCCGTCCCCGCCGCGGACGCCGACCGTGTGGCCGTCGGCGGAGACCAGGATGTCCGGCTGCGGTGTCGCCAGCGCCCAGACCACCGCCCCCACAAGGGCTGCCGCCCCGGCCCAGCGCAGCGGCGTGCGCAACAGCCCGAGCAGGATGATGCCGATACTCGCCGCGACCAGCGGCCCGGTCCCGAACGCCGCCATGCGGCCGATCGAGCCCGGCAGCGCGGCGACCCATTGCGACACCGCGATCATCCAGTCGATGCCCCAGCCCATCAGCTTCCAGAAGGCGCCGTCGAAACCGAACGGCATCGCGAGCATGCCGAGCAGCCCGGCCGGCATCACCAGCGCCGAGACCACCGGCATCGCCGCCAGATTGGCGATCACGCCATAGGGCGTCACCCGGTGAAAGTGAAAGGCGGCATAGGGCATGGTCGCAAGCCCCGCCACCAGCGAGGCCAGCGCCAGCATCGCGATCTCGCGCCCGCCCCACAGCGCCATCCGCGCGGCGGCGGAATTGTCGGGCGCCGCGAACAGATGCGGCATGCCGATCTGGATCAGCGCCACCAGGCCCAGCGTCGCCGCGAACGACATCTGGAAACTCGGATGCACCAGCGCTTCCGGCGCGATGGTCAGCACAATCATCGCCGCGACCGCCAGCGTGCGGAACGTCACCGCGCGGCGGTCGACCATGATGGCAATCAGCACCACTGCCGTCATGAAGAACGAGCGCTGCGTCGCGACCTCGGCGCCGGACAGCAGCAGATAGAAGGCGGCGCCGAGCAGTGCCGCGACCGCCGACCATTTCTTGATCGGGAAACTGACCGTGAGCGGCGGGATCAGCGCCAGCAGCGCGCGCACCGCGAAGAACACCACGCCGGCGACGACGGCCATGTGATAGCCCGAGATCGACAGCACGTGGCCGAGGCCGGAGATGAACATCGCATCGTTGACCGGCGCCGTGATGGCGTCGCGGCGCCCGGTCAGCAGCGCGGTTGCGATGGCGCGGCGGTCGCCGTCCAGCACGGCGCCGATCCGCGCGTCGATCGCATCGCGCAGGCCCTGCATGAAGGCGGCATAGCGCAGCGACCAGCCGCCGGAGTCGGGCGGCGCCGCGGTCTTGATGCGGCCCGTGACAAAGCCGGAGGCGCCGATGCCGGCAAAATACATGTCGCGGCCGAAATCGTAGGCGCCGGGCCGCAGCGGCGCCAGCGGCGGCAGCAGCCGCGCCTTCAACTCGACAAAGCTGCCGACCGCGGGTGCCGTGCCCTTGCGCACCGACAGCCGCACCCGCTCGAGTTTTGTCGCGTCGCGCGGGCTCTGCATCGAGACGACGCGCAGGACGAAGCGATCGGTGCGCGCGCGGATGTCGCGGGTTTCGACGAAGCCCGACATCGACACCGACCACATCGGCCGCGCCAGCACGCCATGCGCGACCCGCGCGGTCTTCCAGGTCGCCACCGCAAAACCGGCGGCGACGGCAGCCACCATCACGAGAAGCGGAAATACCTTGTGTCGCCGCAGCAGGAACGCCGCCGCGCAGAGAGCGATCGCCGCGACCGCGGCCACCGGCAAAACCGGCTCACGCTCCGCGGCAAAATACAATGCGATACCGGTGCCGAAGGCGACGGGGACCCAGGGCAGCAGCCGCCCGGCGCCGGCCTCGGCGCGCAGCCATGTCCGCAATCTCTCGACGAGCGCCGGCCATGCCGCGAAACCTGACGGCACGAGGCCGCCGGCCTGCGCCGCCCCGCGTGGCGGCCAGGTGCCGGCAACACCCTGCATCCGAGCCCTGCCCCGCTCTGCCATCGGGTACGCCTTACGATCCCCGGGTACACCTGCGATCCCGAAGGGAACCGGGAAGCTAGCGGAAGCAACTTGCGGCCGGAAAGCGGAACGGATGCAGAATCCTTAACCTTTGCTAACCATGTTGCGCCTAGGATTCGCGAACCAACCGGGATCTCGGCCATGCCGCACAGAATGACGCCTTCCGTTTTCGCAGCTGTCGCGCTGGCGATCAGCGCGATGCCCACCGCTGCCGCTGACCTTCCGACCCAAAGCCGCCTCGGCGCCGTGTTCGCCGATCCTGTCGTCGTGACCCGCCGTGCCGTCGTGGTGGTGCAGCCGGTCCGCGATGAGGCGCCGATCATTCCCTACAATCTGTTTCCGAACCCGCCGTGGAACCGGGGCAACTACAATTACGGCTCGTCGTGGTCGTTCTACTATCCCGGCCCCTATTACGGCGGTCCGTATGACACCGACGGCGCCCGGCTGCCCTATGTCTGCGGCTTCTACGGCTATTGCTGATCGCGTGAGTTAGCGCCGCTAGATCAGCGCGCCCCTGGACGACACGTGATGGCTGACGATTTTCCAGTCGCCGTCTTCGCGGATGATCACCCAGGTGATCTTGACCGTCAGCTTCGGCGCGCCATCGACGTCGAACCAGGCGGTGGCGGCAAAGTTGACCAGCTCAGGGTTGACCTGCGCCGTGCTGACGTCGGTAAAGCGGACGGCGCGCGAATTCCATTTCGGCAGGGCCTTGAAATACGCCGCCACGCCGTCCCGGCCCCGGTACAGCGTCGGGTTCGAGCCGAAGAACAGCGCGTGCTTCGAATAGAGTGAAGCCTGCGCCTCGGGATCGAATTTGCTGAAGCAGTCGGCCCATCTCGACGTTATGTCGGACGCAACGTCGGCGGCTGTGCTTGGCATCGAAATCTCCACCAGAACGGGGTTGGCTGTCGCAGCATCAAAAATTGTCGTCGCCCGGCATAGCCGTCCGAAGGACGGCGTCGCTTCCGCTCGCCTATGACCGGGCGATCCAGTACGCCGCGGCTTCACGCTTATCTCAAACGTCTCTGGAATACTGGGTTGCCCGGTCTGCGCCGGGCGATGACAGCGGCGTTTGTTTCATGCATCAGGGTCAAGCCCAACTCAGCTCTTGCCGCCCACTTCCTTGGCAAACGTATCGCGCAGCCCGATAGTGCGGGTGAACACCGGACGGTCCGGCGCAGAATCCGGATCGCGGACAAAATAGCCCTGCCGTTCGAACTGCATCACGTCGGACGAATTGCTGGCTGCTATCGCGGGCTCGATCCGCGCATCGGTCAGCACTTCCAGCGACTGCGGGTTGAGATCCGCGACGAAATTGCCGGCATCCGGATTGGGTTTTGCGAACAGCGGATTGTAGATGCGGATTTCCGCGGGCTGCGACTGCGCCGCCGACAGCCAGTGCATGGTCGCCTTCACCTTGCGGCCGTCGGGCGCGTTGCCGCCTTTCGTGGCGGGATCGTAGGTGCAGCGCAGTTCGACCACCTCGCCGGCGGCGTCCTTGATCACCCCGGTGCACTTGATGAAATAGGCGTAGCGCAGCCGCACCTCGGTGCCGGGCGACAGCCGGAAAAACTTCTTCGGCGGATTTTCCATGAAATCGTCGCGCTCGATATAGAGCTCGCGGCCGAACGCGATCTTTCGGGTGCCCGCCTCCGGATCATCGGGGTGATTGATGGCGTCGAGTTCTTCGCTCGCCCCTTCAGGGTAATTCTCGATCACCACCTTGAGCGGCCGCAGCACCGCCATGCGGCGCAGTGACGACCTGTTGAGCTCCTCGCGGATGCAGAATTCCAGCATGCCGACGTCGACCACGCTGTTGGCTTTTGCTACGCCGATGCGCTTGATGAATTCGCGGATCGCCGCCGGCGGCACGCCGCGGCGCTTCAGGCCGGCAATGGTCGGCATCCGCGGATCGTCCCAGCCGGCGACATGGCCGCCCCGCACCAGTTCGGTCAGCACCCGCTTCGACAGCAGCGTGTAGGTCAAATTGAGCCGCGCCATTTCGTACTGACGCGGTTTTGACGGCACCGGCAGCTTGTCCAGCAGCCATTCATAGAGCGGCCGGTGGTCCTCGAATTCCAGCGTGCAGATCGAATGCGTGATGCCCTCGATCGCATCGGACTGGCCGTGCGCGTAGTCGTAGCTCGGATAGATCGACCAGGCGTCGCCGGTGCGCGGATGGTGCGCGTGCAGGATGCGGTACAGTACGGGGTCGCGCAGGTTGATATTGCCGGAGGCCATGTCGATTTTGGCGCGCAGCACCCGCGCGCCGTTGGGAAACTCGCCCGCCTTCATGCGCCGGAACAGGTCGAGGTTCTCCTCCACGGAGCGGTCGCGGAACGGGCTGTTCTTGCCGGGTTCGGTCAGCGTGCCACGCTTGACCCTGATCTCTTCCTGCGACTGGTCGTCGACATAGGCATGGCCTGATCGAATCAGGCCCTCCGCCCAGTCGTACAGCCGCTCGAAATAGTCGGAGGCGTAATAGAGGTTGGTTCCCCAATCGTATCCGAGCCAGCGCACATCGGCCTGAATCGAATCGATGTATTCCTGCTCTTCTTTGGTCGGATTGGTGTCGTCGAAGCGCAAATGGCAGCGGCCGGCGAATTCCTGGGCGATGCCGAAATTGAGGGCAATCGACTTGGCATGGCCGATATGCAGGTAGCCGTTCGGCTCCGGCGGGAAGCGCGTCACGATCTCGCGATGTCTGCCGGCGTCGAGGTCGGCCTGGATGATGTCGCGGATGAAATCACGGCCTGCTTCTGCCGCCACCGGTTCTGCTGTCATGTTGGTTCCCGTTCGGAATCAGCGGATGTTCTGCCAAATCCCACCCTCCCTAGGAAGGCTTTAAAGTAAGGCTTGCGTGAAGGCTTTAGTTAATCCGCGTTCCTGCTATACAACCCCGCGCCCGGCGCAACCCCTTAATGTCCCCGAAATGCAGATGTAATGACCGATTCCGTCGTCACCCGCTTTGCCCCCTCGCCGACCGGCTTTCTCCATATCGGAGGCGCCCGCACGGCGCTGTTCAACTGGCTGTACGCCAAAAAGACCGGCGGCAAGATGCTGCTGCGGATCGAGGACACCGACCGCGAGCGCTCGACCGAGCCCGCGATCGCGGCGATCCTGGACGGGTTGAAATGGCTCGGCCTCGATTGGGACGGCGACGTCGTTTACCAGTTCACCCGGGCCGCGCGCCACCGCGAGGTGGCGGAGCAGTTGCTCGCCAGCGGCAAGGCCTATTACTGCTACGCGACCCCGGAGGAAATGACCTCGATGCGCGAGAAGGCCCGCGCCGAGGGCCGCACCCGGCTCTATGACGGGCTGTGGCGTGACCGCGACCCGAAGGATGCGCCTGATGGCGTCAAGCCGACGATCCGCCTGAAGGCGCCGCAAACCGGCGAGACCGTGATCGAGGATCAGGTCCAGGGCCGCGTGGTCTGGCAGAACGAGAACCTCGACGACCTCGTGCTGCTGCGCGGCGACGGCAACCCGACCTATATGCTGGCGGTGGTGGTCGACGACCACGACATGGGCGTCACCCATGTGATCCGGGGCGACGACCACCTGATCAACGCCGCGCGCCAGAAGCAGATCTACGATGCGCTGGGATGGGACATTCCGAGCATGTCGCACATCCCGCTGATCCACGGGCCGGACGGCTCGAAGCTATCCAAGCGTCACGGCGCGCTGGGGGTCGATGCCTACCGCGCGATGGGATATCTGCCCGTGGCGCTGCGCAACTATCTGGTCAGGCTCGGCTGGAGCCATGGCGACCAGGAGATTTTCTCCACCCGGGAAATGATCGACGCCTTCGACCTCAAGGGCATCGGGCGATCGGCGGCGCGGTTCGACTTCGCCAAGCTGGAAAACCTCAACGGTCACTATATCCGCCACGCCGACGATGCCGCGCTGGTGACCATGTTCGAGGACGTGCTGGACCATGTGCCGGATCGTTCCAGCCTCAAGGCCAAGCTCAACGACACCACGCGGGCGCAATTGCTGCAGGCGATGCCGAGCCTCAAGGAGCGCGCCAAGACGCTGATCGAGCTGATCGACGGCGCGTATTTCATCTTCGCCGACCGGCCGCTCGAGATCGAGCCCAAGGCGGCGGCGTTGCTGACGCCGGAAAGCCGCGCGCTGATCGGCAGGCTCAAGGTGGCACTCGAGCCGGTTTCACCGTGGACGTCGCAGACCACGGAAGCTGCGATGCGCGAATTCGCCGAAGCCGGCAATCTCAAGCTCGGCGCGGTGGCGCAGCCCCTGCGGGTAGCATTGACCGGCCGTACCACGTCGCCGGGAATTTTCGACGTCCTGGGGGTGCTGGGACGCGAGGAGTGCCTGGCCCGGCTCGGCGACCAGGCCCCTTCATAAGGCGTATTGCCGGGCCGCCGCGGCCGTCTTGCAGTGCAAACAGCAATAAGCTACCCCTTTCCGGGGTACTTCAAGGCCACCCGGTTTGCCGCGCCAGCCATCACGTTTTTGGCGCCCCCGGCCGCCGGTTTTCGCAACGATCTCATCGGGGACCACACGATGGACGCAACATCCACCAAGAAATCCGCAACGCTGACCGTCGGCAACAAGACCTACGATTTCCCGATTTTGAGCGGCACCGTCGGGCCCGATGTCATCGACATCGCCAAGCTCTACGCCCAGGCCGGCATGTTCACCTATGACCCCGGCTTCACCTCGACCGGCAGCTGCCAGTCCAAGATCACCTATATCGACGGCGACGCCGGCATCCTTGAATACCGCGGCTATCCGATCGAGCAGCTGGCGGAAAAGGGCGACTTCCTCGAGACCTGCTACCTCTTGCTCTACGGCGAACTGCCGACCCCGGCAAAAAAGGCCGATTTCGACAGCCGCGTGATCCATCACACCATGGTCCACGAGCAGATGGCCCGCTTCTTCCAGGGCTTCCGCCGCGATGCCCATCCGATGGCGATCATGGTGGCGGCGGTCGGCGCGCTGGCGGCATTCTATCACGACTCCACCGACATCAACGATCCGCAGCAGCGCATGATCGCGTCGATGCGGATGATCGCGAAGGTCCCGACGCTGGCCGCGATGGCCTTCAAGTACACCATCGGCCAGCCCTTCATGTATCCGAAGAACTCGCTCTCCTTCGCCGAGAACTTCCTGCATATGTGCTTCGCGGTGCCCTGCGAGGACTACAAGATCAATCCGGTGCTGGCCAACGCGCTCGACAAGATCTTCATCCTGCATGCCGACCACGAGCAGAACGCCTCGACCTCGACCGTGCGCATCGCCGGCTCCTCCGGCGCCAACCCGTTCGCCTGCATCGCCGCCGGCATCGCCTGCCTGTGGGGCCCGGCGCATGGCGGCGCCAATGAAGCCGCACTGGCGATGCTCGCCGAGATCGGCACCGTCGACAAGATTCCGGATTTCATCGCCAAGGTGAAGGACAAGAACAGCGAAGTCCGACTGATGGGCTTTGGCCACCGCGTCTACAAGAACTACGATCCGCGCGCCAAGATCATGCAGAAAATGTGTCACGCGGTGCTGGCGGAAACCGGCCACGGCGACGATCCGATGCTGAAGGTGGCGCTGGAGCTGGAACGGATCGCGCTGAGCGATCCCTATTTCATCGACCGCAAGCTCTATCCGAACGTCGACTTCTATTCGGGCATCACGCTGAAGGCGATGGGCTTCCCGACCTCGATGTTCACCGTGCTGTTCGCGGTCGCCCGCACCGTCGGCTGGATCAGCCAGTGGAGCGAGATGATCGAGGACCCGCAGCAGAAGATCGGCCGCCCGCGCCAGCTCTACACCGGCGTCGCCCGCCGCGATTACGTCGAGATCGACCAGCGCAAGTAACCGCGGGATTTGCGATCATTTCAAAGCCGGATGCGGTCACCGCATCCGGCTTTTTGATTCAGGGGTGTAGGGTGGGCACGCTGCGCGTCCACCACCACTTGTCATCCCCGCGCAGGCGGGGATCCAGTACGCCGCGGCCTATCGATTCCATCACTGACGTCTCTGGAATACTGGATCACCCGCCTGCGCGGGTGATGACACTTGTGGGCGTCCGCACTATCAACGTCATTGCGAGCGCTCCTCGCAATGACGCTGTGAGAGCCTTGATTCAAGTTTCAAACAGCACCGTAGGGTGGGCAAAGCCAACGGTCGCGCGGATGCGCGCCCGTTGACGTGCCCACCATTTCAAAGCTTGGGTGATGATAGATGGTGCGCACGGCGCAAAGGGCGCCTTTGCCCACACCCTACCCCGCCCCCCTTGCCCTTCGCATCGTCGCCAGCACGATATCGGCCGCGCGCGTGCTCGGCGTCGCTTCACCCGTCGACATGATCGCGTCGAGCTTCGCAAACGCTTCGATCTGCCGCCGCCGCGGCGGCTGCTCTTCCAGCACCTCCCGCAGCGCGCGCGACAATTTCTCCGGTGTACAATCGGTCTGCAAAAACTCCGGCACGACGTTTTCGCCGACCACGAGGTTGGCGAGGATCACCGAGGGAACCTTGATCATCCGCAGCATGATCCAGGCCTCGATCGCGCCGGTGCGATAGGCCGTCACCATCGGCACGCCCGATAGCGCCAGCTCCAGCGTCACGGTGCCGGACTTGGCCAGCGCCGCGCGCGCGCTCCGGAAGGCCGCGCGCGTCTCGCTCTCGCCGATCACGATTTTGGGCTGAACCGGCCAGTTCGCGACGCCCTCGCGCACCGCATCGACCAGATGCGGCATGGTCGGCAGCACCAGTTCGAACGCCGCGCCGTCGTCCCGCAGCAGGCCGAGGGCTGCGCCGAACACCGCCATGTGATGCCTGACCTCGCTGCGGCGGCTTCCCGGCAGCACCAGCAGCACCGGCGGAGATCCGTCGCGCCGCTTCTGCTCGGAGGCTGAGGGCCGAAGCGTACCGATCTGCTCGATCAGGGGATGGCCGACATAGCTGCAGGGCGGGCCGTGCAGCCTGCGATACTCCCCGGGTTCGAACGGCAGCAGCGCCAGCACGTGATCGACATAGGCTGTCATGGCGCGCGCCCGGCCGGGCCGCCAGGCCCAGACCGAGGGCGAAACATAATTGACGATCGGGATCGCGGGATCGCGCGCCCGGACGCGGCGCGCCACGCGATGGGTGAAATCGGGGCTGTCGATGATGACGAGCACGTCAGGCGATGCCTGCGTCACCGCCGCGGCGGTCTCATTGATGCGCCGCAGGATCATCGGCAGCTGCTTCACCACGGCTGCAAGGCCCATGATCGACAATTGCTCGATCGGAAACAGCGACGCCAGTCCCTCGCGCGCCATCGCCTGGCCGCCGACGCCCTCGAAGAGGACCGCGCCGCCGAGCCGCTGGCGCAGCACCTTCATCAGGCTGGCGCCGAGCCGGTCGCCGGATTCCTCCGTCGCGATCAGGAAAATCTTTCGCGCGACGTCGGCGGTTGTTCGTGGCGGCATCACGCGGACAGCCCCGTCACGAACAGGCCCGCTGCGTCGGCGGCAGCGATCATGGCCTGCGGCTCGATCACAATGGTGTGGCCGGCGACAATGGCGATGCCCGATAGCCCGGCCTCGACCGCGCGCTCGACGGTGCGCGGTCCGATGGTCGGCAGATCGAAGCGCAAATCCTGACCGCTTTTCGGCGCCTTCACCAGCACGCCGCGCGGCGCCCTGGCGCGGATCCGGCCCTCGGCGCGCAGCCGCGCCACCCGCGCCAGCAGGCCGTCGGTGCCCTCGATGTCTTCCACCGCGACCACATGGCCGTCGATCACGATGGCAGCCTGGCCGATATCGAACGGGCTCAGCGCGGCCAGCACGTCACGTCCGCGGGCGATGTCGGCTTTGGCCTTGTCATCAGGCACGGTCCGGGTGATGCATCCCTCGGGCATCAGCAGATCAGGGGCGACGTCCTTGATCCCGACCATGCGGAAGCCGTCCTGTTCGAGAATGCGGCCGATGCCGGACAGCAGGTGGTCGTCGCCGCCGCGGAACGCCGCCCACACCCGGCCGAGCAGACGAATGGTGGTCCAGTCCAGCCGGATCTCGGACAGCGCCGGCCGCACCAGCGTGCCGATGAACACCAGATCGCGGCAGTTCTCGCTGCGAAACAGCTTGATGGCCCGGCCGATCTGGCCGACCGCAATCCAGTGATGGCGAAAGCGCGCAACGGATTGCGGATCGCAGGCGCCCTTCAGCGCGAACAGCACGGGTGTGAGGCCGCGCGCGATCAGCGAGTCCGCGACCGCGAACGGCATGACGCCGCCGGCCGCGATCACGCCGACCGGCGAAGAGATCTGCAAAGCCTCATCCGTCATGGTTCGCCCCGACGCATCAAGGGATCAACGATCAAGGCGCCTTGCCGGCCTTCAGCGGCTGACACAGCTCGCGATGCTTTCCGGCATCGATGAAATCCAGAATTTCCGCAATCGCGGGATCGGCGTCCGCCTGATGCCGCGCTTCATTCAGACGGTCGGCAAAGACGCCGGGGCCGAGAAACAGCTTCTGATAAAATGACCGAACCCTGGCGAGGCGTTCGCGGCTGAACTTGCGGCGTTTCATGCCGACGATGTTGAGGCCGGTCAGCGCCGCGTATTGGCCACTGACGAGGGCAAACGGGATCACGTCGCTGCGCACGCCGCTCAGCGCCCCGACCATGACCTGCGAACCGACGCGCCCATATTGATGCACCGCCGACAGGCCGCCCATGAAAACGAAATCGCCGATCTCGCTGTGGCCGCCGAGCGTCGCCGACGTGGCGAAAATCACGTCGTTGCCGACGGTGCAGTCGTGCCCGATATGGCTGCAGTTCATGAAATAGCCGCGGTCGCCGACCCGGGTGATGCCGCCGCCGGCCACGGTACCGGCGTTCATGGTCACCTGCTCGCGAATGGTGCAGCCTTGGCCGATCTGAAGCTTGGTCAGCTCGCCGCGATAGCTCAGGGATTGCGGCGGCGTGCCGAGCGAAACGAAGGGATAGATCGTGCAGCCGTCGCCGATCGTGGTCTGCGCGGTGACATGGACATGCGCGACCAGCCTGCAATTGGCGCCGATCACGACATGGGGCCCGATCACGCAATAGGGCCCGATCGAGGTGCCCTCGCCGATTACGGCCCCGTCTTCCACCCGCGCGGTGGGATCAATCATGCTCATCCAGCGGGTCCGGTATCAGCCAGGGGTGGGGATTAATCGTTAAGGTTTTCCGGTGGTTAACGCGACATCCCGGAACTGTCCAGTGACGTATGGTTACGCCGTGTTTCGGCACGCCGGCATCCGCCATGTGCGCGCCTCACGCCCCGCCCCGGTCAGTCTGTCAGCATCGCGCCGACGTCGGCCTCGGCGACTGTGGCGCCGTTGACGATGGCGTCACCGTGAAACCACCACATCGCCTTGCGGCGGCCGATGCTGCGCATGTGGTATTCGATGGTGTCGCCGGGCAGCACCGGCTTGCGGAACTTGCACTTGTCGATGGTGAGAAAATAAACCGCGCGCGGCTTTTCGGTGCCCTCGACCGATTTGATGCCGATCACGCCGGCGGTCTGCGCCATGGCTTCGATCATCATCACCCCGGGATAGACCGGGCGGTCGGGAAAATGGCCCTGGAATGGCGGCTCGTTGAAGGTGACGTTCTTGATGCCGGTGCCCGAATAATCGGTGCGGATATCGATCACCTTGTCGATCAGCAACATCGGAAAACGATGCGGCAGCGTCTTGAGGATCTCATTGATATCGACCAGCGCAAACCTGACGGCTGCCTCCTCCATCACTCCCGCCCCTCGCCCTTCGTGTCGGCTGCGCCATCGCGCGCCAGACGCTCCACTGCCACGATTTCCCGGAACCACTGCCTTGTCGGCTTGGCAAAATGGCCACCCCAGCGCCCGTTGGCCGGAATGTCGTCCTTGACCGCACTCATCGCCGTGACCTGGGCGCCGTCGCCGATCTTGAGGTGATTGTTGATCCCCACCTTGGCGCCCAGCGCCACATTGTCGCCAATCGTCAGGCTGCCCGCCAGTCCTATCTGGGCGGCCAGCAGGCAATGCCTGCCGATCGTCACATTGTGGCCGATCTGGACCTGATTGTCGATTTTCGTACCCTCGCCGATCACGGTATCGCGCAGACTGCCGCGGTCGATGGTGGTGCCGGCGCCGACCTCGACGTCGTTCTGGATCACGACGCGGCCCGTCTGCGGCACTTTCACATGGCCGCCCGGGCCGAAGAACACGAAGCCGTAGCCGTCCTGCCCGATGCTGCAGCCGGGGTGGATCAGGACGTTATTGCCTATCAGCGCGGACTGGATCGCGGTATGGGCGCCGACATTGCAGTCGCGGCCGATCCGGACATTGGCGCCGATCACCGCTCCCGAACCGATCACCGTTCCGGCGCCGATTTCGACGCCTGGGCCGATCACCGCCAGCGGATCCACGATCACGCCGTCCTCCAGATGCGCCGTCGGATCGATCACGGCGGAGGGAGCGATGCCGGCATTGCCGAACCATGATTGCGGGCGAAGGGCGTCGCGGTACAGCTCGCGGGCGATCGTCACGAATTCGCGGAACGGCTGCACCGCGCGCAGGACCGCGACATGGGCGGGAACGCTGGCCTCGAAACGGGCGCTGACCAGGCACGCGCCGGCTTTGGTCGATGCGAGCTGGTCGGCATATTTCAGGTTGTCGAAGAACGCCAGATGCATCGGGCCGGCTTCGTCGAGCGACGCCAGTCCCTTGACCAATTGGCCGCCGCGGGACGGATCAACCAGATGCGCTTTGGTCAACGCGGCCAGTTCGGCCAGCGTCGATGTCGGCGGTTGCTTGGAAAATGTCGGCTGCGCCATTCCACCCGTCGCGGTCCGGCCCGTGATCGAACGAGAGCCCCGGTTCTGATCCATCACAACCGGGGTCTGTCTCTCTTTGAGTTTGACGCGTTTTCTTCACGCGAACCGGAATCCGCTTCGCTCGAAAACGCCTTAGAACGATGTCCCGCCGCCGAACTTGAACTCCTGGACGCGGTCGAACTGCCCCTTGGTCAACGGGATCGCGTAGTCGATGCGCAGCGGACCGAACGGCGACGCCCAGATCAGGCCGACACCGACCGAGGTGCGGACGACGTTGCCATTGTCATACACCAGTCCCGTGCAGGTTCCGGTCGTGACAGGGTTGATCGTTCCGGGAATACAACCGGGCGCGTTGACTTCGTTGGTAAAGGCCCACGACGTCGGTCCCTTGTAGTCGTAGAGCCCGCCGGCATCGGCATAGACCGAACCCTTGAGGCCGACTTCCTTCGGCAGGAACCAGAACGGCATCTGCAGCTCCGCCGAAATGCCCCAATATTTGCTGCCGCCGAGCGAGTCGCTGGTGCCGAATGGATTGATGTCGCGCGGACCGATGCCGTTGGGCGCAAAGCCGCGGACCAGGTTGGAACCCATCTGGAAATGATCGAGCATCCGCAGTTCGCTGTTGCCGATCTGGTTGAGCATGCCGGCCTGGGCGTGGATCAGGCCGACGATGTCGGACACCAGCGGCGTGTAGTATTTCACGTCGATCGCGCTCTTCAGGTAGCTGACATCGCCACCGATGCCGGCGAAGTCCTGCTTGAAATCGACCAGCAGACCGTCGGTCGGGTTCTTGTTGTTGTCGAGCGTGTTGTAGTTCAGCGAATAGCCGATCGACGAGGTCAGCGTCTTGCCGTTTTCCAGTTCCTTGCGCACCGGCAGCGAGGCTTCGCCGTCGGAGTAGCAACCCAGCGACGAGCCATTGACCGGGCTGACGGCTGCCGGCGCGAAGAACGCCGGGCTGGGATTGTACGCCGCGCTCCCGATATTGTTGTTACAATTCCGCAGGTAGTCCGGCAGCGAGATCTTCTGCTCGTAGATCGAATAGCGCACCTGCAGCGAGAGATCCTCACGCAAGGCGAAGCCGAGCCTCGGGCTGAAGCCGATCGTGCTGGTGCCGTAGGAAATATAGGAGTTGGCGAGCTGTTCGCGCTGGAACAGGTCGAGCCCGAGCGCAACGCGGTAGTCCAGCAGATAGGGCTCCACGAACGACAGCGAATAGCCGCGCGCATACTGGCCATAGGTCACCGACGCCTTGGCGTAGAGACCGCGGCCGAGGAAGTTACGCTCGGAAATGCTGACCTCGGCCAGCGCGCCGTCGGTCGTCGAATAGCCGCCCGATACCGAGAAGTCGCCGGTCGATTTCTCCTCGAGATCGACCACGAGAATCACGCGGTCGCTGGAGGATCCGGGCTCGCTCGTGATCTTGACCGACTTTAAGAAGTAGAGATTCTTCAGCCGGCGCTAGGCGCGATCGACCCGCGCGCGGTTGTAGGCGTCGCCTTCGGACAGGTCGAATTCGCGGCGGATCACGTAGTCGCGGGTGCGGGTGTTGCCGCGCACGTTGATGCGCTCGATATAGGTTCGCGGGCCTTCGTCGATGGCGAAGGTAATCGAGACGGTGTGGGCCTCGAAATTGCGGTCGCCGCGCGGACGCACGACCGCAAAGGAATAGCCGCGCCGCGAGGCCTCGATCTGCATTTCCTCGACGGATTTCTCCAGCGCCTCGGCGTTGTAGAGCGAGCCGACATTGACGCGCGAGAAGCTGCGAAGCGTGGTGCCGTCGAGCGTCGCGATGCTGGAGGCGAAGTTGACCTGGGCCACGCGGTACTGCGCGCCCTCTTCGATCTTGAAGGTCACCAGGAAGCCCTTGCGCTCCGGATCGTATTCGGTGAGCGCGGCGACGACCTGAACATCGGCATAGCCGTTCTTCAGGTAGTAGCGGCGGATCAGGTCGCGGTCGGCCTCGACGCGGTCCGGATCGTAGACGTCGGCGCCGCCGAGGAAGCTCAGCAAATTGGATTCGCGGGTCTTGATGACGTCCTTGAGGCGATACGACGAATAGGCCTGATTGCCGATGAACTCGATCGATTTGACGCCGGTCTTCGAACCCTCGGTCACCGTGAAGATCAGATCGACGCGGTTGTTCGGCTGCTCGATGATTTCAGGAACCACGCGCACGTCATAACGGCCGGAGCGGCGATAGATTTCGGCGATGCGCAAGGCGTCGGACTGCACCATCGGGCGCGACAGCGTCCCGCGCGGCTTGGACTGGATTTCCACCGAAATCTGCTCGTCCTTGATCTTCTTGTTGCCCTCGAAGGCAATGCGGCTGATCACGGGGTTTTCCACCACGGTCACGACGATCCGCCCGCCCGCCTGGCCGATCCGCACGTCCTGGAACAGGCCGGTCTCGATCAGGGCCTTCAGGCCGTCATCGATTCGGCCCTGGTCGAGGCGGCCGCCAGGTCCGGGCCTGAAATATGAGCGGATGGTTTCGACATCGACGCGCCGGTTCCCCTCAACCACGATCGAGGAAGCCGCCTGGGCAACCGCCGCAGACGGCACGAGCACAGCGGCCAGCGTAACGGCGACCGGCATCGCGAACATGATCAGGGTGGCCAACACGCCGCCCCGCACTCGCATTCCAACATTCATGCGCCAAGCGCCCTTGTGATTCCACTGACGGTCCGCACCCCGACGAACCAACAGATTCCCATTTGTTGCCCGCTTGTATCCAATTTTGCTGAGGCCGCAAATGTCCTATCGGCGTGCAATTTCATTTTCATTCCAAGACGTTGCCTATTGGCCACGTCACAAAAAAGCCGTTTCACGATGCCGCCAGGTGCAGAATATCGTTATAGGTCGCAAACACCATCAGCATCAGCACCAGGCCGAGTCCGATTCGGAACCCCATTTCCTGCGCCCGGTCCGACAACGGACGCCCGCGCACGGCTTCCACCGCATAGAACAAAAGGTGGCCGCCATCGAGCAACGGTACCGGGAACAGGTTAAGCAGTCCGATCGAGATCGAAAGCACCGCCGCCAAATGTACTAGGGCGGCAACCCCGATGGTCGCGACCTGCCCTGAAATCTGCGCGATCCGGATCGGCCCGCCGACCTGATCGGCCGCCTCGCGCCCGGTGAATACGCCTCCGATGTAGGACATCGTGCGCTCGACCACGAACCAGGTCTCCTTGACCCCGAGCCAGGCCGCGGTGGCCGGATCCACCCGCTCGGTCACGACGTCGCCGGGATTGGTCGAGCGGGTGATTCCCAGCACGCCGAGCCGGTGAACGTTGCCGAACGAATCCTTTACTTCCCGAAGCTGCGGCGTGCCCTGAATCTGCAGGCTGGAATCGCCGCGCTTGATCGTGAACGACAGTTGCTCGCCGGCGCGGGTGCCGACGATGCGCTGCATCTCGGAAAAGCTTCCGATGGCCGTGCCATCGATCGAAGTTACGATGTCGCCAGCCTGGAAGCCGGCCTTGTCGGCCGCACTGCCCACCTCCACCTTGTCGACGCGCGCGGTCGTGCTCGGCTTGCCGAAGAACGTGAACAGGCCGGTAAAGATCACGATCGCCAGCAGGAAATTGGCAATCGGGCCGGCCGCCACGATCGCGGCGCGCGGTCCGACCTTCTTGTGATGGAAACTGCCGGCGCGTTCTTCCGCGGTCATGGCGGAAAGCGTTTCGGACGACGGCGTCGAGGCCTCGCTCTCGTCGCCGAAGAATTTGACGTAGCCGCCGAGCGGGATCGCCGAGATCTTCCAGCGGGTGCCGTGGCGGTCGTTGAAGCCGGCGAGTTCCGGCCCGAAACCGAGCGAGAACGTCAGCACCTTCACGCCGGCCCAGCGCGCCACCAGGAAGTGGCCGAGCTCATGGAAGAAAACGACGATGGTGAGCACGAACAAAAAGGGAATGATGTAGCCGATGAACCCATGGCTCAACGTATTGAAACTATTTAGAAAAAACTCGGACATCCAATTCCCCTTAAGCAGGGCCGCAGGCCCTGTCCCCAATCGTCTAGGATGCCTTTAAGGCAATTTGAGGCAAGAGGGAGGCAGCTTTATTTCGCGCAATATGGTCAACGGAAATCGCATCGTCTGCCGAGCTCAAAGGCGCCAGGTTCCCGGAGCGGATCCAGTCGTTCATGGTGGCTTCGACCAGCCGGGCGATCGCGCCGAACTTGATCTTGCCGGCGATGAAGGCCGCCACCGCGACCTCGTTGGCGGCATTGTAGACCGTGGTCGCGCCGCGCCCGGTCCGCAGCGCATCATAAGCCAGCCGGAGCGCCGGGAACCGGTCGAAATCCGGCGCCTCGAAAGTCAGCTGCCCGATTTTGGCGAGATCGAGCTTGGCGGCGGGTCCGACGATCCGATCGGGCCACCCCAGGCAATGCGCGATCGGCGTGCGCATGTCGGGCGCGCCGAGCTGGGCCACGACGGAACGATCGGAAAATTCCACCATGCCGTGGATGATCGACTGCGGGTGCACGAGAACGTCGATCTCGTCCGGCGTCAGCGCGAACAGATACGAGGCTTCGATGACCTCGAGCCCCTTGTTCATCATCGAGGCGGAATCGATGGTGATCTTCTGCCCCATGCTCCAGTTCGGATGCTTCAGGGCCTGCGCCAGCGTCGCCTGCTCGATGTCGGCGACGGCCCAGGTCCGGAACGGTCCGCCCGATGCGGTGATGATGACGCGAACCAGTTCCTCGCGGTTGCCGGAACCGAGCGCCTGAAACAGCGCGTTATGTTCGGAATCCGCCGGCAGGATGCAGGCCCCTGCCTGCAACGCCCGCTGCATGAAGAAGTCGCCGGCGCAGACCAGGCATTCCTTGTTGGCCAGCGCGACGGTGGCGCCGCGATCCACCGCCGCGAGCGCGGGCTTCAATCCGGCGGCGCCGCTGACGGCGGCCATGACCCAGTCGGCCGGACGGGCCGCGGCTTCAATGATGGCGCTCTCGCCGGCGCCGCATTCGGTATTTGTGCCGGCCAGCGCGTCCTTCAGCTCGCCGAGGCGATCGGGATCGGCCACGGCGGCGAAGCGCGCGCCGAATTCGCGGGCCAGCTTCGCCAGCCCCTCGACATTGGTGTTCGCGGTCAGGGCCTCGATTTGATAGCGGTCGCGCGAGCCCCGCAGCAGATCCATCGTGCTGTCGCCGATCGAGCCGGTGGCGCCCAGCACGGTCACGGAGCGCACGGCGGATGCCGCGGCCTTATTGTTACGCAACGGGACAGCGCTCATATTTTCACCAAACCATAAGTCCGCGGCCGACGCCATCGGCGCCGCCCCGCAAAAGGCCGAAAATCGCCGCCAGGACGACCGCGGCGACGAAACCATCGAGACGGTCCATCAGACCGCCATGCCCGGGGATGATGTGACTGGAATCCTTGACGCCGAAACGGCGTTTCACCGCGGATTCAAACAGATCGCCGAGCTGGGAGGCAATCGAGAGCACCGCGGCCAGCAGCAGCAACGGGCCGGCCTGGCCGTACCCCAAGGCGGCAAAGCCTCCGGCAACGACAAGGCTGAGGACGAAGCCGCCAATCGCGCCGGCCCAGGTCTTTTTGGGGCTGACCCGCGGCCACAGCTTTGGTCCGCCGATGCCGCGGCCGGCGAAATAGCCGCCGATATCGGTGACCCAGACGATCAGCAGGACGAACATCAGCGCGGCGAATCCCCAGACCGGATCGAGCCGCAGCAGGACCGAGGCGATCAGCGCCGCGAAGGCATAGCAACCGCCGAGCGCGGCCCAGCCGCGACGATGGGGTGACAGCAAGGCAGCCACGATGACGCCGAGCACGACGATGACATAAGTCGGGCCGATCCGCCCGATTCCAAGCCATATGGCGGCGCCGACAAGCGTCATGATGCCGGCGGCCATCACGCGCGGCGCACGCGCGCCCACGATCGTCAGCCATTCGACATAGAGACCGATCGCGGCCAGCGTGACCAGGCCGAGCCACAGCCAGCCGCCGGCATACGCGATGGCGATGGCTGCCGGTGCGAGCACCAAGGCGGCGAGCACGCGCATCGTCAGATTGCGCGACCCCTTCTCGGCGTCAGCCGCCGGTGCGGCCTCGCCCTCGGTCACGATCCGGTTTTCGCGGCCAGACCGCCAAAACGGCGCTCCCGTCTGGCATATTCGGCGATCGCCTCTTCCAGCGCCGTCTTGTCGAAATCCGGCCAGTGGATCGGCACGAACACCAGTTCGCTGTAGGCCGCTTGCCACATCAGGAAGTTCGAAAGCCGCTGCTCGCCGCTGGTGCGGATGATCAGATCCGGATCGGGAATATCGGGCGCGTCGAGGTATCGGCTGATTGTGTCGGCATCGATGGACTGGGGGTCACGCTTGCCCTCGGCGACCTCGCGCGCCAGCCGCCGGGCGGCATGGGCGATTTCCTGGCGCGATCCGTAGTTGAACGCGACCACGAGATTGAGCCTGGTGTTGCCCCTGGTCAGCTCTTCCGCCTCGTTGAGCAGCGCGCAGATATCCGGCTCCAGTCCGTCGCGCTCGCCGATCACCCGGACCCGGACGCCATCGCTGTGCAATGTCGCGAGGTCGTTGCGGATGAAGCGCCGAAGCAGACCGAAGAGATCGCCGATTTCGCTCGCCGGACGCGACCAGTTCTCCGAGCTGAAGGAAAAAATCGTCAGATAGAGGATGCCGAGTTCGTGGGCCGCGCGAACCACCCGCCGCAGCGCCTCGACGCCGCGGCGGTGACCCTCCGCGCGCGGCAGGCCGCGGGCGGCCGCCCAGCGTCCGTTGCCGTCCATGATGATCGCCACATGCAACGGCGCTCCGGAAGGATCCGGGGCTTCGGTCGCGGGGGCTGTGGCGTTCGACATCGACTGATCCTGGCGCGCTAAACGGTAAGGATTTCCTTTTCCTTCGCCGCAAGCAATTGGTCTATTTCCGAAATCATGCCGTCGGTGGCCTTCTGCACATCATTGGCCAGCCGCTCCTGATCGTCCTCGGAAATCTCGTGATTCTTCTCGAGCTTCTTGACGGTATCGAGACCGTCGCGGCGGACATGCCGCACCGCGACCTTGGCCGCCTCGGCATATTTGTGCGCCACTTTTACCAGTTCCTTGCGCCGTTCTTCGTTGAGTTCGGGAATACGCAGGCGCAGCACCTGGCCTTCGGTCGCGGGGCTCAGACCGAGGTTGGAATCAACGATCGCCTTTTCAACGGCCTTGACCATCGACTTGTCCCAAACCTGGACCGAAAGCAGCCGCGGTTCGGGCACGCTGACGGTCGCGAGCTGGTTGAGCGGCATGTGGGTGCCGTAGGCGTCGACCTGCACCGGCTCCAGCATCGAGGCGGCGGCGCGGCCGGTGCGCAATCCACCGAGTTCATGCTTGAGTGCCGCCGTGGCGCCCTGCATGCGGCGCTTCAAATCGTTGATGTCGAAACCTGCCGTGGGCATAACGCTCTCCTCCTGAAAAACCGATCGCGAGGCCTTCGGGCTCGCACATCAGATGCGTCGCCAGCCTGTCAGCCGGCGACGATGGTGCCGTGGCCGGTGCCGCGCAGGATCGCGCCTATCGAACCCGGATCGGCGATCGAGAACACGATGATAGGCAGCGACGTCTCGCGGGCAAGCGCGAAAGCGGTCGCGTCCATCACCTTGTAGCCGCCTTCGATCGCCTGTGAATGCGTCAAACGGTCGAACCGCCTGGCGGATGGGTCTTTTTTGGGATCCGCACTGTAGACGCCATCGACATTGGTGGCCTTCAACACCGCATGGGCGCCGATCTCGGCGGCCCGCAGCACCGCCGTGGTATCGGTGGTGAAGAACGGATTGCCGGTTCCACCGCCGAGCAGCACGATGCGGCCCTCGGCGAGATATTTGTGCGTTGCACCACGGGTGAACAGCTCGCAAACCTGCGGCATGACGAAGGCCGACAGGGTCCGCGCCGGCGTCCCGCGCCGCTCGATCGCGGCCTCCAGCGCCAGGCAATTCATCACGGTGGCGAGCATGCCCATGGTGTCGCCGGTCGGCCGGGACACGCCGCGCGAGGACACCTCGACCCCGCGCACCATGTTTCCGCCACCGACGACGACGGCGACTTCGACGCCGAGCTGTTTGGCAGCGATCAGGTCGCCGGCAATGCGGTCGATGGTCGGCTGATCCATGCCGAAGGAATGCGCGCCGGCAAAATATTCGCCCGAGAGCTTGATCACCACCCGACGATAGACCGGCTCAGCCATTGCTAGTCGCTTTCCTCTGGGCCCGTCGTTGCTCCAGGCCAGCCGCTTCTTCCGGCCAGCCATTTCTTCCGGCAAGTACTGCCAATGCCGCGCAAGCACGCCGGAATTTGGTCCGGCGCTTACTTCTTGCCGCTGGCGGCGGCGACCTCGGCCGCGAAATCGGATTCCTGCTTGTCGATTCCCTCACCCAGAGCATAGCGCACAAATCCGGTGATCTTCACAGGGGCGCCGATCTTGCCCTCGGCTTCCTTGACCGCCTGGGCAACCGATTTGGCATTGTCGCGGATGAAGGCCTGCTCCAGCAGGCAGACTTCCTTGTAGAAGGTCTTCAGGCCGGACTCGACGATCTTTTCGATCACGTTCTCGGGCTTGCCCTGCTGACGGTATTTGTCGGCCAGCACGTCCTTTTCGCGGGTCACGGCCGCGGGATCGAGTCCCGCCGGATCCAGCGCCAGCGGGTTGGTGGCGGCCACATGCATCGCGATTTGCCGCGCCAGCGCCGCCAGCTCGTCGGTCTTGCCGGTGGATTCCAGCGCCACGATCACGCCCATCTTGCCGGCGCCTTCGACCACGGCATTGTGCACATAGCTCGACACCACGCCGCTTGAGACTTCGAGCGAAGCCGCCCGGCGCAACGTCATGTTCTCGCCGATGGTGGCAATGGCGTCCTGGATCGCGCGCTCGACGGTGACGTCGCCGACCGGTGCCGCCTTGATCTTCTCCACGTCGGCGCCGACCTTGAGCGCAACCTGCGCGATCATCTTGACCAGGCCCTGGAACTGCTCGTTGCGCGCGACGAAGTCGGTCTCGGAATTGACCTCGACCACGACACCTTTGGTACCCTGGGTCAGCGCGCCGATCAGGCCCTCCGCCGCGATGCGGCCGGACTTCTTGGCGGCCTTCGACAGGCCCTTCTTGCGCAGCCAGTCGATCGCGGCTTCCATGTCGCCGCCGTTCTCCGCAAGCGCCTGCTTGCAATCCATCATGCCGACGCCGGTCGTCTCGCGCAGGTCCTTGACCATCGCTGCTGTAATCGTTGCCATCGTTGAACGTCCTTCTTGCCTGTCAGGGCGACCGCGGCGCGGCTGTTGCCGCCTCGCCGCCTTCCACCATCAGGGAATGTCGTATTTGAAACCGAAGCGGTGGCCGGAAGATTCCGGCCACGCGTGTTCGCGTTATTCCGCTTCCGCGGTCATCGCCTTGGCCTGGGCGACCCAGCCATCGGCGCGGTTCGGAAGCCCGACCTCTTCGCCGATCTTGTGCGCGGCATCGTGATCGAGTTCGGCGAGCTGCCAGTAATGGAAGATGCCGAGATCGTTGAACTTCTTCTCGATCGCGCCGGACACGCCGGTGAGCTTCTTGAGGTCGTCGGCCGTGCCGCGCGGCCCGGCCAGGCCCTGGAATCCGGCAGCCTGCGGCTCGGCCGGGATTTCCTCGCGGATCGGCTGCGCCGAGGCGCCGATATCGATGCCGGAATCGCCCTGCGCGCGCGAGATGCCGTCGATGACGGCGCGCGCGATCAGGTCGCAATACAGCGTGATGGCGCGGCCGGCGTCGTCGTTGCCCGGCACCACATAGGTGATGCCCTTGGGGTCGGAGTTGGTATCGACGATCGCAGCGACCGGAATGTTGAGCCGCTGGGCTTCCTGAATCGCGATGTCTTCCTTGTTGGTGTCGATCACGAAGATCAGGTCGGGCAGACCGCCCATGTCCTTGATGCCGCCGAGCGAACGGTCGAGCTTGTCGCGCTCGCGCTGCAGCGTCAGACGCTCTTTCTTGGTGTAGGCGTTGGCATCGCCCGAATTGAGCACTTCCTCGAGATGCCGCAGCCGCTTGATCGAACCGGAAATCGTCTTCCAGTTGGTCAGCGTGCCGCCGAGCCAGCGCGAATTGACGAAATACTGCGCCGAACGCTTCGCCGCTTCGGCGACGCCATCCTGCGCCTGCCGCTTGGTGCCGACGAACAGGATACGGCCGCCCTTGGCGACGGTATCGCTGACGGCCTGCAGCGCGCGATGCAACAGCGGCACGGTCTGGGCGAGATCGATGATGTGGATGTTGTTGCGGGCACCGAAAATGTAATCCGCCATCTTCGGATTCCAGCGGTGCGATTGGTGGCCAAAGTGAACGCCAGCTTCAAGCAGCTGACGCATAGAAAAATCGGGTAGCGCCATCGTGATATTCTCCGGTTGGTTCCTCCGGAAGCGTGTGAGCAGACGAGCCTTGCGGCCCGGCTGCCACCGGACGGCCTTTTGAGCCATGCTTCCGTGTGAGATGGCGCGGTATATAGCCGGATTCTCGCGAGAAGCAAGGTAATCCGGCCGGTTTTGGGGCCCCCCGGCGGATATACCGGGTGCCCGGCCGTCAAATCCGAGGGTTTCCCCGATAATGACCGCCCCGGCGCCCCCTCTCCGCGGCTCCAGGGAGGTCGCACGCTCGGGCAAGGAAGCCGTTCGATCAGGCGGACGCTCCTCGCGAGACTGCACCGGACGAAGGTCGTTTCCATTTCTTTTCGGGGGCCGACGTCTTGCGCTGACGGCTTCGGCTTGCCGGAGGCTCGACCGAGATTTCCTTCAGCGAGCCCTCGCAGACGATCACCACCAGCAAGACGAGCTTCGCGCCATTGTGGTGCAATCCGGCGCTGAGCGCTTTGCCGGAGCCGTATTGTTCGGCAATGGCGATGGTCTCGGAAAGATCGATGCCGGCTGCTGAGAAAGCGGCCAGTGTCGTCCGGCTCTCGTCGTCCAGCCCGGAGACCGGCGTTGTTGGCCCGGTGCTGACGGCCAACCCGGTCGAAGCATCGACGGCGACCTCCCCCAATTCCCCGTTCAGAAGGACTTTCACTCTGTAGGCCGGATGGGGGGACGATCCGTCGAAACCCAGGTCGACGACCCGGGCGCCGGCGCCAAGCCTCTCGGCGATGGCAATCGCACGTCGGGCGGAAATCCGGGCATCCGCGAATACCTCGACTTCCCGCATGAGCGCTTCGCTTTCGGACTCATTGGATTGCGGGACATTGGATTGCGGGACGGAGGGAGACGCAAGATCGGCGGATTCGCGGCCGAAGGCCGCAACGGGCGCCATCGCCAGCATCAACGGCAAGGTCAACCGCAAGATCAACCGGATGACCAGCTTCGCGGATTTATCGACGTCCATGATCATTCTCCTCACCGCCGGTGCGGATGCCGGCACTGCCTTAGCTGCGAACCATCGTGATCGCGACGCTTCGAATGTCGCCTTGCGAGTGGATCGTGAACGACTGCCGGTTGCCTCGCGTGGCGACCGAGAGATTGGCCGAGAACCCGGGGGCATCGACGACGGCGGCGATGGATCCTCTGCTCGCGCGCCCGGCAAGGCTGCCGCTGATGCCGCGGCTGGCCTCGCTCCAGGTTCCCGCGATGGTGCCCTGCTGGCTGACGACGTCGCTGCTCAGGTCGAACCGGTAGCTGTCGCTGGCGCAGCGCAGGTTCTGTCGGAGCCTCGCCTCCCCGGCGCTGACCTGGTACGTCGCCCTGCATCGCAGGCGTTCTCTCGAGCCGTCGGACAGCGATATTGATCCCGACCCCGTCCAGGATCCCGCGAGACCCGCGAACGGCGGCGACTGCGCCAGGGCGGGAGCGGAGATCGATTGCAGCAGAAGCGACATGAACGCGATTTTGCGGATCGAAGATGTCGTCATGGGAGCACTCCTTTTCGGACACGGACAGGCCGTGGGTTGCTGCTTCAGACCGTCAGTGGCCGGCGACCATCTGCGGCGCCGACGAAGTTCGGTAGGTTGTCGGGTTCAGACCGTCGGATGGCGGGGCTTTCGACCAGGCACGACCGCTTCGCGCCCGGTCGTAGCCGTACTGAAACAACCCGCGCATATAGGCGGTATCGAATCCCGAACTGGCCGCCGCGGGGACGCGCCCTTCGATGTAGGTCAGGTTAAACCCGTATCTGTTGCGGCGGCTGAAATCATAGGTGCTGAAGAGGATCGAGCGCGTCTGCGTCTTGACCATGGTCGATGAGGATCGCGCCGCGATCTCGACCGTGCTGTTGGCAACGAGCTGAAACTCCGGCTCGACCTTGTTGTTGATCAGGATGTAGAGCTGCAGATCGCCGGCCTTGTCGCCGAGCTTGGCCAGTTTGGCGTCGCGCAGCAGGAATGCCTCAGGCAGCGTCAGGACCGGCGCGGTCACGCCGCCGTCGACATGCATCTCCTGGAATAGCCTGCCGTTGGCTTCGGCGGTGACCAGCATCGGCGGAAACACCACCGGCACACTGGCCGAAGCGGCGACGACGTCCCTGAACAGGTTCAAGGCTTCCGGCGTGCGCAGCGAGGCGATCCTTCCCATGTCCCAAATCGCGGTGCGCTGCGAGTCCAGATTGGTCGTGACGATGAACAGCATCCGTCCCCTGGCGTATTCGGCGGCGACCGCAGTGACGAAGTCGGCATCGATATAATTGGCCACCAGTTCCCGCAGCCGCTTGTTGCCGAACAGGCCCGCCCCGAAGATCGCGTTGAATGCGCTCGGCGCGTCGAGCAGGCTCTCGGCGACGCCGCTGGTGTAGAGATGCCGCAACGTCGCGTCATGGCCGGGACCGAGGAAGGCGAACGGCGCGATCAACGCGCCGGTGCTCACGCCCGAGACGATCGAGAATGAGGGCCGTGTGCCCGCCTCCGTCCAGCCGTTGAGAACGCCGGCGCCATAGGCGCCGTCGGCTCCGCCGCCTGACAGCGCGAGGTAGGTTCGTGGCCCCCGCAGCACGGCCTGCTGCCCGTTTTGCCGGAACGTGGAGGCCGGGTCGTCGGCGTAGCGCCGCAGGTCCGTCAGATTGAGAACGCGCGCCGACGGCGCATCGGCAACGCCATAGGGCATCCGCGGCAGCGAGGCGCATCCGGCGACAACGAAGCTCAGCGCCGAAACGATCAGCAACGACAGGGACGGATGGCGACGGATACGGTGCATGGCATGTCCAGGCTGGAGGTTGACGCTCACGAGCACGGCCTTGCGCCTCGAGGACCGTGTTGCGGAGCGACTCGAGAGGCGATCTGGGGCGACGCGCCGGCCGGTTGGGCGGCCAATTCGAGATAGTCCCGATGGATCGCCTGGATGGTCTTGCGGTCGTCGAACTTGACCCGCCAGCTGCTCGGAGACCCGCTCCCGACGATCACCCCTTCCCGATCGCCGTATTTGGGATGCCGCTCGCGTCCGAGCGGGCTCATCCGGACGCGGGCGCCGCGGAAAAGGCACGGCGGCGACGTGCTTGCCCCGGCATTTTTCATGGGTTCGTCGCCTCGTCAGGCGCAGCAATTCGAAACCATGCGACGTAGAGCGCGGGCAGGAACAGCAGCGTCAGCACCGTGCCGACGATGATGCCGCCCATCATGGCGTAAGCCATCGGCCCCCAGAACACCTCGCGCGCGATCGGGATCAGCGCGAGGCTTGCCGCCGCGGCGGTCAGCAGGATCGGACGCATGCGGTGCTCGGTCGCCTCGACGACGGCTTGCCATGGCGGCCTGCCTTCGTTCCGCAGCTGCTCGATCTGTACGATCAGGATGACCGAGTTGCGGATCAGGATGCCTATCAATGCGAGCACGCCGAGGATCGCGACGAACCCCATCGGCGCGCCGCTCGGCAGCAGCGCCGCGACGACGCCGATCAGGGCCAGCGGCGCTACCGTGAATACCAGGAACAGCCGATGGAAACTCTGCAGCTGCACCATCAGGATGGTCGCCATCGCAAACAGCATGACCGGGAAGATGGCGATGATCGGCGCCTGCCCCTTGCCGCTCTCCTCGACGCTGCCGCCGACCGCGACGGAATAGCCGGCAGGCAGCTTCGAGGTGAACTGTGCGACCGGCGCCTTCAACTGATCGACCACCGTCGCCGGCTGGACGTCGCCCAGGACGCCCGCCTTCAGCGTGATCGTCGGCAGACGCGACCGGCGCCAGATCGTGGGCTGCTCGAGTTCGTAACGGAAAGTGGCGACCGCCGCGAGCGGCACCGACTGGCCGCTGCTGCCGGACAATTGCAGATTGCGCAATGTCTCGATCGAGCCGCGTTCAGCGGCATTGGCGCGGCCCAGCACCTTGACGAGATAGATGTCGTCGCGGATCTGGGTGATCGAGGTTCCGTCGACGACGCCGTTGAGCGTGGACGCGATATCCTCGGAGGTCACGCCGAGTTGCCGGGCCTTGTCCTGCAACACGTCGACCTTCACCACGCGCGCCGCTTCCATCCAGTCAAACACCACGTCGCCCAGATGCGCGTTGCCGGCGATGATGGCGGCGAACTGCTGCGAGAACTCCCTCACCTTTCCGATGTCCGGGCCGCTGAGCCGGTACTGGATCGGCCGTCCGACCGGCGGGCCGATATCCAGCAGCTTGACGAAGGCGTCGGTGCCGGGAAAGGTCTTCTTCAGATAGGCCTGAAGCTCGCCCTTCACGCGGTCGCGCACCTCCAGGCTCTTGGTGACGATGACCATCTGCCCGAAAGATATATCCGACGGCTGGACGTCAAACGACAGCACGAACCGCGGTGCACCCTGCCCCACATAGGTCGACCAGTGATCGATGGCGTCATTGCCCTGCAGCGCCTCCTTCTCGAAACGCGCCATCTGCGCGTTGGTCTCGGCGATCGCACTGTTCTGCGGCAGGTTCCAGTCGACGATCAACTCCTTGCGGTCGGATGACGGGAAGAACTGCTGCTGGACGAAGCCGAGGCCGAAGATCGACAGCGCGAACGCCGCGAGCGTCACCGCGATGGTGGCCCATCGCCAGCGCATGGTGAGACCAAGCGCACGGGAAAACGCGCCCGCAAACCAACCCTTCTTTTCATGATGGCCCTTCATTTTGTCCGGCAGGATGGTCACCCCGAGCAGGGGCGTGAACAGCACGGCGACGATCCACGATACCACCAGCGACACCGCGATCACGACGAACAGCGTGAAGGTGAATTCGCCGGCAGCGCTGCTGTTGAAGGCGATCGGGATGAATCCTGCGACCGTCACCAACGTGCCCGTCAGCATCGGAAAGGCAGTGGACGTGTAGACGTAGGTCGCCGCCTTGGTGAGGGAATCGCCGATCTCGAGCCGGGCCACCATCATCTCGACGGCGATCATGGCGTCGTCGACCAGCAGCCCGAGCGCGATGATCAGCGCACCCAGCGAAATGCGCTGCAGCGAGATGCCGGAATAGGACATCACCAGGAAGGTGATCGCGAGTACCAGCGGAATCGAGATTGCGACCACGAGGCCGGCGCGCATGCCGAGGCTGATGAAGCTGATCGCCAGCACGATTACGATCGCCTCGAACAGCGCACGGGTAAACCCGGAAACCGCCTCATCGACGATCTGCGGCTGGTCGGACACCAGATGGACCTCGGCGCCGACCGGCAGGTCGGCGACGATGCGCGTCATCTCCTTCTTCAGCGCCTCGCCGAATTGCAGCAGATTGGCGCCCTGTTTCATCCCGATCGTGAGCCCGATGGCCGGCTCTCCCTTGAACCGGAACAGCGACGTCGGCGGATCGGTATAGCCCCGCCTGATGACGGCGATATCGGTCAGCGGAAAGAACCGGTCATTGACGCGCAGGTTGATCGCCTTGAGGCTTTCCTCCGACGCGAACTGCCCGTTGACCCTGACGCTGATACGCTCCGGACCGGCATGGATCACGCCGGACGGCGCGATCGCGTTCTGGGCCTGCAGCGAAGTCAGGACCGATTGCTGGTCAAGGCCGAGTGCGGCGACCTTGCTGGTCGAGAACTCCAGATAGATGACCTCGTCCTGTGCCCCGACGATATCGACGCGGCCGACATCGCGGACCTGCAGGACCTTGGCACGGACATCTTCCACGCGATCGCGCAACTGTCGTTGCGTCAGTCCATCGCTGGTGAAGGCGTAGATGTTGCCGAATACGTCGCCGAAGCGATCGTTGAAGAATGGTCCGACGACGCCTTGCGGAAAATCGCCCTTGATGTCGGCGATCATGTTGCGGACCCGGACCCAGGTCGGATTGACATCGCCCGCCTTGGTCGTATCGCGCAGATTGACGAACACCGTCGTCTGACCGGCGGTGGTGATGCTCCTGGTGTAGTCGAGCGATTCCAGTTCCTCGAGCTTCTTCTCGATCCGCTCGGTGACCTGGCGCGCGGTCTCCTCGGCCGAGGCGCCCGGCCACTTCGCCTGGATCAGCATCGTCTTGATGGTAAAGGCCGGATCTTCCTCGCGCCCGAGATTGAGGTAGGAGAACAGCCCGGCAGCCATGAACGCGATCATGAAATACCAGACCAGCGATCGGTGGTTGAGAGCCCAGTCCGAGAGGTTGAAGGATTTCACCGTGCCGCTTCCTGTTCCAGTCGGACCTTTTGGCCCTCCTTGAGATGGTGGACCCCGGCCGTGACGATGCGCGCCCCGGCCTCTATCCCTTCGGTCACATCCACCGAGCCGTCGTCATTGGGCAGGATCTGCACGTCACGCGAGGTGACTGACTTGCTGGCGGGGTCGAGCAGCCAGACGCTCGACTTGCCGTCGCGGGTGAGGATTGCCGTCGCGGGCAACCGGAATCCGCGGGCAGCCCGGCCGGGAATCAGGGTCGTGATGGTGGTGCCGAGCCGGAAGGTTTCCGGCGGCGCATCGAGGGTAATGCGGATGCGGCGGCTGCGCGTCGCCGCGTCGGACTGCGGGGCGATCTCGCGCACCTTGCCTTCGGCGCGGATCCGCGGGTCAAGCTGCAGCGTCACCGCCAGCGGCATGCCGATCCGCAGTGCGCTCGCCAGGTCGTCGGCCACGTCGATGACGGCCTCGCGAATGTCCGGCCGCGCCACCGTGACGACGGTCTGGCCGGCTGCCACGACCTGCCCGACCTCGGCGCCGACCGCGGTGACGACGCCGGCGTAGTCGGCGCTGACCTTGGTATAGCTGAATTGCTCGCGCGCCTTGGTCAGGTTGGACTGAGCCTGAACGACGGCGGCCTGCGCCGCCGCGTTGCTCTGCTCTGCCGAATCCAGTGTCGCCTTGGTCGTCGCGCCGGTTTCGATGAGGATGCGCTGGCGCTCGGCGGTGCCTGATGCATTGGCCAACTGCCCTTGTGCGGTGGATAGCTGCGCGAGCGCCGATCGGACTGCCAGTTCCGCGGCGAACGGGTCGACCGCGGCGAGCGCCTGTCCTTTGGCGACGGTCTCACCGACATGGACGGGCCGCGCGATGAGGCGGCCCAGCATGCGGAAGCCGAAATCCGTCTTGAACCGGGGCTGTACCGTTCCGACGACGGCGACATTCGTCGCCTCCATCGGCGCAACCACCATCGACAGAACGGGTCGCACCGGTTGCGGCTCGGCGACCTTTTCCCCGCAGCCGGTCAGGACGACGCCGGCTGCGACGATGCAGACGATACGGGAGGCCATCATGTTTTTGCCCCGTCGAACGTCACGACCTGCCCGGGGCGCAGCAGCTTGCCGCCGTCGGTAACGACGCGCTCACCGACCGCAAGCCCCTTGCCGACAACGAAGCTGCTGGTCTCATAGATTTCGACCGCGATGTCCCTGAGCGAGACGACATTGGTGCCGGGATCGACTACCCAGACGGCTGGCCCGTTCAAGGCGGCGGTCAATGAACTCCAGGGCAGCACGATTTTATCGACCGGCCTGGTGCGGCCCTCGCCGATAACCGTGCTGCCCAGCGTCATCGCGGCCGGCGCATTCTGGATGGCGACTTTGACCCGCACGGTCGCATTCTTGGAGTCGACCGTCGGTGAGATTTCCCGCACACGTCCCTGTGCGGTGACGGCTGGATCCGAAACCAGCGTCAATTTGATCGTGTCGCTTTCCGGCTGCCCCAGGAAGATCGACTCGTAGAGGTCGAATACCGCGTCGCGGGCGCCGTCCTCTGCAAGCGTGTAGGCCGCCTGCGCGGATTGGGCGACCTGCCCGACCTCGATGTTGCGCGCGGTAATGATGCCCGACGCGCTCGCGCGCAATTCGGTGTAGGTCAGTACATCGGTCGAGGTGCCCAGCTGCGCCCTGGCGGCCTCGAGCGTTCCTTCCGCGGTCCGCAGCCCCTCTTGCGCCTGATCATACGACACCCGTGTCGTGAAGCCGCTCGCCATCAATGACTTCTGCCGTTCGAAGGTCGCGGTGGCGACGCGCAGCTGGGCCTCGGCGGCCGCGACGGCAGCCTTCGATCCCTCGAGGTCTGCCTGCTGTTCGGTGGGGTCGATGGTGGCGAGCACATCGCCGGCGTTCACATGGGAGCCGACATCGACCATTCGCGCCGTCACGCGCCCGCTGACCCGGAACGACAATTCGGTGCGCACGCGCGCCTGCACGTCGCCGGTCAGGCGGATGGTGGCTGCGTGCGGTTGCAGATGGACAATCTCGGTTCGCACCAGTGTCGCCGGCCGTGCCACCACACGGTCTTGCTCGCAGGCGCCCAGAAGCACGGCCAGCGACACAGACACGGCAATTTTCAAGGCATTGGGCATCGACAAGACCACTCAGTAAGTATTCACTCACTAATATTGACTGACTCGAAAGTCAATAGTAAATTGACCTGCAATAGGGTACCGTTCACGAATGAAGCCCGAGATGAAGAAACGCGCCCGACGCAAAGCGGAACGACCGGCCGAGATTCTCGACGCGGCCTTCGAGGAATTCGTCCAGAACGGCTATGCCGCGACCCGGCTGGAGGATGTCGCGGCCCGTGCGAACGTCACCAAGGGCACGATCTATTTCTACTTCGAGACCAAGGAGCGCGTCTTCGACGAGATGATCCGGCACAAATCCCGGGCCTTCTTCCCCGAGCTGGGAAGCTATGCCGAGGAATTGCAGGGGTCATACAGCTCGCGGCTGCATTCGCTCATCGTCTTCGTGTACCGGAAGATTGCCGAGGACCGCACTTCCCGCGAGACACTTCGCTTCCTGATCGCCGAAGGCTCCAGGTTTCCCGACCTCGTGGACCGGCATTACGAAGAGTTCGTGCGACCGGTCATCGATCAGTTCCGGAAGGTGATCGATGCCGGGGTCGCGGCCGGCGAATTTCGCGCGTCGCCGGCAAGCGCATTTCCCGAAATCGCGATGAGCCCGGCGCTGCTGTTGAGCCTGTGGTCGATGCTGTTCGGGAGCCGCAAGCAGATCGACGTCGCGGTCTTCACCGATGCCAGCATCGATCTCATCATGAAGGGCCTGGCGGCCGGCCGTTGATGAACGTTATTCGTCCGTCTGGAGCTGCCCGCAGACGAATGCCGTCGGACCGGAATCGAACGCCTATGTCAGGCAGCACTTTTTGAATTTTTTCCCGCTGCCGCAGGGACAGGGATCGTTGCGCCCGACTTTGCGCGAGGAAACGGGTGTCCCGAGGGAATCCTGAGCCCATTCGGGCGCATCTTCGGTCTGCGTCTTCGGCTGGAAACCGGCCCGCCCCGACATTTCCGCGACCGTATCGCCGAAGGGCGCTTGGTTGCCACCGACATAAAGCGGCTCGGCGTCGGGATGGTCGAGCGAATATTGCACCGCCCTTTCGAAATTGCTCAATGTCCGCCATGTCGGATCGATCGATCCGCGCTGAAAGGCCTGCTGCACCAGCGGCTTCAACTCGGTCAATCCGAGCCAAGCCACCGCGTCAGCCCAACCGCTCCAGACATAACAATCCTCACGCGGCTCGAGTTGCGAAAAGCAATCGTGCAGGAAGGCCACCGTCGCGTCGCGCGGCAGCTCGCCGCGCCGCGTCAGCATCGCAATGGTCTGCAGCATCTTGGCGCGAACGTACTCGTCGGCGTCGGGATCGCGAATGATCTGATAGAGCGGCTCGGGATCGCCATCGAAAACGGCCGCCATCACCCGATGGGTCGTCTCGGTGATGCTGTCGCCGAGGATTGTATTGAGGACGTCGGGCGGCAAACGCAGGAAAACCGCCAGCGGCCAGTAGGCCGATTTCTCGCGCCACTCGCCGAGCAGATGAAACATGAAGAACATCGCGTTGGGATCGACCGGCCCTCGCAGCTCCAGAAAATCATCGATCGTGCGCAGGAAGACGGGAACCATCGTCGCGCGATCGGCCTGGGCGGCGCGGATTGCCTCGACCGGCAAACGCCCCGAAACGCTCAACTCTTCGATCACCCTGACGGGATCCATCATCAACTCCTTGACCGTCACCAGGCTGGATGAAATTCGGCAGGCTGCACGCCTACAGCTGCTGCACGTCCACCACGCCGGACACCGCCTTGATGGCGCCGGCGATCTGCGGCGAGACCCTGAAGCGGCCGGGCAGCTTCATTTCCACTTCGGTTTCGAGGTCGAGCATCATCACCAGCGAGACGTCGCCGTCGCCACCGCCAGGGGCAATCGCCACCGGTTTTGCCGCGACGCCGCGCGCGGGGCCCTGCCCCGGCTCCGGCATCGACAGCCGCTTGGCGATGGATTCGAGCGGCCTGGTGTCGCGCACGAAGATGCGAAGACCCTTCTGGGTTTTGGCCGCGGCGGCGTCCAGCGGCTCGGCGTGCAGCACCCTGGCGCGGACGTCCTCGCCCTGCAGCTCGGCGCCGAGCTGCAGCAGCACCGCAGCCCCCGGCTCCAGCACGTCGCGATATTGCGCCAGCCCCTCGGAAAACAGCACGGCTTCGAAATGGCCGGTCGGATCGGACAGGCCCATGATGCCCATCTTGTTGCCGGTCTTGGTGCGCCGTTCCATCCGCGACACCACCGTGGCCGCCACCTTGCCCGCGGTGGCGCCGGTTTTGACCGCGCGGGAAAATTCCGCCCAGGTCTGCACCCGCAGCCGCTTCAGCACGGTGGCGTAATCGTCGAGCGGATGGCCCGACAGGAAGAAGCCGATGGCGTCGTATTCGCGCCGCAACCGCTCGGCCGGCAGCCAGGGCTCGATCTGCGGCAGCATGATGGTCGGTGCGTCGGCAGCGCCGCCGAACATGTCGTTCTGCCCCATGGTCGCAGCCTCGTGGCTGCGCTGGCATGCCGCCAGAATGGCCTCGGCGCCGGCGAACACCCGCGCGCGATTGGCATCCAGGCCATCGAAGGCGCCGGCCGCCGCGAGACTCTCGATGACGCGCTTGTTGATGGCGCGCGGATTCACCCGCGCGGCGAAGTCCGCCAGCGAGGTGAACAGGCCCTGCTTGCGCGCCTCGACGATCAGGTCGACCGCCTGGCCGCCGACACCCTTGAGGCCCGCCAGCGCATAATAGATGGTGTTGTCGCTGACCTCGAAGGTGGCGCCGGAGCGATTGACGCTGGGCGCCTCGACCTTGATGCCGAGCCGCTGCGCTTCGGCGCGGAATTCCGAGAGCTTATCGGTATTGCTGAGGTCGAGCGTCATCGACGCCGCCAGAAACTCCACCGGGTAATGCGCCTTCATGTAGGCGGTGTGATACGACACCAGCGCATAGGCCGCCGCGTGGCTCTTGTTGAAGCCGTAATCGGCGAATTTTGCCAATAGTTCGAAGATGGTGTCGGCCTGCGCCTTCGGCACGTTGTTCTTCATGGCGCCGGCGACGAAGATGGCGCGCTGCTTTTCCATCTCGGAGCGGATCTTCTTGCCCATGGCGCGGCGCAACAGGTCGGCGTCGCCGAGCGAGTAGCCAGCCATCACCTGGGCGATCTGCATCACCTGTTCCTGATAGATGATGACGCCGTAGGTCTCCTTCAGGATCGGCTCCAGCATCGGATGCAGGTATTCCGACTCCTCGTCGCCGTGCTTGCGGGCGCAGTAGGTCGGAATGTTCGCCATCGGGCCCGGGCGATACAGCGCCACCAGCGCGATGATGTCCTCGAAGCGGTCCGGCCGCATGTCGACCAGCGCCCGCCGCATGCCCTGGCTTTCCACCTGGAACACGCCGACCACATCGCCGCGCGCCAGCATGGCGTAGCTCTTGGCATCGTCGAGCGGCAGGGTCGCCAGATCAATGTGGATGTTGCGCTGCTTCAGAAGCTTCACGGCGACATCGAGCACGGTCAGCGTCTTCAGGCCGAGGAAGTCGAATTTGACCAGGCCCGCGGGCTCGACCCATTTCATGTTGAACTGGGTCACCGGCATGTCGGATTTCGGATCGCGGTAGAGCGGCACCAGATCGCTCAGCGGCCGGTCCGAGATCACGATGCCGGCGGCATGGGTCGAGGCGTGTCGAGTCAGGCCTTCGAGGCGCTGCGCGATATCGAAGGCGCGCGCCACCACCGGGTCCTCGTCGCGAAACGCCTGCAGTTTCGGTTCGCTCTCGATCGCCGCCGCCAGCGTCACCGGCGCCGCCGGATTCTGCGGCACCAGTTTCGTCAGTTTGTCGACCTGCCCGTAGGGCATCTGCAATACGCGGCCGACGTCGCGCAGCACGCCGCGCGCCTGCAGCGTGCCGAAGGTGATGATCTGGGCGACCTGGTCGCGGCCGTAGCGCGCCTGCACATAGTCGATCACTTCGCCGCGGCGGTCCTGGCAGAAGTCGATGTCGAAGTCGGGCATCGACACGCGCTCCGGATTGAGGAAGCGCTCGAACAGCAGGCCGAACCGGATCGGGTCGAGGTCGGTGATGGTCAGGGCATAGGCGACCAGCGAGCCCGCGCCCGAGCCGCGGCCCGGCCCGACCGGAATGCCCTCGCCCTTCGCCCATTTGATGAAGTCGGCGACGATCAGGAAGTAGCCCGGATATTCCATGCGGGTAATGACGTCGATCTCGAAGGCGAGGCGCGCGCGATAGGTTTCCTCGGTCTCGCCCTGCGCGAGGCCATGGACCCGGAGCCGGTTGGCCAGCCCCTCCTCGGCCTGCCGGCGCAATTCGCTGGCTTCGTCGTTGACGGAGTCCGCGGTGGCGGCGCCGACCGTGAACCGCGGCAGGATCGGCTTGCGCGTCTTCGGGCGGAACGCGCAGCGCTCGGCGATCTCGACCGTCGAGGCCAGCGCCTCCGGGATGTCGGCGAACAGCACCGCCATTTCGGCCCGGGTCTTGAAACGGTGATCCGGGGTCAGTTGCTCGCGATCGGTGTCGGCGACCATGCGTCCGCCGGCGATGCACAGCAGCGCGTCATGGGCTTCGTAATCGTCCGCGGTGGCGAAATGCGGCTCGTTGGTCGCCACCAGCGGCAGGCCCTTGGCGTAGGCGAGATCGATCAGGCCGGCTTCGGCGCGGCGTTCCTTCTCGACGCCGTGGCGCTGCAGTTCGATATAGAGCCGGTCGCCGAACAGGCTGGCCAGCCGGTCGCAGCGAGTCGCCGCCAGCGCCGCATGATCGGCATGGAGCGCCAGCGAGATCGGCCCCTCCGGGCCGCCGGTCAGCACGATCAGGTCCTCGGCGTCGCCCTCGAGCCATTCGAACTTGATGTGGGGCGCCTGATGCACCGGGGTTTCGAGAAACGCCCGCGAGTTCAGCCGCATCAGACTGCGGTAGCCGCGCTCGCGCGCCGCCAGCAGCACGATCCGCGACGGCGCGGCGGCCAGCGCGTTGCGCGCATTGGGATCCTGATCGCCGAAATCGACCGCGAGCTCGCAGCCGATGATCGGCTGGATGCCGTAGCCGGCCATCTTGTCGGAGAATTCCAGCGCCCCGAACATGTTGTCGGTATCGGTCAGCGCCAGCGCCGGCTGGCGGTCGGCCTTGGCCAATTCGCCGAGCTTCTGGATCTTGATCGAGCCCTTCAGCAGCGAATAGGCGGAATGGACGTGAAGATGGACGAATCCGGCATTGGCAACGTTTGCCGAAGGTTTTGAAGTCATGGACGTCAGCGATCATCTGGCATGAGGGAGGCAGGCCGCCCTTCAAGGGCCGACTCGCGGCCCGATGGTGATGCCTCGGACCCGGCCTGTCCACGCCGAACCGCGCCACCCGGCGAGGCATCCCCGCTTTCCTGCCGGGGTGCCTGCCCGGTCAGGACCTCAAAGCTGGGGAATCAGCTGCGCCCACACCGCGATCATCCCGACAAACAAAGTAAGCGACGCCAGCGCCGCAGCTTCTTCCACAAACGTCTTCAACATGCTCGCCTCCCGAGAACTGGAACATATGAAGAACATTGTTCCGTTTTTGTTCTTAGGAGTCAAGAGGGTCAGTTTGAAAACTGACCCGGAAAGAAATCGCTTTGGTTAACTGGACTCGCATTGGACAATCGCCACCGCATAGGATCACCCAGCCGGGGACGATTCATGCCGCAGTGGATGCAAGACCTTACGACAGGTTGGCCGATGATCAGGGCCAACCTTCCCACGTTCGCTGTCATCGTGGTTTTGATCATAGGCTTCGTTTGGGCCGCATTGTCTTGGTCCTACGGCGGCATCATCAGCAACCAGGCATCCGAGATCAAACTGCTTGAAAGACAGAAGGCGGAAGCTACAGCCGTTCCAAAGCCCGGCTCCTTGGTAGACCGAGCCCATCTCAAGCTACATATTTATGCTGACACCCGTTTGCCCGATAGGCTTCATGCCGCCAATATTTGGCGATGGTACTACATGCACGAAGTTCTTGTGATGATGAATCCAGACGGATCTAAGAATCGAGAACTTTTGACATCGAAATTATTCATCTCTTTTGATCAACCCGTGAGCGTCGGCACCATGACCGTGCGGGCGGACAAGCCACTCCCGAACTATGAGGTGAAGGAGTTCAATAACAGATTTGCAATCATTGCGTTTCTTGAAGCCGTACCGGAATGCAGTATGGATATTGAGGTTATTCCTTAGCCTTCAATACCCACGCCTGCAGGCAGAGCGTCGATACGGCACGCAGACCCGTAAGCCATATCGCGCGTATCAAGCGGTCCCGGTGCCCAGTGGCCAGCTAAAGCTATTTGTCTATGATGACACACATGAAGCAACGCGCTCGCAGATGGTAAAATCAACAAACCACCGCCGCGAGCAGATCGTTACGGATGCTTATTCACTGACGCTCGATCTGGACCATTGGCAAAGCGTCAATCCCGTTGAAGAGCACATCCCTCGTCCTCTCGATCTGACCTTCGACGTTGAACTCCGCTAGGCCGTCGACCACGAAGATCCCGGAGAGACAGGCTAACTCTTCTTCCAGCGAGCCTCTGCCGCCGCGCTTGCAATCTCGGAGCGTTGTTCCGGGGTCAGGGCGGCGGAGCGCGCCGGACCGCCCTTTTGCCACCCGCCCGCGCCCGCTTTGTCAGGCCAGTTTCGGGCGATGCATCAACGTTCCCCGTCGCAATGTCGATGATCGACTTGGCGAGCTGGTTGGGGTCGCGGGGGCGTTTGGGAGGGCTCATAGTCACCTCGCCAGCGTCTTTTGCAGCCCAAACCAAGCCTTGTCGTAGGCCAGCTTGTTGGCTGCGTAGCACTCATCGGCCTTAGCCTTGTCGTTGGGATGCGCGGTTTCGCACGCCGCCCGCGCTTTGGCCTCATCCCATGGGGCGCATCCGCTCAGAAGCGCGACCATAGCTACGGCTATCAGAAGCTTTTTCATCCCCCGAATATGCAGTGGAAATTGTCAACATTCCAGCCCTTCGGCCTGCCACAATCAAACTGACCCACTACCCAAGTGGCCCGTGAATGGGTGCCCCAAGCAATTTGGCCGGTTGACAATTTTGCTTAACGAAGTCTTTTCGGGCGTAGCCTGTGCGTGTCACGGGGACGGGCGGTCAGCCCGCCGCCGCTGTCTCGGCCTCAAGCCTCAAGGCCGCAGGTTCACCGGGATCGAGGCCAGTTCGGTCGAGAGCGCGCGCACGACCCTCTCCGCTTCCGCCGGCAGCTGCTCGAGACTGCACCCGAACCGGACTTCCAGACCGAGCGATTTGGAGGGATCGGATTCCCACACCAGCCCGATATGGGATTTGCCCGCCGCCATGTTGTGACTGAGCGATATGATCTTCAGGCCGCCATGTTCAGCCATAGTGCCTCCTGTCCTGCCGCAATCTGCTGCGGGCAAGTACGCGCCGGCGCGGGCCCCATTCAAGCCGCTATCCGCTGCCATGACGCTGCCCGCGGTGCGCACCTTGATCTCAATCAACGCATCACGTTCGCCGCCGAACCAATTGATATGCTTGATGGGCCTGAGCCACACGCACGAACGTGAGTTGACGAAGTGCCGCCGGACCGGTTCTGGTTCGGCCACGGATTCGACGATGAGCGGCTGCGGCCGATGGGAGATTTTGATGCGTAACCTGGTTCTGGCCCTGTTGGGCGCGGGCGGACTGGCGATGGCGGGCGCGGCGCCGGCCGAGGCCGTCGGCACCCGCTATCCCTATTGCATCCAGGGCAGCGAAATTCCCGCGCTCAGCCAATGCACCTTCACCAGCTATGAGCAGTGCCAGGCCACCGCGTCGGGGCGGTATCTCTCCTGCATCGAAAATCCCTACTACGACCCCGGCCCCCAGGCGGATCCGCGCGCCTATCGCAGTCGCAACCGCGCGCAGCCGGTCTATCCCCGTTACTGACGCTGCAGCCCGAAGGAGGCACTGATGCGAAATCTGGCTTTGGCGATTTTGGCGCTTGGAACGGTCTCGGTGGCCGGACCGGCGGCGGCCCAGACCTACGACCCGGCCTATCCGGTCTGCTTGCACGTCTACGGACTGGCCACCTATTACGAATGCAGCTTCACCTCGCTGGCCCAGTGCGCCGCCTCGGCGTCCGGCCGCCCCGCCCAGTGCGAGATCAATCCCTATTTCGCCGGCCCGGGGCCGCGGCGCCACCTCCGGCGGCGGCCGGCCTACTGACGACCGGTCGGCGCCGGCGGAGCGCGCGCGGCGTCCTGCACCGGTGTGTAGATGATGAGCTTCAGCGCCGGGTCGTCGTTGGCCTGGAAGCTCGCATGCTCGAAGCGCAGCACCCCGTGCCTGGGATGGTGCAGCATCTTCTCGCCGCCAACGACCCCGCGGATGTCGTGCGCCTCCCACCAGCCGGCGAATTCCGGGCTGCCCTCGCGAAGCCGCGCCAACAGTTCGATGAAGCCGGGATCGCCGGCCCACAGATCGTGCGTCGCCCGAAACTGGGCCACCATGCGCCGGGCCTCGTCGGCCCAGCCCGCTCCGAACAGGCTTCTTGTGTGCGGGTTGGTCAGCATGCACATCAGGGTATTGCGATCCGGTTCGGCCAGGCGGCTGAAGGCAAAGATCTCCTCCGCTCTCGCGTTCCACAGCAGCACGTCCCAGCGGCGGCCGGTGACATAGGCAGGCTGATTGAGGCTCTCGACCAGACGCCGGATGGCTTCCGGCACGGTCTCGCGGGAGAAGGCACGGCGATCCGCGTCGCGCGCCAGCGCCCGCAAATGGGCGTGCTCGGCCTTGCTGAGCCGCAGCGCGCGCGCCAGCGCGTCGATGGTGGTGGCGGAAGGGCTGACGGTTCGTCCCTGTTCGAGCCGGATGTACCAATCCACCCCGATACCCGCGAGCTCGGCCACCTCCTCGCGCCGCAGACCGGCGGTCCGGCGCCTTCGCCCGCTCGGAATTCCCGCCGCCTTGGGGCTCAGCCGCTCCCGGCGTGAGCGCAGGAAGTCGCCGAATTCGATTCTGCGGGGATCCGCCATGGAGGTTCGCGCCAAAGGAGGGCTTCTGTAATCCTAGGATAATACCAGGCCTTCATGCGCCGGGAAAGCCCGGCAATAGTGCTCCGGCTGCCACGGAGAAGCATCGTCATGAAAGCTGCCATCCTCAGGGCGTTCGGATCGCCCCTCGCGCTCGAGACCGTCGCCGACCCCGTGCTCGGCACCGGCGAAGTCATCGTCGATGTCGTCGCGACCCGCGTGCTGTCCTATGCCAACGAAGTCCTCAGCGGCGAGCGCAAATATCTGCTGGATCTGCCGGTCGTGCCGGGTCCCGGCGCGATCGGACGGGTGCGCGCGACCGGACCGGATGCGACGCGTCTTGCGAAAGGCGACTGGGTCTATTGCGATCCCACCGTGCGCTCGCGCGACGATGCGCGCTGCCCCGACATCACCCTGCAAGGCCTCAGCGCCGGCGGCGAAGGCGGCCTGCGCCTGCAGCAATATTTCCGCGACGGCGCATGGGCAGAGCGGATGCGGGTGCCGACCGAAAACGCGATAGCGATCGGCGCGATCGATGCAGCGGATGCGCCGTCATGGTGCGCGATGGGAACGTGCCTGGTGCCTTATGGCGGTTTTCTCGCGGCGCATTTGCAGGCGGGAGAGACCGTGCTCGTCAGCGGCGCCACCGGCAATTTCGGCAGCAGCGCCGTCGCCGTGGCGCTGGCGATGGGGGCGGCCTGCGTCGTCGCACCCGGCCGCAACGAACGGGTGCTCGAGGATCTGGCGCACCGTTTCGGGCCGCGCGTTCGCACCGTCATTCTCGGCGGCAACGAGCAGCAGGATCGCGAGCGCATGCAACAGGCCGCCCCCGGCCCGATCGACTGCGTGCTGGATATCATGCCGCCGTCGGTCGGCGCGACCACGGTCCGCGCCGCCGTGATGACGGTGCGGCCCTACGGCCGGGTGGTGCTGATGGGCGGCGTCGGGATGCTGGGAGGCGCCGGACTGGAATTGCCCTACCCCTGGATCATGCGGAACTGCATCACCATCCATGGCCAGTGGATGTATCCGCCGGACGCGGCCATCCGCATGGTCGGGCTGGTCCGGTCAGGCCTGCTTGATCTGGATCATTACGAGGTCACCTCATTCGACCTGGAGCAGGCGAATGAAGCCGTCGCGCACGCAGCCGCCAACAGCGGTCCGTTCAGGATGACGGTGATCCGTCCTTGATCTGCGCGTCGCCCCAACGGTATCATAGTAGGGTCAGGCCTACTGTACATGGGGTTGTTTTCGATATTTTTGGATGAGGCCCTGCGGCAGGGACTTCCAACCATCCAGAGCGAGCTGGCTTTTGGTTGAATTGGTCGCCCGCGGATTCTGGTTACACCTCTCCCCAGCGGGGAGAGGTCGATTTGCGCAGCAAATCGGGTGAGGGGTGCTGGCCTAACGAGAGATCATAACCCCTCACCCGGCGCTACGCGCCGACCTCTCCCGAAGGGAGAGGTGAATTCCGGTGCCGTTCCGGCAACCCAATCTCATCGGGCCCTAATCGAGCTCGACGACCTTGCCGTCCGCCAGCGACACGCGGCGGTCCATCCGGCCCGCCAGTTCCATATTGTGCGTCACGATCAGCATCGCGACGCGGGTCGCCGCGACCAGTTGCATCAACGCCCCGAACACATGATCGGCGGTATGCGGATCGAGGTTTCCGGTCGGCTCGTCGGCAAACAACACCCGCGGCGCGTTGGCGACCGCGCGCGCGATCGCCACGCGCTGCTGCTCGCCGCCCGACAGTTCGGACGGCCGGTGCTTGATGCGTTCGCCGAGCCCCAGATAGGCCAGGATCTCGGTGGCGCGCTTGACGGTCTCGGCGCGCTTGAGGCCCTGGATCATCTGCGGCAGCATGACGTTTTCCAGCGCGGTGAATTCCGGCAACAGCCGGTGCGACTGGTAGACGAAGCCGATATCGCTGCGGCGGATCATGGTCCGCTCGATGTCGGACAATTGCGAGGTCGGCGCTCCCCCGACATAGACCTCGCCGTCGTCAGGGGTCTCCAGCAGGCCCGCGATATGCAGCAGCGTCGATTTGCCGGCGCCCGACGGCGCCACCAGCGCGACCGACTGCCCCGCCCACAGCGCGAGCTTGGCACCGTCGAGAATGGTCAGCGTCTCCGTGCCCTGGGTGTACTGGCGCTTGATCTCGTGGAGATAGACCACCGGTACATCTTCTGCCCCCTGCTCCATCTGGTCCTCACTCATACCGGAGCGCGTCGACGGGATCGAGGCGCGCGGCACGCCACGACGGATACAGCGTGGCCAAAAACGACAGCGTCAACGCCATGATCACGACCGCGGTGGTCTCGCCGAAGTCGATTTCGGCCGGCATCTTGGACAGGAAGTAGAGCTCCGGCGAAAACAGTTCGGTGCTGGTCAGCCAGGACACGAACTGGCGGATCGATTCGATATTCAGGCAGATCACCAGGCCGACGAAGAATCCGGTGAGCGTGCCGACCACGCCGATCGCCGCCCCCGTGATCAGGAATATCCGCATGATCGACCCCTGCGAAGCCCCCATGGTGCGCAGGATCGCGATGTCCTGCCCCTTGTCCTTCACCAGCATGATCAGGCCGGAGACGATGTTCAGCGCCGCGACCAGCACGATCATGGTCAGGATCAGGAACATCACGTTACGTTCGACCTGCAGCGCATTGAAGAAGGTCGAATTGCGCTGGCGCCAGTCGACCAGAAACACCGGGCGGCCCGCCGCCTCGGTCACGCTCTTGCGGAAGTCCTCGATCTTGTCGGGATTGGTGGTGAACACCTCGATCGCGGTGACGTCGTCCTTGCGGTTGAAATAGGCCTGCGCCTCCGGCAGCGGCATGAAGACGAAGATGCCGTCATATTCCGACATCCCGACCTCGAACACCGCGGCCACCTTGTAGGGTTTTATGCGCGGCGTGGTGCCCATCGGGGTCACCGCCCCTTTCGGCGCCACCAGCGTGATGCTGTCGCCGGCATGCAGCGACAATTGATCGGCGAGCCGCCGGCCGATGGCGACGCCCTGCCCCTCGTCGAATCCGTCGAGCGAGCCCTGCTTGATGTTCTTGGCGATCGAGGTGAGGTTGACGAGATCGGCGGCGCGGATGCCGCGCACGAACACGCCGGCCGCATTGAACGGCGACGAGCCGAGCGCCTGGCCGTCCACCACGGGGGCCGCGAGGCGGATGCCCTCGACCTGGCTGATGCGCTCGGCGACGTCCTTCCAGTCGGTCAGCGGCGATTCCAAGGGCTGCACCAGGATATGGCCGTTGACGCCGAGGATCTTGTCCAGCAGCTCCTTGCGGAAGCCGTTCATCACGGCCATCACGATGATCAAGGTGGCGACGCCGAGCATGATGCCGAGGAACGAGAACCCGGCGATCACCGAGATAAAACCTTCCTTGCGGCGCGCGCGCAGATAGCGTCCGGACAAGAGCCATTCGAAGGGCGCGAAAGGTGGGGTTCGAACTGGCTCGCTCATGGCTTCATCCATAGTTCGATTTTCACACGATTCGGGCCATTTGTGGCCGCAGCGTCTGATAATCCGCCGCCGGCGGTGGATAATTCGTCACGCACTCAGCCGCGCCACGACTTCCGCCGGGCTCAGATTCTCCCGCGTCCCGTCGCTGCGCCGTTTCAGCTCACACTTGCCGTCGGCGAGGCCCTTGGGGCCGACCAGAATCTGCCAGGGAATGCCGATCAGGTCGGCGGCGGCGAATTTCGCACCGGCGCGCTGGTCGGTGTCGTCGTACAGCACCTCGACGCCCTTCGCCTCGAGCTCGCGATAAAGCTGCTCGCACGCGGCATCGACATCCGCCGCACCCTGCTTCAGATTGAGGATCGCCGCCTTGAACGGCGCCACTGCCTCCGGCCATTTGATGCCGGCATCGTCATGGCAGGCCTCGATGATGGCGCCGACCAGCCGCGAGACGCCGACGCCGTAGGAGCCGCCGTGAACCGCCACTTCGGCGCCGTCGGAGCCTGCCACCAGGGCCTTCATCGTGTCGGAATATTTGGTGCCGAAATAGAAGATCTGGCCGACCTCGATGCCGCGCGTCTGCACCTTCTTTTCAGTGGGCACTTCGCTGTCGAAACGCGCGGCGTCGTGCACGTCCTCGGTCGCGGCATAGACCGAGGTCCATTGCTTGATGATCGGGGCGAGATCGCCTTCGTAATCGATGTCGTCCGCTGGCACCGGCAGATCGAGCACGTCGCTGTCGCAATAGACCGCGGACTCACCGGTCTCGGCCAGCACGATGAATTCGTGGCTGAGGTCGCCGCCGATCGGACCGGTCTCGGCGCGCATCGGGATCGCCTTCAATCCCATCCGGGCGAAGGTTCTGAGATAGGCGACGAACATCCGGTTGTAGGAGCGCCGCGCCGCGGCCTCGTCGACGTCGAAGGAATAGGCATCCTTCATCAGGAATTCGCGGCCGCGCATCACGCCGAAACGCGGACGCTGCTCGTCGCGGAATTTCCATTGAATATGATAGAGATTGAGCGGCAGGCTCTTGTAGGACTTCACATAGGAGCGAAAGATCTCGGTGATCATTTCCTCGTTGGTCGGCCCATACAGCAGCTCGCGCTTGTGGCGGTCGGTGATGCGCAGCATTTCCGGACCATAGGCGTCGTAGCGGCCGCTTTCGCGCCAGAGATCGGCGAGTTGCAGCGTCGGCATCAACAGTTCGATGGCGCCGGCGCGGTTCTGTTCCTCGCGCACGATCTGCTCGATCTTCTTCAACACCCGCAAGCCCAGCGGCAGCCAGGCATAGATGCCGGCCGCCTCCTGCCGCATCATGCCCGCGCGCAGCATCAGGCGATGCGAGACGATCTCGGCCTCCTTCGGATTCTCTTTAAGGATGGGCAGAAAGAACCGCGACAATCGCATGAGGACACTCGAAGAATCGGGAGGACACGGGGTGCGTGCCAGTGAAACCGGATCGGCTGCAAAAACACAAGGGCGGGGTCGGAAAAACCCGCTAAAACAGCAGATTACGCGTCACTTTTACCAGTCCAATTGACCTTGCGATTAAGGCGCAAACGCGGCCTTGCGAAAGCGGGCAAGGAATCCTCAGAGAATCCTTCGGGAATCCTTACCGAAATCCTTTCAACGCCCGGGCACGTCGAAATCGTCTTCCAGCGTGATCCGGTCGAAATCCGTCACCAGAGCGTCGATGCGCAGATGCCAGCGCCCCGCAAAGGGGATCGCGACATCGCGGACCGACCAGTAGCCGTCGGCGCCCAGCACGGCCTTGCGCTCGAACGGCTCGATGCCGCGCGCCGGCAGGCTCAGCGTCAGGCTGGCTTCCCTCGCCGGCAGCGGCGTGCCGTCGCCGTTCATCAATTGCAGGACGAAATGGTTGACGCCCACCTTGCCCGGCGAAACCAGCACCTGGAACATGGCTTTCCCGGTATGGATATGGATCGCCAGCGGCGGGGCGGCCGCCAGCGCGCGCGGCGGCGGCGTGAAGCGCCAGCCGGCGACCACGGCCAGAACAAAAACGGCGATGACGCACTCGGCCAGGATCGACCGCCGCAGCGGCCGGGTGTTCTGCGGATTGATCGCAAGGGCCGGTGTCAGCCGAAAGCGGTTCAGCACCGCGAGCCCGAGCAGTGCTGTGACCAGCGCAAGCTTGATCGACAGGATGATCCCGTATTGGCTGTCGATCAGCGCGCCAAAACTCCCGAGCTGGACCACGGCCAGTGCGAGCCCTGTCAGCACCAGCATGGCCACGACGAAGATCGCGGCATGCGAGAACCGGTTCAGGACCGGAAGCAAGGGTTGCGCCGGTCGCCATGCCATCGCGGCCAGCGGCGCCAGCGCGCCGACCCAGAAGGCCACGCCCACGCCGTGCAGGAACACGGCCGGGGCGGTCAGCCATTGCGGCGGCGCCGTCGCGGCATGTCCGCTCGCGGCGAGCGACAGGCCGACGCCGGCGAGCGCGACGGCCGACAGTGTTTGGCCGGTGCGCCCGCCCCCGCTCCGCAGCGCGGCGATGCCTGACATCATCGCCACCCCCGCGATCGACAGGGACTGAAACAGGCTGGTCGCCGCGGCGGCCTTCCATGGCGCCGCCGTCAACAGGCTGCTTGGCGGCAAATCGAGCAGATCGAGCCCCTGCAGCCCGAGCGCCGCCGCCGCGCTGACCAGGCCTGTCACCAGCGCGACGTGGATCAGGCCCGAACCCTCGCGCGTCGGGCCAATCCAGCACGTGAAAAATGCGCCGCCGACGCCGACAAACAGCCCGAGATAGACCCCGATCCGCGCCAGCCAGATCAGGCCGTTCGCGGCGCCGGCGCGCCTCTCGTGCGCCGCCGCCCCGGTTACGGCACCGATCGAAAACACCATCGAGCCCGCGACCGGGTGGCCATCCTCGGAGGTGACGCGGTAGCTGACGACCTGGGTTCCGCGCGGCAGGTTGTCCGGCAGCGTGATGACGATGCTATCGCCGGCGACGCGCACCGTCACATCGTCGCGCGACTTGCCGGCGGCATCGATGACGCGGACCGCCGCCGGCGTTACCGACTCGTTGAATCGCAACTGAACCGACTTCGGCGCCACCGCCAGAATGCTGCCGTCGCCCGGATCGGTCGAGACCAGCGTGGCGTGGGCGGATGCGCCGGTGGCAAGGCAGAGAACCGACAGCAGCATGGCCAGGCCGGCGATCAGGCGCATCCGCTTTCAGCCTTACGGTTTCGGCATCAGCTTGACGCCCGGCGCCGGCGACTTGTCGCCATGGGAATGGCCGGCTCCGGGCGCCGGGATGTCGATCCAGCGGCTGACCCCCTGCTCGCATTCCTGCACCACCGGGAAATACAGCGTGGCGTTGGGCTTGAGGCCGCCGGTCAGAAAGGTGTTCATGACGAATTCGTCGTAATGGGCATCGGGCAGCTTGCCGCCGCTCCACACCACTTCCTTGACGCCTTCCGAGAACTTCCTGCCGTGAAAACTATACTCGGCGGCATATTTGCCGCTGATCGCCTCGACGCTCCAGCCGGCCTTCGGCATCGGCTTGACGGCGATGACGCCTTCGGGAATTTGCACGCGGATTCTGGTCGTCGGCGAGCCGGCGCAGCCATGCGGCACCGTGAAGACCGCCTTGTAGCCGGCACCGATGGTTGCCTGACGATTTTCCAGCGAGACGTGCGCCGCGGCCGGCCCTGCCGCGAGCGTGGCGACAGTGGCGAGAAGTATGGCTTTCGACATCACCGGCCTCACTTCTTCATACCGGAATGGCCAGGCATGTCCTTCATGTCGTGACCGCCGGAATGGGCGGCGCCCGCCGGAGCCTGCGCGCCCACGCCCTGGACGTCGAACGAGACCTTCACCTTGCCGGCCTTCTCGAACTCGAGCGTGACCGGCACCTTGTCACCCTGCTTGAGTGCGCCCTTGAGGTCCATCAGCATCAGGTGATAGCCGCCCGGCGCGAGCTTGACCGTCTTGCCCGGCTCGATGACGAGCCCCTTGTCGAGCGGACGCATCGTCATGACGCCATTGTTCATGGACATCTCGTGGATTTCGAACTTGCCGGCCACATCGGCCGAACCGCCAACCAGCCGGTCCGCGACGGCGCCCTTGTTCGCGATGTTGAGATAGCCGCCGGCGACTTTCGCCCCTCCCGGCGTGGCGCGGCTCCAGGCCTGCGTGATCAAGAGGTCGCCGACCTTGGCGTCCTGCGCGGCGGCAGGTACGACCAGCAGAGCGGCAAAGGCAACGACGTAGCCAAAGGTGCGTGTGGTGTGTTTCATATCTCTTTTCCTTTTTTCTTCCGTGAAGGAGTTAGTCGCGAGGATATCGGCCCGGCCCGTGGTCAATTTTACCAGCGCGCTTTCACGCCAGCATACACGGCGCGGCCGCTGCCGGGCTCGAACAGCGTCGATGCCGAATTGGCGGTGTTGATGATGCTGGCGGAGGCAATATAGGCCTTGTTGCCGATGTTTCTGGCTTCAACATACATCGAATAGGTTCCGCCATTGTCGACGCCTGCCTTGAGTCCCCAGATTGCATAGGGTTCGGTCTTCAGCGTGTTCGCGTTGTCGACGAAATAGGACTGCGGCACCCATTCGATATTGGGTCCGAAATAGAAACCCGTCGGACTCTTGTACAGCAACTCGGCACGAAGGTAATGACGCGGGGCCCCAGGCAGTTCGTTGTTGCGATAGTTTGGATCGTTGTCGAAACGGAAATCATTCAGCGTGTACGCGACATTCAGCCAGATCTTGTCGGGCGCCGGGCCGTTGTCGAAGATGCCGCGAAAAATCGCGGCGCCCGCGCCCGCTTCGATGCCCTGGTGAATGGTGCGATCGGCGTTGGTGACATTACAGGTTCCGGCGGCGCTGCCGACGATGCATTGCAGTTCGTCGCGGATGTTGGCGCGATAGGCCGCGATTTCCCAGGCGTAATCGGCCCGCTTCATGCGGGTTCCGATCTCAAAGGTGGTGGCGGTCTGCGGGCGGATGCTGGTGAAGGCAATGACCGCCGTGCCGCCGGATCCGGACGAACTTTCGCCAAAACTCGGCACCTCGGCGCTTCGCGAGATGTTGGCGAAGGCTTGCCACGTCGGATCGATCTCCCAGAGCAGACCGGACTTCGGCGACCACAGCCTGAACTCGGTCGCGCCCGACTGATCGCCATTGCTGAGAAAGCGATCCTGCCGGTTGCGGGTAGCGTAGAGGAATTGCGTTCCGGCGATCGCGGCGACGTTCGGCAGGAAGTAAAAACTGTCCTCGATGTAGAGCGAGGTGTTTTTCGAGCGATCGATCGAGGACGACTGCAACGCGCCCTTCTGGCCGCCGACATTGGTGAACTGTTGATTGTCGATGCTGCCGTTCAGGACGTTGACGCCGGCGACGAGGCGGTTGCGGAAGCCGCCGATGAAGCGGTCGTCGGTGACCTTGGCGAAGCCGCCGTAGTCCTGGTAGCGGTAGTCGAGCCATTGAAAGATCGGATGCATCAAATGGCGGTCGGCGCCGAAGACGCCGAATTCAACCTTGGTGTCGTCAAACCGGATCGTCGTCTTGTTGGCGAGCCGCACGGTATCGATGTTGCGCTGCTGGTCGTTGGTGACGTTGGCAGGAGCGGCGGCCTGAGGATTGCTCAGCGCCGAAGCCTTGGTGACGGTGCCGGGAATGCGCTGGCGCACTTCATTGGCGTTGAGGTAAAACCGCGTCTCGACATCAGGCGAGAATTGATAGCCGACATTGCCGCTGACGCGCGTGGCATGCCCATGACTGTGATCCCTGAAGCCGTCGGAAGCCTGCGTCGAGGCGGTGACGAAGCCGTCCCATGGACCGTTGGCGCCGCCGGCATTGGCTTGCAGCCGCTTGAACCCGAATGCGCCCATATCGGCCGACACCCCGTTCGGAAACGGATCGCGGCCGGTTGACGTCACGAAGTTGATGGCGCCGCCCAGCGAGTTGGCGCCGAATTGCAGGGCATTAGCGCCCTTGTAGACGCCGACATATTTGTAGGCGGTCGGGTCGATTTCCTGGAAATCGCCATAGCCATCGGCGGTGTTGATCGGGATCCCGTCCATATAGAGCTGGACGCCGCGCAGATGGAAGTTGCGCGACAGGCCGGAGCCGCGGATCGAGAGTCTGGTGTCGTCGCCCCATTTGGGCTGCGCGAACACGCCCGGGACGTAGTCCAGAACATCCTTGATGGTGTTGGCCACGGTCGAATTCCGGTAGGCCTCGGCGGGGACGATGGCGACCCCGCCGGGTGTCTGCTGAATGTCGCGCAACGCCTGCTGCACGGTGAGAACCGTGAGCGCGGGTCCCCTCGCCTGATCGGCCGCGACGGGTGCCACGGCGGGAGTGCCGACGCGCGCCACCCGCGCTGCACGCGCGCCGCTGCGCTGCGGCGGAGGGGCTGCCGCTGCGCGCTTTTGCTGCGGGGCGTCGACGGTGATGGCCGGCAAGGCGGCTTGAGGGGCGGTTTGAGCGGCAGCGGAAACGGAGACGATCGCGGCGGCGGAAGCCAGCAAGAAGCTGCGCGCGAACGCGCTCGATATAGAGGGAGCACCGGACATTTGAGATTCCTGATGCTGGCGCAGAAGCCAGCCGGATCAACGACACCGATCGGCATGGCCTCGGCCACACCGATCACGGGAGTGTTTCGTCGTCAGGAAATGGACGGAGGCGCGCGGGCCTGGGCGTGCCAACCGGCCCGGGAACCGAGCCAGTCGGGCGTGGCGTCGAGCCACACCACGCGCGCGGCCTGTCGCAACGGCGTTGCGAAGGCGGCGGCTTCGGGCGTGGCGAGGGACGCGCTCGCATGGGCCAGGCAGCACATCGCGCAGGCGCCGTCATGGGTGCCCTGCCCGGTCTGACCGGTCTGGTCGGCCGCCAAAGCAGAGGCACCCGAGCAGATCGGCGCCGCATGGAGAGGATCGGAGGCGGCGATGCCGGCCGCCCAGCAGGCCGCGATCGGTGCAAGGACCTGCACCGCGAGAGCTAACAGGACGATGGGAAGAAATTTCCACAACCGCCGGCGCATCAAAACCACCTCTTCAAGGCAACCAACTAATCACGCACGGAGTCCGGAGTCGAGATCCAGTTCCGACAATAATGCCTTGTGTCGACTCATAGGCCCCCGAATGCAAAACCTGTTTGATGCAGAGCAAGGACGATGGCGCCAGGGGAAGAAGAAGTACGGACGATCACCACAGTTATCCTGCCTGCGTGGTTGTCTCCCTGTCGATATCCGTCGCCAGGGAGCGATTGCTCTCGCCGGGGTGAGCCATCCTCGCTATAGTTTGCAATTGCAGCGTTACGTCGGCTCTTTGGGTTCGAGGAATGATAGATCGACAGCAGCCATGCTGGAGGGCATATGTCGCGCTTGTCGCGATCTATGCCCTGTTGGTTTCGGCGCTGCTGCCCGGCCTCGCCCTGCAGGCCCATGGAAAAGCCAATCCGCTCGACGGCCTGTCCGTCGTCATTTGCCTGTCGTCGGACAATCCAGCGGCCCAGGACAAGGCTCCGGGCGCGCCGGCCGATCACCGGCACGACGCATGCTGTATCCTGTGCATGGTTCCGGGATTGGCTGCGACAGCTGACGCGATTCCTGTTTCGACACCGGAATATGCATCGACGCGTTCATCGCCGCTGAAGCCACGGCTCGCACCAGGCGCGCTCGATCCGGCAGAGCTCTTGCCGATCAATCCCCGCGCGCCTCCGCGCTTCACCTGAAGCGCTTTACGGCCCCGTACGGTCGAAATCCCGCCTTCGATTGATCCGGCAAGTGTGCCGTGTCCCTCGGGACATCACCGCCATGCGTGGAGCGCAAATTCCACGCGAGTCCCTCCCGTCCATGTCGCCGCAGCGCGAGCGCGGTCGCAACACCAGAACACGGTCGCAAACCATGGCTACAAATTACCTCAAGGTCGTACGGATCGGAGCAACCCTTGCCATTGCAATCCTCGTCTGCGCGGTTGGCTTGACTTGGCTGACTCAACGCGAGGGAGGCAAATTGCCCGCAATGGCCGGAATCGGCGGGCCGTTCGCGCTCGTCGATCACCATGGCAGGTCCGTCACTGAGCGCGACTACCTGGGCAAGCCGACGCTGATCTTCTTCGGGTTCACGAACTGCCCTGACGTATGTCCGACGACGCTGTTTGAGTTGACGGCGAGGCTGAATGAACTCGGCGCGGAGGCCGATCGGTTGAACGTCGTATTTGTCACCGTCGATCCGGAACGCGATACGCCGCAGCAACTCGCGCTCTATCTCTCATCCTTTGACGCCCGCATCGCCGGCTTGTCCGGAACGCCGGAAAACGTATCGGCCGCCATGGCCGGTTATCGCGTCTATGCCCGCAGAGTCCCCCTGGATGGCGGCGGGTACACGATGGACCACACCGCGACGATCTACATGATGAACAGCAGCGGGCAATTCGTCGGCCTCATAAACTATCAGGAACCGGAAACGACGACGCGGGCTAAATTGCGCCGGCTCTTGTCCTTCGGGAGCCGATGATGGACCGCACGAATTTAAGATTGCTGGTCGCCCATATCGTCATTCCCTTTGCGACCGGAGCGGTATTGGGCACATTCTTCCTGTGGTCCTTTCATTACCTGGACGTGGCCGGTATACGCATGCTGCTGGCCGCGAGCGGCGGCGATTTCCTCGACCTCGATCCCATCCCGTTCGCGTGCGCTTTCGGTTCGCTGGCGATCGGCACGAATCAGGCGATGATTTTTCTCCTTGAAACCTGATGGAGATTGCGAGGCAATTGACGTAGCGCAATGAATGGACGGCGTGGACGTTGGATATGATCCGGACCTATCCATGGATCGTCCGATGTTCGACTTCGACCAACCGCTGCTTGTTGCGGGATTGCTGCTGGGGCTGTCATCGAGCCTGCACTGCTTCGGCATGTGCTCAGGCATCGCGGCGAGTCTGCACTTCGCCGCCGACCTCGATCCCGATCGCCCTGCTCTGGATCTCCTGGCAACGACATTGCTGATCAACGCCGGGCGTATCGCCGGCTACGTCACCGCTGGCGCGATCGTCGGCGCCGTTGGATCAGGCGTATTCGGCGCGTTCGATCATTCGTTTACCCATGCGGTTCTTCGCTGGGCCGCCGCCGCGGCGCTCGGCTGGATCGGGCTTTCAATGCTCGAGGTCATGCCTCTTCCAGCGGTGCTTTACCAGGTTGCGTCAGCCGTCAGCCGCACCATGGAGAAGGTCGCAAGCGCGTCCCGGCTGCCGACGACAGCCCGGGTTGTCCTGAGCGGAGCGATCTGGGGCTTCCTTCCCTGCGCCATGGTCTACGCCGCGCTCTTCTACGCGATGCTTTCCGGTTCGGAGCTCGGCGGTACGCTGGTGATGTCCGGTTTCGGCCTTGGTACCCTGCCGGTGCTGGTGGGCGCCGGCCTTGGACTCCCCTTGCTCCGCAGCCGGGCCACCTCGGCGTGGCTGCGAAAGGGGATCGGGGTTGCCATCATCCTGGTCGGAATTGTCAGCGCAGGCATAACTCCGACGACATTTGCGGCATGGTGCAGGTCCGGCTGACCCGGCAATTTTTCCCCTACTCACCTACCGCGGCGCGAATTGCCACAGATAGATGCAACTGTCAGTGGCAAAATTCCAATCATTTCGCTGTTTGCTCTAATTTTGAACAATCGTTGCTGAAATTGATGACAAAACGAAAAAGATGGTCTAACAGTGCAGGCTCAGGCTGACCGCAAGGTTGAAGTCTGGTGGTCCAAGTCTCGGGAGGAGCCCTGACGCGCACAAGCAGCGTCGCCCCGTCAAACAAGATCAAATCCAATTTTGTGGGGAAATAGGGTCGACACAATTTTTAGAGCAGGGCACGCGCCCTGCTCTTTTTTTTTCGAGATGATTTTCGAGATCTTTCACGACACGTTGGGAACGATCGGCTCACGCAACTGAACCGTGAGGCAGGGCATGACGGCACCGGCCAATTCGATCCAGCACAGTTTTGAACTCGCCGCCGAGCGTTGCGAGGACCTGACGCCGCTGGTCTATGACAGGCTGTTCCGCGAACACCCGGAAGCGCGGGCGATGTTCCGCAGCGAAGGAAGCGAACTCGTCAGGGGCTCGATGCTGGCGCTGGCCATCGATGCGATGCTGGACTTCGCCGGCGACCGGTCGGGACACTATCGCATGATCGAATGCGAGGTGCAGTCGCACGACGCCTTTGGCACGCCGCGCGAGTTGTTCGGAAAATTCTTCGGCGCGATCGCCGATACGATGCGCGAGCTGCTCGGAAACGATTGGTCGCCCGAGATCGACGCAGCGTGGCGGAAATTGCTCGATGACATCGATCGCCTCGTCGCCGCGAGCCAGGCGCAAATCGAGGCCTGACATCCAAGGTTCCGATCGAGCTGGCGCGAGTAGCGCGCGTCTCAGCGGGAGCCTCACCCAGCCGGACCCGGCGCACACCGCACGCCGTTCTTTCGCGACCCCGAGGACAACATCATCGAGATTTGTGCGGAATATTGAGGAGCTATCCACCGCTGTCATCGCCCGGCGTTTGACCGGGCGACCCAGTATCCCAGAGACGATTGCGATTGACCGAGAAGCCGCGGCGTACTGGATCCCCCGCTTTCGCGGAGGATGACGACCGAGAATGGTCGGACGCCCCTGCTGGATCGCAACCTAAAACGACACCCCCATCAGGTTCGACAGCCGCTCGATGTTCAGGTAGCCGGCGCGATAGGCCAGCATGCCGATGCCGTAGACGACCGCCGCGATCAACGTGGTCCAGATCAGCTTGCGCCCCATCCTGGTCGCGATCGGCGCGCCGGGGTCGGTGCCGGGCGGGCCGCCACCGTCTTCATGCTGGCTGCGGACGCCGAATGGCAGCGTCACGAACAGCACGATCCACCACAACACGAAGTAGATCGCCAGCGCGGTCGAGATTGAATAGGCCATCTCAGTTCTGTTCGATTTCGACGAGCGCGCCGGAAAAATCCTTCGGATGCAGGAACAGCACCGGCTTGCCGTGCGCGCCGATCTTCGGCACGCCATCGCCGAGCACGCGAGCGCCCTCCCCGATCAGCCGGTCGCGCGCCGCGATGATGTCGGGCACGTCGTAGCAGATATGATGGATGCCGCCGTCGGCATTGCGCTCGATGAATTTTGCTATCGGCGAGGCCTCGCCGAGCGGCTGGATGAATTCGATCTTGGTGTTGGGCAGCGTCACGAACACGGTGATGACGCCGTGCTCGGGCAGCGGCACCGCAGCGGAAATCTCCGCCCCGAACGCCGCACCATAGATTTTGGCGGCCTTCTCGGCGTCCTTGACCGCGATCGCGACATGATTGAGCCGGCCCAGCATGGTACTTCTCCGCCTTATGTTCCTTGCGCGAGTTCTAACCGCAAAACCGGTTTTGCGGAACGCGCGCCTACACCGTCAGAACGTGAACGTAGCACAGCGGCTTCTTGCCCCAATGCTGGCTGATCGCGGCGCGCACCGCACGCCGCACCGACTCCGCCATCGCATCGGGATCGCGCCGCTTGGCTCGCGGCAGCCCCTCCACGGTGGTTACCACCACGTCGAACACGATCTCGTCGATCTCCTCCCCGGCGGTATTCTTCTCGGGAATGCCGACCAGCTCGACCTCGGGGTCGTCTGCCAGCTCGCCTTTGTCGGTCACGGCGAAGGCGACGAAGGCGCAGCCGGCAAAGGCCAGCTTCTTGCGCTCGACCACCGCGCGCGACTTCGAATCCTCGAGAATCGCGCCGTCCTTGTAGAGCCGCCCGGACGGCAGTTGCTCGATCACGCCGGAATCGCCCGGCCCCAGCTTCACCAGGTCGCCGTTGCGGCAGATCAGCACTTTCGGCACGCCGGCGGCGCGCGCCAGCTTGGCATGCTCGAACAGATGCAGCGCCTCGCCGTGAACAGGGATCAGCAGTTGCGGGCGTACCCATGAAATCATGTCGCGCAGTTCGTCGCGGCGCGGATGGCCGGAGACGTGGACGAGATGGGTGCGGTCGGTGATGACCTCGATGCCCTGCGTGATCAACCCGTTGATGATTCCGCCGACCGCCTTCTCGTTGCCGGGAATCGTGCGCGAGGAAAAGATCACGCAGTCGCCCTTGTTCAGGGTGACCTGCGGGTGGTCGTCATTGGCGATGCGCGACAGCGCCGCGCGCGGCTCGCCCTGGCTGCCGGTACACAGCGCCAGCACCTTTTCCGGCGGGAAATGGCCGTAGAGATCGACGCCGCGGAAATTCTGCACGCCATCGAGATAGCCGGTCTCGCGCGCCACCTGCACCACGCGCTCCATGGCGCGGCCGACCACGACGACCTCGCGTCCGGCGGCCTTGGCGGCATCGGCGACGGCGCGCAGCCGCGCGACGTTGGAGGCAAAGGTGGTCACCGCGACCCGGCCCTTGGCGTTCTTCACCAGTTCGGTGATGTTGCTGGCGACTTCCATTTCGGAGGGTGAGCGACCTTCCCGCACCGCATTGGTGGAATCGCCGATCAGCGCCAGCACGCCGGCATCGCCGAGTTCGCGCAAGCGCCGCTCGTCGGTCGGCACGCCGATGATCGGCGTCTTGTCGATCTTCCAGTCGCCGGTGTGCAGCACCGTGCCGGCGGAAGTGTGGATCGCCAGCGCGTGGGACTCCGGAATCGAATGCGCTACCGGAATGAACTCGACGCTGAACGGGCCGATGTCGATGCGTCCGCCCGACGGCACCACGGTGACCGGAATTTTCGGCGGATTGCGCTCGGAAGCGCATTTGGCCGCGAACAGAGCGGCGCTGAACTGGGTTGCATAAATCGGGCATTTCAGCTTCGGCCACAGATCCATGATGGCGCCGAAATGGTCTTCATGGGCGTGGGTCAGCACCAGGCCGACCAGGTTCTTGCGCTCTTTCTCCAGAAAGCGGATGTCGGGCATGATCAGGTCGATGCCCGGCAGATGCTCCTCGTCGCCGAAGGACACGCCGAGATCAACCGCCAGCCAGGACCGCTGATGGCGGTTGCCGAGGCCATAGATCGACAGGTTCATGCCGATTTCGCCGACGCCGCCGAGCGGCGCAAAGGTCAGTTCATCCGGGCGCGACATCAGACCGCCCCCGCCGACGCTGCCGAACCGAAATGGACGTCGCCGGCCGATATCGGGACCCGGTGGCCATCCGCCTTGCGGATGATCAGGCAGCCCTGTTCGTCGATGGTATCGAATATGCCCTCGACGGTGGTGGCGCCTGCCCGGACCGCGACCGGTTGGCCCAACCCGGCCGCGCGCTCCAGCCACAGCCGCCGGATTTCGTCAAAGCCCCGGCCATTGTCCCAGATGCCGCGGGTTTCAGCCCAGGCATCCGACAGTTCGGCGAACAGGTCCTCGGCGCCGACATGGACGCCGATTGCCGCCAGCGAAGTCGCCGGCGTCGGCGTGCCCTCAGGTGCTGCCACGACGTTGGTGCCGATACCGACCACCACGGCCAGCCGATCACCCGCGACAGCCTCCGCTTCCAACCCGATGCCGACGAGCTTCTTTCCCCCGGCCAGGACGTCGTTGGGCCATTTCAGCGAAAACTTCATATGTTCCGATCCCGCCGACCTCAGCGATGCTTCGATGCTTACTTTTTGCAGTGCCGTCTCGATGGCAAGTCCTGCGGCAAAACCCAGCGTCGCCGCAACCGTGGGCGCCACTTCGATCACTTCAAGGATGCTGCTCGCAAGATTGCCACGCGGAGCGATCCAGGGGCGATTGCGTCGTCCGCGCCCAGCCGTCTGCTCCGACGTCACGAACCACATCGGACCATACTCGCCCTCGCGCGCCCGCGCCATGGCTTCCGTATTGGTCGAGCCGACGGAATCGAACGCGGCGAGCCGGTAGCCCGCCGAAATGGCCCGCGGACCGAGCTTGAATGCCATCTAAAAGAGCGACTTCGCGGCCGACGTCGCCACGCTGACCAGCGGCCCCGGATAGACGAAGAAGAAGATGTTGAAGAGCCCCGCGACCGCCAGCACCGTGCGCAGTTCCATCCGCATCGGGTCGAGTTTGGTCAGCGGCTCGTCGAAATACATCACCTTGATGATGGTGAGATAGTAATAGGCGCCGACCACGCTGGCGACCACGCCGACCACGGCGAGCGTAAACAGCCCGGCCTTGATCGCCGCCACGAACACGTAGAATTTGCCGAAGAACCCCGCCAGCGGCGGAATGCCCGCCAGCGAGAACAGCAGCATCGCGAAGAAGAACGCCAGCAGCGGATTGGTGCGCGACAGGCCCGCGAAATCGCTGATGCTTTCGACGTGCCGGCCATTGCGCTTCATGGTCAGGATCACGGCGAAGGTACCGAGCGTCATCGCGACGTAGATCGAGATGTAGACCAGAACGCCCTGCGCGCCCTCGACCGTGCCGGCGGCAAGCCCGACCAGCGCAAACCCCATATGGCCGATCGACGAATAGGCCATCAGGCGCTTGATGTTGGTCTGACCGATGGCGGCAAACGATCCCAGCACCATCGAGGCGATCGCCACGAACACCACGATCTGCTGCCACTCCGAGACGATGCCCGGAAAGGCGGTCAGCGCCACGCGGGTGAACACTGCCAATGCCGCGACCTTCGGTGCGGAGGCGAAGAACGCGGTGACCGGCGTCGGCGCGCCCTCATAGACGTCGGGCGTCCACATGTGGAACGGCACCGCGGAAACCTTGAAGCAAAGCCCGGCCAGCAGGAACACGAGGCCAAACACGATGCCGATGCTGCCGGTGGTGGCGGCGGCGGCGATCCCGGCAAAGCTGACGGTGCCGGTGAAACCGTAGATCAGCGAGGCGCCGTACAGCAGCATGCCCGACGACAGCGCGCCGAGCACGAAGTACTTAAGGCCGGCTTCGGTGGACTTGGCGTTGTCGCGATTGCTGGCGGCGACCACGTAGAGCGCGAGGCTCATCAGCTCGAGGCCGAGATAGAGCATGATCAGGTCGCCGGCCGAGATCAGAACCATCATGCCGAGCGTCGAGAGCAGCACCAGGATCGCATATTCGAAGATGCGCCGCGACGGATCGGCCAAAAACTCCGCCGACAGGATCAGCGTCGCCGCCGAGCCGATCAGCGCCAGGACCTTCAGGAAGCGGGCGAAATCGTCGACGATGAAGCTGCCGCCGAAGGTGGTCAGCTTGCCGGCCGGCAGCATCAGTTCCAGCGCGCCAACGACCACCAAAAGAGCAACGGCAAGGCCGGTGACGAGCCTGGTCGTCTCCTTGCCATAGGCCCCCAGCATCAACAGCGCCATGGCGCCGACCGCCAGCACCAGCTCCGGCAGCACGGGCAGCAACTGATATCCTGCAGTTTCAAAACTCATGGCGTTGTCCTGACCTGCCGCTGCTAATGCAGCAGCGCGGCTGCCTTCACGGCAGTGATCGCGGTGTTGTAGTTGTTGACGAGTTGCTGCACGGAGGCCGCCGACATATCGAGCACCGGCTTCGGATAGACCCCGAACAGGATGGTGAGAAATACCAGCGGCAGCAGCGTCATGCTCTCGCGCAACGTGAGATCCTTGATGCTGGCCAGCGACGGTTTCGTCAGTTTTCCGAACACGACCTTGCGGTAGAGCCACAGCGCATAGGCCGCCGACAGGATCACGCCGAGCGTCGCTGCCGTCGCGGTCGGGATCGAGACCTTGAAGGTGCCGATCAGCGTCAGGAACTCGCCGACGAATCCGGACGTGCCGGGCAAGCCGACATTGGCCATGGTGAACACCATGAACACGACGGCGTAGAGCGGCATCCGGTTGACCAGGCCGCCATAGGCCGCGATCTCGCGGGTATGCATGCGGTCGTAGACGATGCCGACGCAGAGGAACAGCGCGCCCGAAACGATGCCGTGCGACACCATCTGGAACACGCCGCCGGCGACGCCCTGGGTGGTGCCGGCGAAAATGCCCATGGTGACGAAGCCCATATGGGCGACCGACGAATAGGCGATCAGCTTCTTGATGTCTTCCTGCATCAACGCCACCAGCGAGGTGTAGATGATGGCGATGACCGACATCCCGAAGATCAGCGGCGCGAAATCATGCGAGGCCAGCGGGAACATCGGCAGCGAGAAGCGCAGGAAGCCGTAGCCGCCCATCTTCAACAGGATCGCAGCCAGCACCACCGACCCCGCGGTCGGCGCCTCGACATGCGCATCGGGCAGCCAGGTATGCACCGGCCACATCGGCATCTTCACCGCGAAGGAAGCGAAGAACGCCAGCCACGCCCAGGTCTGCAGATTGCGCGGCACGGCGGTGTGCATCAGGGTCGGAATGTCGGTGGTGCCGGCGTTCCAGTACAGCGCCATGATCGCCAGCAGCATCAGGACCGAGCCGAGCAGCGTATAGAGGAAGAACTTGAAGGAGGCGTAGACCCGGCGCGGGCCGCCCCACACCCCGATGATCAGGAACATCGGAATCAGGCCGCCTTCGAAGAACAGATAGAACAGCACGAGATCGAGCGCCGAGAAGGTGCCGATCATCAGCGTTTCCAGCAGCAGGAACGCCATCATGTATTCGCCGACCCGCTGGGTGATCGATTTCCAGCTCGCGATGATGCAGACCGGCATCAGGGCGGTGGTCAGGATCACGAACGGCAGCGAAATGCCGTCGACGCCCATGTGATAGGCGATGCCGCTGGCGAGCCACTGCGCCTTCTCGACGAACTGGAAGTCCGGCTGCGCGGCGTCGAAGCGCCATACCAGGATCAGCGACACCGCGAAGGTGATCAGCGTGGTCCACAGCGCGATCCAGCGCGCGTTGCGCCGCGCGGCTTCGTCGTCGCCGCGGCTGAGATAGATCAGCAGCGCGCCGACCACCGGCAGGAAGGTGACGACCGAAAGGATGGGCCAGGTAGTCATCAATGCGCCCCCGCGCCGAACATGAACCAGGTGATCAATCCGGCGACCCCGATCAGCATCGCGAACGCATAGTGATAGAGGTAGCCGGTCTGGATCTTCACCACGTTGCGGGTGACATCGAGCACCCGCGCCGAGATGCCGTCGGGGCCAAATCCGTCAATGACGTAGCCGTCGCCCTTCTTCCACAGGAAGCGGCCGAGCCACTTGGTCGGCCGGACGAAGATGACATCGTAGAGCTCGTCGAAGTACCATTTGTTGAGCAGGAACCGATAGAGCATCTGGTGCTGGTTCGCGAGTTCCACCGGCAAATAGGGCCGCCGGATATAGAACAGCCACGAGACCACGAAGCCCAAGGCCATCATGACCGTCGGCAGCAGCGCAATGGCCTGCGGGACGTGGTGTATCTCGTCGATGATCCCGGGATGCATCTTCAGCGACTCGCGGAAGAACTCCGCCACGCCGTGGCCGGCGAACAGCTCCTTGAACGGGAAGCCGGCCAGGATCGATCCGGCGGCGAGAATGCCGATCGGGACCAGCATCCACAACGGCGCCTCGTGCGCGGCCTCGTAATGCTTCCGATCGTGCGGCTCGCCGTGGAAGGTCTTGAAGATCAGGCGCCATGAATAGAACGAGGTCAGCCCCGCCGCGATCACCGTCATCAGGAAGCCGTAGAACGCGAACGGATTGTGCGAGACGAACGCGGATTCGATGATCGCGTCCTTGGAGAAATAGCCGGCCGTGAGCGGAAAGCCGGTCAGCGCCAGGGTACCGATCACCATCACGATGTAGGTGAAGGGAATCTTGTCCTTCAATCCGCCCATGTTGCGGATGTCCTGCTCGTGATGCATCGCATAGATCACCGAGCCGGAGCCCAGGAACAACAGCGCCTTGAAGAAGGCGTGCGTGAACAGATGGAACATGCCGACCGAATAGGCCCCCGCCCCCATCGCCACGAACATGTAGCCGAGCTGCGAGCAGGTCGAATACGCCACGATGCGCTTGATGTCGTTCTGCACGAGGCCGACGGTCGCGGCGAAGAACGCGGTGGTGGCGCCGAAGAACATCACCGCGGCCTGCGCGTTCGGCGCAAGCTCGAACAGCGGCGACAGCCGCGCCACCATGAAGACGCCCGCGGTGACCATGGTCGCGGCGTGGATCAGCGCCGAGACCGGCGTCGGGCCTTCCATGGCGTCCGGCAGCCAAGTGTGCAGCAGGAACTGGGCGGATTTGCCCATCGCGCCCATGAACAGCAGCAGGCAGATCAGCGTCAGCGCGTCGGCCTGCCAGCCGAAGAAATCGATGGACTTGCCGGTCAGCCCCTGCGCGCCGGCGAAGATGGTCTCGAAATCGGTCGAGCCGATCATCATGAAGATCGCGAAGATGCCGAGCGCAAAGCCGAAATCGCCGACCCGGTTGACCACGAAGGCCTTGATGGCGGCGGCGTTGGCCGACGGCTTCTGGTACCAGAATCCGATCAGCAGATAGCTCGCGAGGCCGACGCCCTCCCAGCCGAAGAACAGCTGCACCAGATTGTCGGAGGTCACCAGCATAAGCATCGCGAAGGTGAACAGCGAGAGATAGGCAAAGAACCGCGGGCGGTGCGGATCCTCATCCATGTAGCCGATGGAATAGAGATGCACGAGCGACGATACGGTGTTGACCACCACCAGCATTACGGCGGTCAGGGTATCGACCCGCAGCGCCCACGCGATCTGCAGGTCGCCGGAATTGATCCAGGTGAACAGCGCGATCCGCGCGTCGTTTTTCATGAAGCCGACGTCGACCAGGGCGACCCAGGACAGCGCGGCCGACACCAGCAGCAATCCGGTCGTGATCAATTCAGCCGCGCGCGAGCCCGCCGCCGGCGGTTCGGCCGCATGGTGGTCGTCATGACCATGGTCATCATGACCGTGATCGTCATGACCGTGATTGTCGTGGGCGTCCGACGCGTGGGCGCCATGACCATGGCCGTCATCGTGATGCTCGACCGCATCGCCGCTCGGGTTGCGCGCATGCGCACCGAAGATGGCGATCAGGCCCGCGAGAATCGCGCCGATCAACGGCAGAAAGACGATTGCCTGGATCATGTGGTCGCCTTGTTGCGCATGATCTTTTCTTTCCGGATCATGCCTAGCCCTTCATCAGATTGACGTCTTCGACCGCAATCGAACCGCGATTGCGGAAGTAGACCACCAGCACCGCGAGGCCGATCGCCGCCTCGGCCGCGGCGACCGTAAGCACCAGCAGCGCAAACACCTGCCCGACGATGTCGCCGAGGAAAGTGGAGAACGCCACCAGGTTGATATTGACCGCGAGCAGGATCAGCTCGATCGACATCAGGATGACGATGATGTTCTTGCGGTTGAGAAAGATGCCGAGGATCCCGAGCGTGAACAGGATCGCGCCGACCGAAAGATAATGTCCGAGACCGATGGTCATTTCACCCACTCCGGCGCGTCCGCGTCCTGCAGGCCCTGCCCCGACGCCACCGTGCGCACGCTCATCGCGAGCTCGGGCGTGCGCGCATTCTGCACGTTGATATCCTGGCGCTTGACGCTGACCTTGTGGCGCAGCGTCAGCACGATAGCGCCGATCATCGCCACCAGCAGCACCATGCCGGCGATCTGGAAGTAGTGAATGTACGTGGTGTAGAGCACGAGCCCGAGCGCCTCGGTGTTGCTGACGTTGGCGGGGATCGTCGACGTAGCCGATTTGGCGATATCGGGATTGATGACCCAGCCGCCGCCGACCAGCAGCAGCTCGGCGAGGAAGATCGCGCCGATCACGAGGCCGAACGGCAGGTATTCCAGAAATCCCTCGCGCAGCTCGGTGAAATCGACGTCGAGCATCATGATCACGAACAGGAACAGCACCGCGACCGCGCCGACATAGACCACGACCAGGATCATTCCCAGGAATTCGGCGCCCATCAGGATGAACAGGCCGGAGGCGTTGACGAAGGCCAGGATCAGGAACAGCACGGAGTGCACGGGATTGCGCGACACAATCACCATCACCGCCGAGGCGACACAGACGCCGGCGAACAGATAGAAGAACAGGGCTGGAAGGATCATGCCCTCACCTCACCGGTACGGCGAATCGAGTTCGATGGATTTCGCAATCTCGCGCTCCCAGCGGTCGCCATTGGCGAGCAATTTCGCCTTGTCATAATAGAGTTCCTCGCGGGTCTCGGTCGCGAATTCGAAGTTCGGTCCCTCGACGATCGCATCGACCGGACAGGCCTCCTGGCACAATCCGCAATAGATGCATTTCACCATGTCGATGTCGTAGCGCACGGTGCGGCGGGTGCCGTCGTTGCGGCGCGGACCGGCCTCGATGGTGATCGCCTGCGCCGGACAGATCGCCTCGCACAGCTTGCAGGCGATGCAGCGTTCCTCGCCATTGGGATAGCGGCGCAGCGCATGCTCGCCGCGGAAGCGCGGCGAGATCGGCCCCTTCTCGAATGGATAGTTCAGCGTCGGCTTCGGCTTGAAGAAATAGCGCATGGCGAGAAAGAACGCCGAGACGAATTCCGTAAGCAGGAGCGAGCGGGCTGTGGCGTTGATGTTGACACTCATAGCGACCTCATTGCGGAGCGATCCCCGCGAAGTGCAGCACGCCGGCGACAATCACCACCATCGCCAGCGACAGCGGCAGGAACACCTTCCAGCCGAGCCGCATCAATTGATCGTAGCGGTAGCGCGGCACGATCGCCTTCGCCATCGCAATCAGGAAGAACATGAAAAATACCTTGAGCGTGAACCAGATCACGCCCGGTACCCAGGTGAACGGCACCACGTCGATCGGCGGCAGCCAGCCGCCGAGGAACATGATGGTCGCCAGCGCGCACATCGTGGTGATCGCAACGTACTCGCCCAGCATGAACAGCAGATACGGCGTCGAGCCGTATTCGACCATGAATCCCGCCACCAGCTCGGATTCGGCTTCCACCAGGTCGAACGGCGGACGGTTGGTCTCCGCCAGCGCCGAAACGTAGAAGATCACGAACATCGGGAACAGC
>JBDRNF010000011.1:0-25967 GCA_043811435.1 Pseudomonadota bacterium
CCGATATTTCGCAATTCCGCGCCTTCAAGACCGCGGAGGATGCGCTCGAATACGAGGAGCGAATCGATCGCGTGCTGGGCGCGCCGGAAAAAGTCCGGGTGCCGACCATTGCGGCGATCGCCGGCGCCTGCACCGGCGGCGGGGCGGGTATAGCCGCCTGCTGCGACATCCGGATCGGCACCGCCTCGACGCGGATCGGCTTTCCGATCGCGCGCACGCTCGGCAATTGCCTGTCGATGTCCAATATCAGCCGGGTCGTCGCGCTGGTCGGGCCGGCGCGGACCAAGGACCTGATCTTTACAGCGCGGTTGATCGAGGCACCCGAAGCGCTGGCGCTCGGTCTGCTCAACGAGGTGGTGCCTGACGTTGCGACGCTGCAGCGCCGCGCCGCTGAAACCGCCAAGCTGATTGCCGGTCACGCGCCGATCACGATGGAAACCGCCAAGGAAGCGGTGCTTCGCCTCCGCCGCACCCTGTCGCGCGAGGAAGGCCGGGACCTGATCCTGCGCGCCTATATGAGCGAGGATTTCCGCGAGGGCATGGATGCCTTCCTCAACAAGCGCACGCCGAACTGGCAGGGCAAATAGCTCAGCGAAGCGAAAGCATAAGCCTCTTAAACCACCTTCGCCTGCCGTAATTCCGCGATCTCGCCCGCTGCGAAACCGAACTCGGCCAGCACCTCGTCGGTTTGCTCGCCGAATTCCGGCGGCCGCGCTACCATCGTGCTCGGGGTGCGCGACAGCGTGACCGGCTGGCCGACCAGACGGATGTGACGGTTTTCGGCGTTGGGCACGTCCTGGGCGATGCCGAGATGCTTGACCTGGTCGTCCTCGAACATCTGGTCGATCGAATAGATCGGGCCGCAGGGCACGCCGGCGGCATTGAGTTCGCTGACCCAGGTGTCGGTGGACTTCTTCTCGGTGAGTTTTCCGATCAGCGCATTCAGTGCGTCGCGGTTCTTCGAACGCGCCGGTGCCGTGGCGTAGTCCGGATTGCTGAGAAGCTCGGGCGCGCCGATCGCCTGCGCGCAACGCTCCCAGATCCGTCCGCCCGTGGTGGCGATATTGATGTAGCCGTCGGAGGTCTTGAACACCCCGGTCGGAATGCTGGTCGGATGGTTGTTGCCGGCCTGTTTGGCGACTTCCTTTTCCATCAGCCAGCGCGCGGCCTGGAAATCAAGCATGAAGATCTGCGCCTGCAGGAGCGATGTCTGAACCCACTGGCCCTCGCCGGATACCTCGCGCTCGAGCAGCGCGGTCAGGATGCCGGTGGCGCAGAACAGTCCGGCGGTGAGGTCCGCCACGGGAATGCCGACCCGCATCGGGCCTTCGCCTGGCGCGCCGGTGATCGACATCAGCCCGCCCATGCCCTGCGCGATCTGATCGAAGCCGGGACGCTTGTGATAGGGACCGTCCTGGCCGAAGCCGGAGATGCTGCCATAGACGAGGCGTGGATTGATCTGGCGCAGGCTCTCGTAGTCGATACCGAGTTTTGCCTTCACGTCGGGTCGGAAGTTCTCGACGATCACGTCGGCCTTTGCGGCCAGCCGCTTGAACACGTCGAGACCCCTGGCGTCCTTCAGGTTCAGCGTCATCGCCCGCTTGTTGCGGTGCAGGTTCTGGAAGTCGGAACCGCCGCGCGGGCCGCCCGGCTGTTCGCCGCCAGCATCCTCCAATAGCGCATCGATCTTGATGACGTTGGCGCCCCAGTCGGCCAGCTGCCGGACGCAGGTCGGCCCGGAGCGGACGCGGGTGAGATCGAGCACGGTGAAGCGGGACAGGGCCTGCGAGGCGCGGGGAGAAGGCATTCAGGAACTCCGGTAGGCTCGTGAAATCAGTAGCCTCAAATCGAACCAACGTCACGGCAGTTCGAGCATGGGACCATTTCGCTTTCGCTCACACCGCGCTGAGGTATAGCTCGCGAAAGTGAAAATCGGCGATCGCGGCCTGGTTTGTTCACAATTCGTTCCGGGCAGAGAAGGCCGACTGGACCGAGATTCTCGGACTCAAGAACGGGGAAGCAATGCCCGTGCTCCCGGCACTACGGCGATGGGCCCCGGCGGCGTCGGTACCAGCTAGGCGCCCTTTGTGCCGCGACCTACGCCGAAGAAAGGCGAGTCCGACGGGCTCTGACCTTCGCTGGACGTCGGCGCCTTCCTGCCAAGGCACCTCAAGTCATATCGAGCGGCGGCGGCCCGGCAGCATGCTTGCGACCAGTGAGAGATTGTGGCCTTGATCAAGGTTCCGCTGATGGACGCGATGATGGGGAGGCCTTGGTGAGCGTTTCGGGCCGTGCACGAAGGCTTGTCGAAGGCTGGTCTGCGAATCTTGTTCAGTTGGGACTCGGGATTACGCAGCAGGTCGCGCTGATCCCGGTGTTTCTGTATTTCTGGACCAGCGACGTGCTGGCGGCGTGGCTTGCCATCTATGCGGCGGCCAACCTCGTTCTCGTCGCAGATGCCGGCCTGCAATTCCGCACTCTCAACCGATTTCTCTCGTTCAGATCGACCATTGACGGCGATGGTCGCACCGCCCGCTACTACGCCGCGATGCTGCGGGTCTATTTCGGCCTGACGACCCTGCTGCTCGTTCTCGGGTTGGTCGGAACGCAGTTCCTGCGCCCTTCGGAACTGCTGGGATTTCAGGCGACACCGAATTTCGACGAGGCCTTCATCGTCATGATCGCCGGCGCGCTGCTGGCGCTGCCTTCCAATCTCGCGGCAGGGCTGTATCGCGCGCGGGGCTTCTACGGCCGTGCCGTGTGGCTGCAGTGCGGGGCGATGCTGATCGTGCAGCTTGTGCAGCTGGTTACCGTGGTCACGACGGCAAGCCTGCTGGCGGTCGCCGTTGCCTATGCGGCAACTCAGCTTCTGGTCCAGCTTTATATCGTCGCGATCGACGCGCGCCGGCTGTTTCCGTTCCTCCGCGGGGCGCGCGCGCGACAATCGTGGCGCTGGATCGCGGGCCAATTTCGCCGGGCTTTTCCCTTTGCCATCGCCGGCGGTACCGAGATCGTGTTGCTGAACTTGCCGGTGCTGCTGGTCAGCGCTTTGGTCGTCGACCGCGTCGCCGTGGCGCAGTGGGGCCTGACCCGGGTCGTTGCCGGGCTGCTGCGCGCGCTGTGCCTCCAGGCGACGCTGCCGCTGGCCGCCGAACTCGGTCACGATCATGCCGTCGGCGCCAGGGAACGGCTGCAAAATCTGTATGCCAGGGGGTCGGTGTTCGTGACGCTGCTGGCGAGCGTGGTGATTTCCGGCCTGCTGCCGTTCTGGCCGGATTTCTTCGCGCTGTGGACCCATGGATCGATCCCCTACGATCCGGTGCTGACGATGACGCTGCTGATCGGCACCGCCGTCATCGCGCCGTCGATCCTGGCGATGGGATTGGCCAATTACAGCAATCGCGGCAAGTTGCTGGCGCGAACCAAGGGGTTGCAGCTGGCGGTTTTCCTTGTTCTGGCGATCGTGCTGACGCCGCCAATGGGGCCGCTGGGAACCGCCATCGCGATTGTCGCAAGCGATGTGCTCGTACAATTCGGATTGCTGGCGGTCGTCATCCTGCGCCAGACGCTGCAGCGGCCGGTTCGGCACGTTGCTTTCCTGGGGTTGCTGATGGTCGTCGTGACGCTGGGTGGATGGGGCTTGGGAATCATCGTCCGGTCAGTTGCGCCGGGGACCGGGCTGACACGGTTTGCATTCGAATGCACGCTCTGGCTGATCGTTGTCGCGGCGATCGCGAGTCCGCTTGCGAACAAGAGCCTCCGCGCCAGACTGATCGATGCGATCCCGCGTTAGGGAAATGATATTGCTGGACAACATGTCGGACCGAATGTGCGGACCGTAGTTGCGCCGCTTTGATGCGACGTGGCAACCGCCGCATCAGAGCCGAGCAGGATGCCGCTGGCCAGTTCGTCGGCGGGCGCTCGGCGACCAGAACCGGGTTTCAGCCAGCCGAGGACGTACGGCGATATTTGAGTCTTTGCAGGCGGAGGGCGAATTGCCGGCGGCCCTCGTCGATCTGCCCGGCAAAATATTTCAACCGGTCGGTGCCAGCGAGACGGAGCCGGGCGCGCGTCTCGGCCGACTCGACGCTGACGATCGCATCCGCGAGCGACCGGGGATTATCGTAATCGAACAGGATTGCCGCATCGCCGGCCTGGGCCTTGAAAGCCTCGGGATAGATTACAGGCGTCCCGACCGCCCAGGCTTCCAGTGGCGGCAGGTTGGTCGGGCCGAAATAGCTTGGCATCACCAGCGCCAGCGCGCCGCGATAGAGGGCGCCAAGTTCGGCGGAGTCAACGAAGCCGAGAATGCTGACCTGATCCGCAAGCTGATATTGTGCGATCAGGGCTTCGACGCGGCCACGGGCTCCGCGATCCGACCCGCACAGCACCAATCTCTTTTTGAGGCCCCGGTCCCGCAGCAACGCCAGGGCGGCCAACAGGGTGGCATGGTTCTTGTGGGGCCAGAACTGGGCGGGGTAAAACAGATAGCCCGGCTCAAGTTTGTATTTCAGGAGCACCGAAGCATCGTCCGCCTCGCTGTTGGCGATCGACCTGCCGACATAGGTTGAAGCCGAAAGCGGAATGCATACTGCGCGATCGGGTTCCATCGCATAGCGGCGGCTCAGCGCGTCAATCAGCGGTTCGGCGTTCACGACGACCAGCACAGCCTTGGTGCTGGCGCTGCGGAACAGCATTTCGCGCCGTTCGAATTCGCCGAACTCGCGCACCTCGTCGAATTCGGGTGCATCGCGATGGCAGCCGTCGAATATGGTGATGATGAACGGCAGCTTGTAGAGCAGAAGATGCCAGTTGGAAGGCGTGGTAAAATAGACGAGATCGATGCCGCGCGACATCAATCGCCTTTCGTAGGACGAGCGAACGCGCAAAACCGCCTGCAACAGATCGAAAGCGCGGGAATATTTCAGCAGCAACGTCACGTGATCGAGGATGCCGACTTTCAGAATCTCGGCCTTGATCCCGAAATCGAACAGCAGCGAAACGCTCTTCGCATGAGGCGTAAATACCCGGACTTCGGTATCCGTCGATTTCGCCCATTCGCAGAACCACAGCAGGTCGTTGAGCGATTGCTGAAACCCGCCACCCACTTCGAGGGGCTGCTCCAGCATGATGGCAACGCGCAGCGGTTTCACGGGACGGCGCCCTTTCTGGCTACGGAATACGCGGTCCAGTTTTCAAGATGGGAGGCTAAGTCGGGCAACCTGACTATTTTGCTTTGTGACGTCAAGGTCATTGGGCCAGCTCTGGATTGCAAAAAAAACTGCGTCAAAGGTCCCTGTCAGGTCCCGGAATTTCCGTACGCGGTTACGGTCATTGTGCACTGCATATCGTATTTGCCCGACCGGCGTCAGCGATTGAATCTGGTCCAGTGGCCTCCAACAATCGTCGCGATCTTGACTCCGCAAATTCCGATTCTGATGCGATCTGTAACCCCTAACCGGCGATCGCGACGACCACCGCCGGCCAGGCATTCATATCCGGCCGCTCATCGACGTTCGGAAATTGCCGGATCGATGCCATTCGAAAGCCGGCCTGCCGCAAGGCGAGATCGATTTCCATCGGGAAGAAATAGCGAACAGGATGCGACTCGACGGTGTCGCTTTTCACGACGTCGTTGTCGATCGTGATCAGCCGGATCGACACGTCGTAGCGATTTTCCTCAGGGTACATCTTGCCCGTGGCAATACGGATCATGTCGCTGGCTGGCTGCTTGAATTGCTTGATTCGGTCGGTCGGCGGATGCGCCGCGACCGCCGGGCCGTACCAGATGTCGAAGACGAAAAGTCCGCCGTCACGCACATGACGGCGCACCGATCGCAGCGCCGCAAGAAGGTCGTCGTTGCTGGTCATGTAGCCCAGCACGTTGAACATCATCAGCGCGGCATCGAAGGTATTGCCGGCATCGAAATCGCGGACATCTCCCTTGATGAATGTCAGCGAAGGGCCGGTTCCGTTCTCCTGCGACAGTTCGCGCGCACGCTTCAACATGGCGTCGGATTGATCGACGCCGACCACCTCCAGACCGCTCCTGGCCAGCAGGATTGCGTGACGGCCGGTACCGCATCCGAGATCGAGCACGGTTTTGATCGCGCCGGTTTTGTGTCGTTCGAACAGACGGTGGACCGCCTCGACTTCGAGCGGATAGTCCTTGTCGCGGTATACGATATCGTAACTATCGGCGTAACCAGCCTCGAAAATGCCCGTCATGCGGTGGGTTTCCCCAGAATATCGCGGACGACTTCGCTGACTTCATCGATCTGCGCTATCGTCAGCGTCAATCCAGATGGCAGATAGAGCCCGCGACGCGCCAGCCGCTCGGTGATGGGATAGCGCTCATTCCTGAAAAGGTTGCGGTCGTGCAGAGCGGGCTGTTCGTGCATGCCGAGGAACAGGGGACGGGTATCCACGCCGCGCGCGCGCAACCGGCGGGCGAACTCGACCGCATCGAACGGAATCTCGTCGTGCAGCACGAGACCGTACATCCAATAGACGTTCTTCGCCCAATTGCGCTCGACCGGCAGGTCAATCGGCAAGCCCGACAGCCGTTCCCGATAGGCGCTCGCTATCGCGCGCTTGCGATTGACATGGTCTTCGATCCGCGCGACCTGCGCAACGCCGACGGCCGCCTGGATATTGGTCATCCGGTAGTTGTGGCCGATCTCGGTGTGCAGGAAGCGGCGATCGGGGCGGAAGCACAGGTTGCGCAGGGACCGCAGCCGCTCGGCGTAATGGGCGCTGTTGGTGACCACCATGCCGCCTTCACCGGTCGTGATGATTTTGTTGGCATAGAAGCTGAAGCAGCCCATATCGCCGATTCCACCGACCCGCGTGCCTTCGATCTCCGCGCCGTGCGACTCGGCGGCATCCTCGACAATCCGCAGGTCATGCTTGTCGGCAATTTCCTTGATGCGCCGCATGTCGACAGGGTGCCCGAACATATGCACCGGCATGATCGCCCGCGTGCGTGGCGTGATCTTGGCCTCGATCTGATCGGGATCCATGTTCCAGGTGTCGCGCTCCACCTCGACCAGAACCGGCACGCAGCCGGCTTCGATGATTGCGATCGCACAGGAAATGATCGTGAAGGACGGCAGAATAACTTCCGAACCGGGCTTGAGGTCGAGCGCGGTCATGGCGATCTGCAAGGCACAGGTGCCATTGGCGACCGCCACGCCGTGAGAAGCGCCGCAATATGCCGCCCATTTGTCTTCGAACTCTCGAATGAACCTTCCCTCCGACGATATCCAGCCCGTCTCTATGCATTCGCGCACGAGAGGTTCGACGTTGTCGCCGATCAGGGGCTCGCAAACGGGAATCATGGGATCACTCACATGCGAGGAGGAATTAGCGGAACGTCGAGCCGGAACGTGTCGGTTTCGTAGTTTTCGCCGCCGCGCGGGCCTTGGGTCAGTACCAGCATCGAGGAGTCGTCGAGCGACTCGAAGGCGTGATGCTCGAGCGGCACGTTGACGATGAGGTCGCCGGGCTCGAGCACCACCTCGGTCGGGTCCTCTCCCGGCATCCGCGCGACCACCCGCATGCGGCCTTCGAGCATGTAGACCCACTGAAACGTCTCTTTGTGGTAGTGGTTGGCGCGTACCGCGCCTTTCGCAGATTTGATCAACGTGACGTAATGCACGACGTTCTGCTTGAGGACGTCGATGATCTCTCCGCGGGCATCGGCGAATGCCGGCTTGATCTTCTCAACCTTCATTGAAACTCCCCAGGCATGCGATGACGAATCTGTCGTGTGCGGACGCCGACTGTTCTCAGCCGACGATTTTCGGATTTGGGATCGGGATGATGAACTTTCCGCCCCGGTCGGAGAATTTCTTGAGATTGTTCATGATCTCTTCGGCGAAATTCCATGCGAGCAGTAGCGCATAGTCGGGCTGACGCTCAAGCAGTACATCGTCCGAGACCACCGGTATATGGCCGCCAGGCGTGAAGCGCCCGATTTTCAGTTTCGATTTTTCGGCCACGAAATCGAGAATGTCGGTCCCGATGCCGCAATAGTTGAGGAGTGTCATGCCCTTGGCCGGCGCGCTCACGCCGACGATGCTCTTGCCGCTGCGCTTGAGATCGAGCAACAACCGCCGGAGAGCCGTGCGATTCTGGGCAACATCGCGGGCGAACTTGTCCAGCGTGGCGTGATCATACGCCTTGGCGTACTCTTCCGCCGCTAGCAGTTCCGTTACGACGCTCGAAACCGGCCGCTCGGAGACCCCGCGCCGGCGCACGAACACACGGAACGATCCGCCGTGAATGTCGCGGCGCTGAACATCGAAGACTTCCATGTTGAAGCTCTCGAAGAAGCGCTTCATCGGCTTGAGCGACAGGTACGACAGGTGCTCGTGATAGATCGTGTCGTATTCGACGTTCTGCAGCAGTTCAAGGAAGTACGGCGCCTCGACAATCAGAACGCCACGTTCGTTAAGCAGAATATCCGTCGCCCGCATGAAGTCGTGCAGGTCGTCGATGTGCGCGAACACATTGGTGCCGGTGATCACCGAAGCGTGGCCCTTGCTGGCGACAATGCCGCGAGCGGCTTCCGAATTGAAAAAGACGGGGAGCGTTTCGACGCCGTTCTTGTTGGCGATCTCGGCGATATTGGCGGCTGGATCGACCCCGAGGACGCTCGTTCCGTGATTGCGGAACATCTGCAGCAAGACGCCGACATTACTGCCGACGTCAATAACAAGATCCTCGTTCGTCAGCGCCAGCAGCCGAACGGTGGTTTCGGCGAATTCATTCCAGTGGCTGCGCCCGGCGTTGGTCGTCGAGGATTCGTAAGGATAGTCGTTGCAGTACAGGACTTCGGGCGGGACGACGTAATTGAGTTGCACCAGGCTACAGGTCTCGCAGACCACTACCTCGAGGGGATATGATTCCTCGGGTCCCTTCAGCTGCTCGGCGAACAGGAATTGGTCGGCCGGCGGTGTCTTCCCCAGATCGAGAAACTTGTAGAAGCTCGACCCCGAGCACATGCGGCACTTTGAAATGAACATAGTGGGTTCCGTTACTTTTTAGCGGCTTTACACTCGGCTGGCTTCGGCAGCCACTGCCGGCCGGACTCTTGCCATGTTTGCGTCGACACGAGTTGTATGGAGGTGGCGACGTACCCTCACGCGGTCTGTGGACTATTTTTTGCGTCGCCCAAAAGCAGGCCGGCCGGAAATTGCGCGGGCTGATCCTGAAAGGCACGCGCTCCCCTGGTTGCCGCGACCGATCCAACCTCGTGGAACATTGCGCGAACAACGATTGCAACCAATTCGGCAATGCTCAGCGCCTTGCATGGAGGGTCCGTTATTGTTGAGGAGATTCAACCGCGTAGGGCCGAAATTGATGGGCAATCTGACCATTTTGGCCTGTAACGTCAAGGGTGGTGGACCCGCTCTGCCTGGTGCAGGACCTGCGTCAAAGACTCGCCGCAAGTTGCAGGATTTCCTGTGCGCGGGCTCGGTAGGCATGTGCTGATATCGTCTTTTTTTGACCGGCGCCAGCGATGGCCTCGCGGCCCGAATCGTCCCGCAGATAGCGCCCGATCTTGGCGAGGCAATCGTCAATCGAGCGCCAGACCGCCACGTCACGTTCTGGCTCGAACAGTGTGTGCAGGTTATCCTTGAAGTCGGTGAGCAGAAACGTGCCCACTCCCGTCGCCTCGAATAGCCGGGCATTGCCCGCTTCGTTGCCCGCCAGATCGATATGCGAGTTCAACGTAATGCACGACCGCTGCAATACCTGATACATGTCGACACCCCATACCTCGCCCTGATAGCAGCGATGCAATGGCGATGAGTTGGGCAAGGTATCGGGCCGGCTTCCCCAGAGTTTCAAATCATACGCCTGCGCCACCGCTTCAAGCAGCGCAATCCGTTGCTTGTGATCTTCGGTAACGGCGCCAACGAAGGATATATCGACATCGCGTTCAGCAACGCGAGGCAACATGTCGAGAATATCGGGTTCGAATGCCAGATGATTGACTTCCGCCCTGACGCCCGCATTTCGAAAGTGATCGACGATTCTCGGCAGTTGCGAGAGCATCAGGTCATAGGCGCTCCAGTCCGCGCTGCGCGGCGGCTCGATTCCGACCTGACCGATCAGGATCGGGTTGCCAATGGCTTTGATGCGTCGCGCCAGGCCGGCATCGACCTGAAAGACGTTCTGGTTCAATATCAGGTCAGGCCTGAAATCCTCGATCTGGGCGAGCAGGATATTGACGGCGTCCGCGTCGAGCCCGGGACTCAGTCCGAGCTTGCGGGCCAGCGGTCGCAGCAGCGGCTTGAAGGGCGCGGCGGCGCGCTGCAGCCAGGCCGGCGCGCCACGGCGCGGGTCCGCGCCCGGCGGCAGCGCCACTTCCACCGATAGGCCATGCTCGCGTGCCCAGGCCGACTGCAGCCATGGATTGTTGATGTGAATCTCGGCCGCGGGGTGGCCCAGGGCGGCAAAATTCCTGGAATAGAAATCCGCGACGCCGAACAGGCTGGCGTTTCGTGCCGCCATCTGTGCGGCATACGAAGCGGTTTCGAGCCCGGGATGGCTGCGATAGAGCCAGGCCAGAAAGCGCAGATAGTCCGCATTGAGGACGAGGATACGCATGGTCATCTAGACCGCGATCCTGAAACCGTAATTCCTGTCGATCCAGGCCTTGTAGGCGCCGCTGGTCATCTCACGCCACCAATCCTCGTGCTCGAGATACCATTTGACGGTGTGCCCGAGGCCGTCATCGAAATCGACGCTGCACCGGTTGCCGAGTTCGCCAGCCAGTTTCGCCGCGTCAATGGCATAGCGGCGGTCGTGGCCCGGCCGGTCCGTCACAAAGCCGATCAGCGTGCGGCAGGAATTGCCGGAAGCCGCGGGACATGACGGAAATCGCGAGGCGAGGCCGGCATCGGCGGCAAACGCGCGGTCGAGCGTATCGCAGATCAGTCCGACGACCTCCCGGTTGTTGCGCTCGTTGCCGCCGCCGACATTATAGGTTTCCCCGATGCGACCGCGCTCGATCACGGCCATCAGCGCCGCGCAGTGATCGGATACGTGGAGCCAGTCGCGGACGTTCGAGCCGTCGCCGTAAATCGGCAGCGACTTGCCCTCCAGCGCATGGAGGATCATCAACGGGATCAGTTTTTCCGGATGCTGATAGGAACCGTAATTGTTCGAGCAGTTGGTGATCAGCGCCGGCAGGCGATAGGTCTCGACATAGGCGCGCACCATGTGGTCGCCGGCCGCCTTGCTCGCGGCGTAAGGCGAGTTGGGGCGGTACGGCGCCGATTCCGAAAACGCGGGGTCGGTCATTTGCAGCGAACCATAGACCTCGTCGGTCGAGACATGGAGAAAGCGGCTGTGGTCGAGCGTCCCGGCCGAACGCCACGCGTCGAGCGCGGCCCTGAGCAGCGTGAAGGTTCCGAGCACGTTGGTCCGCAGGAATGCCTCGGGATCGGCGATCGAGCGGTCGACATGCGACTCCGCGGCAAGGTGGGCGACGCGGGTGAATTTGTGTTCCTCGAACAGCCGCCGTATCAACGCCGCATCCCCGATGTCGCCCTTGACGAACTGGATGCTGCGGTCGGCGATCAGCGGATCAAGGCTGCGGAGATTGGCGGCATAGGTCATCGCATCGAGGATGACCAGCCGGTCGGCCGGGCACGCCGCGCGCCATGCGTGAACCAGGTTCTGGCCGATGAAGCCGGCACCGCCGGTGATCAGAACGCTCTTCATCCGAACCTCTGGGTTGTATTGCGCCGGCAAGGCCGTTCCTCGAAAGGGGGGCAAGACGCCGCGGTTTGTCGCTATGTCAAACGGCGCCGGGCCGGCAATCCTGCGGTCTATCGCCGGCGGCGATGCTCGTTATATTCGCTGCTTCAGCCGCCGTCACCCGGTGTTATTTCCTGCGAGACATTGCCGCATATCTGGTAAATGAAACAGCTATTGCGAGTCGGTTGCACCAGGCTAACAGTATTTGGCAGAATCGTTTCGCGGACGGCCGAGCAGGTGGTCTGTTGATGAACCGGGCATCCGTCAGAGGCTGATCACTACGGGAATCCACATTGTCGGGCAGGAGCCCAGGTAGCATGTCTTTGCCCGTGGGCAAGTTTATTTCAGCAGCGTCCGCCGTCCCGTCAGACGGTGGCCGGGAACGACTCGGCTTCGGTGTCGCGTTTGCGTGTTTGGTGGCGCCGCACTCCGTCCTGGTTCTGTTTTATGGCTTGACCGGAAGTTCCGGCAACAGCCTGGTTACCGGCGCATTCCTGGCGATCGCCACGGTAGCGGTCGGTCTGCTGTGTTTTCGGCGCGACATTGTCCTGTTGCCTGCCGATTACGTGTTTCTCGCGCTGGTACTTTGCTTTCTGCTATCGTCCGCCTTCAACGGGTGGACCAGCAATGTAAAAGAGTATCAGTTGATCGTTCTCTCGCTTGCCGCCTATCCGGCCGGCCGATTCATATCCGGCGCAGACATCGTTGCCGGCAGGAGCGCGTTTATCTGGGCGACCGCGATCATCGTGGCGCTCGGCACCGTCGTGACGGCGGCGGCGCTCTGGCAGCAGTGGAATGACCAGCACGGAAAGCCGTACGTATTCGGGTTCGACGCGGCTGGAATCTATTTCCTCGGATCGTTGTGTTTTCTCGTCATCGCGCTGGTGACTTCAGGCGGGCTGACCTCGCGGCGAACCGCGATTGTCTCCTCGCTGATCTTCCTGCCCACGGCAGTCTTTGCCGCCTCTCTGGTGCGCTTCACTTTCATCGCCCTCGCCGGCAGCCTGTGTCTGGCGGCCGTCCTGAGCGAAGCCAGACAGCGCAAGCACGTCGTCATCATCGGCTTCGTGCTTCTTGCGGCCATCGCTGCCGGGCTGTTGGCCCGGTACAGTCAGGTGAGGCTGTTCGCGGGCTATGCGATCGAGCGTTCAACCGGCGAAATCGGACTGGAGAAGCCGCCGAGCTGCTACCTCGCGGTAAATTCTCGAAACTCCATCGCCATCAGAAAGGCGCTGGTGCAGGATGCCTTGTTCCTGATCCCGAGATCGGGATGGATCGGAACTGGACTTGATAGTTTCATGAAGTTCTCATGTATCGGATCGACCGAGGTTCACAATTCGGTTCTGCAGGCGACGGTGGAGTTTGGCTGGCTCGGCGGCTCGCTGTTTGTCGTCCTCATTGTGGTTGCGGGAGGCTGGCTGTTTCCGCTGGCGAGGTATGACGATGCGTCGAGGTTCGTGCTGTGCAGCCTTGCTCTCGTCTTCACGCTGAGCCTCGCGCATGGCCGCATCAGCCGGGATGGAGTTCTGTTCGCGCTGCTGGGATGCGCGGTCGGGCTGAAGGAGACCTCGCGGGCTCCGGCAGCGGTGAGATCGGCGATGGTTGCGTAGCACATGCCCGAAGCTGCGCGCACCACCACGCCGTCATCAGGGATATCCGCACTCGTCCGCGCAGTGGTACATTCGCGCTTCTGGCTGCTGTGCGTCGACATATACCCGGTGCTGGTGGCGGTCAGCATTCCATGGTCGACGTCCGGCGTCGGAATCTTCATGGCGATCTGGTTCATCGTGCTGATCCCGACGATCGAGCCCCGGCGATTCCTCGAGGTCCTGCAGGGGCCTGCTTGCTGGCTGCCCCTGGCGTTCGTCGGGCTCGCGCTGGTCGGGACATTGTGGGCGGATGGGCCGTGGGCGGCACGACTGCACGGCGTCAGTCCGGTAACGAAGCTACTGGCGATCCCGTTCCTGATCTATCATTTCGAGCGCTCGCGGCGCGGACTTTGGGTGCTGGTGGCGTTTCTCGCTTCCTGCGCGCTGCTGATGGGCCTTTCATGGCTGGTGCTGTTCGCGCCGGAGTGGAAAATCGCGGCGACGGAGGTTCCGGGCGTGCCGTTGAAGAACTCCATCAACCAAAGTCAGGAATTCGCGCTGTGCATCTTCGTGCTGGCTCCGCTGGTTCTGGCTTTCTTCAAGCAGCGGCGCCTGGCGCTGGCCGCGGTCTGTGCGGCGCTGATGCTCGCCTTCTTCGCCAACATGATGTTCGTGGTGCTGGCTCGCACGGCCTTGCTTTACATGCTGGTGCTGACGATCCTGTTTGCTGTCCGGCATCTCGAGCGTCGCGCCATGTGGCTGTTGTTCGCCGCGGCGGCCGCGACCGCCATCCTGACCTGGTTTGCCTCACCCTACTTGCGGGAACGTGTCGAACGCGTTGCGCTCGAATACCGGGAGTATACCGAGACATTTCGTCCGACCTCGACCGGCCAGCGGCTGGAATACTGGCGCCAATCGATCCAGGCCTTCAGCGAAGCTCCGTTGTTCGGCCACGGCACCGGGGCGACGAGGCAGCTGTTCGACCGGATGGCCGTCGGCAAGACTGGCGCCTGGACGCAATCGATCAGCAATCCACACAACCAAACCCTGTATGTCGCGGTGCAATGGGGCCTGCTCGGATGCATCGTGCTCTATGCGATGTGGTGGTTTCACCTGCTGTTGTTTCGTGACAGCAGTTTCGCGGCGTGGATCGGGCTGATCGTCGTTGTCCAGAACCTCGTCAGTTCGCTGCTGAACTCGCATCTGTTCGATTTTCACGAAGGATGGATGTACGTGCTCGGCGTCGGCGTCGCCGGTGGCGTGGTTGCGCGGGCGAAGAATCTGAACGGGCCCCTGCAGTCGCAGGTAGATCAGGCGGGCCCCGGCATGCCGCGATGACCGGTTGGGGAGGGGGACTGGCGGGTCGAATCCTGCCGGAACAACGAGCGTGGCGTGATGTACCAGAGCATGAAAAGTATTGCTGCGCCATGCGACAGCAACGTGGTGGTGAGCGGTACGTTGAGGAGAATCTGAGGGAGCGCCGCGCCGGAAATCAGGATGAGGCGCGGCGGAAGTCCAGAGGACAGGCGATTGGCGAGGGCTATCACGAGCCCGCACGCGAATATCGAAACCGGCGCGAACAGGGGCCCGACGGAAGCAATGCCCTCGGTCGAAAACAGCGAGGCGTTGAAATTGCCGAGTTCGTAGGCCCGGGCCATCACGATCGATAATTGTTCCTGATACGGACAATCGACCAGCGGTTTCAGGAAACTTATCTGGCAGAAATAAGTGAGGTCGTGGCGGGAAAAGAAATCGTTGTAGATGTCCATGGCGTTGGATGGTGTCGCGATCATCCGAAAATTGACCAGCTCGAGATAAGGCAACGCGCTAATCTTGAAGATTGCAATCAGGATTACGCCAAGCAGCATCGGCAGGAACAGCGAGAGGACGACAGTTGTACGCGTTTCGCTGATTCTCACGAGCAGCGTGATGAGCAACAGCCATGCCGGTGTAAAGAATGCCAGCTTGCTCAGGGTAATGGGATAGAAAAGCATCAAAAGGACAAGGGTGGTTCCCGCCCGCCAGTAGTTTCGCCGGACCACGAAGCAGCCGAATGCAAAGGGCAGCAGGGCATTGGACGTTATGCCAATCCAGTAGTTCAGCAGGCGCGGAAATTCCAGCTCGCCGCGGAAGTCGTAGATCCTTCCGATCGACACGAATCTGAAGTTGTAGGTCGCGCTGATCACGATCGTTGCCGCGGCCAGTACGAGACTGAACGTCAGGAGGCGGTCAAACACCTTCGCGGATATCGTGAACCTTTGCCGGACCGGCGATGTGATGAGCAGGGCCGGAATGAGAAAAGCGACGGCCGATGCCGCGGCGGAAAGTCCGCTCAAGCGGTGATCATAGCTCAGGTCGGAGAAGAAATTGAGCCAGAGATAGCCGAGCACCATCGTATAGAAATAGAACCCGAGAAAGTAGCCAAAGCTGAAATCAGCGACGATGAACAAGTACGAGACGAGGGCAAAGGCTGAAACAACGGCGATGGCGCCGGCCAGACGCGCCGGATCGTAGAATATGTGAAACATGAATTCGTATTGCGCCACGTAAACGAGGGATACGCAGCAAACCACGGTGTGAAACAGAATCAGGACTGCCAACCGAAGGCGCTGGGACGTGCCGCCGGCCATCAACCAGTTCGCGGTAATGTTCATCAGTGCAGGACCCCGTCACGCAGTCAGATACCCCAAACGCCCTGATGGTACAATGTGCAATCCAGCACGCCGGCGCCGGCTGCCATGGATCTGATTTCTCGAATGGATGCGGGCGCCCCGGGGTGTCGCAAAAGCCACCCAAATGCCTTGATTTACCGCGCCTTCTGTTAATATAACCGGACTGATCTATGTTGGGCCGCAGCGCGTCCTGCTTTGAATGGCGTGCGGCAAAGATCGCGGCCGGCAAGGAAGTATTCATGATTCGATTTGGCCTGCTCGGCTGTGGACGCATCGCAAAACGTCACTCCGATTTGTTGGGCGGTGGCCATATCGATCGCGCTAGTCTGGTCGCGGTCTGCGATCCGATCCGCGCGCGGGCCGATGCGATCGCATCGAAATTCGCTGTTCCCGCGGATTACGATATCGATGATTTTCTGGCGCGAAAGGACATCGACGCGGTGGCGGTTCTGACGCCGAGCGGCCTGCATCCGGAGCACGTCATTGCCTGCGCCAGGGCGGGAAAACACGTCGTCGTCGAAAAGCCGATGGCGTTGCGGCTGCAGGATGCCGACGCCATGATCCGCGCCTGCGACGAAGCCGGCGTCAAGCTGTTCGTCGTCAAGCAGAACCGCTTCAACGTTCCGGTGGTCAAGGCACGCGAAGCGCTGGACGCCGGCCGCTTCGGACGGCTTATTCTCGGCACTGTGCGCGTGCGCTGGTGCCGGGATCAGGCCTATTACGATCAGGATGATTGGCGCGGAACCTGGGCCTATGATGGCGGAGTGCTTTCAAATCAGGCCAGCCACCATGTCGATATGCTGGAGTGGTTTTTTGGCGACGTCGTCAGCGTCCATGCGCGTGCGACTACGGCGCTGGCGAAAATCGAAACCGAAGACACCGCGGTGGCGACGCTGAAATTCAGGAACGGCGCGCTGGGTATCATCGAAGCCACTACCGCCGCACGCCCGACCGACCTCGAAGGATCGCTTTCGATCCTGGGGCAGGGCGGCACCGTTGAAATCGCCGGCTTTGCCGTCAACCAGATCCGGCATTGGCGGTTTGCCGAGGAGTTACCGTCCGACAGGGACGTGGTCGAGAAGTTCTCGGTCAATCCGCCGAACGTCTACGGCTTCGGCCATCAGGCTTATTATCAGCATGTGATCGATTGCCTGATCAATCAGCGCGCGGCGCTGGTGGACGGCCTTGAGGGGCGCAAGAGCCTGGAATTGATTTCCGCGCTCTACGAGTCGATCGAAACCGGCGAGGATGTCCCGCTGCATTTCACCCCCCGGCTGTGCCGGCTGGGAGTGGCGTCGTGAACCAGCCGGACCTGCAGCATGTCGGCATTCGCGACGTCGCGTTCGGCGCGCGGGTCAAGGTCGTGGAGCCATGCAATCTCTACGGCTGCACGATCGGCGACGATTGCTTTGTCGGGCCGTTTACCGAGATCCAGAACGGTGCGGCGGTCGGCGCCCGCACCCGGGTGCAGTCGCATGCGTTTATCTGCGAACTGGTGACGATCGGCGAGGACTGTTTTGTCGGCCATGGCGTGATGTTCATCAACGATACCTTCGCCAGCGGCGGCCCTTCGAGGGGACGTAAGGAACTGTGGCGCGAGACGGTCGTCGGCAACCGGGTTTCGATCGGCTCCAATGCCACCATCATGCCTGTGCGGATCGCCGACGATGTCGTGATCGGGGCGGGCTCGGTGGTGACCAGGGACATCACCGCCGCGGGCACCTATGCGGGCAACCCGGCACGCCGGCTCGGTCAGCGCAAATAAGGAATACGATCGATGCCGGTACCTTTTGCGGATCTGCAGCTGCAATACCAGACCATCAAGCGCGAGATCGATGACGCGATCGCCGCCGTCATCAGGGACAACGCGTTCATTCGCGGTCCCTATGTCGATGCGTTCGAGCGGGAGTTCGCCGCCGTGGCGGAGGTCGAGCACTGCGTGTCCTGCGCTAACGGCACCGATGCGCTGTATCTCGCCATGGCCGCACTGAAGGTTGCGCCCGGCGACGAGGTCATCACCACGGCGCATTCATGGATATCGACGTCGGCGATGATCACCCATGCGGGCGCCAGCGTGGTGTTCGCGGACACCGACGACACCACCTTCACGATCGATCCCGCGGCGATCGAGGCGGCGATCACGCCGCGAACGGTCGGAATCATCCCGGTGCATCTGTACGGCCAGCCGGCCGACATGGACGCGATCATGGCGATCGCGCGCAAGCACAAGCTCTGGGTGATCGAGGATTGCGCGCAGGCGCATCTGGCGCGTTACAAGGGCCGGCAGATCGGCAGCTTCGGCAATGCGGCGACCTATTCGTTCTATCCGGGCAAGAATCTTGGCGCGATGGGCGACGCCGGCGCGGTTGTCACCAACGACGGCGCGCTCGCCGAGCACATGACGATGCTGGCCCGCCATGGTGGCCTGGTGAAGCATCAGCATCACATCGAAGGCGTCAACAGCCGGCTCGACGGCATGCAGGCGGCGATCCTGTCGGCGAAACTGCCGCATCTGCCCGACTGGACAAAAGCGCGTCAGGATGCCGCGAAGATTTACGACGCAGGCCTCAATCAGATCGAGGATGTCGTGGTGCCCGCCGTCGCCGCCGGCCGCGACCACGTCTATCACCTCTACACCATCCAGCATCCGCGCCGCGACGCGCTGGCGGCGCATCTGAACGCCAACGGCGTGCAGACCGCGATCAATTATCCGACGGCGTTGCCGTTTCTCGCCGCCTACAGCCGGCTCAACGCCCGCCCCGAGCAGTTTCCCAATGCGCATCGGGCGCAGGGCAGGATCCTGTCGTTGCCGATGTTCGCCGAGATCACGCCGGAGCAGCAGAACGAAGTGATCGAACTGGTTCGCAAGTTTTGAGATGTGAGCGGTAATCCTCTCCCCGCGAGCGCGGGGCGAGGGAGTCAGACCTACCTTTCGTCGGTAATGACCTTGCCATCGTTTGGCAATGATCCCAGGCCGACCAGTTCGACCTGGCCGCCGAGTTTTGCCACCGCGCGCAAGGTGGCGGCTATCTCGCTTTGAAGCGCGACGCCGGGTGTTGCGCATTCGCACCTGAGCGTCATCACATCGGTCTCGCCGTCGCGCGTTACGACGAGACGCAGCCGGCCGAGTTCCGGATGTCGCTTGCCGATCTCGGCGATCTGCTCGGGCCGCACGAACATGCCCTTGACCTTGGTGGTCTGGTCGGCGCGGCCCATCCAGCCCTTGATGCGCATGTTGCTCCGGCCGCACGGGCTCGGGCCTGATAGTGCCGCGGTGAGGTCGCCGATCGCCAGCCGAATCCAGGGGTGGTGGGGATCGAGTGAGGTGACGACGATCTCGCCGACGTCGCCCGGTGCGACCGGATCGCCGGTGCCGGGCCGCACGATTTCCATGATCAGGTCCTCGTTGACCACCATGCCCTCGTGCGACGCGGTCTCGAAGGCGACCAGGCCGAGATCGGCGGTGCCGAAGGCCTGGTAGGCGTCGACCCCGCGCGATTTGATTTCCTGCTGCAGCGATGCCGGGAAGGCCGCCCCCGACACCATCGCGCGCTTGATCGAGGAGACGTCACGCCCGGCGGCCGAGGCGGCGTCGAGCAGGATCTTGAGGAAATCCGGGGTGCCGCTGTAGCCGACCGGCCGGTAAGCCTCGATCAGCTCGAATTGCGCCTCGGTATTGCCGGGGCCGGCCGGAATCACCGCGCAGCCGAGCGCGCGCGCCGAGGCATCGAAGATGAACCCACCCGGCGTCAAATGATAGCTGAAGGTGTTCAGCACCACGTCGCCCGGTCGGAACCCCGCGGCGAACAGCGCCCGGGCGCCGCGCCAGGGGTCGGAATGGATGGCCTCCGGCTCGAAAATCGGGCCGGGCGAGGTAAACAGCCTCCCAAACGAGCCTGGATGCCCCGGGACGAGCCCGCCGAACGGCGGGGCGGCTTTGTGCAGGGCCGGGAGATCGGACTTGCGCAGCAGCGGCAGCCCCGCCAGCGCCGCCCGGCTGGTGACGCCGGCGGGGTCGATACCCCCGAGGCGTTCGGCATAGGCCGGCGCGGCCATCGCCTTGCGCAGCACCTCCGGCAGCCGCGAAAACAGCTCGGCCTCGCGCTCGGCGGGCTGGCGTGTCTCGAGGGCATCGTAATGGTCGGTCATGGCTGGTCCTGTATGTTCGAGCCAATTGCGCACCGCTTTGCACGTGGTATCAGACGGCGGCACCCGGTGTGGGAGTTGCCCCGAGAGACCGTTTGGTTGACGCGCTGGTTGATGGATTGGCTGACGGAATGGCTGAAGGAAGAACCGCCTCGGCAGAGGATTCGGTCGACATTGTCGCGAAACTGAAGCTTCGCATGATCGACCACGCGTTGCCGTTGTGGTCGAAAGAGGGCTGGGATCCGACCACGGGCGGCTTCATCGACCGGCTCGATCAGGACGGTCGCGCCGACCGTCCCGCGCCCCGTCGCATAATGGTGCAGGCCCGGCAGATCCATTGCTTCGCCAAGGCCGCGCAGATGGGCTGGTATCCCGAAGGCCGCGAAATCGCCCTCAAGGGCCTCGATCATCTCCTGAGCAAGGCGAAAGCCCCCGACGGCCGTCCGGGCTTTGTCCACGTTCTGGCGCCCGATGGTGCGGTCCTGGACCCGCTTCGCGACACCTATGACCATGCGTTCGTGCTGCTGGCGCTCGCCAGCGTCTATGCGCTCGACCGCGACCCCCAGGTCCGCGCTGAAATCGACGCGCTGCTCTCGTTCCTCGACGCGCATTTGCGCTCGCCGCATGGCGGCTTCCTGGAGGGATTGCCGGCGTCGATGCCGCGCCGGCAAAACCCGCATATGCACCTGTTCGAAGCCATGATCGCGACCTTCGATGCGACCCATGAGCCTGTCTTCCAGAACCGCGCCGGTGACATCTTCGCGCTGTTCGTCGCCAACCTCTACGACAAGCAGAAACGGGTGCTGGGCGAGTATTTCGAGGAGGACTGGTCGCGGATCGAGCCGGTCAGCGTCGAGCCCGGGCATCAGGCGGAGTGGGTCTGGCTGCTGAAGGGGTTTGAACGGATTACGGGCTGCCCGACGGCGCGTCCGCGCGCCGAGCTGCTCGCAACCATGCTGCGCTATCGCGACGAGGCCACCGGTTGCCTGGTCGATGAGGGCGACACCGCGGGCAACATCCGAAGGCACACGCGGCGCCTGTGGCCGCAGACCGAAATGGCCAAGGCGTGGATCGCGCAGGCCGAAGCGGGCGAGGCCGGCGCCGCCGATCAAGCGCGCATGGCGCTGGCGCGGCTCGAGCGGCATTACCTTCGCCACCCCGTCGCGGGCGGCTGGTACGACCAGTTCGATCGCGACGGTGCGTCGCTGGTCGCCACGATCCCTGCGTCTTCGTTCTATCATGTCCTCAGCGCGGTCGCGGAAGCCGAACAGGTGCTGGCTTGAGCACCCCCGGTGCTCGGTTGAGCACCTGCGGCATCACAGCCACCGCTTCCTTCGCTTGAAGCTCTTCAGGTTCTTGAAACTCTTGCGCTGGTCGCCGGCGCCGCCGAGGTAGAATTCCTTGACGTCCTCATTGTCGCGCAATTCGGCCGCCGAGCCGTCAAGCACAACCTTGCCCTGTTCCATGATGTAGCCGTGGCTCGCCACCGACAGCGCCGCGCGCGCGTTCTGCTCCACCAGAAGGATGGTGACACCAAGATCGCGGTTGATCTTGCTGATGATCCCGAACACTTCCTTGACCAGCAGCGGCGACAGGCCCATCGACGGCTCGTCCATCAGGATCATCTTCGGGCGCGCCATCAGCGCGCGGCCGATCGCCAGCATCTGCTGCTCGCCGCCGGAGAGATAGCCGGCTAGGCCTGTGCGCTCCTTCAGGCGGGGAAAATACTCGAACACCCGGTCGATGTCGGCGCCGATCTCGTTGTCGTTGCGGGTATAGGCGCCGAGTTTCAGATTCTCGATCGAGGTCATGTCGGCGATGACGCGGCGGCCCTCCATCACCTGGAAGATGCCGCGGCGGACGATCTTGTCGGGATCGATGCCGTTGATGCGCTCGCCGTTGAATACGATCTCGCCGCGGGTGACTTCGCCGTCTTCGGTCTTGAGCAGTCCGGAGATCGCTTTCAGCGTGGTTGACTTGCCGGCGCCGTTGGCGCCGAGCAGCGCCACGATCGCGCCCTGCGGCACCTCGAGGCTGAGGCCGCGCAGCACCAGGATGACGTCGTCATAGACCACCTCGATGTTGCGCACGCTGAGCAACGGGTCAATGGCTGGCGCCGCCGCTTTTGGCGGGCGAGCGATTTCGGTTGTGTCGGTCATGCCGTGATCCTGATGTGGTCAGTAGAACGCGCGCTTCGTTATACCGTTGTTCGTAACACCCACGCTGTCATCACCCGCCACCGGGTCTCGCCTTCGGCGAGCCCGATGACAGGCTCCGGCGGGTGACCCAGTATTCCAGAGACGTCGGCGATTTACCGAGGGGCCGCGGCGTACTGGGTCCCCCGCCTTCGCGGAGGACGACAAGTGAGTGCGTTGGGTCGCCCCAGCGGGACGACCCGTTGCCTTACCAGCCGAGCCATTCGGCCTTGCGCGGCAGGTCGATGGTTTTGACCTTCTCGAGCTTGATCGCGCCGGTCTTGACGAGTTCGTTGAGCGGCGCGGCGGTCGCTCCCGTGATCTTCATGCGATACAGGTCGACCTTGAGCGTGCCGCGATGGTCCTTCTCGGTCCAGGTCGAGGGATTGCAGACGCCTTCCATGCCGGCCGGTACCCAATCCTTTTTCTGGTAGAAGCCCTTCTTGACGTTCTCGCCGGTGGCGCCGCCGTTCTTGGCGGCCCATTCGACGGCTTCCTTCAGGTACATCGCGGTGCAGACGCCCGCGAGGTAGTGCACCGGGCGATAGGCCGTTCCCGCCGTGTCGGACATCTTGGAGATGTCCATCAGGGTCTTCATGCCGGGGGCGTTGCCGCCCCAGGCCACGGCGGTGCGCAGCGGGAACACCACGCCGTCGGCGGCGGCGCCGGCGGCCTTGGCGGCGTTCTCGTCCATGCCCCAGACGTTGCCGAGGAACTGGACGTCGACCCCTGCGGCCTTGCAGGCGTTCAGGACCGAGATGTTCGAGCCGGCGGTGTTGCCGAGATAGGCGTAGTTGGCGCCGGAGCTCTTCAAGGTCAGGCACTGGGCGCTGTAGTCGCCGGGCGTCAGCGCGAACACGATCGGCGGCAGCAGCTCGAAGCCGAGGTCGGCCGCGATCGCTTCACCGGCCGCCTTGGGTGCGTTGGGATAGGGATGGTTGGCGCCCATATGGACGAATTTCGGCTTGCCGGGCTTGCCCTTGGCCTTCCAGTCCTCGGCGGCCCAGGTCAGCATGCCGCGAACCGCGTCGGAATAGCTTGGACCATAGAAGAAATTGTAGGGAGCGGGCTTGGCCTTGCCGCCTGCGCCGGTCGGGTCGGAGAGGGCTGCGGCATAGGACGCCGAGATGTCGGGAATCTTGTCCTGGGCGAGGAAGCCGGTGAGGGCTTCGGTGTCGGCGGTGCCCCATCCGAGAATGGCGGCGACCTTGTCGCTGCCCGACCATTTCTTGTACTGGGCGATCGCGCGCGGTACCTGATAGCCGTAGTCGACGGTATCGACGTTGACCTTGGCGCCGTTGATGCCGCCGTTCTTGTTGATCCATGCATAGGCGTCGGCGACGCCCTGTCCGAACGGCGTTCCGACGTCCGAGGTCGGACCCGAATAGTCGGCGAGATGCCCCAGCGAGATCGGGGCTTGTGCGCTGGCTGCGGTGCTGCCGAGCAGCAGCGCAAGCGAGGCGGTGCTCAATAGGGTCTTCATGGTCATGGTATTTTCCTCCGGTCTTTTGTTGAGGTTTCTTGCAGTCGGTCCCGTTCCAACCTCAATGCGAAAACGGGTAGAGTTTCCAGTAAGCCTTGATCTGTCGCCAGCGATGCGCAAGCCCGTCCGGCTCGAACACCAGAAAGACGATGATGATGATCCCGATCGCCATCTCGCGCAGGAAGGCGATGTTGTGTTTCAGTCCCAGGAACTGGTCGATCGGGCTGTCGCGCAGCGCGACGCTCAGCCATTCCATCGACTCCGGCAGCAGCACCATGAAGGCGGTGCCCATCAGCGTGCCCATGATCGAGCCGAGCCCGCCGATGATGATCATGGCGAGAAAGATGATCGAGCGGTCGATGCCGAAACCTTCGTTGGAGACCACCTGGTTGTAGTGCGCATAGAGCGCGCCGCCGACGCCGGCAAAGAACGCGGCGAGACCGAACGACAGCGTGCGATACTTGGTGAGATTAATGCCCATGATCTCCGCCGACAGATAGTGATCGCGCACCGCGATCAGGGCGCGGCCGTCGCGCGAGCGGATCAGGTTGGTCACCAGCAGGTAGCAGACCACGACATAGGCGAGCACGACATAGAAATACTTCTTATCGCCGCGCAGCGAATAGCCGAAGATCGAGAACGGCTCGGCGCTGGCGGGCACGCTGCCGCCGGTGAACCATTCGGCGCGGGCGAAGAAATCCAGCAGGATGTATTGCGCGGCCAGCGTCGCGATCGCGAGATACAGGCCCTTCAGGCGCGCGGCGGGGAGGCCGAAGACCAGCCCGACCGCTGCCGTCACGACGCCGGCGAGCGGAATGCAGAAGAATACCGGAATAGCGAACCGGTTGTTGAGATAGGCCGAGGTGAACGCGCCGAAGCCGAAGAAGGCGGCGTGGCCGATCGAAATCTGGCCGGTGAAGCCGACCACGATGTTGAGGCCGAGGGCGGCGATGCCGAAGATGCCGATCTGGATCAGGAGGCTGAGGCTGTATTCGCCAAGCACGTGCGGCGCAAAACAGATCAGCACGATGCCGGCGATCATCGCATTGCGCCCGGTCCGCGTCGGGAACACGGTGGTGTCTTCCGCATAGGAGGTGCGGAAGTCGCCGGCGGGAATGAGGGTGGGGCCTGCCATGATTATACCCGCTCGATGTCTTTGGTGCCGAACAGGCCATAGGGCTTGATCATCAGGATGACGATCAAGGCGTAGAACGGCGCGATCTCGTAGAGATTGCCCCAGTGCAGATATTCGCTGTCGAGGAAGTGCGCGAAATTTTCCAGCAGGCCGATGATGATGCCGCCGAGCACCGCGCCGCCGACGCTGTCGAGTCCGCCGAGGATTGCGGCGGGAAACACCTTGATGCCGTAGAAAGCCAGACCCGCGGAAACGCCGTTGACCACGGCGACCACCACGCCTGCCACCGCCGATACCGTCGCCGAGATCGCCCAGGCCATCGCAAATACGTTCTTGACCGAAATACCCAGCGATTGCGCCACCTGCTGGTTGAACGCGGTCGCGCGCATGGCGAGGCCATGCTTCGAGAAGCGGAAGAACCAGGCCATCCCGATCATCATCGCCAGCGAAACCGCGAGACTCATGAGGTAGACGGTCTGCACCTGCAGGCCCAGGATGTTGACGTTCTGGGTGCCGAACACGCTGGGAAACGGCTGCAGATTGACGCCGAACATCCATTTCATCAGTGCGGAGAGCACCGTGGACAGCGCGATCGTCACCATGATCACCGAAATGATCGGCTCCCCGATCAGGGGACGGAGGATCACCACCTGAATGGCGATGCCGAGCACGAACATGAAGACCAGGGTGATCGGCATGCCGAGCCAGAACGGCACCTGGTATTTGGTCAGGAGCGCCCAGCACACCCAGGCGCCGACCAGCAGCAATTCGCCCTGCGCGAAATTCACCACTTGCGTGGCCTTGTAGATCAGCACGAACGACATCGCGACCACGCCGTACAGCGTGCCGACCACGAGACCATTGACCAGAAGCTGGATCAGAAGCTGTGTGTTCATACTGTTCGACAGACGTGAGTTGCGGGGTTCTTCCCCTTTCCCCTTGTGGGAGAGGGTGGCTTCGCGAAGCGAAGAC
>JBDRNF010000012.1:0-9838 GCA_043811435.1 Pseudomonadota bacterium
ACGCCGTGTGAGGCAGTCCGCCGAACGCGCGGATGTACGGCCGTAAAGCATTCGGATAGCGGCGCCGCACACCTCCCCCCTCCCCGGGAGGGGGAGGGTCGGCTCGCTTGAGCGCAGCGAATGCGAGACGGGGTGGGGTGACGGTCCCTCAGCTCGTGCACTGTGCGAGTTGAGAGACCGTCACCCCACCCCGCCGCTCTCCGGACGATGCTTCGCATCGCCGGGTTCGCGTCGACCCAAGAGCGAGCTTCGCTCGTCTCGACCCCTTCAGGGGAGGGTAAGGAAGGGCCCGCCCCATTCGACTGAATTAATTGAAGTTTTCGGACAATTGTTTCGTCACTGAGCGGGCGACGAAACAATTCTCCTGATGACGAAACCATTTCCCGCTTCTGGCGCAGACATCCTGAAACAACGGATGGCTATTCCTCTGCCAACGAAACGGCGGGCGCGCCGGCAGGCCAGACCGGAGACAGTCAGATGCGGACACTCAGTTTCATCCTTGCCTTCGCCTTCGTGCTGGCTGGCCCCTCGATGGCCGGTTCGTCCGAAAATATGGTGCCGGGCATCGGTACCTTCGCCTATAACGGCTCGCCGATTGCCGCGGCTCCCCAAGCCGCTGTTCAGGCCATCGTCGTCGCAGCCCGCTGAGGCGATGCCAAGCCAAACCAAGAAAGTTGCCGGTAAGGCCATCATGATTTTTCGTACGAGTTCAGCTGCCATCGTCGCCTCCGCCCTTCTCATGGGGGCGGCACAGGCCCAGGTAGCGCAGCATCAGGCACCGCAGCTTCAATCGCCGCCGTCTCAAGGTCCGCAGCTTCAGCTTCAGCGGGTCCGTTCGCTGTTGAAGATGCCGGATCCGCGCGGCGAGTTCGTGCGCCTGTGCGCCCCCCATATGGTGGGACGCTGGGCGCATCCGGAGTCGGTATGCGGCTGCCTGCACGACTACGCCGCGGCGAAGGTCGAAGACACCGACCTTCGCGAAGCGCTGCTGCGCGGCATCAGCGAGACCGGCGTGCCGACCATCGAAACCGAATGGGTGCCGCCGTCGAAGCAATCCCAGATCGGCGCAACCTTCACCAGGATCGCGAAGCCGACACTGCAATGCATGTTCGAGCCCGTCGAACTGGCCGCCGCAAGCCCCGAGAAATAACCGGTCAACGTGCTGATTTTTTCGCGCGGCCGCTCGCGGCGTCTATCGCGTCTTCGTCCCGCGCCGCGGAATGCATTTTTTGACCGCGATGATGCCGCTTGCCGTCATCCGGGAACCCGCGACTTCCTTGATCTGGCCGGCAGGGCAGGATCCGTCGTCGACCAGGATGCGCTGGCCCAGCCGCAAATTGACGATGTCCCGCTCGCGCGACACCGTTTGCGCCGTCGCAGACGCTGTCAGCGCGCACAGCGCGAAAGCCGCGGCCAGTCCGGTCCAGCAGTGCCTGACGTGCGAAAGATTCATGGCCGCGTCAATCCCGTTTCACTTGCTCTGGATCTTCAGTCCGCCCGGACCGACATTGATCTGCACGCCATCCGGTTCCTTCTTGGCCTGGTACAGGCTGTAGCCGAGCACACCCACCGCGACGATCAGCGCGCCGATGATGAGGAACATGAGATTGCGGTTGCCGGGCATGCGTGTCTCCGGTGGCTGACTTGATCAATCACTCTAGACATGCGCATGCGATTCTCAAAGCCGGCCGGCCGTCAGCGCGGCGGCCGCGATTTCGCGGGTCTCGGCCTCCATATTTTGACGCTGCGGCTGCGGCCGGTTCCTTCGCTGTTTGGCTTGCGGCTCATGCGCAAGGCGATAAGCGAGGCCTTCGCCAGCTTTTCAGCCGATGTGATCAGGTGTGGAATCGGATGACCGGCAAAGCCCAGCACGAACCCCGGCATCGGACGGGCGCGAATGTAGGTCTCCGCCAGCAGCCATCCCTCGACGCCAGCGGACGCCTTCGCTTGTGATGCAACGGCCGGCTCGGTCGAAGCGTCGAACCGGGCAACAAGATGCAGGCCTTGTGAGGGCACCGGGACCGCCAGTCGTCCCTCGGACGCCGCCGACAGCGTCTGTGCCAACATGTCGCGCGCTTCGCGATACAGCCCGCGCACCTTTCGCAGATTTGCGGCAAACGCGCCGGAATTCAGCATGTCCGCCACCGCGCCTTCCAGCAGCGTTCCGGGAAACCGGTCGAGGGCGGCGCGGGCAGTCGTCACCGGTCCGATCAGGATCTCGGGCAGGGCGCAGTAGCCGATGCGCAATCCCGGAAACAACGTCTTCGCAAAGGTGCCCATATAGATCACGCGCCGGAGGTGATCGATGCCGGCGAGGGACAGCAAGGGCGCGCCGTCGTACCGGAACTCGCTGTCGTAGTCGTCCTCGAAAATCCAGGCGTCGGCGTCCTTGGCCCAATCGAGCAGTTCCAGCCGGCGCGGCATCGATATCTGCACGCCCAGCGGAAACTGATGCGACGGCGTCACATAGGCCGCGCGCGCGTAGGGCGCCGCGGCCCGGCCTTTGGCCACGCGCAGGCCGAAATCATCGACCGGCACGGCGACCGGACGCCCGCCGCAATGCTCGATCGCTTTACGGGCGGCAGGATAGCCGGGATCTTCGCACCAGATCTGGTCTTGTGCCTTGAGAATGGCGCTCAGCACGATCCGCAATCCGTGCTGCGTTCCTGATGTCAGCATGATCTGATCGGGATCGCAGCGCAGCCCCCGCGCCGATAGCAGGTGGTCGGCGATCGCAGCCCGAAGCTCGCGACTTCCCCTGGGATCGCCGTAGTGAAGATGCTCGGTGCCGAAGGCGCGCATCCGCCGCCCCGCAAAGGCCCGGAAGCGGCGCAACGCCTGATGGTCGATGTGGGTGCATCCGAGGGCCAGGGTGCCGCGCTGGGGCTTTTCGATTATGAAACCGGTTTTCCGCGCCCCTTCCATCTGCGCCGGAACGCGGGCCGCGACAAACGTGCCCGATCCGACCCGGGCCACGGCAAATCCGTCTGCCGTCAGCCGTTCGTAAGCGTTGGTAACAGCATTGCGACGGAAGCCGGTTTGCTTGGCCAGCGTGCGCGAAGGCGGCAGCGCTTCGCCGGGTTTCGCGATCCCGCCTACGATGGCGTGACAAAGTGCCTGATAGAGACGGTCCTGCGAAGACGCGCCCTGGTTCACATGGGGACCGAGCAGATCGAGCGGTAACGCGACTTTCTGCATCGTCGCCGGAGAATTGGTCGGAATTTTTTGCATTGAATTGGCACTATCGCAGACCAAAATCGCCGGTACAACTGCTTCGACTGTTCACAAAACTGGCGAGGACATGCCGTGACCGTTCACGAAACCACTACGTCGTATCCGCTGTCGCCCCGAAATCGGGTGAAGCGCCGCCATGATCGCGGCTTCTATGACCACGACACCGTTCACGGCCTGCTGGACGCCTCGATGCTCTGCCACGTGTCTTACGTCATCGACGGCCAGCCCTATTGCACGCCGACGTTTTTCTGGAGAGAGGGGACGACGCTCTACTGGCACGGCAGCAGCGCCAGTCGGATGCTGAAGAACCAGTCCGGCAACCAGAGGGTATGTCTCACGGTCGCTCATCTCGACAGTCTTGTGCTGGCAAGGTGCGGGTTCAATCACTCCGCGGACTACCGCGCCGTGATGGCCTTTGGCACGGCCTACCTCGTCACCGAACCGCAGGCGAAGCAACGCGCCCTGGTCGCGATGGTCGACCGGTTCTTTCCCGACCGAACCGCCAGTTTGCGGCAAAGTACGGCCAAGGAAATCAAGGCGACCTCGGTGATCGCGATGGAGATTGAACAAGCGTCCGCCAAGATCCGGGCGAAGGGCGTCGCTGACGACGACGAGGACTACGAATTGCCGATCTATGCCGAGCGTATTCCGGTACGCACCGTGCTCGGCGCGCCGAAACCTTGCCCGCGGCTTCGCGACGGTGTCGAGCGGCCGGCATCGCTGGGCGGATATTCGGAAGGTCGGCTGCTCGAAGAAGCGTTACGAGATGCCTATTTTCTGCAATACCCAGGCAAGTGAGATCGGGCTAGGGTGCCCGCTCTCTTGACCCTGGACTCAACTGGAGCCGCCGCATGATGGTTGATATGCAACGCAAAATCCTGGACGCCGTCGATGCCGGCTTCGACGCCCAACTCGCGACCACGAGGGATTTCGTCGCCATACCTTCGACCCGCGGCGCGGAAGGGCCGTGCCAGGACATGATCGGCGATCTCCTGCGCCAGCGCGGCTACGAGGTCGATGACTGGCATATCGACGTCGACGACCTCAAGGACCTGCGCGGCTTCGGCCCGATCGAGCATGATTTTTCGAGGGCGCGCACCGTGGTCGGAACCTACCGTCCCCAAAGCAACGGCGGAAAGTCGCTGATCCTGCAGGGGCACTGCGACGTGGTGCCGGCCGGCCCGCTCGACATGTGGGAGACGCCGCCGTTTTCGCCCGTGGTGAAGGACGGCAAGATGTATGGCCGCGGCGCCTGCGACATGAAGTCGGGCACCATCGGCGCACTCTATGCGCTCGACGCCATCAAGGCCGCCGGCCTGAAGCCGACGGCGCGGATTCATTTTCAGTCTGTGATCGAGGAAGAGAGCACCGGTGTCGGCGCGCTCTCCACCTTGCAGCGCGGCTATCGGGCCGACGCCTGTTTCATTCCCGAGCCCACCGGCGGCAAGATGGTGCGCTCGCAGGTCGGCGTGATCTGGTTTCGCCTGAGGGTACGCGGCTTTCCCGTGCATGTGTTCGAGGCCGGCTCGGGCTCCAACGCGATCACCGCGGCCTATCATTTGATTCACGCGCTGGAAAAGCTCGAGGCCGAATGGAACGAGCGCGCCAAGGCCGACCATCACTTCAAGGCGGTGACGCATCCGATCAACTTCAATCCCGGCATCATCAAGGGCGGCGACTGGGCCTCCAGCGTGCCGGCCTGGTGCGACGTCGATTGCCGGATCGCGATCCTGCCGGGCTGGTCGGTCGCCGATTGCCAGAACGAAATTCTGGCCTGCGTCTCGGCCGCGGCGCGCGATCACCGCTTCCTCTCCAACAATCCGCCCAGCGTGGAATGGTCCGGCTTCCTGTCGGAAGGCTATGAGCTGAAGGATTCTGCGGCACCGGAAGCCGCCTTCGGCAAGGCGTTCACCGCGGTCTATGGCGGCGCGGTGCAGGATCTCGTGTTCACCGCGCTGACCGACACACGGTTCTACGGGCTGAATTACAACATCCCGAGCCTGTGCTTTGGCGCCAGCGGGGCGGCGATGCACGGCTTCAACGAATATGTCGACCTGGAGTCATTGCGGCAATCGACCAAGGCGACGGCGCTGTTCATTGCGGAATGGTGCGGGGTGGAGAAGGTTTAGACAAGGCCGACGGTCTCACCACGTCATTGCGAGCGAAGCGAAGCAATCCAGCTTTACCAGGCGGAAAGAAGCTGGATTGCTTCGTCGCAAGAGCTCCTCGCAATGACGGCGCAATTCGTAGGATGGGTGGAGCGACTTGTCCGCCGTAGCTCAACGAGCGAAGGCGGAAGCGATACCCATCATGTTTCGCAGTTCACGGTGATGGGTTTCGCGAAGAACTCAACCCATCCTACGAGAACCCGACGGGATGCGACAAATCAACCCGTCGGGTAAAATTTCGCTTTTCCCGAAACCCAAATCACCGTTATGAATCCCGTCATCCTGTCCCCTTGGAAGGGGCGTTGGCCATCGTTACCGAACGTTGGGACAGGAGTTGCGGTGGACGCGGCGGCATCGTGCGCGGAATGGGACGGCAGGGCGGGATAAACTCCGTGAGCGGTTCTGGAACGTGTTGACGAGCGGTGCCGAAGCGTACGGCAAAAGCGTGTGGACCCGATGCCTGAAACTGGTAGGCGTCAAGTCTTGCGGAGGTGCTGCAGGCCCGACCGGGCCGGGGCGCCGGTTTCCGTGAGGCCACGGAGGCGACAAAGGCCATGAATTCTCCGGGGTGAGCGCGTCATAAGCCGTCAAGCCATTGCGCAGGGAATGTCGGATGTTCTCCGCTGCCCTGTATGCTCGTGTGCGCATTCTCGTACACTTTTGCACACGAGACCGCGGGTGCAGCGCGCATCCGGCATTCCCTGCTCCCTCGCTTTCGAGGGGGACAACGACAGGCAAAACTCGGGCAGATCGTGCCGCGAGAATGCAGACGCATATTCGAACAAGGCGCGGCACCGAAGGTCGTCATGCCATGACGAAAACGGCGAATCTCGGAGGAGCGTTCCTCACCATGAGGGTCGATCGGTGTCAAGCCGCCGGCTGCGCCACGCTCTCCTCGTTGGCGAGCAGATGGATCAGCGCGCTCTTGATCGCGGCCTGCCGCGTCGGCGCGTTGATCTGGGCGCCGAGCAGATCGGTGACGTAAAACACGTCGCGGGCGCGCTCGCCGAAGGTCGCGACATGCGCCGAGGCGATGTTGAGATTGAGTTTCGAAATCGCCGTGGTCAGTTGATACAGCAGGCCCGGCCGGTCGAGGCCGGACACCTCGATCACGGTGTAGCGGTCCGACCACTGGTTGTTGATGGTGACTTCCGGCTCGACCACGAAGGGGCGCGCCTTGCGCCCGGCGGCGCGGCGCGCCACCACTTCGGGCAGCCGCAATTTGCCTTCCAGCACATCCTCGATCATTTCGCCGATCCGGGTGGCGCGGCGGCCCTCGTCCTCGTCGCGGTCGTATTCCCTCGAGATCGCGATGGTGTCGAGCGCACGGCCGTCGGTGGTGGTGTAGATCTGGGCGTCGACGATGTTGGCGCCCGCCGAGGCGCAGGCGCCGGCGATGATCGACAACAGCCAGGGATGGTCGCTGGCGAGAATCGTCAGTTCGGTGACGCCGCGCGCTTCATCGAAGCCGACATTGACCGCGAGCTTGTGTTCGGCCTGTTCGCTGGCTTTCAGGAAGCGGGCATGGCGGATCTTGCGCGCCAGCTCGACCTTGAGCCAGTAGGCCGGATAGTGCCGCGAGATATAGGCGTTGAGTTCGGCTTCCGGCCATTCGGTGAAGGCGGCGCGGAATTCCGATTGCGCCACCGCGATGCGCTGCGCGCGGTTCACTTCCGAGAAGCCGCCGGTCAGCACCGGTTCGGTCTCGTAATACAGCGTGCGCAGCAGCTGCGCCTTCCAGCCGTTCCAGACCCCGGGTCCGACGCCGCGGATGTCGGCGGTGGTCAGGATCGTCAGGAGCTTCATCTGCTCGACCGACTGCACCACGGCGGCGAAATTCTCGATGGTCTTGCGGTCGGAGAGGTCGCGCGACTGCGCCACCGTGGACATCGTCAGATGCTGCTCGATCAGCCAGGCGATCAGTTCGGTATCGGCGGCGCTGAAGCCGAGCCGCGGGCACAGCCGCCGCGCCACCTTGGCGCCGGCGATCGAGTGATCCTCGGGCCGGCCCTTGGCGATGTCGTGCAGCAGCGTGGTGATGTAGATCACTGCGCGGTGCTCGGGTTGGATCTTGCGCATCAGGTCGCTGGCGACGGTGAACTCGTCGTTGCCGCCGCGCTCGATGTCCTGCAGGTAGCCGACGCAGCGCAACAGGTGCTCGTCGACCGTGTAGTGGTGATACATATTGAACTGCATCATCGACACGATCTTGCCGAAGGCGCGGATGAACTGGCCGAGCACGCCGGTCTCGTTCATGCGCCGCAGCACGATCTCCGCGTCGTTCGACGTCAGGATCTCCATGAACAGTCGGTTGGCTTCGGGGTTTTCGCGCAGCGGCGTGTTGATCAGCTTCAGCGACCGCGTCACCGTGCGCATGGCGTCCGGGTGAAAGGCGAGATTGTTCTTCTGCGCCAGCCGGAAGATCCGGATCAGGTTGACCGGGTCGTGCTTGAAGATGTCGGGGGCGGCGAGATTGATGCGGTTGTGGTCGATGATGAAATCGTCGCTGTCGGGCACCCGGCGCCGGTTGTTGGAAGGCCGCAGGCGCGCCATCATCCGGCTCAGCACCGGCGCCGGCTTGGCCTGCTGGTCTTCCAGCTTGGCGCACAGGATCGCCGTGAGGTCGCCGACGTCCTTGGCGACCAGGAAATAGTGCTTCATGAAGCGCTCGACGTCCTGCATGCCGGGATGCGAGGTGTAGCCGAGACGGACCGCGATCTCGCGCTGCATGTCGAACGACAGCCGCTCCTCGGCGCGGCCGGAAAAGAAATGGATGTTGCAGCGGACCGACCAGAGGAAATCGGCGCAGCGGCGGAAGGTGCGGTATTCCTGCGCGTCGAACACGCCGTGTTCCAGCAACTCTTCGGTCTCGCGCACGCGGTAGACGTACTTCGCGATCCAGAACAGCGTGTGCAGGTCGCGCAGGCCGCCCTTGCCGTCCTTGACGTTGGGCTCGACCAGATAGCGCGACTGCCCGGCGCGGCGGTGCCGCTCCTCGCGTTCGGCGAGCTTGGCGGTGACGAATTCCGCCGCGGTGCCCTGCACGACCTCCTTGTCGAACCGCTCGACCAGCTCGTCGTAGAGCGGCTGGTCGCCGGTCAGGAAGCGGGTCTCGAGGATCGCGGTGCGGATCGTCATGTCGCCGCGCGCCTGGCGGATCGATTCATCGACCGAACGGGTGGCGTGGCCGACCTTCAGCCCCATGTCCCACAGGCAATACAGGATCGCCTCGGCGACCTGCTCGCCCCAGGCGGTCTGCTTGTAGGGCAGGATGAACAACAGATCGATATCGGATTCCGGCGCCATCAAGCCGCGGCCAGAGCCGCCGGTGGCGACCACCGCCATGCGCTCGGCGCCGGAGGGAACCGGCGAGCGATAGAGATGGCGGGTGGCGGCGGAATACAGGATGCGGATGATCTCGTCCTGCACGAAGCACAGCCGCTCGGCGCAGCGCCGTCCGTGCCGGTCCTTCAAGAGCACCGCCTGCGCCACCGCGCGGGCCTCGATCATTTCCGCCTTGAGCAGTTGCGCCATGGCGGCGCGAAACACATCCTCGCGGCCGGCATGGGTGGCGGCGAGCGCGTCCACCGCCGCCGTGATCCGCGGGGTATCGAAACGGTCGTCAATGTCGGGACGGGGCTGGGTCACGAGGCTATCCATATCCTAACCCGATATCGGACGGCACCGATGCTGTCACGGGAGATTCCCGTTAGATAACGGCAGGTCGATGCCATGTTCCCCCGATCTTGAATGAATCCGCTCCCGACACAACGCGGCGGGGGTATGTATTTTTGCTTCGCGACCCCTATTAACTCATTGAAACAGAATGCATTTCCGATAGCGTGATGAATTGCCGTGCGGCCGGGGAAGAGTTGGCGGTACTTTTCGATCCGCCACGGGGCGATGATCTTGATATTCGGATCGAGAGCCTCGGCCGCCAGTTGGAAGCGGCACTGGTCGTTCCCCTTGCCGGTCGCGCCGTGGGCGTAGGCGTCGGCCCCGACTTCGCGGGCGACCTGGAGGCAGATCTTCGAGATCAGCGGCCGGGCGATCGACGTGCCCAGCAGGTACAGGCCCTCGTACTTCGCCTGCCATTGCAGCACGGGGAAGGCAAAGTCGCGGCAGAGTTCCTCCTGGGTCGGCACGATGCGGGCCGATTTCGCGCCGATGTTCTTGGCCTTTTGCAGGATCGCCTCGCGGTCCTCGCACGGCTGGCCCAGATCGACGTACACGGCATGTACGTCGTAACCTTCGTCCATGAGCCAACCCAAAATGACCGAGGTGTCCAATCCGCCGGAATACGCCAGAACGCAGCTAGGCATGGGAGTGATCCGTTGAAGAAATGGATTGTTGTGAAGCAAGCCAGTTTACGTGCCGGGCATCACTCCCACAAGGCCCCCGGCGTTGGGGCGGCGAAAGAACGCGGCGGTTTCTCG
>JBDRNF010000013.1:0-2738 GCA_043811435.1 Pseudomonadota bacterium
GGGACCGCCTTGAAGGTTTTCCCGGACGGAAGGGTGGAGGCGCTGGGAGGCGCCGTTCACCAGTACGTCAGGCAGGGCGGTGAAGTGAAAAGAATTTCGGATGTGATGCCTTCATTTTTTTAATTTCAGGAGGAATACCGATGCTAACGCAAAAACTGGCCGAGTTCGTTATCAACAAAAGCCTTGACATGCCGCAGGAGGCGCTCGACGGCGCCCGCGACGCCCTGATCGATACCATCGGCTGCGCGCTGGCCGGTACGCCGGAGGAGGCCTGCCGGATCGTGGTCCGTTTTCTGCGCACCCAGGGGGGCAATGCGCAGGCGACGGTCTGGGGAGTCGGTTTGGCGACGACGGCAAGCGATGCGGCGTTTGCCAACGGCGTGTTCGCCCACGCCCTCGATTATGATGACACCCAAAGCAACCTGCGTGGTCATCCGAGCGCGGCGCTGGTGCCGGCGATCCTGGCCGTGGGAGAGTACGTGCATGCATCCGGTGGGGATGCGCTCGGCGCCTATGCGATCGGCCTGGAAGTCGCCGGGAAGCTTGGCCGGGCCTTCGGCGACGGCCATTATCTGCATGGCTGGCACGCGACCGCCACTGTGGGCGTGTTTGCCGCCACCGCGGCGGCGGGACGTCTGCTCGGGCTTTCGGTCGGGCAAATGCGTCATGCATTGGGTGTCGCCGCTACGGAGTCGTCGGGTCTGGTGCGCAACTTCGGCACCATGACCAAACCATTCAATGCCGGCCATGCGGCGAAAGGCGGGGTGATCGCGGCGATGCTGGCGAAAGAGGGCTTCACCGCGGACACCTCCATCTTCGACGGCAAGGACGGATTCCTGTCCACATACGGTGGCGGGGACGGCCAACCGCTGGACGAATTGATCGGCCGTCTCGCGCAACCCTGGGAGGTGATCAAGCCGGGTCTTTTCTTCAAGCGCTGGCCATGCTGCTACTGCAACCACCGGTCGATCGGCGGCCTTCTCCAGATGATCCCCGAACACAGCCTGACCCCGGGCGAGATCGAGTCGATCGAGATCGGTTTCCCGCCGGGTTCCGATACCGCGCTGATCGCGAACGACCCCCGCACCGGTCTGCAGGGGAAATTCAGCATCGAGTATGTTGCCGCAGCTACCCTGCTCGACGGAAAAGTCACGCTGGAAAGTTTTACCGACGAGATGGTGAACCGTCCGGAAGTGCGCCGCCTGATGCAGAAGGTACGGCGTTATCGCATCGAAGATTCCCGCACCTTCGCCGGGACCGTCGGCTACAACGATCTCACGGTCAGGACGATGCGCGGCGAATTCAAAATGCATGTCGACAAGACACCCGGCTCGCCGGTGTGGCCGGTCAGCGAGGCCGAGCGCGATGAGAAGTTCCTGGATTGTGCCGGACGTCTCCTCGGCGGCGCGGCGGCGTGCGAGCTGCTCGATCTGCTTTTGAAATGTCGGTCGCTTGCGGATGTGGGTCCGCTGGTTAGGGCGACGGTGCCGCGGACAAATCCTTAAACCAAGGGGGGAGGAGCTCTCATGCAGGAACTGAAGGACAAGGTGGCGCTCGTTACCGGGGCCACCCGAAAGCGCGGTCTGGGCCGCGTCATTGCGCTGGCGCTGGCAAGCGGCGGCGCTAATGTGGTTGTCACCGGAAACAGCCGCTCGGCCAGTCAGGTTCCAAAAGACGAGACGGAATCGGGGTGGCGCGGCCTGCCCGATGTCGTCGCCCAGATCGAGGCGCTGGGCGTGGAAGGACAGGCCGTTTACGCGGACGTGACCAGCAGCGACGAGGTCCAGCGGATGGTTCGCGAAACTCTCGACCGTTTCGGCCGAATCGACATCCTGGTCAACAACGCGACCTATCCGCGCGGCGCCGACCGGGTGCCTTTGGTCGATCTCGACGTGGATGTCTGGCGCAGGATCGTCGACGTCAATCTCACGGGGACGATGATCGCGTCCAAGTACGTGGCGAAGCAGATGATCGCCCAGGGCACAGGTGGTTGCATCATCGGTATCTCCTCGGGCGCGGCGATGAAGGCGGCTGCGACGTTCTCGGCCTATGCGGCGTCGAAGTCCGCGATGCATACGCTAAGTGGTTCGCTGGCGGAAGAACTCGGCCCTCACGGCATCACATGCAACATCGTTGCCCCCGGTTTCCTGAACACGGCGCGCATCGATATGCTGCGCGAGGAGGGGCGTTGGGAAAAGCGGCTCTCCGCCCTGCCGATCAAACGTCCCGGTACGGCCGAAGAGGTGGCAGAGCTCGTACGGTATCTGTGCGGTCCGCATGCGCGCTGGATCACCGGGGAGGTGATCATGATCAATGGCGGGGAGGTGCGACGGGCGGCCCGTTAAAGAGATGAGTTTCCGGTTGCCGTGATGACGAAGGATGAAGTGTAAAGAATCATCCGGACTTTTTTGTGAAACCGTCATTACAAGAGCGCTCCGTCATCCCCGACGGAGCGCTCTTGAACGTGTGAATCTGACCGGGAATGCACACGGCAAACCCCGCCCATGTGAGCGGGCGGCTTCACAATCCCCAAACGTTATTTCTTCTTTTTGGCTTCGGGTTTGGCCGGGGTGGCGGCCATTTCCTTGAAAGCGGCGTCCCACTTCTCGATGACGGCCTTCAGCTCACCCGCCTTTGTCTTGGCGCCGAGCGGGTCGGCGGCGATCATCTCCTTGCTGGCCTTTAAACCGTCCACAAAGGATTTGGCGTCCGCTTCCCAGGCGTCCTTCTGGTCCTTC
>JBDRNF010000014.1:0-18227 GCA_043811435.1 Pseudomonadota bacterium
GCCGCGGGCGAAATCGCCTGCTCGAAACTCGGTCTCCATCGCCTTGCAGATTTCTTCCCAGCCGGCGGCACCGACCAATGCGTCGATGCCGCGATCGGCGACGATCTCGACATCGCGGTCGGCCAGCAGCAGGTAGATCAGCACGCCGTTGTTGCCGGCAGTGTCCCAGATCCGCAATTGCGAGAACACATCCAGCGCGCGCTCGCGCGCCGGCTGGTCGCGGAACAGAGGCGCGCCGTCGAGCGCGCCTTCCACCACGAAGCGGAGCTGGCCGGAATGCGTGGCCTCGCCCGCCTTGATGGCGCGTTCGATCATCGCCATCACGTCGGGCGGAAAAATCCGCCGGACCCGCCAGCGATGCTGCACAAGATGCCTGCCGATGCGCCTGATGCCCATCCCTACCATCTCCCCGACGCGCCGCCGCCGCCGAAACTGCCGCCACCGCCGCTGAATCCGCCGCCGGAACTGCTGCCGCCCGAGCCACCGGACCAGCCGCCGCGCCGCCCGCCCGAGGAGCCGATCGTCTCGCCGAACATGGTGAGAAGGAACGCGACGAGGGCGAAGATCGCCGACAGCGCCAGCGATCCGACCAGGAACCAGGCCAGCAGTCCGACGACACCGCCGGTCGCCAGCGAACCGAACAGCCGGCCCAGCGTGCTGCGCAGGATGCCGCCGACGACGACCAGTGCGGCGATGACGAAGGGATTGAACGGATCGATATTGTTCAGGAAGCCAGGGCTGCGCCAGTGCTCCGGCTCCGGCGCCGGCAGTTTTTCACCGTCGATCACCCGGATCATGCGGTCGACGCCTGCCGAAATGCCACCGGCGAAATCCCCGGACTTGAATTTCGGCGTGATGTCTTCGTCGATGATCCGCCGCGCGGTGGCGTCGGTCAGCGCGCCTTCGAGGCCGTAGCCGACCTCGATGCGCAGACGCCGGTCGTTCTTGGCGACGACGAGCAGCGCGCCGTCGTCGATCTTCTTGCGGCCGATCTTCCAGGCCTCGGCGACCCGGATCGAGAACTGCTCGATCGATTCCGGTTCGGTGGTCGGCACGATCAGCACCGCGACCTGGCTGCCCTTGCGGGTCTCGAGGTCCTTCAGCGTCTGCGTCAGCGCGGCGATATCGCCGCTGGAGAGCGTCCCGGTCTGGTCGACCACGCGCCCTGACAGCGGCGGCACCGCGACGTCCGCCGCGGCTGCGAAGGAAAAGCACAGCAGCAACGCAAGAAAGGCGGCTCTCGCAGTGTTCATCGCGGCCAATTCTTGAAGGTCGAACTACTTGGCAGGCGTGGCCGGCGCCGGCGCCGGATTGAAATCCACCTTCGGCGCGGTGGAGATCGCCTTCTCGTTTTCGACCGTGAAGTTCGGCTTTTCCTTGTAGCCGAACACCATCGCGGTCAGATTGTTCGGGAAGGTGCGGATGCCGACATTGTAGTCCTGCACCGCCTTGATGTAGCGGTTGCGCGCCACCGCGATGCGGTTCTCGGTGCCTTCGAGCTGCGACATCAGGTCCTTGAACAGTGCGTCGGATTTCAGTTGCGGATAATTCTCGGTCACCACCAGCAGTCGCGACAGCGCGCTGGACAGTTCGCCCTGGGCGGCGGTGAATTTCTGGAATGCGGCGGGATCGTTCAGCACTTCCGGCGTCGCCTGGATGCTGCCGACCTTGGCGCGGGCGTTGGTGACGCCGAGCAGCACGTCCTTTTCCTGCTGCGCGAAGCCTTTCACCGAATTGACCAGATTGGGCACGAGGTCGGCGCGGCGCTGGTACTGGTTGACAACCTCCGACCAGCCGGCCTTGACCTGCTCGTCAGTGGTCTGGATCGCATTATAGCCGCAATTGGTGAGGCTCAGCGTCGCCAGCGCGGCCAGCACGGTCCATAATCTGCGCATCGTAATTTCTCCAATTGGAATTTTCCGCAACGTAGCAGAAGCGCGTCGTGAGGTATGCAACGGAAAGGACCTTCGCCAGTGTATTTGCGCTCCAACGGGCATTCTTCACCCTCCCCTGGAGGGGCCCTGGAGGGGGAGGGCAAGTACGACAGCATTGTCGTCGCACCATGATGGCCCTTGCCTATCGTTTGCCTAAACAGGCAACATGGCCGAATAACAATAAAAGGGAACGGGAAGGCCATGGAGTACGAGACCATCATCGTGGAACGCCCCGAACCGCGCATCGCGCGGATCGTGATGAACCGGCCCGAGGCGCGCAACGCGCAGAACCTGCAGATGACCTACGACCTCAATGCCGCGTTCGACGCCGCGGTGCAGGACGACGCCGTCAAGGTCATCATCCTGGCAGGCCATGGCCCGCATTTCTCGGCCGGGCACGACCTGCGGGCCGGCACCAAGAACGCCGCCGGGGTGGATTTTCCGCCGGTCGGAAATTGGGGCGGGTTTGCCGAACCCAACGCCCATGGCCGCTTCGCGCGCGAGCAGGAAATATATCTCCAGATCACCCGGCGCTGGCGCAATCTGGCAAAACCGACCATCGCCGAAGTCCATGGCAAGTGCATCGCCGGCGGGCTGATGCTGGCCTGGGCCTGCGACCTGATCGTCGCCAGCGACGACGCCGAGTTCTGCGATCCCGTGGTGACCATGGGCGTCTGCGGCGTCGAATGGTTCGTGCATCCCTGGGAGCTCGGCCCGCGCAAGGCCAAGGAATTGCTGTTCACCGCCGACGTCTGGAGCGCCGAGGAAGCCCACCGGCTCGGCATGGTCAACCACGTGGTGCCGCGGCCGGAGCTTTCTTCATTCGTGATGAAGCTCGCCGAGAGGATCGCCGCCAAACCGTCCTTTGCGCTCAAGATGACGAAAGAGGCGGTCAACCGCTCGGTCGATGTCATGGGCCAGCCCGCGGCCATCGACCAGGCGTTCGCGCTGCATCAGCTCTGCCACGCGCATAATCTGCAGGAATTCGGCATGGTGGTGGACCCCGCGGGGCTGCATCCCTCGGTCAAGAAAGCCGTCCAGGTATAATTCTTATCATTCGAGCAAAGCAGAACAGATGGACCTCAACCTCAGCGACGAGCAGCGCCTGCTGCGCGAAAGTGTCGACCGTTTTATCGCGGAAACCTATGACGCCGACCACCGCCGCCGCAGCGCCGGCGATCCGCTCGGCTTCAGCCCCGCGATCTGGAAGCAGTTTGCCGATCTCGGCTGGCTGGCGCTGCCGATTGCGGAGGAATATGGCGGGCTTGGCGCGGGCTCGGTCGAGACCGGCATCGTGATGGAAGCCTTTGGGCGCGGGCTGGTTTCCGAACCTTATCTCGCGACCGTGGTGATCGGCGCCGGCCTGATCGCCGAATGCGGCAGCGAGGCGCAGAAGCAGGCGATGCTGCCCAAAGTCGCCGACGGCTCGCTGCATCTCGCCTTCGCGCATTCCGAGCGCGCGGCGCGCAACGATTTCGCGCAAGTCGACACTGTCGCGACGAAAACGGCCGACGGCTGGCGGCTCGACGGAAAAAAGATCGCCGTGCTCGACGGCCATGCGGCGGGGCAGATCATCGTCTCGGCCCGGGTCGCTGCGAACAATGGCGCATCCGGCAAACTGTGCCTGTTCCTGGCGCCCGCGGCCACGCCGGGCATCACGCTTCGCGACTATGCGCGACTCGGCGGCGGCCGTGCCTGCAATCTTGATCTCGCCAATGTCCGGCTTACGGCCGACGCCCTGCTTGGCGACGGCAGCGATGCGCTGCCGCGGATCGAGGCCGTGGTCGACCGCGCGCTGGCGGCGCTGGGCTCCGAGGCGGTCGGCATCATGCAGATCATGTTCGACATGACGCTGGAATACACCAAGGTTCGCCAGCAGTTCGGCCGGCCGTTGTCCGCCAACCAGGTCATTCGCCACCGCCTCGCCGACATGGCGATGCATTGCGACGAGGCGCGTTCGATCGCGCTGCGCGCGGCCGTGATGGCCGACGCCGAACCCGTCACGCGAGGCCGTGCCGCGTCCGGAGCCAAAGCCAAGATCGGCAAATCCGCCCGCTTCGTCGCCGAGCAATCGGTGCAGCTGCACGGCGCCATGGGCGTTACTGAAGAGCTCGACATCGGCTCCTACTTCAAGCGGCTGCTCGCCTTCGATACGCTGTTCGGCGGCAGCGCCCACCATTACCGCCGCCACGCCGCGTTGGGCGGGCGAACGCAGCAATCCTGAACCCGGAGCGCCAAGATGGATCTCACCTTCAGCCCGCAAGAGCGGGCCTTCGAGAGCGAAGTCCGCGACTTCATTGCGCAGAACCTCACGCCGGAAATGAAACGTGCCACCGCGCTGACGCCGTCGGTATTTTCCGATCCCGATATCGGCATGGCCTGGCAACGCGCGCTGCATAAAAAAGGCTGGGGCGCGCCGGGATGGCCGGTGGAAGCTGGCGGACCGGACTGGACGCCGGCGCAGCGCTGGATTTTCGAGGCCGAATGCGCCCGCGCCGGCACGCCCAACGTCAACGTGATGGGCGTCAAGATGGTCGGCCCCGTCATCATCGGCTTCGGCTCGCCGGAGCAGAAGAATTTTTACCTGCCGAAAATCCTCTCGGGCGAGGATTACTGGTGCCAGGGCTATTCCGAACCGGGCTCCGGCTCCGACCTCGCCTCGCTGAAAACCCGCGCGGTGCGTGACGGCGATGATTACATCATCAACGGCACCAAGATCTGGACCACGCATGCGCATCACGCCAACCGCATGTTCGCGCTGGTGCGCACCAACGACACCGAGCGCAAGCAGGACGGCATCAGTTTCATCCTGATCGACATGAAAAGCCCGGGCATCACCACGCGGCCGATCCTCACCATCGGCGGCGACCACGAGGTCAACCAGGTGTTCTTCGACGACGTCCGCGTTCCCGTCGCCAACCGCGTCGGCGAGGAAGGCAAGGGCTGGACCTACGGCAAATATTTGCTCGAGTTCGAACGCGGCGCCGGCATCGCCTCGGCCAAATTGCGCGACGCGCTGAAGACCGTCGCGGATCTCGCGGAATCCGACGCCACCGGCCGCGCCATCGACGATCCCGATATCGCTGTTCGGATGTCCGAGATCGAGGTCGACATCGACACGCTGGAAATGACCGAGCTGCGCGTGCTGTCGGCGCTGCAGACCGGGCAGAACCCCGGCGCGGTGTCCTCGCTGCTGAAACTGCGAGTGAGCGAAATCCGCCAGGCCGTGACGCGGCTGGGCGTCGAGGTAATCGGCCATGACGGGCTCTATGTCGAACCGATGCGGCCGCTGTACCGGCTGAACGAGGCGCCGGGAATCCCGGAAGAAATGTTGCCGGTGGTCCCGGAATATCTCAACGGCCGCGCCTACACGATTTTCGGCGGCTCCTCGGAGATCCAGCGCGACATCGTGGCGAAGATGGTGCTGGGACTCTGACGCTTACCCTCCCCTGGAGGGCCCTGGAGGGGGAGGGTCGACGCGAATGAAATGAGCGGCGGGGTGGGGTGAAGGTCCCTCAACCCGAATACTACCCGAAACGAGAGACTGTCACCCCACCCCGATCGCTACGGACGATGCTACGCATCGTCGGGCGCGATCGACCCTCCCCCTCCAGGGGAGGGTGAACGACGCTAGCCCCTACTCCGCTGCTTTCGCATCCCGGATCGCCTGCCAGACCTTCATCGGGGTCAGCGGCGTCGGCAGGTTCTTGATGCCGAGTTCGCTGAGCGCGTCGATCACGCCGTTGACGAGGCAGGGGGTGCCGCCGATGGTGCCGGATTCGCCGCAGCCCTTGGCGCCGAGCGGGTTGGTCTTGCACGGCGCTGAGTCGTCGAGCGCGACTGATATCGGCGGGATGTCGTCGGCGCGCGGCAGGCAATAGTCCTGGTAGCTCGCGGTCAGCAACTGGCCTTCCGGGTCGTAGCTGACACTTTCATACAGCGCCTGGCCGATGCCCTGGGCGACGCCGCCGTGAATCTGGCCGGTCACCAGCATCGGATTGACGGCGACACCGACGTCGTCGACGGTGGTGTAGCGCACGATCCTGGTGACGCCGGTCTCGGGATCGATCTCGACTTCGCAAATATGGGTGCCGTTCGGCCAGCTCGGGCCGTCGACCTCGCCCTCGCTGTCGACGCTGAGCCGCGCGCCGCTTTCCTTCTTCGCGATCTCGAACAGGCCGATCCGCTTGTCGGTGCCGACGACCGTCAACATGCCCTCGCGGTATTCGATGTCCTCGACCGAGGCTTCGAGAATATTCGAGGCCTTCTCGCGCGCCTTGGCAATCATGTCGGCGGCGGATACCGCCAGCGCGGTGCCGCCGACGAACAGCGAGCGCGAACCGACGCTGCCGAAGCCGGTGGCGAGATCGGTGTCGCCCTGCACGATGTCGATCCTGTCCATGGGGATGCCCAGCGCATCCGACGCCATCTGCGTAAACGTCGTCTGCAGCCCCTGCCCCATCGCCATGGTGCCGGAATGCAGGATGATGCGGCCCTCGGCGGTGGCGTGCAGGCTGACCTTTTCGGTATGGGCGCGGCCGCCGGTCCATTCGATATAGCTGGTGAGGCCGCGGCCGTAGAGCAGGCCCTTCTTCTTCGCGGCCTTCTTGCGCGCGGCGAAACCGTCCCAGTCCGCGAGTTTCGAGGCACGTTCCAGCATGTGCGCGAACGCGCCGGAATCGTAGACCTGGCCGACCGGGTTGGTGTAGGGCAGCTGCGACGGCTTGATGTAGTTGACCTTGCGGATGGCGCGCGGGTCCATCCCGATCTGCCGCGCCGCGGCGTCCATCAGCCGCTCGACGATGAAGACGCCCTCGGGGCGGCCCGCGCCGCGATAGGCGCCGACCGGTGCGGTGTGGGTCATCACCGACTTGACCTCGTAATGCACCAGCGGCAGGTCGTAGACGCCCGACTGCACGAAGGGGCCGAGCACCAGCGGGATGATGTTGCCCGCGCCGGTCGAATAGGCGCCGGTGCCGCCGACCGAGCGCACCCGGTAGGCCAGCACACGGCCCTTGGCGTCGAGCGCGAACTCGCCGGTCGAAGTGAGGTCGCGCCCATGGGTGCCGCCGACGAACTCGTCGGTGCGGTCGCCGCGCCAGCGCACCTTGCGGTTGAGCTTGGTCGCGGCATAGGCCACGATACCGTCTTCCGGAGAGAGGTTGGTCTTCTGACCAAAGCCGCCGCCGATATCGCCGACCAGCACGCGCACGCTGTCCTTCGGCCGCTTCAGCACGGCTTCGGCGAGCACGTCGCGGGTCGAACCCGGGGTCTGGGACTGCACATGCAGGATCAGCCGTCCGGTTTTTGTGTCGATCTCGGCGATGGTCGAGCGCGGCTCCATCGCGGAGGGGACCAGCCGCTGGCTGACCAGCTCGAGCGAAACTTTATGCGCAGCGCCGGCGAAGGCCGCTTCCACCTTGGCGGCGTCGCCATAGCTCATGGCGGCGACGATGTTGTCCGACGCCTCGGCCCATACCACCGGCGCACCGGGTTTGGTCGCCTCGACGGGATCCACCACCGACGGCAAAACCTCGTAGTCGATCGCGATCGCTTCCGCGGCGGTCTGCGCCGCCACCCGCGATGTCGCCACCACGGCGGCGACCGCCTCGCCGGCATAGCGCACGATCTCATGGGCAAGCAGCCGGCGCGGCGGCACCGTCATCGGCTTGCCGTCCGGCCGCATGAACACCGACAGCGTCGGAATGGTGCCGATGTCGTCGGCGACGAGATCGGCGCCGGTATACACGGCCTGGACACCCGGCATCGCCGCGGCCGCCTGCCTGTCGATCGACCTGATTTTGGCGTGGGCATGCGGCGAGCGCAGCACATGCAGCCACAGCGCGCCTTCCTCCGGCTTGTCGTCGATGAACTGCCCCTTCCCGGTGAGCAACCGCTGATCTTCAAGACGCTTGACAGGCTGGCCCGCACCGAACCGCAGATTGCCGGGAAGAATGTTCATCAGTTTGTCCTTCGAGTCTCTTGTTCGAAGGCGGGTTTTAGCGGATTTTTGGGGAGAGACAACCAACCAGCACCTGTCATTCCGGGGCGAGGCGCAAGCCTCGAGCTTTGATGTGCAATTGCACATCAGAGAATCCATACTCACGATCGTGGTTATGGATTCCGGGCTCTTTCGCTTCGCTCCAGCCCCGGAATGACGACCGGGGCGGGGAAACCCCGCTGCCTACCAAAACAGCACTATTACGGTCGGCCGATGTCGACGATATCGACCTCGAGATTGCGCGACTGAGAACCCCGTTTTACGGTCAATTTCACCGATTTCCCGGTGCCGATCTGCTCGATCTCGTCGGTCAGATCCGAAAGCCGCCGAACGGGCTTGTCGTTGAGCTCGGTGATGACATCCCCGAGCGCGCCTGACGCGAAGTCGACACCGCGGATCCCCGCGCGTTCCGCAGGACCGGCGGGCGCCGTGCGAACGACGATCACCCCTTCGATGCCCAGCCGGGTCGCAAGGGCCTCATTCGCCGCCACGATGCCGATCCCGGGGGTGGGCACGCGTCCGGTCCGGATCAGCTCAGGCACCACGCGGTTGACGATATCGACCGGCACCGCAAAACCAATTCCGGCGTTGGAGCCCGACGGGGAGATGATCGCGGTGGTGACGCCGATCAGCCGTCCGGCGGAGTCCAGCAGCGGTCCACCCGAGTTACCGGGATTGATCGCGGCATCGGTCTGAATGACATTGGCGATTTCGCGGCCGCTGCTGGTCGGGAGCCGCCGCTTCAGCGCACTGATGATGCCGCTGGTCATCGATTGATCAAGTCCGAACGGATTGCCGATCGCAAAGGCGGCTTGCCCGACTTTCAGGTCGGCCGAAGTTCCGAGCGCAAAGGGCGGCGGCGGCTGCCGGGCATTCCTGATCCGCAGTACGGCAAGGTCGTAATTCGGGGCGACGCCGATCACCTCGGCCTCGGCCACCTCACCCGAGGCAAAGCGAAGCGCGACCATCTTTGCACCCTGGACGACGTGATCGTTGGTGACGACATGACCCTGGTGGTCCCAGATGAAGCCGGTGCCGGATGACGACGGCCCCTCCTCCTCGGAAAGCGGATTGGAGCCGGACCGGGCCGCGACCTGCACGACCGACGGCGATACCCGCTCGAAGATTTCAATCGCTCCCCGTTCGGCCTCGGAAAATGCGCCGCGCTGCTCGATCGCTCGCGCCACCGAGATCGTCGACGGGGTGAGCCAGAGTTTCGCTCCGGCAAGCGCCAGTGCCAGCGCCGCGACGGCTGTCAAAGCGAGAGTGGTGCGACGGTCCATCTTCACTCACCTCAGTCAAATGCAGGGTCAGGGTGATGTAATGCTTTCCCCGGCCGGGCGCCAAGCGCGCCCCGTGCAAGAACGTCTCAACGGGCCGGAAGTTTCTGACCCGTGCGGGCGGCAACCCGTCAGGAAACCGCGTCCGTCACCTCCCGCAGCACCGCCTCGACCGCCTTGCGCTCATCCGCCGTCAGCGCGGCCTGCGGCAGCACGGGATCGCCGACCTCGTAGCCCTGGATGATGAGCCCGGCCTTGATGCAGGCGGCGAGGTTGTAGCGCGCGAAGGCCTCGTTGATGCGCCACAATCTGCGCTGCAGCTTCAGCGCCTCGTCCCAGCGCGCCGCCTTGCAGAGGTTGTAGAGTTCGACGCTTTGTTTGGGGATGATGCAGGCCGGCCCCGCCATCCAGCCGACCCCGCCGATCAGCATCACGGCGGCCGGAATATGCGCCGACGCCGAGAACACGCGGATCGCATCGCCGCAGCGGTTCATGATCGACAGCAGCCGCCCGGTATTGGTCGAGGCGTCCTTGATATAGCCGATGCGCGGATGGGCCGCGAGCCGGGCGATGACGTCGAGCGAAAGATCCGAGCGCTGGAATTGCGGATTGGTATAGATCACCACGGGAATATCGACCGCGTCCGCAATGGCGCGAAAATAGGATTCGACCTGCGCGTCGCTGAGCGGGAAATACGCTTCCAGGATCGCCAGGATGCCGTCGGCGCCGAGTTTCTGGCAGGCTTTGGCCTGCGCCACCGCATCGGCCGTCGAGGTCGAGGCGACGCCGGCGACCACAGGCACGCGGCCCTTTGCCACCTCGATCGTGGTCTGCACCACGGCCTGACGCTGCGCGTGGTTGAGGTAGGCAAACTCGCCGGTCGAGCCGAGCGGCGTCAGCCCGTGCACGCCCGACTTGATGAGATCGTCGCACAGACGGCCCAGCACATCGGTGCGGATCTGGCCTGCAGGATCAATGGGGGAGACGAGATAGGGAAAAACGCCGTGGAAATCGGTCATGGAACGACTTTAGGGCTTTCGCGGCGCCCGGGTCAAATCGCTGACGTCACCGTGATCGCGTTTACGTTCCTTGCTGGGGCACAGGATGAAATGTAAAATCGCCGATGGCAGTCCATCGCCATTGCCCACCGGGGGTCGACGATTTGAGCCTGAGAATTCTGGCCCTACTCGGTTCCTTCTCCGCGCTTGCACCGGCGGGCGCGCAAGCCGATCTGGCGGCCGCGCCGATGCAGCTTTCCCTCGAGGTCACCACCGATTCGCTCAGTCAGCAATGCCGCCGGCTCCATGCGGCGGACACCCAGTCCGTTGCGACGGTGACCTTGCGCCGGACCTTTCACGATGATTTCGACAAGCATCCCTTGTCGAGCGGCAAATGGGCGCCGCATTACGCCGGCGGCGCCGACTGGCCGGAAGCGCGCTACTGGGGCGGCGACGGCTCCGACTTCAGGCGCAAGACCGCCTGGAACGGCGAGCAACAGATCTATGTGGATCCGCGTTATGCCGGACGAGGAACGACCCCGCTCGGGCTCGACCCGTTCAGCGTGCGCGATGGCCTGCTCTCGATCACGGCCAGCCGCACGCCGCCGGCATTGAAGGAGGTGCTGTTCAACAATGAATATGTCTCCGGCATCCTTACCACCCAAAGCTCGTTTGCGCAGAAGTTCGGTTATTTCGAGATCCGCGCCAGGATACCGGTCGGGCGAGGCGTTTGGCCGGCGTTCTGGATGCTGGCGGATAATGGCGGCTGGCCACCCGAGATCGACATCATGGAAGGCCGCGGGCAACGGCCCGGCGACCTCGTGATGACAACGCACTGGCGGAGTTCGCCGGCTGGCCCCGTTCAATCCTGCGGCTTCGATTTCATGGTGCCGGATGCCTCGACCGCGTTCCACGATTACGGCGTGCTGTGGCTGCAGGACCGGCTGATCTATTTCATCGACCGCAAGCCGGTATCCGACATCAGGGTCCCGGATACTTTCGAGGATCCGATGTACATGATCGTCAATCTGGCGATGGGTTCAAAGAATTTTGAGGGTGTCGGTTTCGTCGACGCGGAATCTCCTGTTACGGTCGCTTTCGAGATCGACCGGATTTCGGCGTGGCAGATCGATCCCTGACGGAGAAGCCGATGTTCTCAGACTTTTCGCGCCGGCATTTTGCCTGGCTCGCCGGCCTTTCCGCGCTCGGGCTGACGGCGACGCCTGCGAAGCCGGCGGATGGTGACGCCACGGCAGCCAAGCGGCACGCGCCGGCGCCATTCCCTGGGGATTTCGTGTGGGGCACGGCCACCTCGTCCTATCAGATCGAGGGCGCCGTCAACGAGGACGGCCGCGGCCGTTCGATCTGGGACACGTTTGCGCATACGCCGGGCAAGATCGAGGACGGCAGCAACGCCGACCGCGCCAACGATCATTATCATCGCTACAAGGAAGACGTCGGCCTGATCAGGGATCTCGGCGTCAAGGCCTACCGATTTTCGATCGCGTGGCCGCGGGTGTTTCCCGATGGCAGCGGCGCCGCAAATCCGAAAGGACTCGATTTCTACAACCGCCTGGTCGATGAGCTCCTGAAGAACGGTATCGAGCCCTACGCCACCTTGTATCACTGGGATTTGCCGCAGGCGCTGCAGGACCGTGTCGGCGGCTGGCAATCCAGCGACACCGCGAAAGCGTTCGGGGATTACGCGGGCTACGTCGCCGAGCGCCTGAGCGACCGCGTCAGGAACATCTTCACCCTCAACGAAGCCGGACGATTCCTGAATTTCGGCTACGGCTGGGGCATCGATGCGCCCGGCCTGAAACTGCCATTGGGCGAATTGAACCAGGCCCGTCATAACGTCGTGCTGGCGCACGGGCTCGCCGTGCAGGCGATCCGCGCCAAAGCGCGCGCCGGCACCAGGGTGGGCCCGGCCGAGAACATCGCCGCCTGCGTGCCTGTTTTCGACACCCCGGAACATGTGCGCGCCGCCGAGATGGCGACGCGCGAATTGAACGCGGGCTTTCTCGGCGTGATCCTGGAAGGCAAGTACACCGACGGCTTCCTGGAATATAACGGCAAGGACGCTCCGAAATTCACCGCCGAGGAATTGAAGATCATCGGCTCGAAAAACGACTTCGTCGGCCTCAACATCTACGCGCCGCAACTCTATATCGCGGCTTCCGACAAGAAGCCGGGCTGGTCCGTGCTGCCGTTTCCGGCCTCGTTCCCGCACATGCGATCGGAATGGCTGCACATCGGTCCCGAGGTGATCTACTGGGCGCCGCGGCTGGCCGCGAAAGTCTGGAACATCGATACCATCTACATCAGCGAGAACGGCACATCCTCCGACGACAAGCTCAGGGCCGACGGACAGGTCTACGACCTCGACCGCATCATGTACCTGCGCAACTACCTCGCCCAGTTGCAGCGCGCGACCGCGGAAGGCGTGCCCGTGAAGGGTTATTTCCTGTGGAGCCTGATGGATAATTTCGAATGGATCTTCGGCTTTAGCCAAAGGTTCGGCGTCTACCACGTGGACTTCGAGACCCAGGCGCGGATCCCAAAACTCAGCGCGTCATTCTTTCGCGACGTGGTGGCGAGGAACGCGATCGGGGTGTGAGACCTCCGGCGGATCGTAGGCCTGGATCGGCGGCAAATTGCCGTCGAAGCGTTCGGCCTCGACGGTCGTCAGCTGCCCGGTGCAACCCTGCGCCAAAGCGGAGGTGCCGACGTCGCGCGTGAGCACGTTCGGATTGCCGTGCACGCAGAGCGGAGCTTCCTCTGTTGCGTCGGCGGGGTCGTACCACGCGCCGGTCGGCAACTGGACCACACCGCGCCTGATGTCGTCGGTGACGCGGACGCCGGCCAGGCACGCGCCGCGCGCGTTGAACAGGCGGATGATGTCGCCGTCGGCAATGCCGCGCGCGGCGGCGTCGGCCGGATGCATGCGGGCGACTTCGCGGCCGCGATGCTTCGAGCCCGCGCTGTGCGCACCGAAGTCGAGCTGGCTGTGCAACCGCGTCGCGGGCTGGTTGGAGACCAGGATCAGCGGCGTCGATGGGGCCGGCTGCACCGGCGCAAGCCAGCTCGGATGACCGGGACAATCCGGTTCCTGAAAGCCCGCGATGGTCTGCGAGAAGATCTCGACCTTGCCGCTGGGGGTCGGCAGCTTGGCGCCTTCCGGATCGTCGCGGAAACGCCTGATCTGTCCGCCATCGTCAGGCGCTTGCGGCAGGATCAGGCCGTCGCCCGCCCAGAATTCGTCGAAACCGGGCGCCGGCAGATCCATATCCGCCAGCGCCTTCCGTGTCGGCTCGTAAAGATGCTCCAGCCATTGGCGGACCGTGCGTCCCTCGGTGAAGGCTTCGCGGGCGCCGAGGCGTTCGGCGAGGTCCGAGAAGATCGCGTAATCGTCCCGCGCTTCGCCAAAGGGCGGCGCAATCCGCGGCATCGGCACCAGCAGCGGATCGTTGGAACTGCCGCCGATATCCTCGCGCTCCAGCGTCATGGTCGCGGGCAAAACGAAATCGGCGTGGCGCGCCGTCGCGGTCCAGCCCAGTTCATGCACCACCAGCGTATCCACCTGCGCGAAAGCGCGCCGCAGCCGGTTGAGATCCTGATGATGATGGAACGGGTTGCCGCCGGCCCAGTAGACCAGGCGGATGTCGGGATAGGTCAGGGTCTTGCCGTTGTAACGATACGCGCCGCCGGGATTGAGCAGCATGTCGGCGATGCGGGCGACGGGGATGAATTCGGCGACGGCGTTGCGGCCCTGCGGCAGCGTCGGCAGCGGCACCGCATTGTTGCGACGTCCGTAATAGGCGATCGCGCCGAGCGCGTAGGCATAGCCGCCACCCGGCAGGCCGATCTGCCCGAGCGCCGCGGCGAGCACGGCGCCCATCCAGACCGGCTGCTCGCCATGTTCGGCGCGTTGCAGCGAGTGCGAGACCACGATCAGAGCGCGGCGTCCGTGCAACTGGCGGGCGAGCGCCACGATGGTGTCGGCGGCCACCCCGGTAATGGCGGCGGCCCATGCCGCGTCCTTGGGCTGTCCGTCGGACTCGCCCAGCAGATAGCGCTCGAACACCGGCCAGCCGACCGTATAGCGGCCGAGGAAATCGCGATCGTGCAATCCCTCGACCACCAACGTGTGCACCAACGCGAGCATCAGCGCGGTGTCGGTGCCGGGGATGTTGCTGATCCACCGCGAGCCGGCTTCCTCTGGCAGGTCCTCACGCAGCGGACTCACATTGACGAACCTGCAACCATTGGCCTGGGCGCGCGCCATGGCGCCGCGCTCGACATGCCGGCTGATGCTGCCGCCGGCCACCATGCTGTTCTTCAGCGCCATGCCGCCGAAGGCGACCACGATCTCGCTATGCGCGACGATCTGCTCCCAGGTCACATTGCGCTTCGTCATCTGCTCGTAGTCGCAGATGATGTGCGGTATCAGGACCGAAGAGGCGCCGGAACTGTAGGTGTTGACCGACCTGACATAGCCGCCCATCGCCACGTTGAGAAAGCGGTGGACCTGGCTCTGGGCGTGGTGAAAGCGTCCTGCGCTCGACCAGCCGTAGGATCCGCCGAACACCGAGCCCGCGCCGTGATGCTCACGCACCCGGGCCAGTTCGGCGCCGAGCAGGTCGAGCGCGGCGTCCCAGGACAGCGCGACGAACTCGTCGCGTCCCCGGCGCGCGTCGGGTCCACGTTTACCTTCGAGCCATCCACGGCGCACCATCGGCTGCGCCACCCGCGCGCGATGGCGCAAGGCGCCTGGAAAATTCTCGATCAGGCGGTTCGGGTCGGGATCGTCGCGATGCGGACGAACCTCCAGTTCACCGTCCTGCCAGCGCGCCGAAAAAACGCCCCAGTGCGAGGTATGCGGCCGGAAACCAGCCCCCGTCGCCGGAGTCGAATCCGATATCGGCGGCGCGGTTACCTCGGTCATTCGGACGTCCTGTCGCTCATTAGGGATGTGGTTTGCCCATCCTAGCATTATGGCGGCGGCGCACGAAATGCCGTTTCCAGCGGAACCGCCGCTTCGGAGCACTGGAGAAAGCGCAGCCCCCACGCCGTTTCGACAAGGGCTCGGCGCGCGCGAGTTCCGCATCCAGCTAACCCAGATAACTCGCCAGGTTGAGACCCTGGACCTTCGCAATTGCGGCATACGAAGCCGTCAGCTGCGCCTGATAGGTCGATAATTGCGCCGTGACCGCGGCGACATCGACGCTTGTCAGACTGCTGCCGAGGGTCTCCGCGAACGATTGATATTCGGTCTGGAAAGCGGACGCCCGCTCGATCGCCGACGCCGCATTCGAAATTCCACTTTGCACGACGCCCACCGCATCGACCGCACTGGTAGCCAGTTCCAGCGCTTCGTTCAGCGTATCCGTCGAGAGCGGCGAATTGCTCGCCACCAGATTCATCGCCCGCAGCGCCTGTTCGAACGCGGTATTGTCGGCCGTCACGCCATAGCTGACGGTCTTGCTGTCGGAGACCCGGACCGAGGCGATCTCCTGGTCGCCCTGATAATAGCTGGTGTCCGCCACCGATGGCGAGGTCGCCGCGGCATAGGTCCCGCTTGCGATATCGACGGGTGCCTCGCTGCTCCGCGCACCGCCGAACAAATAGCTGCCGCTATATTGCGTATTGAGCAAGGCAGCCATCTCCTCGAGCAGGTTTTGCGCTGACTGGGTGACGCTGGTCGCATCGGTGCTGACCGTATTGCTGGCCGCGGTCAGCAGGCTGCGAAACTCCGTAAGCAAGTCCGCCACTGAATTGACGGTCGAATACATCACCTCGATCTTGCTGCCAGCCTGGGTCGCGGCGTCGATGTAGGACTGCGAACGCGACACCGAGACCTGGAGGTTGAGGATCTGCTGGGTCGACGATCCATAGCCGGCGAAATCCAGCGACACCTGGCCCGAAGCTTCCTGAAGCTGCTGTTCCGCCATCACGCTCTGGGTGCGAAGAGCGGCGGCGATCATCTGTTCGCTGATGCCGAAAGTAGCGACGCGCATGGCCATGTCTCGATGCTCCTGCTATCCGGCGCTTTGCACGGCAGACATCAGTGACGAAAACATCTCGTTGATGACCTGGATCAATTGCGATGCCGCGCTATACTGGGCCTGCAGGGTGCTGATCCGCGCCGTCTCTTCATCGAGGTTTACGCCGGATTGCGAAGATATCGCGCTGGCGAATGTGGATTGCATCGTCTCTTTCGCCGTATAGTCGTCGGATGCCGCCGACGCTTTCGACGCGACATCCGATACGATGCTGGCGGCATAGTCGGCAAACGAGCTTGTCGACGAGCCCAGACCGCCGACGGCGCTGAAGCTGGTCGATCCGGTCAGCGCCGCATAAAGGTTGTCGACCACTGTCGTTGAACCCGAACTGAGAACCTTGCTGCCCGTCGTCAGCGCTGCCGACGCGTCCAGGGTCGTCACCGCGAGCCGGCCGGAATCGGACAGAACCTCGCTGCTCACCGCGAAATCGGACGCGCCGGTCGCGGTCACCAGATCGTTCAGGCCAAGCCAATCCGACAGGCCCTCGCCGTTCGATCCGACCTGGCTCGTCATCTCGTTGATAGAGACGCCCGTGCCGCCGCTGGTGGCGGTGATGACGACGTGCCCGTCGTCGTCGATCGAGGCGGACAGGCCTGAAATGCCGTTGATTGCCGAAACGAGGTCGCCGACCGTCGCATAACCGGACAGGTCGAGATCCTGGTATGAAGTCAGATTGCCGCTCTGATCCGTCACGGCGATGCGGACCGTACCGCTGGCGGAAAGCGCGGTCGCAGCCGTCACCTCGGTGGTGCCGGTCAGCGTTGATGGCGGCGGCAGCGACGTCCCCTGGTTGTGGACCGTATTCAAGGCGTCGGCGAGTTCATTCGCCAGTTGATCGAGCTGGTCTTGCGCGTCCGGCAGCACGCTGTCGCGCAGGCTGATGAGCGCGCCGATGTCGCCCGACTTGATCTGCGAGGTGACATCGACACCGTTCACCGTGATTCCGCTGAGCCCGCCGGTCGATGTCGGATCGTAGGTCGTGCCGGCCGTCACCGTCGCCGACGCCGTGTAGCTCAGCAGATGCACCGAGCCATCGACAAGCGCCTGACCGGAGGTGGTATAGACTTGCATGTCCCCGGTAGAGGAGATGAAGTAACTGACGTCCATCTCGGTGGCGATCGCCTGCAACGCGGTGTTGCGTTGGTCCTCGAGATCGCCGGTCGACTGACCGGCTGCCGCAGCCTGCTTGATCCGGATATTCAACTCAGCGATCGTTTTCAGCTGCTCATTGACGTCGTTGACCGACGACGCGATCTCCTGGTCGGCGTCGCTGCGCAACTCCTGGATTCCGTCCGACGTGTCGCGCAGTTGCGTCGCCACATCGTCGAGCGCGCTGACAACATTGGCCTGCAACGCCGCGCTGCCGGGCGTTCCCGACAAGGACGTGATGGCGGTCTCCAGCGAGGCGATGGTGTTCGCCAACGAAGTACCCGAGCTGTCCGTTCCGCTCGAGCTGCCGTACAACGCCTGAAGCTGATCGAGATACGTGTTGGTGGTATCGGCTGCGCCGAGTTCCGACGTCGCCCGCATCAGCGATTTCAGCAGCAGCTTGTCCACGTTGCTGGTGATGGCGGTAATCGTCGTCCCGGTGCCGACACCGCCGGTGACGGTAGCTGCCAGCTTCGCCGTCTTGACGGTGTAGCCGTCGGTATCCGCGTTCGAGACATTCGACGAAGCGACGCCAATCTGAACCTGCGTCGTCATCAAGCTGCCGGTGGCGATGCGGAGTGCGATATCGAGTGACACGAACGGACCTCGTTATTCCCGGATGTTAGGCTCTTATGCTGGTTGCACGGGACGCCGCATGGCCGTTGATGCGGCCCTTGGCATTGTAGGGCGAACTATCCGAAATCTGCGCCCGGATCGCCGCCATCACCGCGTCGATCCGGCGCTGGCTCGCTTCGATTGCCGCCCGCAACCGCGTCATGTTCTCGTCCATCGCGACACGG
>JBDRNF010000015.1:0-8379 GCA_043811435.1 Pseudomonadota bacterium
AGCAGCGCCAGCACGCCGCCGAGCAGGATGCCGTTCACCATGGCTTCGAGCAGGTAGATGTCGAATATGTCCGTCATCGTTGGTACCACCGCTCCAAAATCTAGACGCCGAGATAGGCTTGCCGGATCGAATCGTTCGCCAGCATCTCTTCCGAGGTGCCGGAGGCGCGGATCGAGCCTGCCTCCAGCAGATAGGCGCGATCGACCACTTTCAGCACCTGCTGCACGTTCTGCTCGACGATCAGCACCGTGAGGCCGCCGGAGCGAATTCGCTTCACCAGTTCGAACACCTGCTGCACCACGACCGGAGCAAGCCCGGCCGAGGGCTCGTCGAGCAGCAGCAGTTTCGGATCGGACATCAGCGCGCGGCCGATCGCGCACATCTGCTGCTCGCCGCCCGACATGGTGCCGGCCATCTGGTGGCGGCGTTCCTTCATGCGCGGAAACAGGTCGAACACGAATTCCAGCCGCTCGGCGAAGCGGGAACGCGCCTCCGGCATGAAGGCGCCCATCTTGAGATTGTCTTCCACCGTGAGGCGGGGGAACAGCCGGCGATTTTCCGGTACATGCGCAATGCCGAGGCTGACGATGCGATGCTCCGGCGTCTTCAGGATGTCGGTGCCTTCCATCGAGATCGAGCCTGCGCGCGGCCGGATCAGGCCGGAGATCACCCGCATCAGGGTGGTCTTGCCGGCGCCGTTGGGGCCGATCACGCCGACCGCTTCGCCCGCCCTGACGTCGAGGCTGACGCCGAACAGCGCCTGGAAGGTGCCGTAGCCCGCGTCGATCGATTTCAGTTCCAGCATGCGCGCGCTCCCTTACCGACGCGCTTCGGCGGCTGCGGCTTGCGTCGCAACGGCGTCGGTGCCGAGATAGACCTCGACCACCCGCGGATCGCTCGACACCTGGCTCGGCAGCCCCTCGGAAATCTTCTCGCCGTGATCCAGCACCATCACGCGATCGACCACGCGCATCAGCACGCCCATGATGTGCTCGACCCAGATGATGGTGATGCCGAGTTCGTCGCGGATCTTGCGCAGCATGTCGGCGGCCTGGTCCATCTCGTTCTCGTCGAGCCCGCCGAGGCTTTCGTCGGCCAGCAGCAGTTTGGGACCGGTCGCCAGCGCTTTCGCCAGTTCCAGCTTCTTCAGGCCGGCGGCACCGAGGCCGTCGACCAGCGCGTGGCGGTCGGTGGTCAGGCCGACCATGCCGAGCGCGCGCTCGGCGGCTTCGTCGGCCTTGATCCGGCTGTGCTTGCCCTGGCCGAAATAGCCGGCCAGCGCCACGTTCTCGAACATCGTCAGCCGGTGGAACGGCCGCGGGATCTGGAAGGTGCGGCCGATGCCGAGATTGATGATGCGATGCGGCGCGAGCCCCGAGATCTCGGTGCCGTCGAATTGCATCGACCCCGCCGACGGCGGGAAGGTGCCGGACAGCATGTTGAAGATCGTGCTCTTGCCCGAACCGTTCGGGCCGATCAGGCCGAGAATCTCGCCCTGTTCGACCCGAAACGATACCTTGTTGACGGCCGTGAAGCCGCCAAACCGCTTTACCAACCCCTCAACTACCAGCACGACGGTCCCTTTTGTTCTGTCTTGGGACTTGTTGTTCTTGGGACGTCTATTTGTTGCTGTAGGTCGAGCCTGCCGGGAGCGGCAGCACGGCCTCGCGCATCGCCTGACTCTTCGGCCACACCACCGACGACTTGTCGTCGATGTACTGGATGACCACCGGGAACGATCGCTCGTTCTGGCCGGCCATCTGGCCGTCGGCGTGGAATTTGACGCCGAAACCGAGCATGGTGCCGCCCTCGGGCAGGTCGACTTCGAGCGAAGCCTTGCGCAGGGCTTCCGGATCGACGCCGCCATATTTCTTGATGGCGCGCGGCAGCACTTCGGTCAGGAAGACGTAGGTGTTGGAGGCGGCCATGCCGACGTGCGCCGAACGGATGGCAACTCCCGGCTTGGCCTTGTCGAACTCCTCACCGACCATCTTGATGACCGGCGGCAGCTTGGGATCCATGGTCTTCTGGTTGGCGAGCCAGATCGAGATCGGATCGACGTTGAAGAAGTGGTTGACGTCGCCGCCGAGGCCTTCCTTCAGCTTCTCATAGACGCCATAGCCCGCGCCATGCCCGATCAGGGCGGCGAACTTCAGCCCCTGTTCGCGGGCCTGGCGCAGCAAGAGCGTGATATCGGGGTTGTAGCCGGTATGAAAAATCACATCGGGCTTGGCGCGTTTCAGCTTGGTGACCAGCGCGGACAGGTCGGGTGCGGTCGCGGCATAGCCTTCCTTCAGCACCACGTTGAAGCCGGCCTTCTTGGCGCCCGCCACATTGCCCTTGGCCACGTCGACGCCATAGGCGCCGTCCTCGTGGATGATGGCGACGCGCAGGTCCTTGGGCTCCTTGCCGAACTTGGCCTTGGCGTTCTTCTCGATGAAGTCCATCGCGATGAGGCCGAACTGATCGCCGCTCGCCTGCGGACGGAAGATGTACTTGAAGTTCTTGCCGTCGAGCACGGCCGAGGAAATGCAGGTGGTGATCCACATGAACTTCTTGAGCTGCTCGACGCGGGCAGCCACCGGCACGCACTGCGCCGACGAGAAGAAGCCGAGCAGCATGTCGACCTTTTCCTGCTCGATCAGCCGGATCGCCTCGTTGATGGCGACGTCCGGCTTGCTCTGGGCGTCGGCGTAGATCGCCTCGACCTTGTAGCCCTCGACCAGCTTGTTGGCGTAGGAGTCGAGCATGATCTTGGCGCCGGTGTATTGCAGCTCCGAGCCGCCGCCCGCGAGCGGGCCGGTCAGGTCATAGATCACGCCGATCTTGATTTTCTTTTCCTGGGCTTGGGCGGAAACCGCCAACCCCAGCGCCGCAATCGCGGCCACGAGCCCACCAATCACACGGGCAGCCTTACGCACCGGCATCAGAACCTCCCCTGGAAAATTGTGCATTGCGCTTATTATTTTTGTAGTGGCCTATCACACGAGGAGTGCCGGCCGATGTCAAGCGTCAAGCGTCGTTGAACCGGCGCAAGGGCGCCGGCCATCGTGTCACACGACGAGAAGGTGCATGTCCGCCGGCCTGCAATTGCGCGCCGCGGAATGAAAGGCGTTACGACTGCGACTGCGACTGGCCCTGCCGCCCGCCGGCCTGTTCGACCCTGACCGCGACCGACAGGGTTTCCATGCCGCCGCCGTAGCGGGTGCCGCGCACGGGTGCTGCGCCGAGATAATCGAGACCGATGGCGACGCGGGCATGGGCGTCGGTGGTGCAGATGGCGTTGGCCGGATCGAAGCCGACCCAGCCGAGGTCGGGCACGAAGGCTTCGGCCCAGGCATGGCCGGCCTGCTGCTGGACCATGCCGTCGGAGCGCAGGAAATGCCCGGCGACGAAACGCGCCGGCACGCCGCCGGCGCGCGCGCAGGCGATGAAGATATGCGCGTAGTCCTGGCACACCCCGCGCTTCAGGGCGAAGGCTTCCACCGCCGAGGTGCCGCTGTTGGTGGGGTCTTCGTCGAAGGTCATGTGGTCGTTGATCTGCATCATCAGCGCATGCAGGTAGCCGAGCACGTCGCTCTCCGATTCCGAGCGCAGCTCGCGCGCGAAGTTCGCCATCGCCGGATTGACTTCCGTCAGATCGGTCGCGCGCAGAAACAGGCTCGGCGGAAAGCGCTCGTCGGTGCCGCGCAGCACGCCGCCGGTGTCGTGGGTCTCGATCAGGCCCTCGACCGTGATGGTGAGGTCGGCGATCGGCCCGTAGGTGAGGACATGCGTGACATTGCCGAACGCATCCTGGTGCACGTCGAGCCGCGAATCGGTGGAGACGTCGATCTGCCATTGGGCGACGTATTGGCCGTCATGGCTGCCCGGCGTCATGCGCAGAATCTGAATCACGCCGGTGGCCGGCGGCTCGTAGCGATAGCTGGTGGTATGGGCAATTCGCAGGCGCATGACGGACCGGGTGTTCGAGTTCAGATGGATGTTAAGCCAGAAAGCTCGTCATGCCCGGACTTGTTCCGGGCATCCACGTCTTTCTTCGCCACTCACACGGCAAAGCAAGACCTCACGGCAAAGCGAGACGTGGATGGCCGGGGGCACATCACGAAGACGCGCTCCGCGCTTTTGCCCGGCCATGACGATTTTCTTGTGGTTCCGGGTTCGAAGCATCAGATCAGGTACTGCTTGGTGATGATCTCGCCGAGCCGGGCGTTGTCCAGAATGAATTCCTGGATGAATTCATGCACGCCGTGCTGGAAGATGTCGTCCATGTGGCTGTGCTCCAGCCGGTTGCGGACGCCGCGGGCGTGGCGCTGGGCGGCGCCCTGGCGGCCATAGGCGACCCCGATCTGGTCGAGATTGCGCACCAGGTTGCCGTAGCAGCTCGCCAGCGAGCGCGGCAGCGAATCGTTGAGGATCAACAGGTCGGCGATCAGCCACGGTTTCAGGGTCTCGCGGTAGACCCAATGGTAGGCCGTGAGCGCCGAAACCGAGCGCAGGATCGAGGTCCACTGGTAGTAGTCGAGCGGGCCACCGACATGCTCCTCCTCGGGCAGCAGCACGTGATACTTGACGTCGAGGATGCGGGCGGTGTTGTCGGCGCGCTCCAGATGCAGGCCGAGTCGTGAAAACCAGTAGGCGTCGTTGCGCAGCATGGTGCGGTAGGCCGAGCCGTCGAACCGCAACGAGGTTTCCTGCACGAAGCGCAGGAACTTGGCCAGCTCCTCGCGGGTCTTGGTGCCCTTGCCCCAGACTTCCTGCAGGTCGATCCAGGCCGAGTTGATATTGTCCCACATCTCGGACGTCAGCGCGGTGCGTACCGAGCGCGAATTGAGCCTGGCGTTTTCGATGCAGTTTTTGATCGAGGAGGGATTTTTCGACGAGAACGACAGATAATCGACGACGTTGTGTTCGTTGGCTTCGTCGTAGATTTCGTAGAAGCTGGCGCTGACGCCGGCGGTCAGCAGCGCCGAATCCCATTCGTTGGTCTTGCCGATATAGGTGTTCGGCAATGCGGTGACCCGCAGCGTCGCCTCGATGGTGCGCGCGAGATATTCGGCGCGCTCGACGTAACGGGCCAGCCAGTACAGGTTTTCGGCGGTGCGTGACAGCATGCGGGAATCTTGCTCTCTCTACTCGTCCAGTATCCAGGTATCCTTGGTGCCGCCGCCCTGGCTGGAATTGACCACCAGCGAACCCTCCTTCAGCGCCACCCGCGTCAGCCCGCCCGGCACGATGGTGACATGGTTGCTGCCGGTCAGCACGAAGGGCCGCAGATCGACGTGGCGCGGCGCCAGACCGGATTCGGTGCAGGTCGGGCAGGTCGACAGCGCCAGCGTCGGCTGGGCGATGAAACCTTCGGGCTCGCGCTTGAGCTTGTCGCGGAAGGCTTCGATGGTCGCCTTGGTGGCGGCGGGCCCGATCAGCATGCCGTAGCCGCCGGAGCCGTGCACTTCCTTCACCACCAGTTCGGCGAGGTTATCGAGCACGTAGGCCAGATCCTTCGGCTCGCGGCAGCGCCAGGTCGGCACGTTCTTCAGGATCGGCTCTTCCCCGAGATAGAATTTCACCACCTCGGGCATGTAGGAATAGACCGCCTTGTCGTCGGCGATGCCGGTGCCGACCGCGTTGGCCAGGGTGATGTTGCCGGCGGCATAGGCCGACATCAGCCCGGGCACGCCGAGCGCCGAATCCGGGCGGAAGGTGAGGGGGTCGAGGAAGTCGTCGTCGACCCGGCGGTAGATCACGTCGACCCGCTTCAGGCCCTCGGTGGTGCGCATGAACACCTCGTCGTTCTTGACGATGAGGTCGCGGCCCTCGACCAGTTCGATGCCGAGCTTGTCGGCGAGGAACGAATGCTCGTAATAGGCCGAATTGTAGACGCCGGGCGTCATCAAGGCCACCGTCGGCTCCGACGAGGCGCTGAGCGGCGCCACCGAGCGCAGCGCCGACAACAGTTCGTCCGGATACTTTTCCACCGGCGCGACGCGGTGGCGGGAGAACAGGTCGGGAAACAGCCGCATCATGATCTCGCGGTTTTCCAGCATGTAGGACACCCCGGAGGGCGTGCGCGCATTGTCCTCCAGCACGTAAAACTCTTCCGGATTGACGCGGACGATGTCGATGCCGGCGATGTGGACATAGACGTCGTGCGGCACGTGCTGGCCGTTCATTTCCGGGCGGAATACCGGGTTCTGGAAGATCAGGTCGTCGGGAATGATGTCGGCGCGCAGGATGTCGCGACCGTGATAGATGTCGCGCAGGAACATGTTCAGCGCGCGCACCCGCTGCTTCAGGCCCTTCTCCAGGATCGCCCATTCCCGGGCGGCGATGATCCGCGGGATCACGTCGAACGGAATCAGCCTTTCCTGGGCTTCGGCGTCGCCATAGACGGCAAAGGTGATGCCGATCCGGCGGAACAGCAGCTCCGCCTCCTGGCGGCGATACTCCAGCGCCTCCGGCGGCGTCTCCCTGAGCCAGCGGGAGAGTTCCTGGTAGGCCGGGCGGATGTCGCCGCCGGGTCCATTCATTTCATCGAACGCAGCTGCCATATCCCGACGCTTTTCCAAGCCCATTCCAAGGCCATGCGAGACAGTGCATGACTGAAAGGGATGGTAGCAAGGGCCGGGCCAGCGCGATATGCATGCACCGAGGGCATTTGGTAGCAAGGGCTTCCAGCCGTTGCCTCAAAAAACGGCTGCCGGGTGCTTATTTCGGCAGCAAAACCCCGTGACTTCAAGGCGTTGCTTGCGCACAGTCACTACAGAGGGCGAGGGAAGACCATGAGCGAGATCGTCACCGCGGGCATTCTGGTGATCGGCGACGAGATCCTGTCCGGCCGGACCAAGGACAAGAATATCGGCTTTATCGCCGAATACCTGACCAATATCGGGATCGATCTCAAGGAGGTCCGCGTCGTCGCCGACGAGGAGGCCGACATCATCGCCGCCCTCGATGCGCTGCGGCATCGCTACGATTATGTCTTCACCACCGGCGGCATCGGGCCGACCCATGACGACATCACCGCCGATGCCATCGCCAAGGCGTTCGGCGTCGGCATCGACCACCATCCGGAGGTGGTGGCCCGGTTCAAAGAGCGCTGGGGCGCGCAGGACCTGAACGAGGCGCGGATGCGCATGGCGCGGATTCCCGACGGCGCCGAACTGATCCAGAGCGCCACCATCCTGGCGCCCGGCTTCAAGATCGGCAATGTCGTCGTGATGGCCGGGGTGCCCACCATCATGCAGGCGATGATGGACATCGTGGCGCCGAAGCTGAAATCCGGCGTGCGGATGCTGTCGGAATCGGTTCGCGCCAACGCCCGCGAAGGCGACGTCGGCGGCCCCTTGCGCGAAATCGCCAACGCCCATCCAGACACCGTGATCGGCAGCTACCCCTTCACCGACGACGACAAGAAGCCGAACACCAATCTGGTCGTCCGCTCGCGCGATCCGGAAAAGCTCAATGCCGCGATGAACGCCGTCAAGGAGATGCTGGCGGGATTGAACATCACCACCCGCTAGAGCAATTCCAGTTTTAATGCTTCATCCTTCGAGAGGTATCGCGTGGCGATGTTCTTCGCCCCTCCCTCCACGCGCCCGTGCGCGTGGCGGGGAGGGGTCGGGGGTGGGGGGTGCTTCCGCAAATTCGTTGTCGGCGGAATGCGCTGATAGACCCCCCACCCCCGACCCCTCCCCACCGCTTCGCGGGAGGAGGGGAGAAGAAAAGCGAGCTAAGATCGTCGCCGCCGCGACAGCCCGGCCGTGATCCGGAAGATGTAGGAGAGTGACCATGGCCGAGCATCCGGAATTGAGCGCGCAGGAAAAGGCCGGCAAGGCCTTTCCGGTGTCGTGGGACCAGTTTCACCGGGATTGCCGCGCGCTGAGCTGGCGGCTCGATGCCGCCGGGCCGTTTCATGCCATGGTCGCGATCACCCGTGGCGGGCTGGTGCCGGCGGCCATCGTCGCGCGCGAGCTCGGCATTCGCGTGATCGATACCGTCTGCATCGCCAGTTACGATCATACCAAACAGGGCGAATTGCAGGTTCTCAAGGACGTTTCGGCGGAAGTGGCAAAACTCGGCGGCGGCACCGGCAAGGGACTGTTGATCGTTGACGACCTCGTCGACACCGGCAAGACCGGCCGGCTGGTGCGCGCGATGATGCCGGACGCACATTTCGCCGCTGTTTACGCCAAGCCGCAGGGACGGCCGCTGGTCGACACTTTCATCACCGAAGTGTCGCAGGACACCTGGATCCACTTTCCCTGGGACACCGCGCTGTCATTCCAGCCGCCGATCCGGGATGGCAGGGTGTGATTTTTCTTACCTCGCCCCGCTTGCGGGGAGAGGTCGGCGCGTAGCGCCGGGTGAGGGGGACTC
>JBDRNF010000016.1:0-39174 GCA_043811435.1 Pseudomonadota bacterium
TGTCCCACGCCCCCCGTTTCCATCGCCTCGCCGTCAGCGACCTGCGCCGCGAAACCGCTGATGCGGTGTCGATGGCCTTTGCGATTCCGCGCGACCTCGCCGACGACTACCATTTCACTCCCGGCCAGTACCTGACGCTGCGCACCACCATGGACGGCGAGGAAGTGCGCCGCTCCTATTCGATCTGCTCCGGACCCGACGAGGGCGAACTGCGCATCGCGGTGAAAAAGGTCGACGGCGGCGCGTTCTCGAGCTGGGCCGCCGACGAATTGAAGGCGGGCGACGAACTCGACGTCATGACCCCGACCGGCCGCTTCGGCGTCGCAGCCGCGCCGGAGGAGGCGCGGACCTATGTCGGTTTTGCCGCAGGTTCCGGCATCACGCCGATCCTGTCGATCGTCAAGGGCGTGCTGGCGCGCGAGCCGGACAGCCGGTTCTTCCTGTTCTACGGCAACCGCTCGACTTCGGGCATGCTGTTTCGCGAGGCGCTGGAGGAGTTGAAGGACCGCTTCATGCAGCGGCTCTCGGTATTCCACGTGATCTCGGGCGAAGAGCAGGACATCCCGATCCTGCACGGCCGGCTCGACGGCGGAAAGGTGAGGGTGCTGTTGCGCTCGCTGATACCGGCATCCGATGTCGATCACATCTTCATCTGCGGTCCCACCGGCATGAGCGAGGATATCGAGACGACCTGCCGGGATATCGGCATCGCCGCCGATCGCATTCACGTCGAGCGGTTTGTGTCGGAGTTCGGCGGCAAGCCCCGACCCAAGGCCGTGATCGCGGCGGGCGCGCCACCCAGAGCGATGGCCTCGCTGATCATCGACGGCAAGCGCCGCGAGGTGCCGGTCGCCGACGGCGAAGGCATTCTCGACGCGGCATTACGCGTCGGCATGGATCTGCCGTTCGCCTGCAAGGGCGGCATGTGCAGTACCTGCCGCGCTAAGCTGGTCGAGGGCAGCGCCGAAATGGAGGTCAATTATTCGCTGGAGCCGTGGGAGCTGAAGGCGGGATTCATCCTGACCTGCCAGGCGCGGCCGACTTCGGACCGGGTCGTGGTGGATTACGACCACGTGTGAGGCGGCGAGGCGCCTGCCACAACAAAGGCTGTCGTCGCCCGGCTTGACCGGGCGATCCAGTACGCAGCGGCTTCTCGGCGCTATCGCAGGCTTCTCTGGAATACTTGGTCGCCCGGTCAAGCCGGGCGATGACATCGGCTTTTTTCGTCCAGCACCCGATGTTGTGCGAGCCCTCCGGCGTCCTATGCCTTCGGCCGCGGCGCCGTACCCAGGATGGCTTCGATCGACATCCCCAGCCCCAGCAGTTTGGTGTCGCTGCCGACGGGACCGTCGATCTCCAGCCCGACCGGCAGGCCGCCGGGCGTCATGCCGGCGAACAGCGACAGGCCGGGAAGGCCGGCGTTGCTGCCGGGATCGGTGTTGCGGATCATGGTGTCGAAGGTCGGCACCGGCTTGTCGCTGTTGATCGACATCTCGCCCGATCCCTTTTCCGCGTCGATCGCGGGCGCCGGCGCGATCGTGGTCGGAAACAGGATGCCGTCGAGATTGTTGTCGCTGAAATAGGCCTGGTAGATCTTCTGGAGCGCCGGTCGCTGCACCGTGATCGCATCCTGATAGGCGGCGCCGAAGGCGTCGGCGGTGATGGCGTCGAACGCACCCTTGACGTCGGGGCTGGCGATCTTGGCGGCGATGTCGGTCAGCGTAATGCCCTCGATGCCGGACGCCTTGAGGTAGGCGGGGATATCGGCGATCGGTTCATGCAGCGCGATCGGGAACGACACTTTGGCGTTCTGCTCGAACAGTCCGGGCAAATCGCCGTCGACAAGAACGACGCCGGCTTCCGCCAGCTTCGCGCGCGCAGCCTTCGTCACGGCCTCGACGTCGCGGTCGAGCCCGTTCCAGAACGCCGCGGGGATTCCGAGGCGCCTGCCGCGCAGCGGCGCCGCCGTGGCCATCGCCGTTCCCGTGATGACGGAATCCAGCAGCGCCACGTCGGCGACGGTTCGGCCCATCGGACCGACCGTGTCGCGGGTATGGCTGATCGGGACCACCATGTCCGTGTCGTCGTAGCGGCGCTCCGCGCCGCCATTGCCGACCGACGGCCGCAATCCGACGATGCCGCAAAGCGCCGCGGGCACGCGGGTCGATCCGCCGGTGTCCGATCCGAGGCCGCAAGTGACGATGCCGGCGGCGATCGCCGCCGCCGTTCCGCCGGAGGAGCCGCCGGGGATCCGGGTCCTGTCGTAGGGATTCTTCACCGGGCCCGCGAACGACGACAAATTGGTGCTGGTGATGCCGAACGCCAGCTCATGCATGTTGGCCTTGCCGACCATGATGACGCCGGCCTTCAGCAGCTTCTGCAGCGACGGCGCGTTGCGGCCGGGCTGGGCCTTCTGCAGCGCCGGCGTGCCGCCGGACGTCGGCATATCAGCGGTGTTGATGTTGTCCTTGACGACGATGGGAAGGCCGGCGAGCGGTAGTTGGCCGCGGCCGCCCTCATCGATTTCCGCCGCCGCCGCCAGCGCCGGATCCTTGTTGACGATGATCAGGGCGTTGAGATCCCTGACCTGCTCGGCGCGCGCGAATGCGGCCTTGGCGACGTCGGTGGCGGTTATTTTCTTTTCCCTGATCGCGGCGACGATTTCGGCGGCGGACATCAGGCTGGGGTTGACCATGGCTGGACTCGTATCTCCAAGGGAGGGAAGGGCCGCACCGGCGGCGGCGGCAATCGTCGATGTCAGGACCTCGCGGCGAGAGGGATTGCCGGTCATGGGCCGCTCCCGATCCCGGTGTTGAGACTAGCCCTTCGGTCGCTTGTCGTAAACGCGTCGGGCCTTGCCGAGCGAGCGCTCCAGCGAATCGGGCGCGACCGCCCTGACGTGGGCTGTGATCCCGATCGTGTTCTTGATGTGGACCCTGACCATTTCGGCGTGCTTGTCGAGCCCGTCGTCGTTCCAGCTTTCAGGGCGGACTTCCGCCAGTATCGTCAATTCGTCCATCCGCCCCTCGCGGGTCAATTCGATGACGAAGTGACCGCCGCACCAGTCGGTGGCGAGCAGGATTTCCTCGATCTGGGTCGGAAACAGATTGACGCCGCGCAGGATGATCATGTCGTCGGAGCGTCCGGTGACCTTCTCCATCCGTCGCATGCCGGGCCGCGCCGTGCCCGGCAAGAGCCGGGTCAGGTCGCGGGTGCGGTAGCGGATGATCGGAAATGCCTGCTTGGTCAGCGACGTGAAAACCAGCTCGCCCTTTTCGCCGTCGGGCAGCACCGCGCCGGTCTCGGGATCGATCACCTCAGGATAAAAGTGATCCTCCCAGATATGCAGCCCATCCTTGGCCTCGATGCATTCCTGCGCGACGCCGGGGCCGATCACTTCGGACAGGCCGTAAATATCGGTCGCATCCATGTCGAACGAGGCTTCGATCTCCGCCCGCATCGCGTTGGTCCAGGGCTCGGCGCCGAAGATGCCGACCTTCAGGGACGATTTCCGGGGATCGAGGCCCTGGCGCTTGAATTCGTCCAGGATCGCCAGCATGTAGCTCGGCGTCACCGTGATGATGTCGGGCCTGAAATCGTTGATCAGCTGCACCTGCCGCTCGGTCATGCCGCCGGACACCGGCACCACGGTGCAGCCGAGCTTTTCCGCGCCGTAATGCACCCCGAGCCCGCCGGTGAACAGGCCATAGCCGTAGGCGTTGTGGATGATCATGCCGGTGCGGCCGCCCGCGGCGCGGATCGAGCGGGCCATCACGTCCGACCACATGTCGATATCGGCTTGCGTATACCCCACCACGATCGGCTTGCCGGTGGTGCCGGAGGAGGCGTGGACCCGAACCAGTTTTTCGCGGGCGACAGCGAACATGTTGAATGGGTAATTGTCGCGCAGGTCGGTCTTGACGGTGAACGGGAATTTCGCGAGGTCGGACAGCTGCCGGAAGTCTTTGGGATGCACGCCGGCCTGGTCGAAAGCCTTCCTGTAATGCGCGACATTGTCGTAGGCGTGCGCCAGCGTCCATGCCATGCGCCTTGTTTGAAGCGCGATGATCTCGTCGCGCGACGCCCGTTCGGCCTCGTCCATCTCGGCGCTGTAGCCGCTGCGGCCGGATCGAAGGTTGGTCAAGGCCATCGCGTGTTCCCTCTATGTCGACCCGGCGTCGGCCTCGACCGGCAGCCAGGCGCCGCCGACGGTGCGGGAATGGCCGCGAAACTCGGCGATCACGACGTCATCGACCTTGACGCTGATGTCATAGATGCCGGAACGCCCGCTGCGCGAAATCTCCCGCGCCGTCGCCACCAGCCGGTCGCCGAGCTTGCCGGGCTTGATGAAGGTGATGTCGCACTGCGCCGCGACGGCGCGCTCGTTGCGGGAATTGCAGGCAAAGGCGAAGGTCGAATCCGCCAGCAGGAAGATGAAGCCGCCATGCGCGATGCGCTGCCCGTTGACCATGTGCGGCTGCACCGTCATCGTCAGGGTCGCGTGGCCCGGACCGACCTCTGCGATCTCCATGCCGAGGCCCTTGCTGGCGTCGTCTTCCCGCCACATCGCGTCCGCGCAGGCGCGCGCCAGATCGTCGGGCGAAAGCGTGGCCTTGACGTTCACTCTCGGTCTCCCTGCCGCAGGTCTTCCTGGAAGCGGGCTTGTAGGAACAAGCCTCTTGAACTAACCGATCAACCGGTTAGTCATGATGCGAAGCCACCATGGTGTTGTCAACGATCCCTGCGGGCGTCAAATCGCCGGAAAACGCCACTCAATCGGATGCCGCCATGATACCTGCCCCCCCCAAACCGGATGGCCCGCCTGTTACCGTGGAGGCGCTCTGCGTGCGCCTGTCGGCGAAGGCCGACAATCCGGCTTCGATCGCACCCACGGTCGAGCGGCGACCGCTGACGCGGGGTGCGAACGAACTGCTGGTCGAGGTCAAGGCGGCGGCGGTCAATCCCTCCGACGTCAAAGCCGCCACCGGGCTGATGCCCTATGCGGTGTTTCCGCGCACGCCCGGTCGCGACTATGCGGGGTTCGTGATCGACGGGCCGGCCGACTGGATCGGGCGCGAGGTGTTCGGCTCCTCGGGCGACCTCGGGATCCGCCGCGACGGCACCCATGCCACGCATCTCGCCGTGGAAACCGAAGCCGTGGTGGAGAAGCCCCGAAATATCTCGTGGGAGGAGGCGGCCGGGATCGGCGTGCCCTTCGTCACCGCGATGGAAGGGCTCAAGCGCGCCGGCATGCCGAGAAGCGATGAGACGGTGCTGGTGATGGGCGTCAACGGCAAGGTCGGCCAGGCTGCCGCGCAGATCGCAAGCTGGCATGGCGCCCGCGTGATCGGCGTGGTGCGCAAGAGCGAACCCTATGCCGGTTACGCCAATGGCAAAGTGGAAATGATCGACGCCTCGGTGAGCGATGTTGCCGCGCGTGTTCGCGAACTGACCGATGGCAAGGGTGCCGACATCGTCTTCAACACCGTCGGCGATCCCTATTTTCAGGCGGCGCATCAATCGCTGGCCTTGCGCGGACGTCAGATCCTGATCGCCGCCATCGACCGCATCGTGCCGTTCAACATCCTGGAGTTCTATCGCGGCCAGCACACCTATGTCGGCATCGATACGCTGGGGCTGTCGTCGATCGCGACAGGCGCAGTGCTCCGGGAACTCGGCCCGGGTTTCGCCAGCGGGCACTTAAAACCGTTTCCGATCCAGCCGGGTGCGATCTTTCCCCTGGAGCAGGCGAGAGCCGCCTTCCTCGCGGTCGCCGGCTCCTCGCGCGATCGGGTGATCCTGCGGCCGGCGGGTTAGGCTCCGAGCAAATCTTCGAACTTCGTCGCGAAAAAATCCTCTCTTGTTCCTGATGAGGACGATGGTTCTATTCCCCTTTCGCGCCGTCGCGCGATGGCTTCATTGCTTGTTACGGCGCGCCGTGGACGGGCCTATGCGAGAGGCGATATAGCAAGGCCGAATTTGCATCTTATGTCAGCCGTGCCGGCCATTGCGCCCCGGAAGCCTAGGGAAAAAGCCAGTGCAGGATGTCGCCAACATCGTCGTCGCGAGCGGACTGCTGATCGGTCTGGCCTATGGCGCGGTCGCTCTGTTGAGCGGCTTTTGCCTGCTTTCCGGCCTGCGCGGCTGGTGGGCCGATGGCGACAGCCGCCTGATCCGGACCTACGCGCTGGCGCTGGGTGTCGCGATCGCGGCCGCACAGCTGCTCGCCGCGGGCGATGTCATCGACCTCGGCAAGACGATCTACCTGCAGCCGTCGTTCTCCGCGCCGCTGATGTTTTTCGGCGGATTGCTGTTCGGTTACGGCATGGTGCTGTCGAACGGCTGCGGCTCGCGCGCGCTGGTGCTGCTCGGGCGCGGCAATCTGCGCTCGTTCGTCGTGGTGGTCGTGCTCGGTATCGCCGCGCAGATGACCTTGAAAGGGCTGATCGCACCTAGCCGCATCGCGGTGTTGCAGGCGACGCAGAGCGCGCCTGATGTCATCTCCCTGCCGGCGCTGCTGTCGACCTTCGGCCTCAGCGAGACCTTTGCCCGCATGCTCGCGGCGTCCGCGATCTCGGGCGCGCTGATCATCTTTGCGTTCGCGCATGCGCCGTTCCAGCGCGCCTTCGGCCAGATCGCGGCCGGTATCGCCGTCGGCCTGCTGGTCACATCAGGCTGGTTCGCCACCGGCTATCTCGGCGCCGACGATTTCAGTCCGGCCGCGGTGACGTCGCTGACCTTCATCGCGCCGATCGCCGACAGCGTGCAGTATGTCATGCTGTCGACCGGGCTGACGCTGAATTTCGGCATCGCGCTGGTCGGCGGCGTGTTCGCGGGCAGCCTGCTGACGGCGCTCATCACGCGCCGCTTCCAGTGGGAAGGCTTCTCCTCGCCGCGGCACATGCTGCGCTCGATCGGCGGCGCCGCGCTGATGGGCGCGGGCGGTGCGATGGCCTATGGCTGCTCGATCGGGCAGGGCCTCACCGGTCTGTCGACGCTGGCGCTGGCGTCGTTCGTCGCGGTCGGCGGGATATTGCTCGGCACCGCCGCCGGACTGCGCGGCGTGCTGCGGGTTCAGCCCCTGGTGCCGGCGTAACCTTCTCCCTCGCCCCGCTTGCGGGGAGAGGGCCGGGGTGAGGGGCTCTATCAACGGGCGGACTCGCGGAGAGTCCCCCTCACCCGGCGCTACGCGCCGACCTCTCCCCGCAAGCGGGGAGAGGTGAAGAAAACCGTCAATCAGCCGCTGATGTGACGATCCGAATCTCCGATTTAAGCGTGCGGTGAACCGGGCACTTGTCGGCGATTTCCATCAGTTTCGCGCGCTGTTCGGCATCGAGCGCGCCTTCGATGGATATGACCCGGTCGATCTGATCCAGCATCCCGACCTTCGTTTCGCACTCGGCGCAGTCCTCCGCGTGAACCTTGCGGTGGTCGAGCGTCACCGTGACGCGGTCCAGCGGCAGCGATTTGCGGTCGGCATACATGCGCATGGTCATCGAGGTACAGGCACCGAGGCCGGCGAGCAGATAGTCATAGGGGCCGGGTCCGCTGTCGTCGCCGCCGACGGCAACGGGTTCGTCGGCCACCGTGCGATGCGGTCCGACCGAAACCGTCTGCTGGAATTTGCCGTTGCGGGTTTCGCTCACGACGACCTTGCGCGGCGCATTGTCCGAGGCGGCGGCCTGCTCGGGCAAAGCGAGGTCGACATAGCGCTCGGCCCAGGCGGCGATCACACCCGCGACATAGGCGGCGTCGCGCTTGCCGGAGAGCAGGTGGTCGGCGCCCGCCAGCGAGACAAAGCTCTTGGGATGTTTGGCGGCGACGAAGATTTTCGTGGCGTTGTCGATGCCGACGGTGTCGTCGGTCGGCGAATGCATGATCCGCAGCGCCTTGTGCAGGTTGGTCACCTGCGCCATCAGACTGTGCTCGGCGATATCGTCGAGGAACTGGCTGGTGATGTGGAATGGACGGCCGGCGAGCTGGACTTCGACCTTGCCGTGCCGGCGGATGTCCTCGATGCGATCCCCAAAGAGATGCGTGACATGCGCGGGATCTGACGGAGCAGCGATGGTCACGACGGCCTTCGCATCCGGAATTTGCCCGGCGGCGGCGAGAATCGCGGCGCCCCCGAGGCTGTGGCCGATCAGGATCGCCGGACCCTTGCGGGTTTCGCGTAAGTGATCGGCGGCCCGCACCAGGTCGGCGACGTTGGATGAGAATGTCGAATTGGCGAAATCGCCTTCGCTGGAACCGAGGCCCGTAAAATCGAACCGCAGCACGGCGATGCCCCTGGCCGCCAGCGCCGTCGCGATGCGTTTGGCGGCCAGCACATCCTTGCCGCAGGTGAAGCAATGCGCGAACAGCGCATAGGCGAGCGGCTCGTGCTCGGGCAGGTCGAGCGCGGCGGCAAGCTGATGGCCGTCCGCGCTGGTGAATTGAAAACGTTCGGTGGGCAAGGGCGGGCTCCATCTTCACCTCTCCCATCGGGAGAGGTCGGCGCGAAGCGCCGGGTGAGGGGATATGGTCTATCGATGATCATAACCCCTCACCCGAACTTCGCGCTACGCTCGAAGTTCGACCTCTCCCGAAGGGAGAGGTGACGTGGGGGGCTCGGCGCGAGTTCAATCCCCCGAATATCGCTCTTCCTTCCAGGGGTCGCCGCGGTTGTGATAGCCGCGCACTTCCCAATAGCCCGGCGCATCCTCGGCCAAAAATTCAATGCTCTGCAGCCACTTCGCGCTCTTCCAGAAATAGAGGTGCGGCACCACGAGGCGCACCGGGCCGCCGTGCTCCTGCTCCAGCGGTGCGCCGGACCATGAATGCGCGAGCAGGGCATCCTCGGCGGCGAAATCTTGCAGCGCGAGGTTGGTGGTGTAGCCGTCATGGGAATGCAGCACGACGAAGCGGGCTTCCTCGCGCGGCCGGCAGGCGTCGAGCAGGTCGCGGGTCGAAAGTCCCTCCCACTGGTTGTCGTAGCGCGACCACGTCGTCACGCAGTGGATGTCGGAAGTGAACTTTGTCTGCGGCTGGCCGGTGAACTGCTTGAAATCCCAGAAGATCGGATTTTCCACCGCGCCATAGACGTCGAGCCGCCAGCGTTCTCTGGAAATCTCAGGCGTGAGACCAAGGTCGAGGGTAGGCCAGTCCCGGGTCAGATGTTGTCCCGGCGGCAGGCGCTGCTCTTCGGGGCGGGAGATCTTGCCGGTGAGGAAACGGCCCTCCTGCGCCCAGCGCTGCTTGCTGCGCGTCAGCTTCGAATCCGGCGGCGGTTCGTCTGGTTCGGCCATGCGGGACCTTCGGTTCTGATTGGGTCAGAGCCTGATGTCTAGCATGGGAATGTCGGCAGGCGAACGCCTCAGGCCGGTTTGCCGAACAGCACCGGCAACTGCCGTGGCCCGCGCACGGTTCCCTCCGACCAGGCCACCTTGCCGGCCGGATCCAGCCTGAAATCGGGAATGCGCTTCAGCCATTCCTCGATCGCGACCGTCATTTCCATGCGCGCGAGGTTGGAGCCGACGCAGCGGTGAATGCCGAGGCCGAAGGCAACGTGGCGGTTCTCCTTGCGGTCGAGCACGACCTTGTCGGCGTTGGGAAACACGGCGGGATCGCGGTTGGCGGCCGGGAACGACAGCAGCACCATGTTGCCCGATCTGACCGGGCAGCCGCTGATCACGGTGTCCTTCATCACCTCGCGCGCCATCGTGACAGGCGCATAGGCGCGCAGCAATTCCTCGATCGCCGTCGGCATCAGTTCCGGCTCCGCGATCAGGCGGTCGCGATCGGAAGGCGTTTTCGCCAGATGCCACAACGAGGCGCCGATCGCGCTCCAGGTGGTGTCGATGCCGGCGATCAGGAGCAGCCGCAACGAGCCCAGCACGTGTCCGTCGGACAGCGGCTGGCCGTTCCTGTCGCGGGCGTTCATCATCGTCGTGATCAGATCGTCGGTGGGATTTTGCTTGCGCGCCTCGATATGGCCGTGGAAATAGCCGGTCATCTCCTGGACCGCCCGCATCATGGTGGCGTCATCCTTGATGCCGAGCTCGAGAATCTCGTGGATCCACTTGATGAAGAGGTCGCTGTCCTTTTCCGGGATGCCGAGCATGTGGGCGATGGCGCGCACCGGAATGTGCTTGGTGTAGCGCGCCGCGGCGTCGCATTGGCCGTCGGTGATGAATTCGTCGATCAGCTCGTTGCAGATGGCGCGGACCCGGGGCTCCAGTCTCTTCATGGCGTCGGGCGTGAACGGCGGCAGCAACAGCTGCTTGGCGGGCTTGTGCTCCGGCGGATCGGAGGTGATCGGCGGAGCGGTGTTGACGATCTCGGGCCGGACGTCGCGCACGATGACGCGGCGCGAGGAGAAATGCTCGGTGTCGTAGGCGATCTCTTTCACCGCTTCATAGGTGGTCGGCATGTAGCAGCCGAGAAAGCGATCGGTATGAATCACCGGCGATGCCGTTCGCAATGTTTCCCAGATCGGGAACGGATCTTCGGTCCATTGTGGATCGGTGTGGTCGAAATCGTGAACCCAATCGGTGACCGGCGGGTGATCGGCCTTCGCGGGGACGGAATCGGGAATGGCGCGGGCGGGATCGGACATCGGCAAAATTCCTCCGGTTCGTTCGCTTGATCCTGGATAGCGCTGCAATTCGGTCAGCACTTCACATCGGCGTAGCGGCGTCGATCACGCTTCTGTGACGTCGATCGCGATTTCCGGACAGTTCGACTTGGCGAGCCAGGCCTTGTCCTCGAGCCCGGCGGGCACCGTGCCGTCGCCGGCCTCGTGCGCATTGCCGAATTCATCGAGATCGAACAGCTCCGGCGCCAGCGCCTTGCAGCGGGCGTGGCCCTGACACTTGTCCTGGTCGACGTGGATCTTGAGTTTTCCGGACATGAGTCGCTTCCTCTGGGTCACCGGCAGCCTGGCTGCGGGAATAGCGTTTCCTGGTGTTATTCTAACGGCGCGGGTCTTGTTGGCCGCGCCTTGAAATTATAGCCTATTACATTCGCGCCGCCCTCGTGGTGTCAAGTGAAATGTCCGGGATTGCCGATGCCACCTCGATCAGCCCGCAAGCCGCTCAACGCCTACCACCATGGCGATCTCAGGGACGCGCTGGTTCAGGCCGCACTGGCCGAAGCGGAACAAGGCGGCCCGGAAGCCATCAGCCTCAAGGCGCTGACAAAACAGCTCGGCGTCTCGCAGCCGGCGCCTTATCGGCATTTCGCCGATCGCGAGGCGTTGCTGGAAGCGGTTACCGCGCAAGCCTTCCGCCAGTTCAACGCCGTGCTGCGGGAAGCGGTCGGCAAGCCATCGAAGCAATCGAAGCTGTCGCGTCTGGCGCAAGCCGCACTTGATTTCGGTCTGCGCCGCAACGGCATCTACCGCCTGATGTTCGCGTCGCGCACGATGGCCTGTTCGCCCAAGGGCAGCGAGCTTCACAACGCCGCCATGGAAACCTTCGACCTGCTGCTGGAATCGCTGGAAGCCCCCGCCGTCGGATTCCTGCGCGAGCGGCAGGCCCTGAAAATATGGGCCGCGCTGCACGGCGTGGTCATGCTGGCCGAGCAGGGGTTGCTCACCGGCCAGGTCGCCCAGATCAGCCGCGAGGAACTGGTCGAGGAGATCGTGGAGCAAAGCAAGCTGGCGCTGTCGGTCGCGATTGAGGCGGCCGGCGGGGTGACCCCGAGTTAGCCGTCATTGCGAGCACAACTAGACTGTCGTCGCCCGGCTTGACGGGGCGATCCAGTACGCCGCGGCGTCTCGATCTATCTCAAACGCCTCTGGACTACTGGGTCGCCCGGTCCAGCCGGGCGATGACAGTGGTGTGTGTTTCATCCAGCAGGGTCGACCCTCAGGCCGCTACCAATGACGATCTCGGGTGACTACTTCGGCGCCCTCGGATCGATCGGCGTCGCGCCGCTGATGCCGAGAATATCCTCCAGCAGCTTTGCGCCGGCGAGCAACTGCGCCTCGCCGCGCGGGGCTGCCACCATCTGCAGTCCGACCGGCAGGCCGGAGGCTGTAAAGCCGCACGGCAGCGACAGCGCCGGGCAGCACACCAGCGTGATCGCATAGACGATGCCGAGCCATTCGACGTAGTTGTCGAACTTCTTGCCGGCGCATTCCGCGACGTAGCGGTTCTCCACCGGAAACGGCGCGACGATGGTCGCGGGCGTCAGCAGGAGATCGTAGGTCTCGAAAAACTCCAGCGTGCGCATGGTCATCGCCACGCGCTGCGCTTCGGCGCGCTCCAGCTGCTCGACCGTCAGCTTGAGGCCTTCCTCGATGTTCCAGATCACCTCGGGCTTGAGCTGGTCGCGCTTTTCGCGCAGCAGCGCCGCCTTGCTCAGCGCGAAATCGAAGGCGCGCAGCACGTGGAAGCATTCATGGGCTTCGCGCAGGTCCGGATGCGCTTCCTCGACGATGGCGCCGGCCTCGGCGAAACGCTGCGCCGCCTTGCGCGTGATCGCGGCGACCTCGGGATCCACAGGGGTGATGCCGAGATCCGGCGAATAGGCGATCCGCTTCGGCTTGTTGCCGGAGCGCGCCGCGGACAGGAACGAATTCGGCAACACTGGCAGCGACAGCGGATCGCCCGGGTGCTCGCCGCTCATGGCGTCAAGCAGCAGCGCGAGATCCTCGACATTGCGGGCCATCGGGCCCTGCACCCCGAGATTGCGGTCGACCGCGGCGGCCACCGTATGCGCGACCCGGCCGATGCTCGGCCGCATGCCGACGACGCCGCAGAAGCTCGCGGGGTTGCGCAGCGAGCCGCCCATGTCGGAGCCGTGGGCGAGCCACGCCATCCCGGTGGCGAGCGCCACGGCGGCGCCGCCGGAGGAACCCGCGGCGGACCGCGAAGTATCCCAGGGATTGAGCGTGGCGCCGAACACTTCGTTAAACGTGTTGGCGCCGGCGCCGAATTCAGGCGTATTGGACTTGGCGTAGATCACCCCGCCGTTGTTTTCGAGATGCTCGACCAGGATATCGGAGCGCGCCGGGATGTTGTTCCGGTAGATCGGCGAGCCCTGCGTGGTCAGCACGCCGGCGACGCTGGTGAGGTCCTTGATCGGCACCGGCATGCCCGCCAGCAGGCCGCGGCTGCCGACCGGCTTCTTCATCAACTCCCTGGCATGCGACCGGGCGCGATCGAAACACAGGGTCGGCAGCGCATTGACCTTGCCGTCGACCTCGGCGATGCGCTTTTCCAGCACGTCGAGCAGGTCGAGCGGGGTGACTTCGCCCTTGTTGAGCTTGTCGACGATGGCGCACGCCGTTGCTTTTACCAGTCCCTGATCAACCACTCGGATATCTCCCAATCATTCGACGTCGATGGTGCAGATTGCCTAGTGCTGTAAAACATTTTCCGGCAAAGTGGAAATACAGACCGGTTTGGAGATTCCCAGCATGACGACGCCATCCGATACGCCCGACTGGCGCAGCATGAGCCAGCAGGAGCGCGACCTCGGCCTCAATAACGGCGTTCACGTGCCGGCGAGTGCCGACATCGTCGCCGGCTGGGACCGGCGTTCCCTGGAGAAGCGGGCACAATATGCCGATCATCTCGACCTGCGATATGGCCCGCGCGAACGCAACCGGATCGATTTCTTCAAGGCCGGGGACAAGGCGCCGACGCTTCTGTTCATCCACGGCGGCTATTGGCAAACGCGCGCCAAGGAGACCTTCGCGCTGTTTTCCGACGGTCCGATGGCGCATGGCATCCATGTCGCGCTGACCGGCTACACGCTGGCGCCGGACGCGACGCTCGATCAGATCGTCGGCGAAATCCATGCCGGGATCGATTTTCTCGCCGGACAATTGCCCGCGCTCGGCGGCGACGGCCAGGGCATCGTGGTGGCCGGCTGGTCCGCCGGCGGCCATCTCACCTCGATGGCGCTGTCGAATCCGAACGTGAGGGCGGGGATGGCGATATCGGGCATCTACGATCTCGAGCCGATCCGCCACAGCTACCTCAACGCGAAACTCGGGCTCGACGAAGCGGCCTCGCACCGCAACTCTCCGATGATGCAGGCCGGCGGCGCGCTGAAACCGCTGTCGCTGGTCGTCGGCGACGCCGAGCTGCCGCTGCTGCGCAAGCAGACCGCCGATTTCGCCGGCCACCGCGCCAAGTTTGGATTGCCGGTGACCTATGAGGAAATCCCCGGCGCCAATCATTTCACCATCATGGACGAGATGGCCTCGCCGGCGGGGCGGATCACGACGCTGATCCGCCAGTTGTTCGAGCGGATGGCGGGGTGAACCTCGTCCAGTCGACCTCATCCTGAGGAGCGGCATCTTCGCCGCGTCTCGAAGGATGAGAGGAACCGGTGCTTGCGGCCCATCCTTCGAGACGCCGCGCAAGCGCGCGGCTCCTCAGGATGACGGCGGAGAGTGTGAAGCGCCATTCTCAATCCCGTCATTGCGAGCGCAGCGAAGCAATCCATTCTTTCTTTGCGGCCCGATGGATTGCTTCGCTGCGCTCGCAATGACGCTGAGGGAGCGGGGACTACCCCCACCCCGCCGTGTACCCGCCGTCCACCGTAACGATCACCCCCGACGTATACCCGGAGCGGTCAGAGGCCAGGAACGCCATCAGGTCGCCGATTTCGCGGGCATGAGCGGGGCGGCCGAGCGGAAAGCCTTGATGGAGCTCCTTGTAGCGGTTCTCGTCGCCGAGCTGACTCTTTGCCCGCGCCTTGATCGTCGCCATATGGCGGTCGGTGCCGACAGGGCCGGGATTGATGCCGACCACGCGGATGTTGTCGGCAAGGCTCTTGCCGCCGAGCGCGCGGGTGAACGCCATCAGCGCGGCGTTGCCGGCGCTGCCGCAGATGTAGTTGGCGTCGAACTTTTCACCGGCCGCACCGATGTCGTTGACGATGACGCCATGGCCGCGCGCCTTCATCTGCGTATAGATGGCGCGGGTGAGGTTGATGTAGCCGAATACTTTCAGCTCCCAGGCATGGCGCCACGCCGCTTCGTCGATCCTGTCGATCGAGCCGCCGGGAATATCACCGGCATTGTTGACGAGGATGTCGATGTCGGCGGCGTCCTTCGCCAGCCTTGCGAGGTCCTGCGGATTGCGCAGGTCCACGACGTGCGTCGTGGCATCGACCTGATGCGCCGAGCGCAGTCGGTCGGCCAGCGCCTTCAGCGCGTCGCCGCTGCGGGCTGCAAGCATGAGATGGCAGCCTTCCTCGGCGAAGGCTTCGGCGGCCGCAGCTCCAATACCCTTCGATGCGCCGGTAATCAGGACGCGCTTGCCGCGCAAATGCAGATCCATGGGATTCTCTCGTGAGGGGGAAGGCGTTGGAAAGGCTATCGGTCGGTTCGGATAGTTAGGCCGCCACTCCTGAGGCGGTCAACATTGCACTGCAGCGTTGCACCGCGGGCGAGTTTGGTCCATTGCAATCCGGTCCAATCAGCGGCGTGGCCGGCGCTCCCAAAACATCTTCAAAGCCATCTTAATGCATCAAGGAATCTCCCGATGAGCAACGAAAAAAAGCAATACCGGATCGCGGTCATTCCCGGCGACGGGATCGGCAAGGAAGTGGTGCCGGAGGGCCTGCGCGTGCTGGAGGTGGCTGCAAAAAAGCACGGCGTATCCGTGCATTTCGATCATTTCGATTTCGCTTCCTGGGACTATTACGAAAAGCACGGCGAGATGATGCCGGAGGACTGGAAGGCCAGGATAGGCAAGCATGACGCGATCTATTTCGGCGCGGTCGGCTGGCCCGCGAAAATTCCCGATCACATCTCGTTGTGGGGATCGCTGATCAAATTCCGCCGCGAGTTCGACCAGTACGTCAATCTGCGTCCGGTGCGGCTGATGCCGGGGGTGCCGTCGCCACTCGCCAACCGCAAGCCCGGCGATATCGATTTCTGGGTGGTGCGTGAAAACACCGAGGGCGAATATTCCTCCGTCGGCGGCCGCATGTTCCCGGATACCGATCGCGAATTCGTCACCCAGCAGACCGTGATGACCCGGGTCGGCGTCGACCGCATCCTGAAATTCGCGTTCGAACTGGCGCAGTCGCGGCCGAAGAAGCATTTGACCTCGGCCACCAAATCCAACGGCATTTCCATCACCATGCCGTATTGGGACGAGCGCGTGGAGGCGATGGCGAAGAACTATCCCGGGGTGAAGTGGGACAAGTACCACATCGATATTCTCACCGCGAATTTCGTGCTGCATCCCGACTGGTTCGACGTCGTGGTCGGCTCCAATTTGTTCGGCGACATCCTCTCCGATCTCGGTCCGGCCTGCACCGGCACCATCGGCATCGCGCCATCGGGCAACATCAATCCGCCCGGCCTGTTTCCGTCGGTGTTCGAGCCGGTGCACGGCTCGGCGCCCGACATCGCGGGGCAGGGCATCGCCAATCCGATCGGCATGATCTGGTCCGGCGCGATGATGCTGGAGCACCTCGGCGAGAAGCAAGCCGCAGCATCGATCGTCGCCGCGATCGAGCGCACGCTCGGCGAACGCACGCTGCGCACCCGCGATCTCGGCGGCAATGCCGACACGACGGCTTGCGGCAAGGCCGTGGCTGACATGGTGGAGTAACCCACCATCGTCGTCCTCGCGAACGCGGGGACCCATAACCACAGGTGCCAGCGATTTGAAAATCGTCTGGCAGAACTCGTAGGGTGGGCAAAGCCAACGGGCCGCGCGAATGCGCGCGCCCGGTGGCGTGCCCACCATTCACGCAGCGGCGCTGTTGATAGATGGTGGGCACGGCGCCCAAAAGCGCCTTTGCCCACCCTACGATTCGAGCGCGGGCTTCTGCAGATAGCAATCATTCGCGGACGTGCAAGTCGCTTGCACCAGTGAATTCTGTGTCTGCGTGGCAACAGTCGCGAGCGGACTTTGCCGGCAACACACGATTTGACGCAGATCAAATCTTTCGATCATGCGGAGGCATTTGTGAACGTCAGCCGATGCGGAATCGTTCGCGCCGGCAAGTATTGGGGACCTTCATGAAGACAAGAACAAGAACTGCGATCTCATCGCTCGCCCTGGCTGCCGGACTCTTCGGGTTGGCGACAGCGGCTTCAGCCGCTGACTTGCCCGTGTACACCAAGGCGCCGGCAATCGAAGCCTGGAATCCCTGGATGATTCGTCTGCGCGCGCTTGGTGTCGTTACCCGGGATTCGGGCGTGGTGGATCAGGTGCCGGGATCCGGCCTGAAGACGTCGGATGCGATCATTCCGGAACTGGACATCTCCTACTTCTTCACCCCCAACATCGCGGCCGAACTCATCCTCGGCGTCACCCGTCATGAAGTGACCGGCACCGGCGTCGCCGCCACGGCTGGCCTCGACGTCGGCCGGGCCTGGCTGCTGCCGCCGACCCTGACGCTGCAGTATCACTTCACCGATTTCGGCGCGTTCAAGCCCTATATCGGCGCGGGCGTGAACTACACGGTGTTCTTCAACCAATCGGCCGGCAATACCTTCAACAATGCAGGCGTGATGGTCACCAACAGCCATCTGCACAACAGCTTCGCACCGGCCGCGCAGATCGGATTCGACTACATGATCAACAAGCATGTCGGTCTGAACGTCGACATCAAGAAGATCTGGCTGCGTCCGGATTGGGACGGCATGCTGGCCGGAAACGTGCCGGTTACGGGAAAAGTAAATCTCGATCCGTGGCTGATCGGAACCGGCTTGACCTACAAGTTCTGATTTCCGAACCGCGGGCCGATGAGGCGGGGGGACCGGGCGAAGCCGCTCAGCCCCCCTTCACGATTCTTCTGCAATGGTCCAGCGATGCCCCGATCAGGTTCTCGCTCGCCTCGGGCGTGCGGAATGCCGAATGCGCCGACAGCGTGACGTTGCGCAGTTTGGTCAGCGGGTGATCCCCGGGCAGCGGCTCGGTGTTGAAGACGTCGAGCCCGGCATGGCGGATATGGCCCGACTTCAGCGCCGATATCATGGCGTCTTCGTCCACCATCGCGGCGCGCGCGGTGTTGACGAGGATCACGCCCGGCTTCATCGTCGCGATGCGTTCGCGCGACAGGAACCCGCGGGTCTCGTCGTTCAGCAGCAGATGCAGCGAGACCACGTCACTGTCGGCGAGCAGCTTTTCCAGGGCAACGAACTCGACGCCGGGATGCGTCTTCGGCGTCCGGTTCCAGGCGATCACCCGCATGCCGCTGCCACCAGCGATGCGGGCGACTTCCGCGGCGATGCCGCCGAACCCGATCAGGCCGAGCGTCTTGCCGGTCAGCTGCATGCCGTCCTCGCGCAGCCAGTTGCCGGCGCGCATCTCGCGGTCCATCTCGGCGATGCCGCGGGCGGACGCCCACATCAGCGCGATGGCGGCCTCGGCGACGGCCGTGTCGCCATAGCCCTTGATCAGATGCACCTCGATGCCGAGCCCGGCGAGTTCTTCGGGATTCATGTAGCTGCGCGCACCGGTTCCGAGAAACACCACGTGCTTCAGGCCCGTGCATTTTTTCGCGATATCGGTCGGCAGCGCGGTGTGATCGACGATGGCGATCTCGGCGCCGCCGAGCACCTCGGGATATTGTTCCGGCGTGATGTCGGGATCGCGATGGATGCGGAGCTCGGGATCATCCGGCTTCGTCAGGCGCTCGAAAATAACCGCCAGCGATTCATTGGCGTCGACAAAAACTCCGCGCACTGAAATTCTCCGTTGTCAGGTTGCCACGCCGGCAAGCGCCAGCACGGTGTGCATCAACACGTTGGCGCCGGCGGCGCAATCGGCCTGGGTGGCATCCTCGAGCTCGTTGTGGCTGACGCCATCCTTGCAGGGCACGAACACCATCGCCGCCGGAATCCGGGTGTTCAGATTGCAGGCATCATGGCCGGCGCCCGAGGTAATGCGCCGGTTGGAATAGCCGAGCGCCCTGGCGGCATTCTCCACGGCGTCGACCAGTTTTGGATCGAAATGGGTCGGCGGCTTGCGCCAGACCAGATCGAGCGCGACCTCGACCTTGCGCCGCGCCGCGATTTCGGCAATGGCGGCGCGCAAATCCTTGTCGAGCGCGTCCATGATGCCGGCATCGGCGCTGCGGCAATCGACGGTGAAGGCGATTTCGCCGGGAATGACGTTGCGCGATGGGTTGGCAATCACGGCTTCGCCGATGGTGCCGACCGCCTTGGGGCCGTGCTTGCCGGCAATTCGCTCCATCGCCAGCACGATCTCGGACAGCGTCGCCAGCGCGTCGCGGCGCAGCGGCATCGGCGTCGAGCCGGCATGGCTTTCGAAGCCGGTGATCTTGCCGTCGTACCACAGCACGCCCTGGCCGGAATCGACCACGCCGATGGTCTTGTTTTCGGCCTCGAGAATCGGGCCTTGCTCGATGTGAAGCTCGACGAAGCTGGTGAATTTCTGCGTCCCCACCGCGGCTTCGCCGCGATAGCCGATACTGTCCAGCGCTTCCGCCACGGTGACGCCATCGATGTCCTTGCGCGACAGGATGTCGTCGGTGGTGAAGTCGCCGACATAGGCGGCTGAGGCCATCATCGCCGGCGCGAAGCGCGAGCCCTCTTCATTGGTCCAATTGACGATGCAGATCGGGGTTTCGGTTTCGATCCCGGCGTCATTGAGGGTGCGCACCACTTCGAGCGCCGCCAGCGTGCCGAGCACGCCGTCGAACTTGCCCCCGGTCGGCTGGGTATCGAGATGCGAGCCGAGGCCGACCGGCGGCTTCGACATGTCGCGTCCCTTGCGCAGGCCGAACATCGAGCCCAGCGCATCGACATGGACCTGGAGGCCGGCGGCTTCGCACGCCGCACGGAACCAGTCGCGCACCTGCTTGTCCTCGGGGCCGAGCGTCAGCCGCCTTACCCCGCCCTTGGGGGTGCCGCCGAATTTCGCGGTTTCGTGGATAGTGTCCCAGAGCCGGGCGGAGTCGATTTGCAGGTTGGATGCGATTTTGGTCATTCAGGGTTCCGGGAAGCGGTGGTGTGATGGGGCGCGTAGCATGGTAGAACTGTCCGGCACACATTGTCGAGACATGGAGCGTTTCGGATGAATATCCACAGCGAGCCGATCCTTCCGAGCCTGCAGGCACGGCTGGCATGTCGCGCCGGCATGGCGGCCACCACGGCGGGCGTCGCCAATGGTTTCGTCCAGGGCAATCTGGCGATCCTGCCGGAAAAGCTCGCGGCGTCGTTTCACCGGTTTTGTCAACTCAATCCGAAGCCGTGTCCGATCGTCGGCATGTCCGAGGTCGGCGATCCCCGCATTCCCTCGCTCGGGCTCGATCTCGACATCCGCACCGATGTACCGCGGTACCGGGTCTGGCGCGACGGCGAAGTGGTCGAGGAGCCCACCGATATCATGGCGCACTGGCGTGACGATCTGGTTGCGTTCGTGATCGGCTGCTCGTTTTCGTTCGAGGAAGCGCTGCTGGCCGACGATCTGCCGATCCGTCACATCGAACGCAATGTGCGGGTGCCGATGTATCGCACCAATATCGCCTGCAGCCCGTCGGGACCGTTCGCAGGTCCGATGGTGGTGTCGATGCGGCCGTTCAAGCCGGCCGACGCCATTCGCGCGGTGCAGATCACCTCGCGCTTTCCCGCGGTGCACGGCGCGCCGGTCCATCTCGGCCATCCGCATTCGATCGGGATCGCGGACATCGCGAAGCCCGATTATGGCGATCCGGTGCCGGTGGCATCCGATGAAATTCCGGTGTTCTGGGCTTGCGGCGTCACCCCTCAGGCGGTGATCGCAGCCGCAAGACTGCCGTTCGCGATCACGCATGCGCCCGGGTTGATGCTGGTGACGGATTTGCGAAATTCGCAGTTCGCGGTGCTGTAGAAAACTGGCACTGCGTCGCTGTTCCCGGTTCGGCACCAGCCTCTGAGCCGACCCGACGGGATGCGACAAATCAACCCGTCGGGTAAAATTTCGCTTTTCCAGAAACCCAAATCACCGTTATGACTCCCGCCATCCTGTCCTCGAGGAAGGGGCGTTGGCCATCGTTACCGAACGTTGGGGCAGGAGTTGCGGTGGACGCGGCGGCATCGTGCGCGGAATGGGACGGCAGGGCGGGTAAACTCCGTGAGCGGTCTTTTGAACGGGCAGACGAGCGGTGCCGAAGCGTACGGCAAAAGCGTGTGGACCCGATGCCTGAAACTGGTAGGCGTCAAGTCTTGCGGAGGTGCTGCAGGCCCGACCGGGCCGGGGCGCCGGTATCCGTGAGGCGACGGAGGCGACAAAGGCCATGAATTCTCCGGGGTGAGCGCGCCATAAGCCGTCAAGCCATTGCGCAGGGAATGTCGGATGTTCTCCGCTGCCCTGTATGCTCGTGTGCGTTCTTTTACTCGTGCAACTTTGCACACGAGACCGCGGGTGCAGTGCGCATCCGGCATTCCCTGCTCCCTCGTTTGAGGGGGAACGATTGGCAAACCTCGGGCAAATCATGCCGCGAGAAGGCGGACGTGTATCTGATGTTTGAGATGAATCGCATATCTACCAGCGTCATTGCGAGCGCAGCGAAGCAATCCATCCCACCACCAGCACGCTGCGAAATGGATTGCTTCGCGGAGCCTGTCATCGGGCGGCGCTTTGCGCCGACCCGGTGGCTCGCAATGACGTTGATGGAGGCGTGCGCCAATTCGACCGCTACGTATGGTCGTGGGCATCCGGCAATGTCAGCCCAAACACCTTCGTCAAATCCGCCACCTGCGCCGGCGTGAGAAATCGCGGGTTCAGTCCGCGCAGCAGCAGATACAGCTTTGCGGTTTCTTCCAGTTCCTCGATGGCAAAGACCGCGGCTTCCAGCGTGTCGCCCGAGACCACCGGGCCGTGATTGGCGAGCAGCACGGACGAATACTTGCCGGCGAGCCCCCTGATGGCGTCGGCCACGGCGGGATCGCCCGGCCGATAATACGGCACCAGCGCGGTGGCGCCGCATTTCATCAGGTAATAGGCCGTCATCGGCGGCAGGGCGGCGCGGGGATCGATCTCCGGCAGCATCGACAGCGCCACCGAATGCGTGGAGTGCAGGTGCACCACGGCGCGCGCGGCGCCGCGGGTCTGGTCCAGCGCGGTATGCAGCGGCACTTCCTTGGTCGGGGCATCGCCGGAGATCAGCCGGCCATCCGGGTCGAGCCGCGACAGCCGCGCCGGATCCAGCGAGCCGAGCGAGGCGTTGGTCGGGGTCACCAGCCAGCCGCCGTCGTGAAGCCTGACGCTGATATTGCCCGAGGAGCCCGGCGTCAGGCCGCGCTCGAACAGCGAGCGGCCGAACCGGCAGATTTCCTCGCGCAAGGCCGTTTCGGTCATTGCAGTATCCTGGCATCCACTTCGCCGGTTGTCTCATGCTTTGGCAGCACGGCCAAGCCGTGATACCCAGAGGTAAAGCCGCCCGCGAAATGCCGCGCTGACAAAACCCCGGGGAGCGTTCATGCCTGAAACCGTACCGCAAAAGCCGCGTATCGCCGTCATCGGGCTCGGCTCGATGGGGTTTGGCATGGCAACCTCGCTGCGGCGCGCGGGTTTTGATGTCACCGGCTGCGATGTCTCGGATGATGCGGTGGCGAGGTTCGTGGCCGACGGGGGCGGCGGCGCCAGGACGCCGGCACAGGCCGCCGGCGGCGCCGACATCGTCGTCAGCGTGGTCGTCAACGCCGCCCAGACCGAGGCCATCCTGTTCGGCAAGGACGGCGTCGCCGAAACCCTGGCGGACGGCGCGGTGTTCGTTTCCGCCGCCACCATGGACCCGGATGTAGCGCGGCGGCTGGCGAAGCAGCTGGAGGCGACCGGCCGGCACTATCTGGATGCGCCGATCTCCGGCGGCGCGCAGCGCGCGGCGCAGGGCGAGCTCACCATCCTGGCCTCGGGTAGCCCGGCGGCCTTCACGAAGGCAAGGCCGGCGCTCGATGCGATGGCGGCCAAGCTTTACGAACTCGGCGATGCCGCCGGGCAGGGCGCCGCGTTCAAGATGATCAACCAGCTATTGGCCGGCGTGCACATTGCCGCCGCCTCGGAAGCGATTGCGTTTGCTGCGAAGCAGGGCCTCGATATCCGGAAAGTCTATGAGGTGATCACGGCATCCGCCGGTAATTCCTGGATGTTCGAGAACCGCGTGCCGCATGTGCTCGACGGCGATTATACGCCGCGCAGCGCGGTGGACATCTTCGTCAAGGACCTCGGCATCATCCAGGACATGGCGCGCACGGCGAAATTTCCGGTGCCGGTGTCGGCCGCGGCGCTGCAGATGTTCCTGATGACGTCGGCCTCCGGCATGGGCCGCGACGACGATGCCTCGGTGGCGCGGATGTATGCCCGCGTCACCGGCACGCAGCTTCCCGGCGAGCCGAAGTAAAGTCTACGAACAAGAGGACATCCGATGCCCCGTTTCGCCGCCAATCTCTCCATGATGTTCAACGACGTCCCGTTCCTCGACCGGTTCGAGGCGGCGGCGCAAGCGGGATTCACCGCCGTCGAATTCCTGTTTCCCTATGACCATCCGGCCGAGGAGGTCGGCAAGCGGCTGAAGGCCAACGGCCTGACCCAGGCCTTGTTCAACCTGCCTCCCGGAAACTGGGACGCCGGCGAAAAGGGCTTTGCGGCGCTGCCGGAACGTTTCGACGACCTGAAGCGGAGCCTCGAGACGGCGCTGCCCTATGCGAAGACGACCGGCGTCAAGCGGCTGCACCTGATGGCGGGCATTGCCAGCCGTAGCGAACCGAAAGCCGTGGAGCACTTCTATAAATCGGTCGCGTGGGCAGCCGAATTCTATGCGCCGCATGGCCTCGACGTCGTGATCGAGCCGATCAATCCGCGCAACGTGCCGGGATATTTTCTCAACGATTTCGGCTTCGCGCGCGACCTGATCAATGAGCTGAAAATCCCCAATCTGAAACTGCAATTCGATATCTATCACTGCCAGATCATCCATGGCGACGTCACCATGCGACTGCGCGAGATGATGCCCATCATTGGTCATGTCCAGATCGCCAGCATTCCCTCGCGCAACGAGCCCGATGGCGAGGAATTGAACTACCCGTTCCTGTTCGCCGAGCTCGACCGGCTCGGCTACGAGGGATTTGTCGGCTGCGAATACAACCCGCGCGGCAAGACGACCGATGGCCTCGGCTGGTTCAAGCCCTATGCCGGAGCAAAATCGTGACGATTGCCCAGAAAATATTTCTTGGCTGCATCGCCGACGACTACACCGGCGCCTCCGATCTCGCTAATACGCTGACCCGCTGCGGCCTGCGCACGGTGCAGACCATCGGCGTTCCCTCCGACGATCTCGCGCTGCCCGAGGTCGATGCCGTGGTGGTGTCGCTGAAGAGCCGGTCGATCGAGGCCGGCCTTGCGGTGTCGCGCTCGCGAGCGGCGGAGAAATGGCTGCGCGGGCACGGCGCCGGTCATGTCCTGTTCAAGATCTGCTCGACCTTCGATTCCACCGACGCCGGCAATATCGGCCCCGTCATGGATGCGTTGCGCGCCGATTCCGGCGACGCGATCGTGCTGGTGACGCCGGCCTTTCCCGAGACCGGCCGCACCGTCTATATGGGCAATCTGTTCGTGGGTTCTGTGCCGCTCAATGAGAGCCCATTGAAGGATCATCCGCTCAACCCGATGCACGATTCCAATCTGGTGCGGGTGCTGGCACGGCAGAGCCAGACCGAAATCGGGCTGGTCGGCCTCGCCGACATCGCGCGGGGAGCGGACGCGGTTCGCGCCCGGCTTGCCGAACTCTCCGGCAAGGGGGTTGGCGCCGCCATCGTCGATGCCGTATTCGATCGCGACCTGGAAACCATCGGCGCGGTGGCGCTGGATCATCGGCTCTCCGTCGGTGCATCCGGCATCGGGCTCGGGCTCGCCCGCGCGCTGGTGGCCACGGGTAAAGTCAAATCCAATGCGCCGCATGCGGTGGCCGAGGTGGCGGTCGACGGACCGGCGGCGTGCCTGGCCGGCAGTTGCTCGCAGGCGACGTTGCGGCAGATCGCCGGCGCGGAAGCGATGATGCCGGTGCTGCACCTCGATCCGGATCAGATCATCGCCGGCAAGGAGGAAGCCCGGCGTGCGCTGGCCTGGGCCAGGGAACGGCTCGGCGAAGGCCCGGTCCTGATCGCCAGCAGTTCGACACCGGATCAGGTCGCAGCCCTGCAATCACGACATGGCCGCGATGCAGTTGGGCATGCCATCGAGCAGGCGATGGCGGATATCGCCGAGGGATTGGTCGCGTCGGGTGTGCGAAAATTAGTGGTTGCCGGTGGTGAAACTTCAGGCGCGGTGGTCGACCGCCTGGGCATTCCGGGTTTTCTGGTGGGCGCGGAAATCGCTGCAGGAGTGCCGGTTCTTCGCGCCGTCGGCGCTGCCGATGGCGAAATGTTGCTTGCCCTTAAATCGGGCAATTTCGGCGGCCCGGAATTTTTCTCCGATGCGCTGAAGCTGATGCGATAGCGCTGACGCGTGTCATCCAGTTGTAGCATTCCGTAACCCTGCCGAAGCGAGTTAACGCAGCCACAATACCTCTGATGCTTGATGCGAGCGTGCCTCGCCTTCCTCGATTCGCAACGCTCGACAACATCAGAAGCGCCAACGCGCTCAACATAAGAGTCCCCCTGCCATGCTCGCCAGATATTCAATCCGCGCCAAGATTATCGCCGTCGTGGCGCTGCTGCTCGTGGCCATGACCGGCATGGGCCTGCTTGCGGTCCGGAACATGCGGGCGATCAATGCCAGCACGGTGGATATCGCGACCAACTGGCTGCCGAGCGTCCGCACGCTGGGCGATCTGCGCGCCAGCGTCATCACCTATCGCAACGTCGTCCGCCAGCACATGCTGTCAATGACGAACGAGGAGAAGCTGGCGATGGAGAAGACCGCGGTTACCGTGGTCGAAAGCAACATGAAAATCCGCCAGGCCTACGAGGCAATGATCTCGTCGCCGGAAGAGCGCAAGCTTTACGCCGATTGGGTGCAATTGTGGGAGAGCTACAAGAAGGGCACCGAGGACGTAATGACGTTGTCGCGCAAGATCGTCGGTGAGTTTCCCTATGAAGCGCAGGAGTTGAACACCAGGACGGTGAACAAGATCGGGCTCGAGGCGGACAGTGTCCTAAAAAAGAGCATCGATCTCAATAATGCCGGAGCTGATAAGGCTGCCCGGAAGGCCGCGGACGACTACGCCTCGGCCTTCATGATACTCGCGGCCGTCCTCGGCGCCGCCATCATCGCAGGGATTGCCGTGAGCTTCTATCTGGTTCGTGACGTTTCCAGCGGCATTGCGTCTATCGTGACTCCGATGCAGGCGCTGGGTAAGGGCGATCTGAGCGCGGACGTGCCGCATCAGGGCGAGAAGACCGAAATCGGCGCCATGGCGGACACCCTGCAGGTGTTCAAGCAAGCGCTGATCGCCAAAAGGGCTGCCGACGAGGCCGCCGCAGCCGACGCGGAAGCCAAGATCGAGCGTGGCCGCCGGGTGGACAGCATTACGCGCGATTTCGAATCGATGATCGGCGAGATCGTCGAGACCGTGTCCTCGGCCTCGACTGAACTCGAAGCCTCCGCCGGCACGCTGTCGGCGACCGCCGGGCGTTCGCAGCAACTCACCGCCACCGTTGCGGCGGCCTCCGAAGAAGCTTCGACCAACGTGCAGTCGGTGGCTTCCGCTACCGAAGAGCTGTCATCGTCGGTCAACGAGATCAGCCGCCAGGTGCAGGAATCGGCGCGGATGGCCACCGATGCCGTCGGTCAGGCTCGCGTCACCAATGACCGCGTCAGCGAACTGTCGAAGGCGGCCGCCCGTATCGGCGACGTGGTCGAACTGATCAATACCATTGCCGGCCAGACCAACCTGCTGGCGCTCAATGCCACCATCGAGGCGGCGCGCGCCGGCGAGGCCGGCCGTGGGTTCGCGGTCGTGGCGTCCGAGGTCAAGGCCCTGGCCGAACAGACCGCCAAGGCAACCGGCGAGATCGGCCAGCAGATCACCGGCATCCAGGCGGCGACGCAGGAATCCGTGAACGCCATCAAGGCGATCAGCGGCACCATCGAGAAATTGTCCGAGATCTCGTCGACCATCGCGGCAGCGGTGGAAGAGCAAGGCGCCGCGACGCAGGAGATCTCCCGCAACGTGCAGCAGGCGGCCCAGGGTACCCAGCAGGTTTCGTCGAACATCACCGACGTGCAAGAGGGCGCCAGCGAGACCGGAGCGGCCTCGTCGCAGGTTCTGTCCGCGGCGCGGTCGCTGTCCGGTGATAGCAGCCGGCTCAAGCTCGAGGTCGGCAAGTTCCTCAGCTCGGTGCGGGCGGCCTGACGACAGGCAGGGGTCGATGCGGCCTGGCCCGCGCGCGAGGCCGGCCGCATTTCGTCCTATGGTTGTATTTATTGATCCATGAACGGCCGTCAAATTAACGGTAGGACAACACCTCTAGTGTTTGATGCGGACACTCTCGCGCGCGTTTGCCGATTCGCGATGCGCGACAAACATCAGAAGCGCCAACGCGCTCAGCACAAGAGACCGCCGCCATGATCAAGCTCAATCGCATCGGTAACAAGTTGGGTATCGCCGGCGTCGTCGGCGTGTTGCTCGCGATCGGCCTGGTTGCCAATCAACTGGCAACGGAATCCAAGGTGGCCGTGGCGAATGATCGTACCGATCGACTCCAGCGCGTAGCCGAAAGCACTCTGGCCGCCCATCTCAACATGCGCCAGGTGCAGCTGGCCGCCCGCGGCATCAGGCTGGCAAGGACCCCGTCCGACATCGACACCGCCGTCGCCGAGATGCGCCGCTTCGGCGCGATTGAAGCCAGGGAAATCGATGCCGCATTGGCGACCGCCCGGCGGGCCGAAACCAGGGACCGGTTGCAGAAAATCAAGTCCCTGATGGCGAGCTACAGCGCCGGCATCGAAGAGCTCGCGAAGGCGCAACGCGATCTGCTCGCTCAGATCGACAAGCGATCGGAGATATCGGTTGAATGGGCCAAGGCCATCGCGGCCCAACAGGCTTCGCCTGCGCTGGCCAAGCTCGATAACCGCGTCGAGATCGGAAGGCTGCTGCTTCAGGCCGACATCAAGGTGAACGCGCTGCAGACCATGGTCTGGCAGCTGGGCGCGACCGGCGATGCAAGCCTGATCGGCTCGATCGCGAAGGCCCAGACTGCGCTCAGGAATAACTTCAACGAATTGCGCGGCGAAGCCGACGACAGGGACTTGCTGGTCGTGATCAGCTCGCTGGACAAGATCGTGAAGCGCTTCCTGGCCGCCAATGACGAGGCCGTCAAGATCGAGGAACTGAAGGCCGATATCGTCAGGAATCGCACAACAAATATCGTCAAGGAGGCCGGCGAACTCATGGAAGTCGCGGTTTCCAATGCGCAGAAAAGCATGACGACCTCGAAGCAGGAAGTCGCGGCGGCGATCGCGCAGGCCAATCGGATCAGTATGATTGTAGCGATCGTGGTGGTGATCTCGCTGATCGTGTCGGTGATCTTCTCCTTCCTCGGCGTTGCGCGCCCCATGACCCGGCTGAACGGCGCGCTGGGCCAGATGGCGGGCGGCAATCTCGACATCGCCATTCCCGGCGCCGATCGCGGCGACGAAATCGGCGACCTCGCCAAGACCGTCACCGTCATTCGTCAGAATGCCGAGCAGAAGGCCCGCGACGAAGCCGAGGCCAAGATCACGCAGGATCAACTCGCCGCCCGGCAGCGCAAGGCCGACATGATCAAGCTCGCCGACGACTTCGAAGGCGCGGTCGGCGAGATCGTCGAGACCGTATCTTCGGCCTCGACCGAACTCGAGGCTTCCGCGGGTACGTTGACCACGACCGCGGAACGCGCGCAGGAACTCACCATCATGGTGGCGGCGGCTTCCGAAGAGGCCTCCACCAACGTGCAGTCGGTGGCTTCTGCGACCGAGGAGATGGCGTCTTCCGTCAACGAGATCAGCCGCCAGGTGCAGGAATCGGCCCGGATGGCCACCGAGGCCGTCGGACAGGCCCGCACCACCAACGATCGCGTCAGCGAATTGTCGAAGGCGGCGAGCCGGATCGGCGACGTGGTCGAACTGATCAACACCATCGCGGGCCAGACCAATCTGCTGGCGCTCAACGCTACCATCGAGGCGGCGAGAGCCGGCGACGCCGGCCGCGGCTTCGCGGTCGTGGCCTCCGAGGTGAAAGCGCTGGCCGAGCAGACCGCGAAAGCGACCGGGGAGATCGGCCAGCAGATCACCAGCATCCAGGCCGCAACCCAGGAGTCGGTGAACGCCATCAAGGAAATCAGCGGCACCATCGAGAAGCTGTCCGAGATCTCGTCGACCATCGCGGCCGCGGTGGAAGAGCAGGGTGCCGCGACCCAGGAGATTTCCCGCAACGTGCAGCAAGCGGCGCACGGCACCCAGCAGGTCTCGTCCAACATCACCGACGTGCAGCGCGGCGCCAGCGAGACCGGCTCCGCCTCCTCGCAGGTGCTCTCCGCGGCGCAGTCGCTGTCCGGCGACAGCAACCGCCTCAAGCTCGAAGTCGGCAAGTTCCTGAGCTCGGTGAGGGCGGCCTGACGACGGGAAGCCTCCATACTCCGTTAATCTACGGATCGCGAATTAACGCGAACCAAACGCGCGCCGACTACGATTTCGTGCCGGGAGGCGACAGTCGCATGCGAGACCAGCCTCCAGGTTCGATCGTTGTTGCCTTCGCGCTGCTTTGGTCGTTTCGATGAATGTGCACCATCCCGTGGAGACGCGAATGTCGTTTGCAGTGCCGAGCCATTTCAGGATGACCATCGGCCGGAAGATCTATGCTCTGATCGGCCTCAGCTTCATGGGACTTCTGGGGATTTCAATCCTCGACTCGCGTGAGTTGGCTTCGAGCCTCAAGCAGCAGAAGCAGATCGAACTGCAGCATCTGACGGAGCTGGCTCTCGGCATCGTCAGGGAAGAACATGCGACGGCACAGAAAGGTGAAGTTGCGGTCGCCGACGCGCAGAAGCGGGCGTTGGCCCGGGTCGCAATGCTTCGATATGGCAACAATGAATATTTCGTCATCCAGGACCTTAAGCCCCGCGTGCTGATGCATCCGGTCGCGGCGCAGCTCGTCGGCAAAGACATGTCGGACGTGAAGGACCCGACCGGGAAACGGTTCTCGGTCGAGATGACCGAACTGGTGAAGCAGAAGGGCAGCGGTTTCGTCGACTACCTCTGGCCGAGGGCGGGATCCGACAAGCCGCAGCCCAAGCTCTCCTATGTCGTCGGGTTCTCTCCCTGGGGCTGGAGCATCCTGACCGGCGTCTATGTGGATGACCTCGATGCCCAGGTGGCGTCCTCGACCCGGCGGTCCCTGATCGCTGCCGGTCTGATCCTGCTGCTCATGCTGGCTGTGTCGATGTTTATCGCGCGGGGCATTACCAGGCCGCTGCAGCGCATGACAATCGCGATGAAGAATCTCGCCGGCGGCAAGCTCGACGTCGAGGTGCCCGGCATTGGCCGGCGTGACGAGGTCGGCGAGATGGCCGAGGCCGTCGAGATCTTCAAGAGCAATGCGACCGCCCGTCAGGGCCTGGAGGCCGAGCAGAAGGAGGCGGAAACCCGTGCCGTCGCCCGTCGCAAAGCGGATATGCACAAGCTCGCGGACGACTTCGAAGGCGCGGTCGGCGAGATCATTGAAACCGTATCCTCTTCCTCGACCGAACTTGAAGCCTTCGCCAGCACGCTGACGGCGACCGCGGAGCGCGCGCAGGAACTCACCACCATGGTTGCGGCAGCATCGGAAGAAGCCTCCACCAACGTGCAGTCGGTGGCTTCCGCCACCGAGGAAATGACGTCGTCCGTCAACGAGATCAGCCGCCAGGTCCAGGATTCGGCGCGGATGGCCGGCGACGCCGTTGGCCAGGCCCGCACCACGACCGATCGCGTCAGCGAATTGTCGAAGGCGGCAAGCCGGATCGGCGACGTGGTCGAACTGATCAACACCATCGCGGGACAGACCAATCTGCTGGCGCTGAATGCCACCATCGAGGCGGCCCGTGCCGGCGAGGCCGGCCGCGGTTTTGCGGTGGTGGCCTCCGAGGTGAAGGCGCTTGCCGAACAGACCGCGAAAGCGACCGGCGAGATCGGGCAGCAGATCAGCGGCATCCAGGCCGCCACCCAGGACTCGGTGAACGCCATCAGGGAGATCAGCGGCACCATCGAGAAACTGTCCGAGATCTCGTCGACCATCGCCTCGGCCGTGGAAGAGCAGGGCGCCGCGACCCAGGAGATTTCCCGCAACGTGCAGCAGGCGGCGCACGGCACCCAGCAGGTCTCATCCAACATCACCGACGTGCAGCGCGGCGCCAGCGAGACCGGATCGGCCTCCTCGCAGGTGCTCTCCGCTGCGCAGTCGCTGTCCGGCGACTCTAACCGCCTCAAGCTCGAGGTCGGCAAGTTCCTGAGCTCGGTGAGGGCGGCTTAACCCTGCGAAGCCGGGTTGCCTGAATCGCCCGGCAAGGGGCTGGTTCCGCCGCGACGGCATCCGAAAAGCAGGGCGGGCGTCCGGGACACCAGTCATCCCGCCCGCCACTCCAGCACGCCGTCGTCGGCGGCAACGATATCGCCCAGCGTTCCCACCGGCGTGCGGTCCATGTTCGTCAGATGCGCCAGCGTCGCGCCATCATTGGCGGGCACCCGCGCCAGCGCGCGGGCATCGGCCGTGGTGCGCAGCATCACCACACCGTGCTCGACTTCGCCGCCGCGGCCGTAGAGCACGGTGAAACTCTCGACCTTGCCCTTGCCGCTGGCCTCGGTGACGAATTCCGGCACCGCGCCTTTGCGGCGGTCGGCTTCGGCCTGCACGCTGGTGTCCTGTGCCAGCACGTGCTGCGGTGCCTGTCGCGACAGCACCAGCCCATGATGCTTTGTCACGAACCCGCCCTGGCCATAGAGCAGGCCGAGTTTGGCGCCGCCGCGCAGCTTCCGCACCATCGCGCAGGCTGCGTGCGTCATGTAAGTGTTGAGCGGCGCGCCGAAGAAGGTGAGGCCGCCGGTCACCGTCGGCTGCACGTCGGAGCCGAGCCCCAGCGTCCGCCGCGCCATCTTCGGCACGCAGGGAAAGCAGCTGTAGAGTTCGATCGCGTCGAACGCCTTGCCGTCGCCGCCGACGAGATCCATCACCGCTTTCAACACGGCGTTTTGCGGATGGCTCTCATAGAACTGATCTCGCAGCAGATAATCCCGCGGCTCCTCCGCCGCGGCGCCGCCCCAGATGTGAACGATGCGCTCTTCGGGGATTCCGGCGGCCTTCGCTTTCGCGAGGCTGGTTAGCAGTACGGCTGCGCCCATGTTGACGGTGGGATTGGCCACCATCAGCTTGTTGTAGGGCCAGGCGATCAGCCGGTTGTCCGGCGTCGGCGTCGTGATCTCCTCTGGCGTGAAGCGCCGCTTCAGCCAGGCGTTGGGATTCTCCGATGCTACCTTTGAATAGGTCGACCACAGGTCGCCGGACTCCGCCATCGCCTCGCGCGGGGTCTGGCCCCAATGCGCCGAGGTCGCGGATTCGTATAGCGGATAGACCGTGACCGGCCGGAACACGCCGAGCTTGACTGCCATCGGCTTCTGGAACGCGGCGCCGCGCTTCGGCTCTTCGACGTCATGGGCGAACGGCGTCCACGGCAGATCGATTTTGGCGCGTTCCGCCTTGGTTGCGGTCGACTGCGCCTCGGCGCCGCAGACCGCGGCGACGCTGCATTCGCCGCGCGCGATGCGCTTTGCGGCCTCATGCAGATAGCGGATCGGGCTCTCGCCCCCGACCGGGCCGTAATTGAGATGCGCCGGCTGGATGCCGAGCCGATCCGCGAGCAGTTTCTCCGGATCGCGGTAGCGCCAGCTCAGGAAATTGACGATGTCGAGCGAGCCGATCTCGCCGAGAAGTTTTCCGCCGGAGTCCGCTTCCGCGCGCCGCAGCGCCTGTTCCAGCAGCGCCAGCGGCTCGAGTCCGTCGGCGATCTCCTTCGGCCGGTCGGTGATTTCGCCGACGCCGACGATGACGGGGATGCGGTCTTCGGAGATGGAGGAGGAGGTATTCGACATTTTCTTGTTTCTCTTTCTAGACAATCAATTTCCGCCGGCGCGGCATTCTCCGTCATTGCGAGCGAAGCGAAGCAATCCATCTGGCGGCAAAAAGAAAGAATGGATTGCTTCGTCGCAAGCGCTCCTCGCAATGACGGCAAGACCTACTCCGCCACCAGCGCGTTCATGTGCTCGACTGCGTCGATAAAATCCTCCTTGAATTCCTGCACCACGGCGCCGGCGGATTTGACGCTGTCGATCAGGCCGACGCCCTGGCCGACGAAATAGCTGACGAGGTCGCGCGCCTGCGCATTGCCGGAGGCCGCGGCGCGATCGATCGAGTTGAAGGCGTCGCGGCTGATGATGCTCTGCAGCGGCATCGGCAGCGCGCCGGGGCTGTCGGGGCCGCGATCCCACGCATCGGTCCAGACCGAACGCAGCTGCCGCGCCGGCTTGCCGGTGCGGCCTTTTGATCTGATCGCGTCGCGCGAGGAGGCCGCAATCATCTTCTCGCGAAAAATCTCCGATGTCTCGGATTCGACGGTGGCCAGCCAAACCGAGCCGGTCCACGCGCCGGCCGCGCCCATCGCCATGCACGCCGCCATCTGGCGGCCGGTCATGATGCCGCCGGCGGCCAGCACCGGCACGTCGCGGATCGGCTTGATGGCCTTGATCACCTCGGGCACCAGCACCATGGTGGAGACCTCGCCGCAATGGCCGCCGGCCTCGGTGCCCTGCACCACCAGGATATCGACGCCGGCCGCGACCTGGCGCAGCGCATGCTCCTTGGCGCCGACCAGCGCCGCCACCGGCACGCCGTGCTTCTTGCCCATCTCGATCATCGCCTTCGGCGGCACGCCCAGCGCATTGGCGATCAGCTTGATCGGATGGTTGAAGGATACTTCCAGCAGTTCCAGCGCGCGTTGCGCGTCGAACGGCTGCGGCTGGTTGTCGGCGACATTGGTCGTCGTCAATTCGACGCCGTATTTCTTCAACAGGTTCCTGGTGAAGGCGCGATGCTCCGGCGAAATCCGCGCTTCCAGGCTTTTCCAGGTGACGTCCTTCTCGCCCGCGGTCGAGATGTTCTCGGGGATCAGCACATCGAGCCCGTAGGGCTTGCCGTCGACGTGATCGTCGATCCACTTCAGCTCCTGCTCGATCGACTCGGGCGAGTGCGCGGTGGCGCCGAGCACGCCAAAACCGCCGGCGCGGCTGACGGCCGCGACCACGTCTCGGCAATGGCTGAAGGCGAGCAGGGGAAATTCGATCCCCAGCATGTCGCAGATCGGCGATTTCATGGGTATGCTCACTCCCTGCGGCAGCCTTTTGGGGCTGCTCATTTTTGGTTTGGACGGCGAAGGCTCGGGCGACGCTAGCGCATCGGGGGCACCAAAGCCAAGCCGGTTTCCTTAGCCTGGTCTTGCGTCGAGGCGTCGGGAATCGCGGTGCGGCGATTGTGCATTCCACGTGGCAAAATATGCAGGCCGGCACGGCCGATTTGGCCCTTGCGCTTTGGGGCCGCGGGTAGAATGCTGCCGGGCAACAACAGAAAATACCAAGGGAGTTCGTTCGAATGTCCGTCTTGCAATCCATGCCAGGTAAAGGCCGGCCCGCAGCCACCGAGGCTTACGATGTCGTCGTGGTCGGCGCCGGTTTCGCCGGCATGTACATGCTGCACCGGCTGCGCCAGCAGGGCTTGTCGGCGCGGGTCTATGAGCAGGGCGGCGATGTCGGCGGCACCTGGTATTGGAACCGGTATCCCGGCGCGCGCTGCGACGTCGAGAGCATGCAGTATTCCTATTCGTTCGATGACGAACTGCAGCAGGAGTGGAACTGGAGCGAGCGCTACGCGCCGCAGCCCGAGATCCTGAAATACGCCCAACACGTCGCCGACCGTTTTAATCTACGCCGCGATATCCAGCTCAACACCCGGGTCGAACGCGCCGAATTCGACGAAACGGCCATCAGTTGGTCGGTGACGACTTCAGACGGCAAGACGGTGACGGCCAGGCATGTCGTGCTCGCCACCGGCTGCCTGTCGAACGCCAAGATGCCCGACATCAAGGGCATCGGCGGCTTCAAGGGCAAGGTCTATCACACCGGGCACTGGCCGCATGAACCGGTGGATTTCACCGGCCTGCGGGTCGGCGTGATCGGCACGGGATCGTCGGGGATCCAGTCGGTGCCTGTGATTGCCGAGCAGGCCAGCCACCTCACGGTGTTTCAGCGCACCGCGAATTTTTCCATTCCCGCGCGCAACGCGGCGCTGACGCCGGAGGAACGGGATTCGTTTCGATCGAATTATCCGGAGATCCGCCGCATCGCGCGCGAGGAGATGCGGAACGGCATCGTGCAGGAAGTGCCGGACCGGGGCGCGCTGGATGACGGCGATGCCGAACGCCGCGCCAGGTTCGAGTCGCGCTGGGCGAAAGGCGGCCTGACCTTTATGGGAGTCTACAACAACCTCGTATTCGACAAGGCCGCCAACGACACCGCCGCCGATTTCGTCCGCGGCAAGATCGCGGAGATCGTTGAGGACCCGCAAACGGCGAAACTGTTGCAGCCGAACGATCATCCGATCGGCTCGAAGCGCATTTGCATCGACACCGATTATTTTGCCAGTTTCAATCGCCCGAACGTGACGCTGGTCGACATCAAGTCCGATCCGATCCAGGAAATCCTGCCGCATGCGGTTCGCACCTCGGCCAGGGAAATCGAGGTCGACGCGCTGGTGCTGGCGACCGGTTTCGATGCGATGACGGGTTCGGTTGCAAAGATCGACATTCGCGGCCGCAACGGTCAGACGCTCAATCAGAAATGGGCGGAAGGTCCCAAGACCTATCTCGGCCTGATGAGCGCGGGTTTCCCCAATCTGTTCATCATCACCGGCCCCGGCAGCCCGTCGGTGCTGTCCAACATGATCGTCTCGATCGAACAGCACGTCGAATGGATCACCGACTGCATCGTCTGGATGCGCGACCGCGATCTCGCGGCCATCGAAGCCCGAGGGGATGCGGAGGACAAGTGGGTGGCGCATGTCAACGAGGTCGCACACAGCACGCTCTATCCGCAGGCCAATTCCTGGTACATGGGCGCCAACGTCCCGGGCAAACCGCAGATCTTCATGCCCTATATCGGCGGCGTCGGCGCCTACCGCCAGATATGCAACGACGTCGCGGCAAAGGGCTATGAGGGCTTTGCGATGACGGCGGCGGAGCAGCGGCAGGAAATGGCCGCGTCATAGTTCAGTATGGCGAACGGGCGATGGCTGCGGCGCCCGGCACGGGTGCCGGGCGCCCGGGAGGGATACCATGGGTACTTACGAAAATGGCGACGTCCGTATCCATTACGAGGAGGCCGGTTCCGGCTTTCCGCTGTTGCTGATCGCCGGCGGCGGACTGAACTCGACGATATCGGGGATCACCGGCAGCTATCCGCCCTTCAACGCGATGGAAGAATTCAGGAACGAGTATCGCTGCATCGCGTTCGATCTGCGCAACGCGCCTCCAGGCCAGTCGTCCGGCCCGCTCGAGATCGACCGTCCCTGGGATTCCCATACCGACGACCAGCTCGGCCTGATGGATCACCTCGGCATCGACAAGTTCATGGTGCTGGGCTTCTGCATCGGCGGCCCCTTCATCTGGAACCTGCTGAAGCGCGCCCCGGAGCGCATCGTGGCCGGCGTGCTGGCGATGCCTTCAGGCTCGCGTCCCGAGATGCGCGACCTGTTCTACGACAACAACATGAAGGGCTGGGCGCCGGAGCTGATCAAGCAGCGGCCCGACCTCACCATGGAGATGGCCGAGAAATTCCTGACCAGAATGTATCGCAGCGATCCCGACTTCGTCTTCACGGTGACGCGCGATTTCGTGCGCGGTTGCCGGACGCCGGTGCTGATCCTGCCGGACGATATCCCGGCCCATCCCTATGCCGTCGCCATGGAGACGGCGATGCTGGCGCCGAACGCCGAAGTCAGCATGTTCCCGTGGAAGGAGCCCAAGGAGCGGATTCCGCTGGCGGCGCGCCAGATCCGTTCGTTCCTGCGCGCACATCGGCCGAGTTAACCGTAGGGTGGGCAAAGGCCTCCTGGCCGTGCCCACCATCTGTCAACCGGCATTGCTGCGCGGTGGTGGGCACGGCGCGAAGAGCGCGCCTTTGCCCACCCTACGGCACCTTCGTCAGTGCTGCTGCAGCTCGTGGCGTCCGACCACCATCCAGTGCACTTCATCGGGTCCGTCGGCGAAGCGGAGGTGGCGCACGTCGGTGTACATTTCCGACAGCGGCGACCACTGCGAAATGCCGGTGGCGCCGTGCATCTGGATCGCCTGGTCGATGATGCGGCAGGTGCGCTCGGGCACCATGGCTTTCACCATGCTGACCCAGACACGGGCTTCCTTGTTGCCGAGCACGTCCATCGCCTTGGCGGCCTTCAGCACCATCAGCCGCATGGCTTCGATCTCGCAGCGCGCCTGCGCGATGATCTGCAGATTGCCGCCGAGCTGCGCCAGCTTCTTGCCGAAGGCCTCGCGGGTGAGGCCGCGCTTGACCATCAGGTCGAGCGCCTTCTCCGCCTTGCCGATGGTGCGCATGCAGTGATGGATGCGGCCCGGACCGAGGCGGACCTGGGAGATCTCGAAGCCGCGGCCTTCGCCGAGCAGCATGTTTTCCTTCGGCACCTTCACATTGTCGAACTTGATGTGCATGTGGCCGCGCGGGGCGTGATCGTGCCCGAACACGGTCATGGGCCCGATGATCTCGACGCCGGGCGTGTCGATCGGCACCAGGATCTGCGACTGCTGGTTCTTCGGCGGCGCGTCGGGATTGGTCTTGACCATCGTGATCATGATCTTGCAGCGCGGATCGCCGGCGCCGGAGATGTAGTATTTCTCGCCGTTGATGACCCATTCGTCGCCGACCAGTTTTGCCGTGGTCGAGATGTTCTTGGCGTCGGACGAGGCCACGTTCGGCTCGGTCATCGCATAGGCGGAGCGGATCTCGCCGGCGAGCAGCGGCTTCAGCCACTTCTCCTTCTGCTCCTTGGTGCCAACGCGTTCCAGCACTTCCATGTTGCCGGTGTCGGGCGCCGAGCAGTTCATCGATTCCGAGGCCAGCGGGTTCTTGCCGAGCTCGGCCGCGATATAGGCGTAATCGAGGTTGCTGAGGCCTTCGCCGGTTTCGGCGTCGGGCAGGAAGAAGTTCCAGAGGCCCTCGGCCTTGGCCTTGTCCTTGGCTTTCTGCAGCACGTCGAGCTGGCCGGGCGCGAAGCTCCAGCGGTCGGCCTTCTTCTCGCCGAGCCGATAGAATTCGACCGACATCGGCTCGACGGTTTCCCGGATGAACTTGTTGACATGATCGAACAGCGGCCGCGCCTTGTCGGACATCCGCAGGTCGTTCAACTCGTCGCCGGGGTCCATCGCATAGCTCGTGGGCACACTGACGTTCTTGTTCATGTTCTTGTTCCTCCCAGGAAAGGCAACTTTACAACCGCGCCAGGCCGAAGTCTGGCGCTATTTGATCATCGGTGTCGAATATTGTGTTTGAAACAATGTTCGACCGCGGCAATTCAGCCTATGCGGTGCATGGCGCAGATCTTGTTGCCGTCGGGATCGCGCAGATAGGCGAGGTAAAGCTTGCCGGCGGGACCTTCGCGCACGCCGGGCGGATCTTCGCAAGGCGTGGCGCCATTGGCGATGCCGGCGGCGTGCCAGGCGTCGGCCTGCTCGGGCGAGGCGGCGGCAAAACCGATGGTGCCGCCATTGGCGTGGGTCGCGGGCTTGCCGTCGATCGGCTTCGATACCGAAAACACGCCGGTCTTGGTTCGGTAGAAAATGCGGTGGCGGTCCACTCGGCCGGGAGGAACGCCCAACGTGCCGAGCAATGCGTCATAGAACGACTGGGCCTTCTCCAGGTCGTTGGTTCCGATCATCACGTGTGAAAACATCTTGTATTTCCTCCCATTTCGCCGAACGGCTGAAGCCGCTTCGTGCCTTGCTACGCTTGCCGTGTCAGAATGCTGTATAGCCGCCATCGATCACAAAGCAATCGGCGGTGTGATAGGACGACGCCTGGCTCATCAGGTAGACCGCGATGCCGCCGAAATCCGCGGGCTCGCCGAACCGCCGCACCGGAATCCGCGGCATCACTTTGGCGACGCATTTTTCGTTGGCCCTGTTTCCCGCCGTCATCT
>JBDRNF010000017.1:0-2387 GCA_043811435.1 Pseudomonadota bacterium
GCGCCAAATCTCGAAGCTGGAACTGCCTGCGGGCAAGGCGGTCGACCTGAAACCAGGCGGCTACCACGTCATGCTGATGGATCTGAAGCAGCCCTTGAAGAAAGGCGAGGCGGTGCCGATCAAGCTGCGCTTCGAAGCCAAGGACAAGACCTTCAAGACGATCGAGATCAAGGCGCAAGTGCGCGAACTCGGCGCCGGCCCGCAGCAGCGTTAAGAACGTCATCGCGCCGCCGCCGCGCAAACGTTGAACTCTGCCGTGGCTGCGATGGCGGCGGATCAACGCTATTGGTTCGGTGACAAGTGATCCGGCTGGAGAAATCCTTATGCGCGTTCTCGGACTGGCGCTCACGTTGTTTCCTTTGTTTGCGGTCGCTCAAGGCGCGGAGCCAATCGGGTCAGGGGTACTTGAGCAAAGCGTGTGCGGCTCATTCAAAGAACCGCTTGCTTTTCTACTCTGGAGTAGCGCTGCCGGGAAGCCAGATCCGGAAGCCGCGCGCCGCCTGCCGAACGCCGAACCGATTACTCACAAGACGAAGGACGGCCGTCTCTTAAGAGGGTACAAGCTAAGAAGCGCCGCTGCCGACGGAGTCGTCAGGGGATCGGTATTGGTGGCCCAAGGCAATGCCATGCTGGCCGATCGGCTGCTTTCAAGTCTGAACAATTTTTCGAACGCAGGCATTGAGACCTTCGTTTTTGATTACCGAGGTTACGGTAACTCAGAGGGAGAGCGCCGCCTCAAGGCGATTGTGAGCGACTACACGGAGCTTTACGAAAGTATCAGCGCTACAACGAAAGGCAGCCGCCTTTTGTACGGAATTTCCTTTGGTGGAGTCGTGCTGCTTAACGTGGTCGGATCCGGGGTGTCTTTCGACCGCGTTGTCATCGATTCGACTCCAAGTCGCGTGTCTTACCTGGGCTGCCCCGAGAAGTACGATCCCATGGCCAATTTTCCCCAGAATGGTTCTCGGTTTCTGCTGCTTGCCGGGGGTCGAGACAAGGTCGTCTCCCCGAAGGATTCTCGGGAACTCATTGATCTTGCTAAGGCGAGAGGCGGTCGCGCCGAAGTGCGACCCGACTATGCGCATCCGTTTATGGATTCCGATATCGGTGTGCATCGAAGACGTCTTGAACTCATCAAGTCTTTCCTGGTGGGAACTGCGAGTCAGGGGGCGAAATGAAACTGCCGGGCGGATTTCTTCTTCGCGCCTTGGCGACCCTTTGGTTCACTCAGGACAGGCTTTAGCGCTTCAGTTTTGTACTTATCCGCATTTATCTGCGGCTTGATCTGATTTCATCGGCGTTCATCGGCGGTTAAAGGTTCTTGAGCCTGAGCCAGCTCGCGCAGCATCCGCTGCATGCCCGTCACCACGCGCGCAAGCCGTTCGTAATCCACCTTGTCCGGCGTGTCCTGCGCCGTGTGGTAGTAGGGATAGCGGTAGGGCGCGGTATCGGTCAACATCAGTGCCGGGTAGTCCTCCTTCCAGAAGGACCAGTGGTCCGACCAGTCCACTCCGGGAATGAAGGCAGGAGCGGCCACGCCTTCGGAGGGAAACTCCGCATGGCGCCGGAACGAGGAGAGCGCCTGCTGCAGCAGCGGCCGTGAGCCGAGGTTCGAGACGAAGGCGAGGAAGTTGCCGGTCGAGGGATAGAAGAACCCGAGCGGAAACGGATAGCGTTGGCTGCCTGGCTGGTCGGAAAAATAGCCGATCGTTTCCAGGGAGAGCATCGCGACGATGTTCTCGCCGCGCTCCTTCGATCGCCGCGCGTAGACACGGCTTCCCATCTGCTCGCTCTTGAAAAACGGCGGCTCCTCGTTCGCGAAGGACACGAAACGCAGCGTGCGCTCAAGCTTTTCCCCGCGCATGAGGCGCGCAAGTTCGAGCACGGCGGCAACCCCGGATCCGTTGTCGTTCGCGCCGGTGGCGCCGATCACGGAGTCGTAATGCGCGCCGACGACGATGATCTCAGATGCACGCACAGAGCCCCTGGCTTCCACCTCGATGTTGCGCACCTCCACCGCGCCCGACTCGAAGCGCTGTGCCGAGACCGCGTAGCCCGGACCGGCCAGCGTGCGCTCGATGTATTGCGCCGATGCTTCGAGCGCCAGCAGGTTCCAGACGTTGTGCTCGTGGCTCGCGACCGCGTTGACGTGACGGCGCAAGTTATCGGCGAGCAGCCTTTCCTCCGCGGCTAGCGGCTTGAGCGGACCGGAATAAGAGGTGCCGGAAACGGTCACCATGTACCACAGCAGCCAAGCGGTTGCCGCGGCGAGCGTGAGCCAGAACAGCATGCGCGCGATCCTCACGAAATTCATGATTTCCACTGATGTTGTATTGCCTCATGCAACTGGCGCCAGGCAGACACCATATTTTCATGGGGATAGCTCA
>JBDRNF010000018.1:0-3822 GCA_043811435.1 Pseudomonadota bacterium
GCTCGGCGGCGCCGCGACGGTCGGCGTGACTTATTTCTTCGACCGTTCCTGGTTCCTGGATCTCAGCTATACCTACGCCATGACGGAAAATCGCACGGCGAACTTTTCCGGACCCTTCGCCAGCGCGACCGATGGCTACACCGATACCGGAACACTGAGCGGCAACTATTCCGGCAGGGTGATCACCCAAGCGGTTCATGCCTCCATCAACAAGGCGTTCTGAATTATCGTCAGCCCCGACAGGATTTCGCCTCACGCCACGGCGCAGGGCGGCGCCCCGGCGGACAAAGGCGCCACTTTCCGACGGATTTGAACGATCAGACTAAGCTGGTACTAACCTCCGCTCCCCATCGGCCACGACGAATGGCTGCGTATTAACCGCAACGCAATCGCAGCGGGCCATTTTGCGCAAAAAGCACACACCGGGCGCCGTCTCCGGCGCGCGCCGAAGGAGCTTGGCCATGCCCGTCGTCCGCAATTCGACCCGCGCATTCATCGCGGCGGTCGTTCTCCTGGTCGGGTTCCACGGCGTGATGTCGGTCCTCGGTCTCGGCACCTTTCTCGCCCGGAATATCGAGCCGCCCTCGCCGGATCGCGCATTCCAGATTTTTGCCTGCCGCGTCGGCATCGACGCCGCGGTGTTATTTGCAGGTCGCTGGCTGCTGCGTTCGTTCGGCCTCGCCACCCGACTGGCCTATGGGCTGATGGGTGGCGCAGCTGCAGCAGTGGGTTACGCCTTTGCGCTGTCCCAAAACCTCAACCTGCTTCCGCCGCTCGATGGCACCCGCCTGACGGCGGCGGTGCTGCCGGTATTGGTCGGCATGATCGCAGCTACGATGTATGCCCAGTTTGCCGGGCGTGAGATGGTGCGTGCAGGAAACGGCAGCGCCAGCAATCCGGATGCCGCTGCTGCTCCGGCTCCCGCCCATTTTGACGGTCCGGTCCAGGTGCGCACCTCGATGATTGCCACCGCCATTGCCTCGGTGGTGCCGGCGGCGACGGTCGCGCTGGTCACGATTCCCTTTGTGACGTTCTTCCTCACCAAGTGGGACACCGGCGCTTCGCAGAACCCGGCCTGGACAAATCAAATTTCCCAGATGGCAATGCCGGCGTATTTCTTCGTGGTGACGTTGTTTGCGACGGCCATTCCCGCCGCCATCTTCGTCGGCATCACCCATGCCGCGGCGCGAGTCATCCGGCGCACCGGCGGGCTGGATTACGCGGTCATCGGCGCGGTGGTCGGAGCGCTCGGCGCGGCAGTGATGCTGATGTTTTTCCCGCCGATTCTCTTTCCTGTCGCGATTATTGCCGGCGCGCTCATGGGAGCGATCTATCGGCGGTTTGCGGGCCTGGAGCCGCTCGCTTTGCCCGAAGCCGTGCTCGCGACCGATCGCGCGACACTCGTCGGCGAGCAGGACCCGGCGCGGCGGACCCGCGCCGTCATCATGAACGGCTGAGGTCTTCAGCCGCCCCGCACCTCGTAGGGCAGCGGTCTCCCGGAAAAAAACGCCTCGAGATTGGCGATCACGCAGTCCTGCATCGCGGTATGCGATTCGAGGGTGTGGCCGCCAATATGCGGGGTCAGCACCACGTTCGGCAACGCGGTCAACGCATCCGGCGCGTGCGGCTCCTGCTCGAACACGTCGAGGCCGGCGCCCGCGATGGTGTTGTCGGCGAGTGCTGCGACCAGCGCCGGCTCATCGATGACCGAGCCTCGCGAGATATTGACGACATAGCCGTCCGCGCCGAGCCTTTTCAGGATCCCGGCATCGACGGCGTGGTGGGTGTCGGCGCCGGCGCGGACCGCGATCATCAGCACGCTGCACCAATCCGCCAGCGCCTCGAGGCTCGGCAGATACTCATAGGGCACGTCATGCCGGCTGCGGCTGAAATAGCCGACTTCGGTCTCGAAGGCGGCGACCCGGGCGGCGATCTTGCGGCCGATCTCGCCCATGCCGTAGACCCCGATGCGGCGGCCGCGCATGCCGGCCTGCGGCCGCATCATCGGCGACGGTTGGGCCGACACCCAGCCGCCGCTTCGAACATAATCGTCCGCCGGCAACAGCCGCCGCGTCACCGCCAGCATCAGGATAACCGCGATATCGGCGACCGAGGAGGCATTGGCGCCGGGACTGTTGGCGACCGCGATGTTGCGCTTTGCCGCGGCGGCCAGATCGACGCCGTCATAGCCGGTGCCGTAGCAGACGATGACGCGGAGCTTCGGCATCAAATCCATCGCGGCCGCCGCCAGCGGCGTGCCGCCTGCCGTGACCATCGCCGTCACCCCGGCAAGCTGGTCCGCCGCGAACACCTCGCTGAGCGGCTTGCCGGCGGCGTCCAGCAGTTCGAAGCGCTCCCCGATGCGCACCATCATGGCCTTGGGGAAACGGGAATAGATCAAGACTTTGTTGGACATCGGTCAATTTCCTGAAGTCAAAGACAAAGGGCGGAACGGGTTTCCCCGTCCCGCCCCTGAATAATTGTCGACGCGCGACCGGCCCTCAGCCGAGCAGCGTGCCCGGCTCGACCTTCACGCCCGGTCCCATCGAGGAGGAAACCGCGACGCGCTGGATGTAGGTGCCCTTGGCGCCGGCGGGCTTCGCCTTGGACACGGCATCCGCCAGCGCCTTGACGTTCTCCACCAGCTTGTCGGCCGTGAACGATGCCTTGCCGATTCCGGCCTGCACGATGCCGGCCTTCTCGACCCGGAACTCGACCGAACCGCCCTTGGCACCCTTGACGGCGCTGGCGACGTCCATCGTGACGGTGCCGATCTTCGGGTTCGGCATCATGCCGCGCGGTCCCAGCACCTTACCGAGGCGCCCGACCAGCGGCATCATGTCGGGGGTGGCGATACAGCGGTCGAAATCGATCTGACCGCCCTGCACCTTCTCGACCAGGTCCTCGGCGCCGACGACATCGGCACCCGCGGCCTTCGCCTCTTCGGCCTTGGCGCCGCGCGCGAACACGCCGACGCGCAGGGTGCGGCCGGTGCCGTTCGGCAGGGTCACCACGCCACGCACCATCTGGTCGGCGTGACGCGGATCGACGCCGAGATTGATCGCGATCTCGACCGTCTCGTCGAACTTCGACGTGGCGCGATCCTTGATCATCTTGATGGCGTCCGCGAGCGGGTAAAGCTTCTCGCGATCAATGCCCTCGCGGGCCTTCTTCAAGCGTTTTCCGATTGCCATGACCCGTTACCCCGCAACTTCGAGACCCATCGAACGGGCGGAGCCCTCGACCATCTTCATGGCCGCTTCGATGGAGTCACAATTGAGATCCTTCATCTTCTTCTCGGCGATCTCGCGCACCTGCGCTTTGGTCACCGCGCCGGCCTTGTCGCGGCCCGGGGCTTTCGACCCGGACTGGATGTTGGCGGCCTGCTTGAGGAAAAAGGACATCGGCGGGGTCTTCATCTCGAAGGTGAACGAACGATCGGCGTAGATCGTGATCACCACCGGAATCGGGGTGTTCTTTTCTTCCTTCTGCGTCTGCGCGTTGAACGCCTTGCAGAATTCCATGATGTTGAGGCCGCGCTGACCAAGCGCGGGTCCGATCGGGGGCGAAGGATTCGCCGCACCGGCCGGCACCTGCAATTTCAGGTATCCGGTCACTTTCTTCGCCATTTAGCACTCCTCATGTTGTTTCCGGACAACCCGGAAGCTTCACAGGACCGTGGTGCGGTTCGACGGATGACTGGCGATCATCCCTCCCCTCCCACGGCTTCTCCTTCCCTTCTCCCTCGCCCCGCTCTTGCGGGGAGAGGGTTGGGGTGAGGGGCAATTCGCGCACGGAATGCGCGGAGAGCCCCCCTCACCC
>JBDRNF010000019.1:0-2139 GCA_043811435.1 Pseudomonadota bacterium
CCACTCGCCGCCACCGCGATGAAGGGGGCGGACATGAGCAGCGCGAGCGCAGCGGCCGCGATGTCAAACAGGCGTTTTGTCATTACGCAACACCCGCCGGATCGTCATGAAACATTCGGCGGCCTCAGCGACCACCTGCGACCCGGCGCTTTCTGCCTTCACGCGCAGAGACTTCAGGGAGCGCGGGTGTGGCCAGTCACGCAGCTCGGTTTCGTAGCATGCCATCGCCTCGATCTTGCGCTCCAGCGTGGTCGAGATGTCGACCCAGGTATCCGGCACGAAACTGCGCGGGTAGGCCCATTCGGTCGAGCTTACTGTGTCGAAGGCAAATATCGCCTGGATGTATTGCTCCATCGGGCGGGTTGCGACCAGAGCGGCCTGAAAAAGGATCTGGTGATCCCGGTTTATGTCATAGCCGTACTGGAGATAGACGACGTCCGGGCGGACGGTTTCGACGATCAATTCAAGCGGCGAGATGATCTCTACAAGCGAAAACCGGTCGAGGCCCTGGTCAGGAAAATCGAGCAGCTTCAGTTCGTGAACGCCAAGAACGTCCGCTGCGCGCTGCGCCTGGTCATGGACACCTTTTGCGCCGTCGCTGTCATGCGTCAGGTTGGCTGCGGCGGCCACTGCGCAGGTCACACAGTCACCGGCGGCGGAATGCAGCGCAATCGTGCCGCCGACACCGAGCAACTCGTCATCTGGGTGAGCAGCAATCACCAGAACGTTTCTGCCAGTCATCCGTGACCTTCCCGTGCGTCAGGCAAAACGGACGTCCCGCTTTGCGCCAGCTCGCGCCCCCGCCATACCTTGCCGTCTCCGTCCTCGATTTCCAGCACGATGACGGCACCCTCGGCGCAGGCGACGAGCAGACCGCAGGCGTCCGGGGTGTCGGAGACCACCGGGCCAAGAACCGTGCCGGGGTCGGCCAGAGGCCCGGGGATGGGGAGCAGGGCGCTTCGCCAGATGACCCTGCGCATACCGTTTGTCTCGAAGAAGGCGCCGGGATAGGGGCGGGTGAGGGCGCGAATAAAATCATACACATTCTGCGCCGGTTGCGCCCAGTCGATGAGACCGTGCTCCGGACGTCGTCGCGGGAGCAGGGGCGATCCGTCTTCGCGCTGCGGCCTGGCCTGCAGCGGCTTGCCGTCGGCAAGGTCCTGCAGCAACTTCAGGATCATTACGCAGTTCGTCTCGGCAACGCGGTCATAGAGCGTTGCGACGTTGTCGAACGGTGAGATCAGGATCGGCCTTTGCGCCACGACGGCGCCCGCGTCCACACCCTCGGAGAGATGCATCAGCGTGTTCCCAGTGTGGGTTTCGCCCTTGATCAGCGCCCAATTGATCGGTGCGCTGCCGCGGTTGGCGGGCAGCAGCGAGGCATGGGCGCCGAAGCAGCCCAGCCGCGCCGATCGGAGCGCGGCCGGATGCAGGATCTGTGACCAGCCGATCACGAAAAGTACGTCCAGGTTCAGACTTGTCAGCAAATCGACGGCCGCCGGGTCGTTGACGTTGCGCACGTGATGCAGCGGAACACCATGCGCGGCGGCGATGCCGGCAAAGTCCGCGGCCCCCGACTTCTTGGCCATCAGATCGTCTTGCAGGGTAATGATCGCCTCGATCGGAAACCCGGCCGCGAGGACGGCCTTCAGAGGCTCGATCCCCTCGACATGGTGGCTCATCCAGCCGATCCGCAGGGCGCGCGGCGCCTGCGTCATGCCGCCTCTCCCCCAACGACCCGACGCACGACCCCGATCACCCGCTCCTGCTCGGCGTCGGTCATCGCCATGAACAACGGCAAGGACACGCAGCGGCTGAAGACCCGGTCGGCGTGCGGGAAGGCGCCGTCTTCGCAGAACGGCTTCCAGACCGTCATCTGGTGAAGCGGACGATAGTGCACCGAAGTGCCGATGCCTTGTTCTTTCAGGGCCAGGATGAAACCGTCCCGGTCGATCGGCGCATCTTCGGTCAGTTGGACGATATAGAGGTGCCAGGAATGGCCGTCTCCCTCAGCCGGGCCGGGCGGCAGGATCATAGGCAGATCGGCGAAGGCTGCGTTGTACCGCGCAACGCGCCCGGCCCTGATCCGGCCGAAATCGTTGGCGCGCTGCAGTTGCACCAGACCAAGGGCGGAAGCCA
>JBDRNF010000020.1:0-5166 GCA_043811435.1 Pseudomonadota bacterium
GCGAGTATGTGGTGGCGAGTGAGGATGATTGATGGCCAGGATGCCCGCGAAACAACGAACGGCTGAGCAGAGGGTGCGCCAGAAGAAGACTCGGGACACCGCGCGGGAGAAGCTGCGGCCGTCGCGGGACGACATCGCCCGCCTTTTGCTCTGGCAGATGATCACTGGCGTCAACGCCAACCGCCCGGATCGTCGTGAGGTTCTGGATCGATTGCGCAACGAAATTGTCGATGGCCTTGAGGGGCAGGGCTTCGATGCCCGCGAGAGTGAAGACGCCTTTGAGAAACTCGTCGACAAATATGTGAAAGGCCCGCCGCCTTTCCGCCCCAAGCGGCACCTGAAAAAGACTGCTGGCGGCTCGGAGTCTGACTAGGCTGACTTGCACCTGGTCTGATTAAAACCAGTGTCGCCCGACTGCATCAGCGTGTGAGACCTGTTGCCCGGATTGGGAAATCATGGGGCCATATGCTCCAATAGCGTTCGGCCGAATTGGTAGCCCCAGATTTGTATTCGGCTCTCAATCAGTAGGCTTCTGCAAACGCCGTAATTGTTTATTTTGTGTATTCCCCCCGTTACTTCATATAACGGCGTTTGCACAGGAATCGAATTTTTAGGGCGCCCGAGCTGGTTATCTTCGAAGATACCCGCGTCACATTTGGAGGCGACGTCTACACTTCCGACGAGAACCACTCCTCGCCGCCCGCTCCACACCAATCAGCGCACTTCCCACACTCCTCCCGGCCTGGTAGCCAGAAGGGACGGCAGTAATTCTCTGCGTGGAAGAGCGCGTACTATGGCGAAGGCAATTTTGACGACCAAGGTCGACCCGACCTATGACGACCTACCAGAGCAGCGGTATCATTTCCCGCGCACTTATCTTCGCCAGGTCGAGGCTGCGCGTGGAGACTGGATCGTCTATTACGAACCGCGGCGTCCGAGCGGCGACCTTATGAAAACAGGAGGCAGGCAGGCCTATTTCGCCACGGCCAGGATCGTTGACATCATCGAGGACCCGTCGAAGCCCGATCACTTCTATGCGCTCGTCGAAGACTTTCTACCCTTCGATCACGCCGTGCCCTTCAAGGACGCGGACCACTATTATGAAAGCGGCCTGCGAAAAGACGACGGCTCGACCAACAAGGGGGCGTTTGGTCGCGCTGTCCGAAACATCTCAGACGCAGAGTATGACCTGATCCTCGCCGCCGGCTTCGCGCATGTTCTAGGAAATCGGGATCGCGAACGACCGGCACCGGATCCAGTCGAGGAGGCGCGCATCGGATTTGGTGACAATCCGCAGATGCCTTTCGAGATCGACAGCGTCGATCGGCGGATCGTCTCCCAGGTGCTGCAGCGTCCGTTCCGGGACCGGGTGTTTGCCGTGGCCATCAAGTCGGCCTACCACGATACCTGTGCCGTGACCGGCTTAAAGCTGATCAATGGCGGCGGTCGCTCGGAGGTCCAGGCCGCGCACATCCGACCGGTGGCGCATGGTGGGCCCGACAGCGTCCGCAACGGGCTCGCCCTTTCTGGAACCGTGCACTGGATGTTCGATCGAGGCCTGATATCGGTCGATGACGATTACAGCCTGCTGATTGCCAGTGGTGGCGTTCCCGATACCGTCACGCGGCTCATGAATCCCGAGCGCCGGCTGCTTGTACCGGCACGGACGGACGAGCGGCCACATTCACAGTTCCTGCAATACCACCGCGAGAAGGTGTTTAAGGGCTGAGGACGCGGAAATGATTTCCGCCTGACACGTCGGCTCGCCGAAGAAGACGGCCGCGTCTGGTCGGATGATGCGGGATCGGCATCTCCTCATCCCTGCCGCAGGATGACGGCCATCTTTGACATGATGTCCGTCTGCGAGGGGCCACTGATAATCTCGCCGTTGCTCGCCAGCTTGTGCTTGGCAAAATGCGCAAGCAGACCCTGCTCGATCCTTCGTGCTTCGTCTTCGCTGCCCGTCGGTTGCTTTGAAGCGAGCTCCCAGGTCAGGCCGGTCACTTCTACCGCCATGGGCGCCCGATAAGCGGCGAGGCGGATCGCGGGGTCATTGGCGTAGCCGATCTTGAAGGCGAGATCACGCCCGCGTTGATCCTTCAGGGCAAGGACGTAGACGAACCATATGGCATGGTCGCCGAAGGCGCCGCTGAACGCACCCTCGTGTTTGGGCGCCAGCTTGCTGTTCTTCTGTGCGACCAGCCCGCGCCCGAGCAGAGTCTTCGGCTCTGCAGGCGAGACCGGACGACGGTCGAGAGAGGTGGCTCGGTTTGTCTGAACAGTTTCGGGCGTATGCTTAAGTGGGTTTCCGCCTTGATTATGCTGCCGCCAGGATTGGCGTCAGCGCGTTGAAGTAAGCCTGATCCGGTGTTTGCCGGTCAAGGGATGAATGTGGGCGTCGGCTGTTATACAACTCAACTCTTCAACACCCATAATACCGCCGAGCGCCGGGTTCTTTACGAGCACCACCCATGGACAGGGAGCAATGTTCATGTCGAAAAGATCGTCGAGAAAGCGGGAGTATGTTTTGCGCGGTGCCGGCTGATTGGCGACGACCCAGGCCTTCCGCTTGAGGTGCCTTTGTGGATGTTCGACCGGCAGGCCTGTTCGTCGGTGCGTCATTCAGAACGTCCGCTGGTCGACTTGTCCGGTCTGTCGGCGCTGCAGTTTCTGCTTGCGGAGATTGCCAATGCCGATGGTCACGATCTTACTCATTCTTCGACCGATTCTGATTTGAGCGCAGACTTGATGTCTTGCGACCAGAATCAGGGAGATGATCATGCGCCGATCTCAAACGAAACCAGACCAACTGGACCTGTTCGGTTCGACGGGAAGAACGCATCCATGGCAAACGCCGCAATGGCAGAACCTGCCGCAGCCGGTGCGCCACAAGATCTCCGAACTGATGGCACAGTTGCTGATGGAGCACGGGACGAACCACGAGGCAGTGCGCGACGAGGAAGCCGGCAATCTGCGTCACAGTGTGGAGAGCAATGATGTCTGAGAAAATCGAACGTCATCATCTGGAGCGCAAGGCGATCCTTTACGTGCGCCAGTCATCCGTCCATCAGGTTCTGCACAACCGGGAAAGCAGCGCGCTGCAATATGCGATGCGGGATCGGCTTAGCCAGTTGGGCTGGTCTCAGATCGAGACGATCGATGACGACCTCGGCCGTTCAGCTTCAGGCAGCACGGATCGCGCCGGTTTCGATCGCATGGTAGCCGAAGTCTGTCTCGGCAAGGTCGGGGCCGTGGCGGCGCGAGAAGTATCGCGCTTCGCCCGCAACAGCCGGGACTGGCAGCAACTGATCGAGATGTGCCGGGTGGTCGATACCGTGTTGGTCGATCAGGAGACAGTCTACGCACCGCGTCAGAGCAATGATCGCCTTCTGTTGGGGCTGAAGGGATCGCTGAACGAATACGAGCTCGACCTTTTACGCCAGCGTTCGCTGGCTGCCCGTTACGAGAAGGCCAAGCGGGGCGAGTTGATCGTGTCGGCGCCCGTTGGATTTGTGAAGGCTGGTGACTGTCTGGAAAAGGATCCGGATCGCCGGGTGCAGGAAGCCATCAAGCTGGTCTTCGACAAGGTCCTGGAACTGGGCAGCGCCCGACAGGCACTGCTGTGGTTCCTCGAACACGGGCTCGATTTGCCTGCAAAGCGTAGGGACGGCCAGACCGTCTGGCGCAGGCCCTATTATCAGACAATCCACCGGATGATCACCAACCCGGCCTACGGGGGAGCCTACGCCTATGGTAAGACCAGAGCCGTGCCAAGCTATGGCGGCACCGGCATGCGGGTGAAGAACGAGCACAAGCCGCGTGATGAATGGTTGGCGCTCAAACCCGGAGCTCATGAGGGATATGTGGACTGGGAGCGGGCGGAGGCGATACGTAAAATGGTGAGCGACAACGTGCCCACAAGCAAACACCATGGCGCTCCCAAGCATGGCAGCGCCCTTCTGGCCGGCCTGGTGCGATGCCGCCGCTGCGGACGCAAGCTGTCGGCCCGCTACTCGGGCGCAAAACACAACATACCGCGCTATTCCTGCTGTCGCGGTCAACTCGACAATGGTGAGCCGAAGTGCATTGCCTTTGGCGGATTGCGTGTCGATGATGCCATTGAAGAAGCGCTGCTGCAGGTCGTCGGGCCCGGTGCCATTGAAGCCGCGGTAAAAGCACAAGCTGAAGCTGCGCTGCGACGCGATCAGGTTCGTGAGGCTTTGTGCCGAGACCTTGAGGCCACACGCTACGCAGCCGACCGTGCCTTTCGCCAATATGACGCCATCGACCCTGCAAACCGTCTCGTGGCCGGGGAACTAGAGGCACGATGGAATGCTGCGCTTTCCAGGCAGGCGGAGATCGAAGCCAAAATTGCCACACACGACACAGAGGCTGTTCCGAGCCAGAACATCACATCGATATCCTTCACCAGGTTGGCTAATGATTTGCAAACCGTCTGGAATGCGCCAACCACCGATGCACGCCTCAAGAAGCGCATCGTGCGCACCCTCATTCACGAGGTCATCGCCGATATCGATGCCGAGGCTGCGAATGGATCGGGTGAGATCGTCTTGGTCATCCACTGGATCGGTGGCGCCCACACGGACCTTCGTCTGCCCCGCAGACGGCGTGGCCAACGCAACAGCACGCCCGTGGAAACCGTCGAGGCTATCCGCCAACTCACGTTCATTGCCAATGACGACCTGATTGCCGGCATCCTCAACAGGAACGGGCTACGCACCGGAAACGGCAATCGCTGGACACGCGAGCGAGTTTGCTCGTTACGCTCGCATCGAAAGATCTCGCCATTCCGCCCGACGGCTGATGGCATCGAACCCTGGCTCAATCTGACGAAGGCATCCGCCTGTCTCGGCACAACACCAAAAACGCTCAGGCTGGCGGCCATTGCGGGCGAGATCGAAGCCCTCCACCCGCTACCGGACGGTCCCTGGCTCTTCAAGCGAACGGATCTGGATGGAGCAGCAGGCAAAGGCATCGCAAAAAGAACGAAAAACTGGCGTAAATACCCCGCAGGACCGCATACCAAACAACAAAACCTCTTTACATCAACAGCATAGGCAGATGGGCGTTATGAAACAGGATTGTAGAAGGCCAGATATCGACCGATGCCCGCTCGGGCCTCCGGCACGCTTTTATAGGCGTGGA
>JBDRNF010000021.1:0-5902 GCA_043811435.1 Pseudomonadota bacterium
CCTTGTTCCGGTACCACGGCGCAACGGGGTCCCACTAATCTCCCCCCCCCGGGGGGGGGGTGGGTCGCCGCGACCCCTGGCCCCGGCGGGGTGGGGTGACAGTCTCTCATTTTAAGCGGTGCCCGGGCTGAGAGATCACCCCACCCCGTCTCTCATCTCGCTTCGCTCGATGCGAGCCGACCCTCCCCCTCCAGGGGAGGGTAAGATTCGTCTCACGCGTTGCCGCGGTCTTCCCGGAACAGGTCCAGCTTCTGTTGCACCGGGCGGTCCGAGAAACTGAACAGCACCGAATCCGCGTCGGCCTCGTGGGTGACCCACTGCCAGCTCGGTACCACGAACAGATCGCGCGGGCCCCACTCGAAGGTCTGGTCGCCGATCCTTGTGCGGCCCTTGCCTTCGATCGCGGCGAATACGGTGGCATCCGTCGACCGATAGCGCGCCGTTTTAAAACCCTTCGGCAGCAGCTGGATGAAGGTGCCGATGGTCGGCATCGCGAAATCGCCGGTTTCGGGATTGGAGAATTTCAGTTTCAGGCCGTGGCAGGCGTCCCACTCGTTGCGGGCCTTGGCCTGTTCCAGCGCCTCGCGGGTGTGGCTGTAGGGATAGTTGAAGATCGGCGAGGTTTTCGACGTGCGCTTGCCGTCGACCGGCAGCAGATTGTGGCCGTAGCGGCCAAAGCTGTCGCCGGGGGGGCGGGTGATCTTCTGTTGGTCTTCCGTGGAGTCTTCGGCAAAGGACGCGTCGAAGAACTGCACCATCGGGATGTCGAGTCCGTCGAGCCAGTACATCGGCTCGGAGGTTTCGTTGGAATGGTCGTGCCAGGTCATCGACGGCGTAATGACGAAATCGCCGGGCTCCATCGCGCTGCGCTCGCCGTCGACGGCGGTAAAGGCGCCCTTGCCCTCCAGCACGAAACGCAGTGCCGACTGGCTGTGACGGTGCGCGGGGGCCACGTCGCCCGGGATCACCATCTGGACGCCGGCAAACAGCGAGGTCGTGACTTTGGACTGCCCGCGCAGGCCGGGATTTTCCAGTACCAGCACCCGCCTTGTGGCTTCCCTGGCGGTGATCAGCTTGCCGGCTTCGGTCATGTAGTCGCGAATGGCGTCGAACCTCCACAGATGCGGCCGGCAGGCGCTTTTCGGCTCCGGCGTGATCAGGTCGCCCATCACGTTCCACAGCGCCGAGAGGTTCTCGCCGTCGATCTTCTTGTAGAACGCCTCGCGTTCCGGCGTCTTCTGTACGGCTTCCATGACGGGCCTCCCGCGGCTCTCTTCAATTGGTTCTTGTCGGCTCGATTGACAGCATACTTACTATACGGATAGCGTCAACGGCGCACTGCAACCAAGAATAAGAATCAGGGGAGGTTCCGATGAAGCTGCACGGCTATTTCCGCAGCAGCGCGTCCTACCGGGTCAGGATCGCATTGAATCTGAAGGGGCTGGACGCCGATCACCTGTCGCACCACCTTCGCAAAGGCGAACAGCGCGATCCCGCCTTTCTCGCCCTCAACCCGCAAGGGCTGGTTCCGGCGCTGCAGGACGATACCGGCGCGGTGCTGACCCAGTCGCTCGCCATCATCGAATGGCTGGAGGAAACCCGGCCGCAGCCGGCCCTGCTGCCGAAAGATCTGCTCCGTCGCGCCAGGGTGCGCGCGTTCGCGCAAGCGCTGGCCTGCGATACCCACCCGGTGCAGAATCTGAAGGTGCTGGCGCGGCTGCGCGAACTCGGCCTGCCCGAGGAGCAGGTGACGGCCTGGGCGGCGTGGGCCAACCGCGAGGGGCTTGGCGCCTGCGAAGCCCTGATCGCCAATGAGCCCGGCCCGTTCTGTTTCGGCGAAGCGCCGACCGTCGCCGATCTCTGCCTGGTGCCGCAGCTGTTCAACGCGCGCCGCTTCGGCGTCGATGTCTCGGCCTATCCGCGCCTGCTGAAGGCCGAGGCGGCGGCGCAGGCCATGAAGGCGTTCGCCGACGCCGCTCCGGACAAGCAAGCCGATGCCGAGTAAACCGAATCCGATCACGATGGACGCGGTCTACACCGCGCCGGGCTATTTGTTCCGCCGGATGCAGCAGATCGCGGTGGCGCTCTTCGCCGAGGAGTGCAAGGCCTACGACCTCACGCCGGTGCAATATGCCTCGCTGGTCTCGATCCGCACCCACCCCGGCATCGATGCGACGCGGCTGTCCGCCGTGATCGCGTTCGACCGCTCCACGCTCGGCAGCGTGATCGAACGGCTGGAAGCCAAGGCCTTTATCGAACGCAAGCCGTCGCCCGGGGACAAACGGACGAAACTGCTCTACCTCACCAAATCCGGCGCCACACTGTTGCGCGATATCATTCCGTCGGTCGAGCGCGCGCAGGCGCGGATGCTGCAGCCCTTGAAGCCGGCCGATCGCAAGACGCTGCTGGCGCTGCTGACGCAACTGGTCGATCTCAACAACGAGGCCTCGCGGGTGCCGCTGCGCGCCGAAGACGCGCTGGAACATCTGGGGAAATCGGGCTGATGGCGTCGGTTCGATTGTAATCGCTCGTCGTCCCTGCGAACGCAGGGACCCATAGCCACCGCTCTTGGTGTTGTGCGATGGTATCGAACACCCGTTCCTAACGATGGGCCGCGGCGTATGGATCCCGGCGTTCGCCGGGACGACACCGGTAATTGTTGGAGCGCTGTTCGCTAAATCTTCAACAACGCCTGCCGATCGATCTTCCCCGTGCCGGTCTTCGGCAACTCGTCGAGGAAGCGCACCTCGCGCGGATATTTGTACGGCAGCAGTTTCGCCTTCACGAAATCCTGCAGCAGCTTCGTCGTCGCATCCGCATCGAACCCGCGGTCGTTCATCACCACCACCGCCTTCAGCGTCATGCGCCGGTCCGGCAGCTCCGCCGCGAACACCGCGCATTCGCGCACGGCCGGATGCTCGGCGAGGCAAAGCTCGACTTCGAGCGGATAGACCCACTGGCCGGAAATCTTGATCAGGTCATCGGCACGGCCGCGGAAGAAGTGGAAGCCGTCGGCATCTCGCACAAAGCGATCGCCGGTGTAGATCCAGCCGCCTTCGCGGATGGTCTCGGCCGATTTGTCCGGCCGGTTCCAGTACAGCGGCGTATTGGAATCGCCGCGCACCCACAGAATGCCTTCCTCGTCGTCACCGACGTGGCGGCCGTCCTTGTCCTTCAATTCGATTTCATAGCCGGGGACGCGCAGGCCGGCGGCGCCGAGTTTTTTCTGCTCCGGGCGGTTGGAGAGATAGATGTGCAACACTTCGGTCGATCCCAGCCCTTCGATGATCTCCAGACCCGTCAGCGCCTTCCAGCCGTTGAACACCTCGGCGGACAGCACTTCGGCGGCGGACAGCGCCATCCGCAGCGAGGAAAAGTCCGTCGCTGCCGCGTTGTCGGCTTTCGTGAGCGACGTGTAGAGCGTCGGCAAGCCGAAGAAGACGGAGGGCCGGAAGCGCTCGATCGCGGCAAAAATCGTGGCCGGCCTGGGCTGGCCCGGCAGCAGCAGCGTGGTGGCGCCCGCCGCGAACGGGAAGGTGATCGAATTACCAAAACCATAGGCGAAGAAGATCTTTGGCACCGAGAAACAGATGTCGTCTGGCGCCAATTTCAGTACGCTGCGGGCGAACGCGGCCTCGCTATAGGCCATGTCGTGCTGCAGATGGACGATCCCCTTGGGACGGCCGGTCGAGCCCGACGAATACATCCAGAACGCCATCTCGTTACGGCCGGTGTCGGCCTCCGCAAGCTCGGCGGGAAACGCCGGCAGCCAGTTTTCGGCAACGATGGTGCTGGCCACGGCATGATCGGTCGCCGTGCCATTGACCGCGATCAGCGTGCGCAGCGCCGTATCCTTGCAGGCCTGCGCATCGAAGCGGGCACAAAACCCGGCATCGGCGACGGCCACGGCGGCACCGGAATCCGCCAGGTAAAACTGCAGCAGGTCCGGCGGCGTCAACGTGTTGATCAACAGCGGCACGAAGCCTGCCCGCACCGCGCCGAAGAAGGCCGCCGGATAGGCCGGTGTATCGTCGAGGAACATCAGGATGCGGTCGCCGCGTTGCAGGCCGAGCGAGATAAAACCGTGGCCCCAGCGGCAGGCTTCGGCGCAGAGTTCGGCATAGCTGCGCGTCCCCATCGGGCCGATCAGCGCGAGGCGGTCTCCGCGGCCTTTCGCGAGGTTGTCGAACAGGATGCGGCTGGCGTTATAGGTCAGTGGTATCGCAAAATCGATTTCCCGCGCGCCGGCGCTGTCGGGCGGTACCTGGTCGGCGATCGCACGTGTCATCGGCTGGTCCCGTGGTTTTTCGACGCCTCGTAGCGCGCCATGAAGGCCGGCGACATCGCGCGCAGCCTGATATCGTCGATCCGGCCGGAGCGGGTGATGTAGCTGTAGGCAAAATCCATCAGGCCGAGTTGCATATGCTCGGGGAAGTTCTCGTACCAGTCGGCGCTGGTTCGCGCCGCCTTCACCAGCTTCTGCACGATCGGCTTGCGCTCGGCCTGGTAACGTTCGAGCGCTGCGGAAACTTCCGTCTCCGCTTCCAGCGCCTTGACCAGTGCGATCGCGTCCTCGATCGCAAGCCGCGTGCCGGACCCGATCGAGAAATGCGCCGAGTGCAGCGCGTCGCCGATCAGGACCATGTTCCTGAACGACCAGCGCTCGTTCCAGATCCACGGGAAATTGCGCCACACCGACTTGTTCGACATCAGCGCATGACCATCCAGCGTGGAGGCAAATACCCGTTCGCAGATCGCCTGCGACTGCTCGATGGTCTTGTCGGCAAAGCCGTAACGCTGCCACGTTGCCGCATCGCATTCGACCAGGAACGTGCTCATGTCGGGCGCGTAGCGGTAGTGATGCGCATTGAACGCGCCGAGCTCGGTTTTCACAAACGTTTGCGACAGCGTCTCGAAGCGCTTCGAGGTGCCGTACCAGGCGAACTTGTTGGACGAATGCGAAACCGATGCACCGAACTCTTTCTCGAACGATCGGCGCACCAGCGAGTTCAGGCCGTCGGCGGCGACGATCAGGTCGTAGCCTCCAAGCTCTTCCACGGACTGGATGACGGTGTCGTAACGCGGCTCGACGCCGACGGCGCGGACGCGGGCCTGCAGGATGGTCAGGAGTTCGAGCCGCCCGATCGACGAGAAACCGACGCCGTCGATCTCGACGCTTTCGCCGCGCAGATTAAGTGTAATGTTCTTCCAGCTCTCCATCCGCGGCGCGATCGCCTCCACGGTGTCGGGATCGTCGGCGCGCAGGAATTCCAGCGCCTGCTCGGAGAACACCACGCCGAAGCCCCAGGTGGCGCCGGCCGGGTTCTGCTCGAACAGATCGATCCGCGCCTCGGGGTGACGCTTCTTCCAGAGATAGGCGAAATAGAGGCCTCCGGGGCCTCCGCCGATTACGGCGATGCGCAAGCTCGTTTCCTCCCTAATCGACAGTATACTTACAATTAGGGGCAGACTAACGCCCCCCGGCTGGCGGCGCTACCGCAAATATTGGTTAGGTACAGCGGCGCACCTTTACCCTGCCCTGGAGGGGGAGGGTCGACGCGAATGCAATGAGCGGCGGGGTGGGGTGAAAGTCTCTCCCTTCGGGCGGTGTTCACGTTGAGACATCGTCACCCCACCCCGTCTCGCATCTAGCGATGCGAGCCGACCCAAGAGCGAGCTTCGCTCGTCTCGCCCCCCTCCAGGGGAGGGTAAGGAACCCGCAATCCCGAAGGCCGCTTACTTCTTCTCTGCTGCGGCCAGAACTTTCTTGCAGGCCGGCGTGATCTTGTCGCTCTCCTTGGCGAGGCAGGCGATGATCCTGCCGCCGCCCGGCACGACGCCTTTGCAGAATTTTTCATAGTCGCCCATGCAGGCGCTGCGTTGTTCTGCGGTCAATTCCTGG
>JBDRNF010000022.1:0-30723 GCA_043811435.1 Pseudomonadota bacterium
TGGGGTGCAGGCGGTTGACAAGAAGAAGGCGCGGTTGAACTGCATCGCACATTTGCTTGAACAGATCCCATACGCCGAAATCGGACGCGAGCCAGTGGTTCTGCCGCCGCGAATTTACAACCCGGATTACAGTCGCGGTCCGATTCCGCCCGAAATGTACGTGCCGGAGCGCTACTGAGCGATCGTACCGGGTGCCACCGACCTGCCGTGGTGACACACTCCTGTAACAAAAATGTCATTCTATCAGGCCATTTCCGGGCGTTGGCCGGACCGGAATAGCTTGCCCAGGATTCGTCGTGTCGTGCAGGTTTGCTTCGCGATGTCCTGCGTCCGGCCGGAACCTGCGGTGTCCAATGCGCGCTGAAACGCCAGTCTCCGACGTTCCCGGCGATGCCGGGGTGGTGCCGTCGGCAGCGACCGCGCCTGTTCCTGGTCTGATCTCCGCCTTCCTCATCCATGCGGATGGAAGTCCGGAAAGCCTTCCGGTCGATCAATCGATCGCGCTTTCCCATGACGGCCTGCTCTGGCTGCACTTCAATCTGGCGGACGTGCGGGCGCAGCAATGGCTGGCTTCCGCGAACCTCCAGGTGCCGCCCCAGGCGGGGAGTCTCCTGCTGTCGAAGGACACCTACCAGCAAGTCCACACCCTTGACCGATGCGTGTATGGCGTGATCTCGGACCTGCGGCGCGAGATCGGCGAGGCGACGGAGGATACCGGACATCTTCGCTTCATCATGACAGAGCAGCTTCTGGTGAGCGGCCGGCATCATGCGCTTTGCGCGGTCGATGCCACGCGCCGCGCGCTTGAAGGCGGCCAACGCATCGAAAGCGTGGCGGCGCTGTTTGAGACCATCGTCGAGAATGTCGCCGACACGATGGATCAGGTCGCCGATCGGGTGGCGCACAACCTCGACGAACTCGAAGAGCAGGTACTGGCCGACACCGCGACCGATTTGCGCCAGAGTCTGGGCCGTTTGCGCCGCACCTGCGTGCGCCTGCATCGCCAGCTTTCGGGATTGCGGATCATCTTCCAGCGGCTCGAACAAAGGAGTCCCGGCAATCTCAAGCCCGCATTGCAGTTTCGTGCCGGCAAGCTGGCCCAGCGGCTTGATGACCTCGACCACACCATCGTGGAGATGCGCGAACGCAGCCGGTTACTGCAGGAAGAACTGCATTTGAAGATCGAGGAACAAGGCAACAGTAACATCAGGGTGCTTTCGATCATGACAGCGCTGCTGTTGCCGCCGACGCTCGTCACCGGCGTCTTCGGCATGAACATCAAGGGCCTGCCGTTTACCGATTTCGACGCGGCGTTCCTGGGCACGGGGCTGCTGATGGCTCTGGCGTCGCTCGTCGCCTATTTCATCATGAAACGCATTGGCGTCATCAGGTAGCAGCCGAGTCCATGATGCCTCCGTGGGGCGCGTAACGCGGCTGTCACATCAACATGCCAATGGGAGATGTCGACCACCCGAATCAACCGGCGCAATAGACGGTGTTGCCGCCTGGATGGATGCACCCCTGAAGGCCATTGTGCTGCAAAAGACACCCCGCAGCCACGCCCGCCTGAAGGGCCTGGGTGTGGTCGTCAGCCTTGCCATCGCGGCGGCCGCCATCTTCGCGCTGATGCATGCGCTCAAGAACGTCGACTACGACGAGGTCTTCGCGGTGGTCCGGCAGACCAGCCCCGGCGTGATCGCCGTGTCGTTGCTTCTGGTGGCCATCTCCTATGCCAGCCTGACCCTCTACGACCTGCTGGCGCTGCGCACGATCGGGCGAGCCGACGTTCCCTACCGGATCGCCGCGCTTGCCAGTTTCACCAGCTACCCGATCGCCCATGGTGTCGGCGCGGTGGCACTGATCGCGCCTGTCATCCGCTATCGGGTCTATTCGCGCCACGGCCTGGGTGTTTTCGACGTGGCGAATATCAGCTTCCTGACCGGGCTGACGTTCTGGCTCGGCAACCTGACGGCGCTGGCGCTCAGCCTGTTCTGCGCGCCCGATGCCATCAGCCTGATCAATTACCTGCCGCCGGCGGCCAATCGCTGGCTGGCTGCGGCGCTGCTGGCAGGCGTGCTCGCCTTTCTGATTTGGACCTGGCTCGCGCCCCGAAGTTTCGGGACCCGGCGGTGGCCGGTGCGGCTTCCCTCCGGCCCCGTGGTCCTGCTGCAGATCGTGATCGGGATTTTCGATCTCGGTGCCGCGGCGCTGGCGATGTATGTGCTGCTGCCGGCCGGGATGGAAATCGACGTGTTTCGCGTGATCGCGGTGTTCATCGCCGCGACGTTGCTGGGCTTTGCCAGCCACACGCCGGCAGGAATCGGCGTGTTCGACGCCGCGATCCTGATCGGGCTGGCCGGCGACCAGAAGGAACCGGTGATCGCGGCGCTGCTCATGTTCCGCTTTCTCTATCACTTCCTGCCGTTCGTGCTCGCGCTCGGCCTGTTCGCGGGCCTGGAAGGCTGGCGGAGTCTTCGCGCCAAAAGCGTGCCATGAAGCCAATAGCCGGTCACACCGGCGAGTTGAGTTTGAGTCCCACCATGCCCGCCACGATCAGCGTCAGGCACAGCACCCGAACCGGGTCGGCGGGCTCGCTGTAAACAACCATTCCCAGAATGATGCTGCCGGTGGCGCCGATGCCGGTCCAGACCGCATAGGCGGTGCCGAACGGCAGCGATTTGAGCGCGACCGCCATCAGTCCGAAGCTGAGCGCGATGGCCACCAGCGTCGCAACGGTCGGCCAGAACCGGGTGAGGCCGTCGGAATATTTCAGGCCGAATGCCCAGGCGATCTCGAGCAGGCCCGCGGCCAGCAATGCCAGCCAGCCGCTCACGCGGTATTCGGCCGCGGCGGAAGGGTCAGTACGGCATATTGCGCATAGCCCCGGAACGGCCGTGCGAATGTCAGGTCGGCCTTCGCCGTGCTGGCCAAGACAGTCAGTTCGCGTTCGAGATCGTCGCGCGGCGTGACGCCGAACAGTGTCAGCCACCGCCTGAGCAGGGTCCGGGCTATTGCTGGCAGCCGCTCCTGATTGCCGAAATCGACGATGTGCAGACGGCCGCCGGGCTTGAGGCGACTGACGGCCGCCTGCAGCACGTGGCGCCAGTCCGGGATCATCGACAGGCTGTAGGAAATCATCACGTGGTCGAACTGCGGGATGCCGAACAGGACCTGCGGATTGAAGGACGTTCCGTCGCCATGCGCGACGCGAATGCGCCTCGTGAGGTCGCGGCGCGAAATGGCCGATATCGCCGACGTCAGCATTTCCGTGGAAACGTCGATGCCGAAGAAGCGGCTGTTCGGATAGAGCAGGGCGGCCTGCACCAGGTTCCTGCCGGTTCCGCAGCCGATCTCCAGCACGTCGGCTCCGGCGTCGGCACCGAGATTGGCGATCAGCTGGTCGCGGCCGAGCAGGTAATATCGCCTTGTGCCGTCGTAGATGTGGCGCTGCCGGCGGTACATCCGGTTCATGCGGCGCGTGGCCTCGACCGGCCACGACGGTTCGGCACTGATCTCCTCGGAATAGATCGACATCCAAGCACCTCGTATCGCCTGTGATCGCCTGATCCTTGCGATATCAGCGCGACACGGATGTGACAGCACACCCCAGGAGATCGGGTTCCACTGCTGCCTCTGTCGCAAAACTGCAGCCTGCCCGCGATAGCCTTGTGAGATTGTTGATTCGAGGGATGGATGAATACGCAACTCATCGCAGACGCGGTTCGCAACTCCAGGGGCAAGGCCGAGGAAACCGTTTGGGACCGGCTGTTCGCGTTCTGGTTCCGCCGGCTGGTCTACACCCAGATATGGGAAGACCCCGAAGCCGATCTCGCGGCACTTCGCCTGCCGGTCGGATCGACCATCGTCACCATCTCCTCCGGCGGATGCAACGCGCTGTCCTATCTCACGGCGCGGCCGGCGCAGGTCTATGCCGTCGATCTCAACGAGGCGCACCTGTCGCTGCTTCAGCTCAAGCTCGCCGGGCTTCGCGCCTTCTCCGGCTACGCAGAATTCTGGCAGTTCTTCGGCGAGGCGGCTTCGGTCGCCAACTCCGCGCTTTATCGCGACAAGCTGCGGCCGGTGCTGGACGCGGAGACGCGCGGCTATTGGGACAGGCTCAACATCATCGGCCGCCCGCGCCATGCCTATTTCACCGACGGGTTCTATCGCCACGGCATGCTCGGCCGCTTCATCGGCCTTGCCCATGTGCTGGCGAAACTGGCGCGGATCGATCTCGCCGCGCTCTTGAACGGCAAGGCGGATTCCCCCGAACGCATCCGGGCGCTGGCTCGCCTGCATCGGCTGTTTCATTCGCCGCTGGCGCGCCTGATCACCGCGACGCCCGCGCTGCTGTTCAGCCTCGGCATTCCGCCCCAGCAGCGGGCGCTGCTCGGCGCCGACGCGCCGCTCAATGAAGTGCTCCATGAACGCCTGCTTCGGCTGGTCAACGGTCATCCCAACGAGACCAACTACTTTGCGTGGCAGGCGCTGCAGCGCGCTTACCGCGGGCCCGGCGATGCCTGCCTGCCGCCCTATCTGCAGCGCGGCCAGTTCGAACGCATGCGCGACGGCGCCGGACTGATCATTCCGGTGCACGCCAATCTCAGGCAGTTTCTCGAAGGCCTGCCGGCGCGCGAGGTCGATGCCGTGGTGCTGCTGGACTCGCAGGACTGGATGGCATCAGAAGAAATCCGCGCGCTGTGGAACGCGATCGACCGCAGCGGCAGTGACGACGTCCGCGTGATCTTCCGCACCGCCGGCAGGGAGTCACCGCTGGAGAATGAGGAACTGGCGCCGCTCCGAAAAATCTGGCGGCGTGACGAGGCGCGCAGCGCCGAGGGCTTTGCGCGCGACCGCTCGGGGATCTATGGCGGGTTTCACTGCTACGAGCGGCGGTGAGAAGGGCATCGGCCCTCAGGGATCTGGGGCCTACGCTCTGCCAAACAGCAGATGCGCCGATCGCCACATTCGCTCGCAGACGGCGCGACCGAAGCTTTTCCTTTGTTCAGATTCGAACCCCGCAAATACAGGGTTTGCGTGTTGCAGCACGATCGGCTCGGCAAGATGCAGGGACCAGGACACGACGCAACTCCGCAACAGAACCGGGATTCGAGCGGATGGCGACGGACTCGTTCCGGCCTACGCTGCCGCTACGACAACGGTCCGCCATCTATTTGCAGGTTGTCTCGTTCATCCCGGTGCCGATGTTCATTGTGGTGCACTTCAATTCTCGTGGAACTGCGCGGGCTTGATCCAGTTTCATTCGACACTGGACGTAAGGCTCCGATCCCGGTTTTGCGCCGTACCCCTTGCAGGTCTCGTCGTCCTTGGCAGCCATTTCCTGTTTCTTGGCGGCCAATTGCTCGTTTGACATTGGCGGTGAGGCAGAATTTGCCCCAGCTCCGAAGCACCCGGCCAACGGTAGCGCGAGCAACAGAACAAGCATCCCCACGGCGCGCATAAGCTGTCCCCATTTCACTTTGCGCCCAATGATGGCACGGAAAATGTAGTTGCATCAACAGCGGCCAGCCCGAGATCACTTTCGGCGCTGGCTGATCTTGCTTGTCCGTACCGCGCGCCACGATCTTGAGCGCGTACTCCGAGAAGCCGTTCGCCGGCACCAGGCGCCAGTGCGGCGAAGAAGTGTTGCGGATGTTGCTGGCCGGCGCCCCGCCGAACTTAGGCGGCGGTGGCATACCCCAGCGCATCACTGTCAGTTCGCGCTCGGCGCCGGAGTTGCGCACCCCGGGCGCTGGATAATCAGGGAAACACGCCGGCCATTGGCGGCAGATTGCCGATGTACTGATTGACTACGCGAAACAGTCGGCGGATGGCCTCTTGGATTACGGTGGGATTACGTTGACACTGCATTCAATTGACTAGCCGAAGCCGTTTGCAGCGGAAAGCCGTTGGCGAGCGCGGCATGGCCTCCATTAAGTGCACTGTCACCGTAATGCGAACAGACAAGCCGGTCTTCGATATCCGACAGCCTGACATCGTCCGGCCAGCCGTCCGCGCTGGTTTCAACGTAGTGGCTGCAGCGGTGATCGGCGCAGTAGTTCAGCACGTCTGTGACGCCCATGGCGCGCATTTCGGCGAAGGGGCGAGTGGTCATGGTCGCGTCACGGCAGGCCGTGAGCGGGCCGGTCAGCCGTATCTTTTCAAAGGTTCGGGCACTTGTGGACGGGGGCGGCTGGGTTCGGGGATCGGCCGGTTCATGTCGGTAGCGGCTTCAATCCAACAGGTGATGGCATCCTGCACATTGGCCAGAGCCTCCTGCGGCGTTGCGCCATCCGAGGTGCATCCGGGAAGGTCAAGGGCAAACGCAATAAAGCCGCCGCCATCGTCTGGATCAAGCGGCCGGATCATGATTGGGTACTGTGACGGCTCGGTCATTTTAGCTTCCTGACGACGTCGATGAACCTGACTACCCGCCTGATATATACTGCTTTGATGGGCCGGTTGAAGGGGACTGTCTGGATATGATCAATGCGACGGTGAAACACCTTGTAGTGCGAGCCGCCGCCCCGTGGGGCCTCACAGCTTACACCATACTGGCTACAAACCTTTTCGACGTCCTTAATAGTCCAGTCGCCTTGTGGATTGCGATGCATCTGTTCCAGTAGATCGGCCATCGCCTGCTTCCCCCGTCGATAGCCCAACCAGCATTTTCTGACCGGAAATCGACGCGCTGATCAGCTGCTGCCAAGTTCGCATCTCAGGTTGCATACAACCAATTGCGCGCTTTTGGAAGTTCAATAAACCCTTATGGAATGAGCTTAACTTGGTGAGCGCGGAGGGACTCGAACCCTCGACCCCATGATTAAAAGTCACGTGCTCTACCACCTGAGCTACGCGCTCACTTGCCGCGCTGTGTAGGGGGCGGCCGGGTGCGGGTCAATAGCGGGAGAGGGCGCAAATGTCCGGTTGGGGACGGCGCGGATTTTTGAGCCGGTACGGGCCTTTATCGGCAATTCCTCACCTGCGTCGGGGGCTGTGGAAAACCCAAATCCCGCTCAGCTGGCCTCGCGGCGGACCTCGGAGGCCACCGGCTGCTGGCTGGTGACCACCGTCGGCACCGTCACCGGACGCAGACCGATCAATTCGGCGCTGCGGATGCCGGTGTTGCGCCAGAAGGTGAACGAGTTGATCCGCGAACTCTCGAGAATCGCGATCGCCACGGCCGACAGGAACGGCAGGCTTTGCAGCACCAGCACACCCGCGAAAATGTAGATCTCGCGGACTTCCTTCTGGCTGTTGGTGACCACCAGCACCGCGGCGCCGACCAGCAGCAGCACGCCGATCACGGCTTCCCAGAACGCCTGGAACTCGATCGACATCCTGGAGAGGCCGCCCTTCGAGGTGCGCGCGAACGGCAGGTGTTCGGTGATCAGGCCGTTGGCGACCGCGCGGGAAACCGTCCACTGCACCGACATCGCGGCGATCATGGCGCCCAGCATCTGGCCCCATTTGATGTGCACCCGCAGCCGGTACAGCACGATGAAATGCGCCAGCGAGACCACGAAGGCGGCGATGATCGGCAGCGTCAGGATCTTGTCGGGAACCGCGATGCCGGCAAAGGCGACGATCGGCACCCAGATCAGGTTGAGGATCGCGACCAGCACACCGAGGCTTTCGGCGCCGAGCCAGTTCAGCCAGCCCAGCGCGAATTCGCGGCGCTGGTCCGGCGACATCCGGCTGGCGCCGGGCAGGAAGCGGCGCCAGTGCTTCTTGACGATCTGGAAGCCGCCATAGGCCCAGCGGTGGCGCTGCTTTTTGAAGGCCTCGTAGGTGTCCGGCAGCAGGCCGTGGCCGTAGCGGTGGTTGGTGTAATGCGTCAGCCAGCCATGCTCGATGATCCCGAGGCCGAGATCGGTGTCCTCGCAGATGGTGTCGCCGGCCCAGCCGCCGGCCATGTCCATCGCCGCGCGCCGGATCAGGCACATGGTGCCGTGAACGATGATGGCGTTGACCTCGTTGCGCTGGACCATGCCGATGTCGAAGAAGCCGGCATATTCGCCATTCATGATGTAGTGCATCAGCGAGGTGTCGCCGTCGCGATGGTCCTGCGGCGCCTGCACCAGTCCGACCCGGGGATCGGCGAACACCGGCACCAGGTCCTTCAGCCAGTCCGGCTCGACGACATAGTCGGCGTCGATGATGCCGATGATCTCGGCATCGACCGCGGTGCGCTCCATGGCGATGCGCAGCGCACCGGCCTTGAAGCCCTCGACCTTCTCGGCGTTGATGAACACGAAACGCTCGCCCAGCGCGCGGCAGTGATCCTGGATCGGCTGCCAGAATTCCGGATCGGGCGTGTTGTTGATGATGACGACGCATTCGAAATTCGGATAGTCCAGCCTGGCCACCGCATCGAGCGTCTGCTTGAGCATGTCGACCGGCTCGAAATAGGCGGGGATATGGATCGAGACCTTGGGGAAGCTGACGGCCTCGCCGACGGTCGCCGGGGCCAGCGCGGCTCCCTTGACGATCAGCCGGCGCGGCTTGTGGCCGAAGGCAATGGCGGCGATGTCCTCGATCCGCGCCATCGCGATCAGCACCAGCGGAACCAGCAGGATCAGCCCCAGCGTCAGCGCGAAGGCCGAGCCGAACACGAAGTAGTGGCCTTCCCAGTAGGCGAACACGGTGGCGGCCCATGTACCGACGCCGGCGGACGCGGCCGACAGCACCAGTGCCTGCATCACGGTGGGACGGTTGAGCCGCACGATCGGCAGCGACAGCAGGATTCCGACCAGCACGGCGATCGCAGCCAGCTTCCAGTAGTTCTGGTTCACGATCGGCCCGGTCCAGGCAAATTTCGGTTCGCGGGCGGCGTTGAGGATGCCCCAATACGGCCCGACGCCGCCTTCGAAGAACTTCCAGGGCTGATCGATCGCCTCGACGATATTGTATTCCATGCCGATGGCTTCGGCGCGCGTGACGAAGTTGCGCAGCACCACGGCCTGCTCGAAGGTGCCGGGCTCGGCGTTCTTCAGATTGTAGCCGGCGCTCGGCCAGCCGAATTCGGCAATCACGATCCGCTTGCCGGGAAATTTTTCGCGCAGCAGCCCGTAGAGATAGACCGCCTGGTCCACCGCCTGCTTGTCGGTGAAATTCTCCCAATACGGCAGCACGTGCGCAGCGATGAAGTCCACGGACGAGGCGAGTTCCGGATTGTCGCGCCAGATATTCCAGATTTCACCTGTCGTAACAGGGACATTGACCGATTTCTTGACTTGCTTGATGAGTTCGACGAGGTCTTCGACCTTCTGCTCGCCGCGAAAGATCGTCTCGTTGCCGACGACGATGCCGTTCACATTGCTGTTGCGCTTGGCGAGGCTGATGGCGGCCTGGATCTCGCGCTCATTGCGCTCGGTGTTCTTGTCGATCCAGGCGCCGACCGTGACCTTCAGGCCGAACTCGGCGGCGATCGGCGGCACCAGTTCGACGCCGCCGGTCGAGGAGTAAAGCCGGATCGCCCGCGTCAGCGGCGCCAGTTTCTTGAGGTCGGCACGGATTTTCTCGACGCTGGGAATGTTGTTGACGTCGGGATGCCCGCTACCCTCGAACGGCGCGTAGGACACGCTGGGCAGGACGCCCCTGAAGTCGGGAGCCTGCTGCTTTTCGCGCAGCACGCCCCACAGGGCGGCATGAGCGGCAGTCACACACAAGAGAACGGCGACCACAGCGCGCATCGCGACTAAACCATATGATGGGGCCAATATGGCAGGGCAGCGAATCCGTCCCCGAGATTCGACCAAGTCCGCGGCAAACCGAGCATAGCTCTGCCACGCAATTTAACAACTCTTATGACGGCGTGGCGTTTTGAGGGCACGAAAATAATCAAATCGCGAAAATTCCGGATCAATCCGGTGACCTGGAATGCTCGCGGGATTATTTGGCTGCCGGCGCCGGTGTAGGGGCAGGGGCCGCAGCAGGCGGAGCCGCCGGCGCGGGAGGCGGCGTGGCGCTGCCTGCGGTCGCCGCCGGTGGCGAGGCCGCGGCGGTCTGCGGCTGCGCCGCCGGATTGATCCAGCAGGCATGAATCCGGCCGCTCAGCGTATCCGCCACCTTGGGATCGATCTCGCCGCCAAAGCGGGTCAGGCAGCGGAACGTCGCCTGGATGTGACCGCCGGGACAGCCAAACCGGTCGTACAGATCGAGATGCCGAAACGCGGTGTCGAGATCGTCGATCCACATCAGGCGGACCACGCGGCGGCCGAGCCAGACGCATTCGGGGTTTCCGGCCGGGCCATTGATCGCCTGCGAGGCCTCCAGGAATTGGTCGGTCTTGCGCTGGTTCTCCTTGGCGACATCGGCGGGGGTGGTCGCAGCCGGCTTGCCGGGGTCCTGCGCGCGGGTTTCGCCGCTTTGGGCGAAGGCGCCGCCGGTTCCGATCAGGAGGGCAAGTCCGGGAACGGCGAGATGGCGCAAGACCGCACTTTGAAACTGAACCACCCGTCGACGCATGGATTCCCCGATTTGTTCCCGTCCCGAGGCCAGCCCGGACGCGCTGGTTTGATGCCGTCCAAATGGGTCTCCAATGCGGCGGCGACGCCAGCGGATTCCCAAGTTAATTCCCGTCGGATTCCCATGACGGACATTTCGGATTTTGTCCAGCAAAGTCACAACTTTATCGTCGTGTGGCAAAAGCCGCGGTCCCGGAACGGCCCCGATTGCGACCATCCGGCTCTTGGCAGGACGCCGGTGACAAGCTAATCGACGGTCCCCGCCCGGAGGATGGAACCGATTTCACTTCGCACGCCACTGGCGCTTCTCCTGATATCCCTGATTGCGATTGCCGCGGCGTGGTGGTGGCTGGCCATGCCGATCAATCTGGCGCGCGCACCGATCGACCCCAACGCCAAGCTGCAATGCGTATCCTATGCGCCATTCCGCGGCGACCAGACGCCGCTGGTGCCGACCCTGCAAATCAACCCGGAACAGATCGCCGAGGACCTGGCGCAACTCGCCAAGATATCCGACTGCGTTCGCACCTATTCGATCGACAACGGCCTCGATCAGGTGCCGGCACTCGCCGCCAAGGTGGGCCTGAAGGTCATTCAGGGAATCTGGCTCGGCAACAACCGGCTGAAGAATCTCGCGCAGATCCAGACGGCGGTGCGCCTGACCAGGGAATATCCCGGCGTCATCTCATCGGTGGTGGTCGGCAACGAGGTGCTGCTGCGCGGCGAGATGACGGCCGCCGACCTCGCAGCCAGCATCCGCTCGGTCAAATCGCAGGTCACCATTCCCGTCACCTATGCCGATGTCTGGGAGTTCTGGCTGCGCCACCGGGAAGTCTATGACGCCGTCGACTTCGTCACGATCCACATCCTGCCCTATTGGGAGGATTTCCCGATCCGCGCCAGGCACGCCGCCTCTCATGTCGAATCCATTCGCAAGCGGATGGCAGTGGCGTTTCCGGGCAAGGAGATCCTGATCGGCGAAACCGGCTGGCCGAGTGCCGGACGGATGCGCGAGGGCGCGCTGCCGTCGCGCGCCAATCAAGCCAAGGTGGTCTCGGAGATTCTGGCGCTGGCGAAGCGGGAGAATTTTCGCGTCAATCTGATCGAAGCCTACGACCAGCCGTGGAAACGCCAGCTCGAAGGTACCGTCGGCGGCTATTGGGGCCTGATCGATGCGGCCAAGCGCATGGTGAAGTATCCGCCCGGCGAGGCCGTCAGCAACTTTCCGTCCTGGAAGCTGCAGATGGCGGGCGGCATGGGCTTGAGCATCCTGGTGTTCGGCGCGGCCTGGCTGACGCTGCGCCGCCGGCCATGGACGCCGCGACCGGTAGCCTGGGTCGCGGTCGCCATCTCCGCGACAGCGGCCGGCATCCTGCTGGGCGTCGCCGTCGACAAGATGCTCAATGAAAGTTACGGAATCGGCGGCTGGCTCAAGTGGGGCGCGCTACTGGCGGCCGGGATCGCATCGCCCATGCTCTGCGCCAACGCCTTGATGTCCGGACGGGCGCTGCCGACATTCCTCGAACTGCTGGGGCCACGCGATCAGCGGACCCGATCGGTGCTGACCTTCCTGCTGGGAGTGGTGCTGTTGGTGACCACCCTGATCGGCGCCGAGACCGCACTCGGCTTCGTGTTCGATCCGCGCTACAAGGATTTCCCGTTCGCCGCCCTGACCATGGCGGTGCTGCCGTTCTGGACGCTGATGGCGCTCAACCGGCCGCAGGAGGGCACGCGCCCGATCGCCGAGGCGGTATTTGCCGGCGTGTTCGCCGTCTCCACGCTTTACATCGGCTTCAATGAAGGCAAGGACAACTGGCAGTCGCTGTGGACCTGCGCGCTGTTCGTTCTGCTGGCAGTTACGCTGTGGCGGGCGCGGGGCGTGCAAATCCCAAAATAAGCAGGCCGATCGCCAGACCCGACAGGCTGACATTGTAGAGCACGATGCCAAATCCGGCCGATATCAATCCGCCGGTGAGCAGCACGATCGATGGCCGCAGCAGATTAAGCGTCGCGATGACGAGCGCGACGATGCCGAACACCGAATTGCGAAACAGCGACGTCGCCAGGATCCGGGTCTTGCACAGCATCGTCTGCAGGCCGGCATCGCAGGCCAGCGCCACGCTCGAAAACTCGATCGCGAGATAGCGCAGGTAAAGCGCGTAGCCGACGGTAACGAAGCCGACGACCAGCAGCCATTGCACCTGGTAGGGCGTCAGCCGGAACGGGGGTTTTTTCATCCTTCGAATATGCTTGGTAATTCGAGGCGGGACAACCCGGCGCTGGCGGCAAGCCGGACGGATCGGTGAAAGCGCATGAAGATTCTACGATAATCTGCTGTAATTACAGGTCTATCAGTCGCGCCTGAACAGCGAGGAAAATGGGCGGGAGTCCGGCTTCTTGGCCGGCTCCTCGACCGCGGGCGGCTTTGGCTTGGCGCTGTTGCGCTTGCGAGCCGGCGCCGGCTTGGCGGCGACGGGCGGCTCGGCAGCCTGCAGGGAGAGGCGCTGGCCTTCGAATACGGTGGTCTCGCAGGGCCGATCGTTTTCGATCATCGCGGCGCAGATTTTCGCGGCCGCCGCCGCATCATGCAGCGGTCCGGCCACCAGCCGCAGTTGCAAGCCGAGCCCGCCGGCGCCTTCCTTCACCACGATGATCGGCCGCAATTCCGCAAGCGGCGCGTTCAATTTCGATTTCAAAAGCCCACGCCACAACGCGCGCAGGCCGCCGACTGAATTGGCCCCGCCGACATCGACGCCGAATTCGGTTCGCTGCAGTTTGGGGGCGATTGCGTCGGCCTCCGCCCCGCCGCCCACGGCGGCAACGATTTTCGGTATCGGTCCGGCCGTGACGGCCTTCGCTGGCGCCTCCGGCTCGATCAGCTTGCCTGCCGCCGCATCCGGCGGCGCCATGATCGATCGCTCCGCCATCAGCGGCTTGGCCGGGCTCGCCGCCGGCGGATGTTGCGGTCCCGGTTCGACCGACGCGACCGTGGCCGGAGCCGGCTCGGGCGCTGCACTGGCTTTGGGCGGCTTCTCGGCGACGGCTGCGGCGGTCGTCGCCACGGGAGCGATAACCGGCGGCGGACTTGGCAGCACCGCTGCGGTCTCGCCCGCCGGCCAGGTGGGAACCGGTGGGAACGCCGGGACGGCGGCTTGCCGGGCGATGGCGCCGGTCGCGGTATCCAGCCCCTGTTCCAGCACGGTGACGCGGGAATACAGCCGGTCGCGGTCGCTGTTGAGCGTTTCGATCGCCAAGGCCAGCCGCCTGGCCTCGCTCTGGCTGTCCCTGGCGAGCGATTGAATCTGCTCCGTCTGGCGGATCAGGTCGGCCGCCGCGACCTGGTCGCGCCGCCATCCGATCGACGACTGGTTGGCGAGCACCGCCAGAACGACGGCGCCGACGGAGGCAACGCCCCACGATCCGAGCCGCCATAGCGCGCGGCGATCGAATTCGTCCTCCTCCGCCAGAAAGCCGGACAGCACGCCGCCGGTATTCTCGGTTTCGAAACCGCCGCCCAGATGGTCCGCTTTTTTGGCCATACGAAGTTGTCGGCCCTCCCGAGGCCTGCCCGAATCACAACGCAAACATTAACAGGAAATAGGTCCTCCACCTTGAATCGGGACCGCTCGGCGTGCCGTTCTCCATGGCATTCACGCTGTTCGCGCTGTTCCCCGCGGGCGAATCGGATTTCCATGCCGGGCGAAAACCCTCTAAGAGGGCGGCGGCGCCGGATCGGCTGCCAGGCCGCAGCCACCCGCCAGGCCGCAGCCAAGAGACGCGTCACGACAGCGACAACACAGGGATAAGAATGTCCGCTCGATCCAGCCTCACCATCGTGCTCGCCGCCGGTGAGGGCACCCGCATGCAATCATCGCTCGCCAAGGTGCTGCATCCCGTCGCCGGCCAGTCGCTGCTGGCGCATGTGCTCGGCGCCGCGCCAAAGGGCGCCGACGCCCGGCTTGCCGTGGTGATCGGACCCGACCACAAGGCGGTCGCCGACGAGGTCGGGCGCATCCGTCCCGACGCCGCCTGCTTTGTCCAGCGCGAGCGGCTCGGCACCGCGCATGCGGTGCTGGCGGCCCGCGACGCCATCGTCGGCGGCGCCGACGATCTGCTGGTGGTGTTCGGCGATACGCCGCTGATTTCGGCCGAAACATTTTCGCGGCTGCGCGCGCCGCTGCGGTCAGGCGCGGCCCTCGCGGTGCTCGGCTTCCGGGCCGCCGATCCCACCGGCTACGGCCGGCTGCTGGTCGAGGACGGCCGGCTGGTCGATATTCGCGAGCACGCCGACGCCACCCCTGACCAACGCGCGATCACGCTCTGCAACGCCGGCGTGATGGCGTTCGATGGCCGCAAGGCGCTGCAGATCATCGACGCCATCGGCAATGCCAACAGCAAGGGCGAATATTACCTGACCGACGCCGTCACGGCGGTTCGGGAACTGGGATGGGAGGCCGTCGTGATCGAAACCAGCGAGGACGAAGTGCGGGGCATCAACACCAAGGCCCAGCTCGCCGAGGCCGAGCAGGTCATGCAGGCCAGGTTGCGCAAGGCGGCGCTGGAGGCCGGCGTGACGCTGATCGCGCCCGAGACGGTCTATCTCGCCGCCGACACGACATTCGGCAAGGACGTGACGATCGAGCCTTTCGTGGTGATCGGTCCCGGTGTCTCCATCGCCGACGGCGCGGTGATCCATTCGTTCTCCCACATCGTGCAGGCCTCGATCGGCAGCAAGGCCTCGGTCGGCCCCTATGCGCGGTTGCGGCCGGGGACCTCGCTGGGCGACGGCGCGCGGATCGGCAATTTCGTCGAGGTCAAGGCGGCGACGCTGGAAGCCGGCGTCAAGGTCAATCACCTCAGCTACATCGGCGATGCCCATGTCGGCGCCAATTCCAACATCGGCGCCGGCACCATCACCTGCAACTACGACGGCTTCTCCAAGCACAAAACCACGATCGGCGAGGGCGCCTTCGTCGGCACCAACTCCTCGCTGGTGGCGCCGGTGAAAATCGGCAACGGCGCCTATATCGGCTCCGGCTCCGTCATCACCAAGGACGTGCCCGACGACGCGCTTGCCGTCGAGCGCAGCCCGCAGACCAACCGCGAGGGCGGCGCGAAGCGCTACCGCGAGCTGAAGACGAAGGCCGGGACGCCGAGAGACGGCTAATGACTGTCGCTATTAAGCTTTCCGCTTAACGCTGTCTCAATCGGCAATAATTATTGAGTATCTGAACCGGCGCGATTCTCGTTAAGAGATGCGGGCGCGTTTTCGTTGAATTTGGGGATATTGAACCGCATGTGCGGCATTGTCGGCATTTTGGGGCGGACGCCGGTGGCGGAGCAGCTGGTGGATTCGCTCAAGCGGCTGGAATATCGCGGTTACGATTCCGCAGGGGTCGCCACGCTGGAAGGCGATCATCTCGAGCGGCGCCGCGCCGAAGGCAAACTGAAAAATCTCGAGTTGCGATTGCGGGCGGAGCCGCTGGCCGGTCATGCCGGCATCGGGCACACCCGCTGGGCCACCCACGGCAAGCCGACCGAGAACAACGCCCATCCGCATGCCACCGACAACGTCGCCGTGGTTCACAACGGCATCATCGAGAATTTCCGCGAGTTGCGGCAGATGCTGGAGAAGCAGGGCGCGAAATTCTCCAGCGAGACCGACACCGAAACCGTGGCCCATCTGGTCAATTCCTACATCCTCAAGGGCGCCTCGCCGCAGGACGCGGTGAAGGCCTCGCTGCCGCAGCTGCGCGGCGCGTTCGCGCTGGCCTTCCTGTTCCGCGGTCACGGCAATCTGATGATCGGCGCCCGCAAGGGCTCGCCGCTGGCGATCGGCCATGGCGATGGCGAGATGTATCTCGGCTCGGACGCGATCGCGCTGGCGCCCTTTACTGACACCATCAGCTATCTCGAGGACGGCGACTGGGTGGTGCTGACCCGTGAAGTCGGCGTGATCTACGACGAGAACAACACCGTGGTGAATCGCGAAGTGCTGAAATCCGGCGCCTCGTCGTTCCTGGTCGACAAGGCCAATTACCGCCACTTCATGGCCAAGGAAATCCACGAGCAGCCGGAAGTGATCGGCCACACGCTGGCGCGCTACGTCGACATGGCGACCGAGCGCGTCTCGCTGCCGGTCAAGCTGCCGTTCGACTTCAGGGATATCCAGCGCATTTCGATCGTCGCCTGCGGCACCGCGAGCTACGCGGGCTTCATCGCCAAATACTGGTTCGAGCGGCTCGGCCGCGTCCCGGTCGAACTCGATGTCGCCTCCGAATTCCGCTACCGCGAGGCGCCGCTGCGCAAGGGCGATCTCGCGATCTTCATTTCGCAGTCCGGCGAAACAGCCGACACGTTGGCGGCGCTGCGCTATGCGAAAGAGCAGGGCGTGCACACGCTCTCGGTGGTGAACGTGCCGAGTTCGACCATCGCGCGGGAAAGCGAGACCGTGCTGCCGACGCTGGCCGGACCGGAAATCGGCGTCGCCTCCACCAAGGCGTTTACCTGCCAGCTGATGGTGCTGGCCGCGATCGCGGTGGCCGCCGGCAAGGCGCGCGGCGAATTGTCCGATACCGACGAAACCAGGCTGGTGCACGGCCTGATCGAAATTCCGCGGCTGATGGCGGCGGCGCTGGCGACCGAGCCGCAGATCGAAAAGCTCGCGCGCGAAATCGCCAAGCACAAGGATGTGCTCTATCTCGGCCGCGGCACCAGCTATCCGCTGGCGCTGGAAGGCGCCCTGAAGCTGAAGGAAATTTCCTACATCCACGCCGAGGGCTACGCTGCCGGCGAACTCAAGCACGGCCCGATCGCGCTGATCGACGAGAACATGCCGATCGTGGTGATCGCGCCCCACGACCGGGTGTTCGAAAAAACCGTCTCCAACATGCAGGAAGTCGCCGCCCGCGGCGGCAATATCATTCTGATGACCGACGCCAGGGGGGCTGCGGAAGCGACCATCGAGTCGCTGGTGACGATCGTGCTGCCGGACATGGCCGCCACCTTCACGCCGATGGTCTATGCCGTCCCCGTGCAACTGCTGGCCTATCATACCGCCGTGGTCATGGGCACCGACGTCGACCAGCCGCGAAATCTGGCGAAATCGGTGACGGTGGAATAAGTGTCACATATCGGGCGGTGGCCGGGGCCTTCCAAAGTCTGCTAGGATGGCTTAGCTGGCAGAGTACAGTAGCCGCTGCGACGAACCTGGAACCCGAATGAATCCCGACGATTTGCCGCCGTCCGTGCCCCCGGCCGAAGTCCCGCCAGAGGTCCACAGCGGGTTAATGGCCCGATTCAGGAACTATTTCCTGACCGGCCTGATCGTCGCCGGTCCGATCGCCATCACCTTCTATCTGACCTGGTGGTTTGTGACCTGGGTCGACGGCCTCGTCCGGCCGCTGATTCCGCTGGCCTATCTGCCGGAAACCTACCTGCCGTTCGGCCTACCGGGTGCCGGGCTGATCGTCGCGGTGTTCGCGCTGACGCTGCTGGGCTTCCTCGCCGCCAACCTGATCGGGCGCACCCTGGTCGATCTCGGCGAGCGGCTGCTCGGCCGCATGCCGGTGGTGCGCGCGATCTATCGCGGCCTGAAGCAGGTGTTCGAGACCCTGTTCTCGGGGCAGGGCTCCAGCTTCCGGCGGGTCGGCCTGGTCGAATTCCCGTCGCCGGGGATGTGGTCGATCGTGCTGATCTCGCAGCCCCCGAGCGTGGAGGTCGCCAACAAGCTGCCGGGCCAGGAGGAACACATTTCAGTTTTCCTGCCGTGCGCACCGAACCCGACCACCGGCTTCTTCTTCTATGTGCCGAAGAGCAAGATCATCGACGTCCAGATGAACGCCGAAGACGCCGCCACCCTGATCATGTCCTGCGGCGTGGTGCAGCCCGGCTCCGACGGCCAGAAGAAGATCGCGGCGCTTGCGGAAATGGCGAACGCCGCCCGGGTGGCGAATGCAGCGTCGGCGCCGCGGCCGGAGCCTGCGAAGGTGGAGTAGGCGAGGCTGTCCAGAGCTGGAGTGGCGGATCGGCGCGGATGTGCTATATTTGTCGGTATGAGCCCCGGAACGAGAAAATTGCTGGAGCAAGTTGAAACTTGGCCCCTTGAGGATCAGGAAGAACTTGCCGATGTGGCGCGCGAAATCGAATCGCGTCGAACCGGTGTGTACCGGCTTTCCGATGAAGAGCGAGCAGCAGTTCGTGAGGGAATGGAAGACGCGCGTCGCGGCGATTTCGCGTCTGACGAGGAGATCGACGAACTGTATCGCTTGCACTCCCGTGCATGAAGGTTCGCTTTACTCGGAGGGCGTTGCGCGACATCGCCCAAATTAACGATTACATAAGTCAGTACAGTCCCGATATTGCCTCACGTATCATCGCGCGCCTGATTGATCGTTCGCGACAGTTGGCCGACAACCCCCTTCAGGGGAGAGAAACGGACGAGCCGACTGCGCGCGTCATTGTCGAACCTCAGTTGCGTTATTTTATTTTCTACACGCTCGCCGCAACGGAAGTTCAAATCACCCACATCCGTCACACATCCCGTCGGCGTCCACCCGGTTGGGGCCGATAAGCTGCGCTTCGCGACGCCAGACCAGTAAAGAACCTCGATGCGTCCACAAGTCTATTGGATCGACCTGACGATGGCCGGGCGGTTGGCGATCATGGCCCGGCCGCGTGCCGGCGACTGGCTCGACGACGAGATTTCCGGATGGCGCGCTCAGGGGATCGATATCGTCGTGAGCCTCCTTGAGCCGGAAGAGGTCAGCGAACTCGGCCTTCAACGGGAAGCAGGCCTTTGCCGCGAACAGGGCATCGAATTCCTCTCATTCCCCATTCCGGACCGCGGCGTGCCCGGATCGCTGCGCGATGCAGCGATCCTTGCCTAAACGATATCAACAGGGATCAATGAGGGCAGGGCAGTCGCGGTGCATTGTCGCGCGGGGATCGGACGCTCGTCCCTCATTGCGGCATGCGCGCTGGTTTGCTCGGGGGCCGATCCGGCCGCTGTATTTGAGGCGATCGGCAAGGTGCGAGGCGTGAACGTCCCGGATACGCAAGGGCAAATTGACTGGGTCACGACGTTTCGAGATTCGGCGATTTCCGCCCGGGGCGAATAGCGCGCCGCTACCGGAGCCTGCGACGGTGGATTGAGATCTTCCGTCATTCCGGGGCGGGAGCGTAGCGAGCGAGCCCGGAATCCATAACCACGATCGCGAGTATGGATTCCGGGCCTGCGCCTCAGGTCGGCCATTGCCGACCCAAGGCGCATCCCGGAATGACGCTGATAGAGTCTACCCCGCCCCGATCAGCGGCACCGCCTCGTCGCGCTCGAACAGATAGAGCAGCACCCGCAGCGCTTCGCCGCGCTCGCTCTTCAGCTTCGGATCGTCCTTCATGATGCGCAACGCCTCGTCGCGGGCCTGCGTGATGAGCTGGGCGTGCACCTCGGAGCGCGCGATGCGGTAGCCGGGCAGGCCGCTTTGCCTGACGCCCAGCACGTCGCCTTCGCCGCGCAGCTTCAGATCCTCTTCGGCGATGCGAAAGCCGTCGGTGGTTTCCCGGATCACTTTCAGGCGCGCGGTGGACATTTCCTTCAGCGGCTCCTTGTAGAGCAGCAGGCAGGTCGAGGCTTCGGAGCCGCGGCCGATGCGGCCGCGCAGCTGATGCAGTTGCGCGAGGCCAAAGCGTTCGGCGTTCTCGATCACCATGATGGTGGCGGCGGGCACGTCGACGCCGACCTCGACCACGGTGGTGGCGACCAGCAGGCCGATCTCGCCGGCGGCGAACTGCGCCATCACGCGGTCCTTCTCGGTGCCCTTCATCTGGCCATGCACCAGCCCGACGCGGTCGCCGAAGCGTTGCTTCAGGCTCTCGAACCGTTCGGTGGCGTTGGTCAGATGTTCGATGCCCTCGGCTTCGGACTCCTCGACCAACGGGCAGATCCAGTACACAAGCTTGCCCTTGTCGAGCGCGCGGCCGACACCGTCCATCACCCCGCCGAGCCGGCTGTTCGGCACCGTGCGGGTATCGATCGGTTGGCGTCCCGCCGGCTTCTCGCGCAATTCCGAAACGTCCATGTCGCCGAAATAGGTCATGACCAGCGTGCGCGGGATCGGCGTCGCACTCAGCACCAGCACGTCGACGGCTTCGCCCTTGTTGGTCAGCGCCAGCCGTTCGCGCACGCCAAAGCGGTGCTGCTCGTCGACCACCGCCAGCGCCAGGGCCTTGAACACCACGTCGTCCTGGATCAGCGCGTGGGTGCCGACCAGGAAATCGATTTCGCCGTCGGCGAGCCGCGCCAGCAATTCGCGCCGCTCCTTGCCCTTTTCACGGCCGGTGAGGATCGCGACCCGCAAGCCGGCGCGTTCGGCCAAAGGCGTAATGGTCTTGATATGCTGGCGCGCCAAAATTTCGGTCGGCGCCATCAGCGCCGCCTGTTTGCCGGCTTCGGCGACGGCGGCGGCCGCTAGCAGCGCCACCACGGTCTTGCCGGAGCCGACGTCGCCCTGCAGCAGCCGCAACATCCGCACCGGCTGGCGCAGATCGTCGGCGATGGCGGCGACCGCTTCGCGCTGGGAGGTCGTCAGCGCATAGGGCAGCGCGTCGATGATGCGGCTGCGCAGATGGCCGTCGCCGGCGTGGCGGTCGCCGGCCGGGCGTCGCAACTGCGCCCGCACCAGCGCCAGCGCCAGCTGGCCGGCCAAAAGCTCGTCGAAGGCCAGCCGCGACCAGAACGGGCCGTCCGGCAGAATGTCGGTGAGCTCGACCGGCACGTGGACCCGGTTGAGCGCCTCGGCGACCGCGGGAAACTTGCAGCGCCGGATCACTTCCGGGCTGATCCATTCCGGCAGGTTAGGGAGCTTCTGCAGCGCCTGCGCCATCGCGCGGCGCAGCGAGCCCAGCGCCAGCCCCTCGGTCAGCGGATAGACCGGATCGATGCCCGACAGTTTGGCAAAACCCTCTTCATCCACGACGCGGTCGGGATGCACGATCTGCGGGATGCCGTCATACATCTGCAAGGTGCCGGAGACGTAACGTTTGGCGCCGACCGGCAGCAGCTTCTCGACATAGCCGGGCTTGGCCCGGAAGAAGGTCAGCACCACGTCGCCGGTGTCGTCGCTGGCATAGACCAGGAACGGCGCGCGCGCATTGCGCGGCGGCGGCGGTCGGTGGCGGTCGACCGTCACCTCCAGCGTCACCACCGTTCCCTGGGCGGCGTCGCGGATCTTCGGCCGCGCCCGGCGGTCGATCACGCTGGCGGGCAGGTGCAGCAGCAGGTCCACCAGCCGCGGCGTCTCATCGCAGCCGAGCAGATAGCGGAACAATTTGTCCTGCTTCGGCCCGACCCCGCCAAGGGTCGTGACCGGCGCGAACAGGGGATTGAGCAGAGGAGGGCGCATTTTGAAGCCTAAGACCGTTCCTGTTCGTCATGCCCGGCTTTAAGCTGGGCATCCACGGATTTTTTCCCTGACAAAGTGGCCAATCCCGACGCCAGTTGCCTGCGCCCCAGTTGCCTGCGCCCAAGTCCGGCTGCATCGGTATCACTCGCTCGACAAGCCGGGTTGCCGGAACTATCCTTAGCTCATGAATATCATTCGCCGTACCCTGGAAATCGATGCCGGCACGGACGCCCGCCTGACCGAAATGGCGGCCGAACGCGGGCAGGATGTCGCGGTCATTGTTGCCGAAGCCGTGGCTCTGCTGGATTCTGTTGTTGATCTCTCAGGGCCCGATATCGCAGAGGATCGGCGTCGGCTCGACGCGTTCGTCAACAATCGCAAGGCGGTTCCGCTTGAAGGCGTCAAGGCCTGGGTTGCGAGTTGGGATACGGCGGAAGAGCTACCGCGTCCATCTCCATCCAAAATCGGATGATCTTCTTTTCGCCCGACGCTCTGATGGACGTCGAGCGATTGCGGACCTTTCTGGATCAGGCCAATCCCGGCGCGGCCCGCCGCGCGATGACGACGATCTTGACGGCGATCGAGCGGTTGCAGGAGTTTCCCGATTTGGGGATGGCGACGAAAGATGCCGAGATTCGCCAGCTCGTTATCCGGTTCGGCGCCTCGGGCTATATCCTTCGTTATTCGATATTGAGTGAAACCGGCGATATCCTCGTCACGCGCGTCTGGCACGGCCGCGAAACAAGGATATAGCGAATACGACTCGTGTGAGTTGCGGCGAGCGCCAAAACTTTTCCTTGCCGCCGTTTTGGGGGAATTTGTCGAGCTAATTCAACAAATCGACCCGACGGGCAAATCACCCAAAAGTCCGTCAAGCCCGCCCGGCAAAAATATTCTGATTTTCAGAATTGGCAAATCAGTATATATCCATTTGCATCCCGTCCCACTCAGAGGGGCATTGCGCAAGGTCACCAGTGCGGGACGGGGACGCGGTGGACGCGGATGGCGTTCCTGACCAGGGCGCCTGAAGCGGATGGCAAAGACGTGTGGTTCCGACACCCCAAAGGCTGGTGTCAAGTTCGCAAGCTCAGGCATGCGGGCGACGGTGGCAAGAGCGCAGGGCTCACCGAGGAGAGCGCGTTATAAGCCGTAAACCATTGCGCGGGGAGTGCCGGGTGATTCCGGTGTGACCTGACTAACGCGTGTGCCCACTACCCACTATCGTTGCACACGCGGCTATCGGGCGCATCGGGCGCCCGGCATTCCCCGCGCCCTCTGATTGCAGAGGGCGGCAAGTAAATGGCAAACCTCGGGCGAAACGCGCCGCGAGATTGAGAGCGCATGTTCGCTTTTAGACAGATTGAGCCAGTGCCGTGTCCCGGACGCGGTGCAGCGTGCAACGCTGCTCCGCAGAGCCGGGACCCACATACGCACTCGCTGACAAATGGGCCCCGGCGTAGCAGCGCACCGCTTCGCGCTGCGCAGCATCCGGGGCACGAGAATCCCGAACTAAACCGGTTTCCCCGCATACGGCATCGACGCGGTCAGGCCGCCATCAACGGGGATGGCCTGGCCGTTGACGTAGGAGGCGTCGTCGCTGGCGAGGAACAGTCCCATCGCCGCCAGTTCGTGCGGCTGGCCGGCGCGCTTCAGGGGATTGAGCTGGCCGATCTTGCCGTCGGTGCCGCGCTGTTTGGCGTTGTCGAAGATCGGTTTGGTCATGCCGGTCTCGATCAGGCCGGGGCATACCGCGTTGATGCGCACGCCGGTGCCCGACAGCGAATAGGCCGTGGTCTGCACCAGGCTGATGACGCCGGCCTTGCTGGCCGCATAGGGATGGCCGCTGGCGCCGGCCTTCAGGCCTGCCACCGACGCCGTCAGAACGATCGAGCCGGATTTCTGCCCGATCATGTGCGGCATCGAATGCTTGACCGCGAGGAACGGCCCGATCAGGTTGATGCGCAGCACTTCCTGCCACTGTTCCACGGTCTGGTCGGGCAGGGGCACCAGCCCGCCACTGACCCCGGCATTGGCCCAGATCGCGTCGAGCCTGCCGTATTTGGCCACGGCCTTGTCGATGAAGCCCTTCACGTCGCTCTCCGAACCGGCATCGGCCATTACGGCCTCGACGGTGCCGCCGGCGTTGCCGATCATCCTGGCGGTCTCGTTGACGCTGTCGCTGCGGTCGACGATGACGAGCCTGGCGCCTTCCTTCGAAAACAGCAGCGAGGCGGCGCGGCCGATGCCGCTGCCGGCGCCGGTGATGATGACGGATTTGCCTTCGAGGCGGCCCATGAGTTGCTCCCTTGTCGCTTTGTGTCGTTATTATCAGCGCTTGCCGCCCTGCGGAATTTCAAACAAGATTTCAAACGTTCAAGTCACTTGAGGCGATGTGTGCTCTGACGTAGGACACGTAACAGTATTGAAGGGTCCCTGCGATGTCCAACCCGGCCAGGCCAGAAGTCGTCGTCACGCGGTGGTGGTGGGTGCGCCATGCGCCGGTGCGCAGCGACGGCGGCAACATCTACGGCCAGACGGATATCGCCTGCGATACCGGCGATCGCGAAGTGTTCGAGGCGGTGGCGAAAATATTGCCGCGCACCGCCGTCTGGTACGCCAGCAGCCTGCAACGCACGCATCAAACCGCGGAGGCGATCTGGGCGACCGGATTTCCGAAGCCCGCATCGATGCCGCGCGAAGCAGCACTTGCCGAGCAACATCTCGGGCAATGGCAGGGCATGAATCGCGCCGCCTTCCTGGCCAGCCGCCCGCCCGGCAGCCACTGGTTTGCCGCGATCGACGAGGCCGCCCCCGGCGGCGAGAGTTTCATGGATCTCTATAACCGCACCTGCAGCGTGATCGACCGCATCAACCGCGAACAGGCCGGCAAGGATGTAATCGCGGTCGCCCATGGCGGAACCATCAAGGCCGCCGTCGGCCTCGCGCTCGGCGGTCGGCCCGAAACAGGTCTCGCCTTCGACATCGACAATTGTTCGGTGACGCGGCTCGATCATTTCGCGAGCCCGGGCAGGAGCGTCTGGCGGCTGCCGATGGTCAACCAGCAGCCCTGGATCGCGGATGCCTCGCATGCCGCGATGCATCAGCCGGCGGGACCGGAGGTCGTTCCGGCAACCAAGCTGGCGTGAGGTCGCGTCGGTTGTCGAATTTTGTAACGACTGCCTGGCTCTGAAACCAAATCGTGCGCTCGACGCCGAAACAACAGGGGAGAATTACATGAGCTTGTTCGACATGAAGGGCAAAGTGGCCGTCATCACCGGTTCCACCAAGGGCATCGGCCGCGCCATCGCGGAACGGATGGCCGAGCACGGCGCCAAGGTGGTGATCTCCTCGCGCAAGCAGGACGCCTGCGATGCCGTGAGTAAGGAAATCAACGACAAATTCGGCAAGGGCACGTCGGTCGCGATCGCGGCCAACATCTCCAGCAAGGAAAACCTGCAGAACCTGGTCAATGAATCCAACCGCGCCTTCGGCAAGATAGACGTGCTGGTCTGCAACGCGGCGTCAAACCCCTATTACGGGCCGCTCGGCGGCATTTCGGACGAGCAGTTCAGGAAGATTCTGGACAACAACATCGTCGCCAACAACTGGCTGATCGGCATGGTGGTGCCGCAGATGATCGAGCGCAAGGACGGCTCGATCATCATCGTGTCCTCGATCGGCGGCCTCAAGGGATCCACCGTGCTCGGCGCCTACGCGATTTCGAAGGCCGCCGACATGCAGCTCGCGCGCAACCTCGCCTGCGAATACGGCAAGCACAATATCCGGGTGAACTGCATCGCGCCCGGCCTGATCAAGACCGATTTCGCCAAGGCGCTGTGGGACAATCCGGAAAACCTGAAAGCCTCGACCTCGCGCTCGCCGCTGCTGCGGATCGGCATTCCCGACGAGATCGCCGGCGCCGCTGTGCTGATGGGATCGGCGGCCGGCGACTTCATGACGGGCCAGACCGTGGTGATCGACGGCGGCGCGACAATCAGCTGATGCTTCGTCGTCCCTGCGAACGCAGGGACCCATACGCCGTGCCGCCGCCGTTGGAATGCGATGGACGACACGGCGTTACCGAAGGGCCGCGGCGTATGGGTCCCGGATCAGCGCTCGCGTTGCTCGCTTGTCCGGGACGACATGGTTTATGTTGCGCGAAGAGTCTTCACTCCACCGCCGCGTACACCCCGTTGCGCAGCAGGTTGCGGATATATTCGCGCTGGCCGGGGCCCTGCATCATGAACACGACGAACAGATCCTCGGCCGGATCGATGAAGAAGAACGTCCCGGCCATGCCGCTCCAGAAGAACTGACCGGTCGAGCCCGGGAACGGCGCCATGCCGCCGGCGGTGCGCACCGCGAATCCGAGTCCAAAACCGTGGCCGGGCGGCATCAGGGGGGAGTCGACCTTGACGTTGGCTGCAAGATGATCCGACGCCATCAGCTCCAGCGTCTTGCGGCCGATGATCCTGGTGCCATCGAGCGTGCCGCCGCCGAGCAGCATCTGGCTGAACCGCGCATAATCCATGGTGGTCGACAGCAGGCCGCCGCCGCCGGATTCCATCACCGGCTTCTCCAGCATGTTGAAGAACTGCACCTTGTCGCCGGTCCAGGGATCGTTCGCAAACGGCTCGGCGAGCCGGCCGGCATTCTCCTCGCCGGTGTGGAAGGCGGTCTCGGCCATCTGCAGCGGCGCCAGGATGCGCTCGGTCAGGAAGGCGCCGAGGCTCTTGCCGGAGACGACTTCGAGGACGCGGCCGAGAATGTCGGTGGAGCGGCTGTAATTCCATTCGGCGCCCGGCTGGCACATCAGCGGCATGCCGGCGACCAGCGTGGCGTGCTCGGCATTGCTGATCTTGCGGCTGCGCAGCCGCGACTGCTGGTACATCTGCTGCACCAGGCCGTTGCCGGTATGGTCGTAGGTGATGCCCGAGGTGTGGCGCAGCAAATCCTGGATCGTGATCTGCCGCTTGGCGGGCACGAGGTCGAGCTTGCCGTTGTTCTCGATGCCGACCTTCTGGTCGGCAAATTCCGGGATGAATTTCGCGACGGGATCGCCGAGCAGGAAATGACCGTCCTCGATCAGCTGCATGATGCCGACCGAGACGAGCGGCTTGGTCATCGAGAAGATCCGGAAAATCGAGTCCCGGGCCATCGGCGCGGAGGCCGCAGGGGCCTGCCTGCCGAGCGCCTCGAACCAGCCGATCTGGCCGCGCCGCGCCACCAGCACGGTCGCGCCAGGCAGGGTGCCCTTGTCGATCTCGCGCTTGAACGCGTCCGACATCCGCTGCAGGCGGGCCGGGGAAAGACCCAGCGCTTCCGGTTTGGCCTGCGGCAGGGAGGGGGTCTGCGGGATGGCGGTCGGCTTCGTGGCGGTCTGGGCGGTCATGGTCTCTCCCGTTTGTTGCTCTTGTTGCTTGCGGTCTGGTGTTGCTTGCGGTCTGGCTGCCCGAAGTCTGGCGCAGAATGCGCGGCTTGAACAGGGCGTTTGCCGCAAGGTCTCGCTGCGTTTGTGACGACCATATGCCGTGACCATCACGGGGCAGCGCGTTGCAGCGGGGGGCAATTTGAGGTAGTCGAGTTGTGGGGCACTACGGGAAGTCGTGAGGGCCACGGCAGGGCGGCGGGGGTTGCAGTGCGAACGATTGTGGGATTGGCGCGGCTTGCCGCGCTGGGCGTTGCGTTGGGTTTGGCGGGTTGCGTGACAGCTGAGAATTCGCTGTCGCAAAATGACATCGCGAGCATGAAACTGACCGGCGTCACCGTCAGTTACGCGCCGGACGCGAGGGTGCAGTGGGAGGACGGCATCCGCGCCTACGCCATCGCCAAGGCCATTCCCGACCACGAGATCACGACCGCGACCGATACGCCGGAGGGCAAGGCCTATGTCCGGGACATGCTGGCGCCGAAGATCAAGGCGGGAGTCGAGAAGGCCATGGCCGGCCAGCTCAACGGCTCGCGGCCGGTCCGGCTCGATATCATCGTCAAGAATTTTGCGATTGCCGGCGCGGTCCAGCGGATCGTGATCGGTGGCGGTCGCGAAATGACGGCCACCGCCAATCTGGTCGACGCCCGAACCGGCGCCGTCATTATTGCCAACCCCGATCTCCGGGCTTTCCTGATGGCTGGGCAGGGGGTGTTGGGAACCGCGTTGCAGGCGGCGGTCGATCATGCCGCAGCGCAAAGCGTCGCCGATCAGGTTGCCGACCGCTATGGGCAAAACTATCGCGACTGGCTGTTGCGGCGGGCCTAATCGTCGATCGGAACGCGGTCCGCCGCTTCGCCCTTGCAATCGGGGCGGTGCCTATGCTTGAAACGGCGCGAACCGGCGGCAACGCGGGTTCCCTGCAGGAGTGTAGCTCAATTGGTAGAGCACCGGTCTCCAAAACCGGGGGTCGCAGGTTCGAGCCCTGCCACTCCTGCCAGCTAAATCAAATACTTAGGCTGATCTCCCGCGCGGCAGGTCGAGCGCGCTCAAGTGCTGCGGGACTTGATCGGCGCTGCGCGCATCCGCAGTCGGATGATTCCCGTGGGCATCGACCGGTTTCTCCACCCGCTTCGACCATGACCTGTAGTAGGCGACGGCCGTCATGATCGCGAGGCCGCCGCTACCGACGAGGAGTTGCGCGAAAATCCCGTCGGATGTCGTTTGCAGGATCAGGGAAGCCAGGAACGAGAGGTAGATTCCGACGCAGAATACCTCGAGGGATTGCTGGCCGCATTTGACCAGCGGCCGCCAAATCGCGGCCCGCAATCCCGGCGCATCGATCGGTATCAACCGCACCACCACGATGATCAAGATCGCCAGGTGCAGGAAGCGGTAAGGCGCCAGATTGGTCTTGTCGTTCGGAGTAAAGGCCTCGAACAGCACGCGCGGAAAAATGGCCAGAGGCTCGGGCAGGTGCGCCGCCAGGGTCATGGCAGCCGCAAACAGCAGGTAAATCACGGCGCCAAACAGAACGATCCGGGAGCGGATCAGGAAGTGCAGCGTTTCGGCACCGCCCAGCGCCAGCCACGCGCCCAGCACGAACAGCAGCTGCCACGCGAACGGGTTGAAATACCAGACACCGCCGGGATACGAGGGCAGGTTCCAGCCGAACTGCCGGGCGGCGAAATAGAGCAGCACCGATCCCAGCATGACCCAGTTGCGGTGCCGGAGCATCAGCCAGAGAACCGGCGGGAAGGCACCCATCAGGACGACGTAAAGCGGCAGCACGTCCAGATTCAGCGGCTTGTATTTCAGCAACAGGCCCTGCGTCAGCGTCTCGACCGGAGCGACCAGCAGGGGAGCGACGTTGAAGCGATGGATGAAGTCGGAAGCGCTGAACCTGTCCGAGAGGAACAGGACGGACGCCAGATAGAACACGAACAGCAGGACGTGGGCGACATAGATCTGCCAGACGCGCCTGAACAGCCGCGTGGTTCCGAAAACGAAGCCGCGCTCGAGCATCTTTCGCGCGAAAACCAGGGCCGAAGTATAGCCGGAAATGAACACGAACAGGTCGGCACCGTCGCTGAAGCCATAGTTGCGGAACGAAAACCAGGCCAGAACGGAACTGGAAACATGCCCCAGGAACATGGCCCAGTTGGCGAGGCCACGAAACAGGTCGAGACGCAGATCCCGTTGGGAAGGTGGAAGCGCTAGCTCGACGCTCATCTATGCTCAGCTCACAAATGACGATTCGGGGTGCCCCAGGTTGCGTCGCACTTAAAACCAATGCTAGGGGCAGCGCGGGCGGCCCGGTTGAGCGAGGTCAAGGCCGGACGGCTTTGGGATCGGGCGCGCGCCTGAAACTCCGGTGTCGATTCCCCAAGGGGATCCCAGGGGTTCCCAGGGACACCTTGACCTTTTGGGCGGTCCGCAGTACATAGCCGCACCTGCTGCCGGCCCGTTTTGACGGATATCCGGCGCGGCTTTGAAATCCCCGAACAATCGAGCCCGCTGGCCGGCTCATCCTTCAAGAGAGGGTTGGGCGCTAGAGGGCTGTTCGGATTCCTTAAAACCCAGATCGTCCCAGTGGACGCGGATGACACAGACGATGGCTTTCAGCCCGTTCAAGTTCCTGCAGGAAGTGCGTTCGGAGACCGCCAAGGTCACCTGGCCGACCCGCCGCGAGGTGACGATCACCACCATCATGGTGTTCGTGATGGTCGCGCTGGCCTCGATCTTCTTTTTCGCCGCGGATCTGATCATCCGCTATCTCGTCACCTTCTTGCTCGGTATCCGCTGATGGCAACCGCCGGAACACAGACGATGGACAAGCGCTGGTATATCGTTCACGCCTATTCGAACTTCGAAAAGAAGGTCGCGGAGTCGATCCGCGAACAGTCGAAGCAGCGCGGGCTTGAAGAGCTGTTCGAGCAGGTGCTGGTGCCGACCGAAAAGGTCACCGAGGTGCGCCGCGGCCGCAAGATCGACGCCGAACGCAAGTTCTTCCCGGGCTATGTGCTGGTGAAGATGAAACTCACCGACGAAGCCTTCCACCTGATCAAGAATACCCCGAAGGTGACGGGCTTCCTCGGCGCGGAAAACCGGCCGATGCCGATCTCGGAAGCCGAAGCCATGCGGATCCTGCACCAGGTGCAGGAAGGCGTCGAGCGCCCGAAGGCGTCGGTCTCGTTCGAGATCGGCGAGAATATGCGCGTGGCCGACGGCCCGTTCGCGTCGTTCTCCGGGGTGGTCGAGGAAATCGACGAGGCGCGCAGCCGCGTGAAGGTCGCAGTGTCGATCTTCGGCCGCGCCACGCCGGTCGAACTGGAATTCGGTCAGGTCGAGAAGGTCTGATCGTCTATCCTCATCCCGCTACGGCGGGGCGAGGAAGAAGCCGTGGGAGGGGAGGGATGATCGC
>JBDRNF010000023.1:0-3271 GCA_043811435.1 Pseudomonadota bacterium
TCGTCGATCAGGACCGTGCAGGCCCCGCAAACTCCATGCTCGCAGCCGACATGCGTTCCGGTCAGTCCGAAGTCCTCGCGCAGGACGTCGGCGAGCAGCTTGCGTGGCTCCACCATCGCCTCGCGGGTTTCGCTGTTTACAGTGAGAGATATCAATCGGGCGTCGCTCATGCTGTCTCTCCACGTGCACGCGCAAGTGCCGCCGCCAAGGCCTTCTCGACGAGCGATGACGCCACTTCCCGGCGAAACGCCGCGGGGACCGACGCACTCTCCTCGGGGGAGATGGATTGCGCCGCGAAGGTGGAAACGCCCGCGATCCATTTTTCGGTCGGCATCGTACCTGCCTCGCCCACCGCCGATACATCAAGCCGCAACGGTACGGAACCGACGCCGCCAAACGCCATTTCCAGGGACGCCAGCCTGCCGTCGCTGTCCAGCAGCAGGGTCACCGCAACAGCGACGATGGCGAAATCGCCACGTCGACGGCTGAAAAGCTCGAAGGCCCAGCCCGAATTCGCCAGCAACTGCGGAAACCGCACCGAGGTCACCATCTCGCCATACCCGACATCGACCGTCATGACGGACCGGAAGAAATCGACGGCATTGATCTCGCGTTGTCCGGAAAGCCCGCGCACCACGATCTTGGCTCCGCCGAGAACCGCGATCAGCGGCATTTGCGCCGCGGGATCCGCATGGACCAGACTTCCCCCCAGCGTGCCGCGCTGGCGGATCGCGTAGTGCCCGATCGTTGACGCCGCCGCCGCCAGCAGGGGATGCGCCCGGAGTACCTCCGGCGCTGTCGCCACCCGCTGATGCCGGGTCATTGCGCCGATTTCCAGCGCGCCGTCAGACACTCGCACGAAATCGAGTTCAACGAGGTCATTCAGGTCGATCAGATGCTCCGGCCGGGCAAGCCGCATGTTCAGCATCGGGCCGAGGCTCTGCCCGCCGGCGATCGGCTTGGCCCTGTCGCCATAGCGCGCGAGAAGGCTAAGCGCCGCCTCCAGAGATTGCGGGCGATGATAGTCGAATGACGCCGGTTTCATCCTGCTATCCGATCAGGCTCATTTCGCTGTCGGCGTCGAAGACGTGCAACCTGCTCGTATTCGCCGACAGCTTGATCTGGTCGCCATAGTTGTGACGCAGGTCCTTGTTGACGCGGAAGAAGAGCTCCTGGCCCTCCACCTTCAGACCGAGGAACTGGTCCGAGCCGACCGGAAGAACCGAGGTCACGGTACCGCCGATCACTTCACCAGCGGCGGCCTCGGCCCGCTCGTCTACGTCTTCCGCGCGGATGCCAAGCCTCACCTTGCGCCCGTCGTAGTTCAGCAATTTCTTGCCGCGCTCCGGCGCGAAATCGAGCCGCGTTTCCCCACGCACGAAGGTGACCTTGTCGCCCTCTACGCTCAATACCCCGTCGAGATAGTTGATCGGCGGATTGCCGAGGAACGACGCAACGAAGGTGTTTGCCGGGTGTTCGTAGATTTGATCCGGGGTGCCGATCTGCTGCACGCGGCCGCTGCGCATCACCACGATACGGTCCGCAAGTGTGAGCGCCTCGGCTTGGTCATGGGTCACGTAGACGAAGGTGGTTTGCATGCTGCGATGCAGTTCCTTGATCTCGGCACGCATGGAAATGCGCAACGCCGCGTCCAGGTTTGACAGCGGTTCGTCCATGAGGAATACGGCCGGCTTGCGCACCATCGCGCGTCCAAGCGCCACGCGCTGCCGCTGCCCGCCAGACAACTGGCTCGGTCGCCGGTCGAGCAGATGGGTGATCTCGAGACGCTCGGCCGCATCGCGCACCCGGCGGTCGATATCCTCCTTCGGATGCTTGCGCATCACCAAGCCGAAAGCGATGTTCTCATAGACCGTCTTGTGCGGATAGAGTGCGTAACTTTGAAACACCATCGCCACATCGCGGTGATGCGGCGGCGTGTAGGTCACTGTCTCGTCGTCGAAGGAAAGATTGCCCTCGGTGATTTCTTCAAGACCGGCGATCATGTTGAGAGTTGTCGACTTGCCGCAACCGGAGGGTCCGAGCAGGACGACGAATTCCTTGTCCTTGATCTCGAGATTGAGATTTTCGAGCGCGACAAACCCGTTTGGATAGCGCTTGGATGCGTTTTCAAAAAGAATGCGGGCCACTGGCGAACTCCCTGTTAACCCTTCACCGCGCCGGCCGTCAGACCGGAGACGATGTAGCGTTCGAAGATGATGGCGACGATCACCGGCGGCACGATCGCGAGAAGACCCGCCGCGTTGATGAACGAGAAGCTGATGGTGAAGTCGGACGTGAACGATGCAAGAACGATCGGCAGCGTCTGGGATTGCGCCGTCTGGGTGAACATTAAAGCCAGAAGAAACTCGTTCCAGCTGGTCAGGAAGGCGAACAGGATCACGGCAACCAGCGAAGGAAGGGCGAGCGGCAGATAGACCTTGGTCATGGCTTGGAAGCGCGAGCAACCGTCCACACGCGCCGCCTTGTCCAGTTCATCCGGAAGCCCTTCGAAATACTGGATCAGGATGAACACCGTGAACGGCACGGTGACTGCCAGATAGGTGATGACGAGCGACAGGATGTTGTCGAGCAGGCCGAGATTCTTGATGACCAGGAAGAACGGCACGACCAGCGCGATATCGGGAATGACCCGCGTCGTCAGGATGAAATAGACAGATCCTGACCGTCCCAAAAAGCGGATCTTGGCCATGGCATAGGCTGCCGGAACACCGACCAGCAGATTGAGAATGACCACCAGTGTTGCCACGACGAAGCTGTTGAGCATGGCCGGTAACAGGTTGCGTGCCGTCGAGGGGATGTAGTTGCCCGAGGCGGGATCCTGCTTGCTGCGGGTCTCATAAGTCACTTCCTCGGCGCCGGCCGTAAAGATCGCCCTGAAATTCTTCAGCGTCGGCTCGTGGGGTATCCAATGCGGCGGCACCGACACGATCTCGGCCTCGGTCTGAAGCGAAGAGGATACGAGCCAGCCGACCGGCGCCAGCACGATGACCAGGATAATTAGCGACCCGAGCAGGATGATGCCGCGATGCAGCCACCTGAAGATCTCGCCGCGCCGCTTGTAGTCGATGCCCCTCGACCGGTCGGGCTTGCCGGCAGGATCTTGCTGAACAGTCGCCATGTTAGACACTCCTGCCAAGGGTTTTGATGATGAAATATGCGAGCGCGAACGTCACCAGCGCCAGCAGGTAGGACATCGCGGCCCCCGTGCCGAAGGACAGATTGCGGAATGTCTCGACGTAGATTTCCCAGG
>JBDRNF010000024.1:0-20272 GCA_043811435.1 Pseudomonadota bacterium
CGATGACCTTGAGGCGGTAGCCCTCGCACTCAACACAAGGCCCCGCAAAACCCTTGGCTGGAAAACACCGGCGGAAACCCTCGACGAATTCCTACAAGTGAGACATACACCTAGTGTTGCGACGACCGGTTGAATCCGCCCTGGGTCGCCCGGTCAAGTGCCGGGCGATGACAGCGGTGGTTGGTGGTCGACCGAACTCCTCACCATGAGATCGGCCTCAATACGCCTCCTTCACGCCCGCTTCCTTCGCCGTCTGCACCAGATCGAGACTGTTCTCGATCTTGCCCAGCAGCACGGCGAAGTCCTTGCGCTCCTGCGCGGAGAGACATGACAGGATCTCCTGCTCTCGGCGCAGCAATCGCGGGATCAGTTGCTCGTACAGCGCCTTGCCCTTGCGCGTCATGCGCAATGCGAATTCGCGGCGGTCGTGGGTATTCTCGACGCGTTCGACCAGCTGACGCTGCATCAGCGCGGTGACGGCGCGGCTGATGGTGGATTTGTGCGTCCTTGTGCAGTGCGCAATGTATTGCGCGCTGCAGGGCTCAACGCGGAAGCCGAGCGTCGCCAGCACGCGCCATTCCGGAATGTCCAGCCCGTAGCGCTCCTGGTATTCGACCGAGAGCGCGGATGAAACCTCCGCCGCCAGCCGGTTCAGCCGGAACGGCACGAACCTGAAGAGGTCGAGTTTCGAGCTCTTTTTAGACGCGTTTTCTTCACGCGAACCGGTAGCCACTTCGCTTGAAAACGCTTTTGGCAAAAATCGCTCCAAATTGAGTTGACGGGCGAACAGGCGCGGAGTTTAGATGGTTGCAAGTGGGACTATCATAGCCGGCATCCCGGCCGTTGGCCAGAACCCGTTGAGCGCATGACGCAGCCGTCTAAAATCCAGTTCGGCTACCATCGTCACCCCGACCAGGATCGGGCTGACGGCGATGCCGCGCGTCATCCCGTCGTCGTGGTCGGCGCCGGGCCGGTCGGGCTGTCGCTGGCGATCGATCTGGCGCAGCGCGGCCAGCCTGTCGTGCTGCTCGACGATGCCGACCGGATCGGCGAGGGGTCGCGCGCGATCTGCTTCTCGAAACGCTCGCTGGAATACTGGGACCGGCTCGGCATCGGCCAGCGCATGGTCGACAAGGGCGTGGTCTGGAGCGTCGGCAAGATCTTTCACGGCGCCTCGCAGCTCTATCAATTCAACCTGCTGCCCGAGGAGGGCCACAAGCGGCCCGCCTTCATCAACCTGCAGCAATTCTACGCCGAGGCCTATCTGGTGGACCGGGTGCGGGAATTGGCCGCGGTCGACCTGCGCTGGCGCAACAAGGTGACCGGACTGGAGCAGCGCAACGATCATGCGGTGCTGACGGTCGAGACGCCTGATGGCCCTTACCGGATCCAGGCCGATTTCGTCATCGCCTGCGACGGCGCGCGCTCGTCGCTGCGACAAATGGTCGGCGCGGAATTCGCCGGCCAGGTGTTCGAGGACCAGTTCCTGATCGCCGACGTCAGGATGACGGCGGAATTTCCGACCGAGCGCTGGTTCTGGTTCGACCCGCCGTTCCACGCCGGCCGCTCCGCGCTGTTGCACAAGCAGCCGGACGACATCTGGCGCATCGATCTGCAACTCAGCCGGTTTGCCGATCCCGCCTTCGAAAAACAGCCGGACAATGTGCGGCCGCGGATCGCGCGCATGCTCGGGCATGACGCGTTCGAATTCGAATGGATCTCGCTCTACAAATTCCAGTGCCGCCGCATGGACAAGTTCGTCCATGGCCGCGTGGTCTTCGCCGGCGACGCCGCCCATCAGGTGTCGCCGTTCGGCGCCCGTGGCGCCAATTCGGGCCTTGAGGACGCCGAAAATCTCGCCTGGAAGCTCGACCGCATCCTGCGGCGCGCGTCCCCCGAAGCGCTGCTCGAGAGCTATCACATCGAGCGCAGTGCGGCGGCCGACGAGAACATCCGCGAGTCGACCCGTTCGACCGATTTCATGGCACCCAACTCGCACCAGGAAGCGCGGCTGCGCAAGGCGGTGCTTTCGCTGGCGAAGGAAACCGAGTTCGGCAAGCGCATGGTCAATGGCGGGCGGCTGTCGGTGCCGTCGGTCTACCAGACGCCGCTGTCGACCGCGGATACCGAGACATGGCGCGGCGGCCCGCGGCCGGGCACTTCGATGCCCGACGCGCCGGTGGCTGCGCCCTCAGGCGAAGCCGCATATTTGACCGACGCCTTCGTTAAAGAGCGAAAGCGCTTCACGCTGCTCGCATTCGCCAATGGTGCCGATGTGGACGCTCCCGATGATGTCGGCGTGATCCGTATCGGCGGCGACGGTGGCCTTTCCGATTCCGTCGGCCTGCTCGGCGCGCGCTACGATGCCGAGCCCGGCACCGCCTATCTGCTGCGTCCCGACGGCTATGTCGCGGCGCGGTTCCGGAAGCCGACCCGCGCCATCCTCGATGCCGCGCTGGCGCGCGCCACCGGCCACAACTGAGGTTCACGATGGCATTGTCCACCAGTTCGAATTTCGCCAAACCGGATGATGCATTCCGCGCCGTGGTCGAGGCGCATCGCGGATTGAGCGACGAGCAGAGCGCCGATCTCGACGCCGCGCTGGTTCTGATCCTCGCCAACCATATCGGCGATATCGACGTGCTGCGCGAGGCGATCGCGCTGGCGCAGCGGCGCATGGTGGATGCAAGCCAGCAGCAGCAACAGCAGCAGTAGTAGAATTAACATGCCCAAAGCCGCTTTCAGGGGGACGCCAGGGTTTGGCAACATGCCCGCGACAACAAGACTGTCGTCGCCCGGCTTGACCGGGCGATCCAGTACGCCGCGGCGTCTCGGCACTATCGCCGGCGTCTCTGGAATACTGGGTCGCCCGGTCGAGCCGGGCGATGACAGCGGTGTTTGGTTCGCAATGACGCGGATAAACTCGGGAATAATCACAGGAAAGTTGAATTAATGGCCAAAGGTTTCGCGTCGACCACCGATATGGCGGAGAAGAAGATCACCTTCTCCGAGATCGGCACCGATCTCTATGCTTTCACCGCCGAGGGCGATCCCAATTCGGCGGTGATCGTCGGCGACGACGGCTGCATCGTGTTCGACGCCCAGGCGACGCCGGCGATGGCCAACAAGGTGATCGAGCGGGTGCGCACCGTCACCGACAAGCCGATCAAATATGTCGTGCTGTCGCATTACCACGCGGTGCGCGTGCTCGGCGCCTCCGCCTACAAGGCGCAAGCCGTGATCGCATCGTCGGAAACCTATCGGCTGATCGAGGAGCGCGGCCAGCAGGACTGGGATTCCGAATACGGCCGCTTTCCGCGGCTGTTCCAGGACGCTGAGAGCATCCCCGGCCTGACCTGGCCGACGCTGACCTTCGAGGGCGAGATGTCGCTCTATCTCGGCAAACGCGAGGTGCGGCTGATGCAGCTCGGCGCGGGGCACACTTCCGGCGACATCGTCGCCTGGGTGCCGGATGCCGAAGTGATGTTCTCCGGCGACCTGATCGAATATCATTCCGCCTGCTACTGCGGCGACGCGCATCTGCGTGAATGGCCGGCGACGCTGAACGAGATCCGCGCCTTCAATCCCAAGGCGATCGCGCCGGGCCGCGGCGATGCATTGAAGGGTATTTCCACCGGCCGCGACGCCATCGCGATGACGCGCGATTTCGTCACCACGCTGTACGGTGCCGCCGAATCCGCCGTCGCCAAAGGCCGCAATCTCAAGGAGACGATGGCCGCGACCCGCGAGGTGATGGATCCGAAGTTTTCAAGCTTTGCGATCTACGAGCACTGCCTGCCGTTCAACGTCTCGCGCGCCTTCGATGAAGCCTCGGGGATCGACGATCCCGTGATCTGGACCGACAAACGCGACCAGGAAATGTGGGCCGCCTTGCAAGGCGCATGATCCCGAAAAGTGGGAACCGGTTTTCGGGCAAGATCATGCGCGAAAAGATGGAGGATGACCATGAATATCAATACGTCGCCCGATGCGATCAGCCGCAGCTCCGTCAACATCACCCCGGGCTACATGTCCGGCTTCGGCAACAGCTTCGAGACCGAGGCCTTGCCCGGCGCGTTGCCGGTCGGCCGCAACTCGCCGCAGCGCTGCGCCTACGGGCTCTATGCCGAACAGCTGTCGGGCTCGCCGTTCACCGCGCCGCGCGGCAGCAACGAGCGCTCGTGGCTCTATCGCATCCGGCCGTCGGTCAAACATTCCGGCCGCTTCGCCAAAGTCGATGCCGGGCTGTGGCGCACCGCGCCATGCCACGAGCAGGAACTGTCGGTCGAGCAACTGCGCTGGGACCCGGCGCCGATCCCGAAGACCGACATGACGTTCCTGCAGGGCGTGCAGACCATGACCACGGCGGGTGACGCGAATACGCAGGCCGGCATGGCCGCGCACGTCTTCCTCATCACCCAGTCGATGGTCGACCAGCATTTCTACAATGCCGATGGCGAGATGATGTTCGTGCCGCAGCAGGGCAGCTTGCGCTTCGTCACCGAATTCGGCCGGATCGATGCCGAGCCCGCCGAGATCGTGGTGATCCCTCGCGGCGTCAAATTCCGGGTCGAGCTCACTGGCGGCCCGGCGCGCGGCTATCTCTGCGAAAACTACGGCGGCGCCTTCACCCTGCCGGAGCGCGGGCCGATCGGCGCCAATTGCCTCGCCAATGCGCGCGATTTCCTCACTCCCGTCGCGGCCTATGAGGACAAGGACACGCCGACCGAGCTGTTCGTGAAATGGGGCGGGTCGCTGTTCAAGACCACGCTGCCGCATTCGCCGATCGACGTGGTGGCCTGGCACGGCAATTACGCGCCGTACAAATACGATCTGCGCACCTTTTCGCCGGTCGGCGCCATCGGCTTCGATCACCCCGATCCCTCGATCTTCACCGTGCTGACGGCGCCGTCGGAAACCCCGGGCACTGCCAACATCGATTTCGTCATCTTCCCGGAGCGCTGGATGGTGGCGGAGAACACCTTCCGGCCGCCCTGGTATCACATGAACATCATGTCGGAATTCATGGGGCTGATCTACGGCGTCTACGACGCCAAGCCGCAGGGCTTCACGCCCGGCGGCATCAGCCTGCACAACATGATGCTGCCGCATGGCCCCGACCGCGAGGCCTTCGACCACGCCAGCAACGGCGAATTGAAACCGGTCAAGCTGACCGGCACCATGGCCTTCATGTTCGAAACCCGCTTCCCGCAACGCATCACCGCGCACGCCGCAAACTCCGCGACCCTGCAGGACGACTACGCCGATTGCTGGAAGGGCCTCGAAAAACGGTTCGATCCGAACAAGCCGTGAAATTGCTTACCCTCCCCTGGAGGGGGAGGGTCGCTCGCGCCCGGCGATGCGCAGCATCGTCCGAAGCGAGCGGGGTGGGGTGAAGGTCTCTCGTATCGAACGGTGCCCAAACTGAGAGACTGTCACCCCACTCCGTCTCACATCTCGCTGCGCTCCATGTGAGCCGACCCTCCCCCTTCAGGGTAGGGTGAAGAAAACCGCGGCTGTAACATTCAATCGCAGATCGGATCCCCAATGCCCCATCCCAACGATCCCACCCTCCGCTCCTTCATCCCGGTCGATCCCGCCTCCGATTTCCCGATCCAGAATCTCCCCTACGGCGTGTTCTCGAAGGATGGCCTCGCTCCGCGTGTCGGGGTAGCGATCGGCGATTGCGTGCTCGATCTCGCGGTGCTGGAGTCCGAAGGACTGATCGATCTTTCGCCAGCGTTCGATGTGTTTGCGCAAGGTTCGCTCAATTCCTTCATGGCGCTGGGGCCGCAATTGTGGTCGCGGACGCGGGCACGGATCAGCGAGCTGCTGCGCCACGACAATCCGCAGCTGCGGGACAACAAGATGTTGCGCGCCGCGGCGCTGGTGCCGATGGCCGACGTGAAACTGCATCTGCCGTTCGCGGTGGCCGGCTACACCGATTTCTATTCGTCGAAGGAGCACGCCACCAATGTCGGCGTCATGTTCCGCGGCAAGGACAACGCGCTGCAGCCGAACTGGCTGCATATGCCGATCGCCTATAACGGCCGCGCCTCGACAGTCGTGGTCTCCGGCACGAGGGTGAAACGGCCGCGCGGCCAGTTGAAACCGCCGGGCGCCGAACTGCCGAGTTTCGGCCCCTGCAAGCGGCTCGATTTCGAACTCGAGATGGGCGTCGTCGTCGGCCAGCCATCGGTCATGGGCGAAATGCTCACCGAAAGACAGGCGGAGGAGATGATCTTCGGCTTCGTGCTGCTGAACGACTGGAGCGCGCGCGATATCCAGCAGTGGGAATATGTGCCGCTCGGCCCGTTCCAGGCCAAGGCGTTTGCCACCTCGATCAGCCCGTGGATCGTCACCCGCGAGGCACTGCAGCCGTTCTGCGTGCCGGGCCCGGTGCAGGATCCGGTGCCGCTGCCATACCTGCAACAGACGCAGCCTCACAATTACGACCTGCAGCTCGATGTATCCCTGCGCGCCGCCGACATGGACGAGGCCGCCCGGATCTGCCGCACCAATTTCAAATACATGTACTGGTCGTCGGTGCAGCAACTGGTGCATCACGCCTCAAGCGGCTGCGCCATGAATGTCGGCGACCTCCTGGGGTCCGGCACCATCAGCGGCCCGGAGAAGGATCAGCGCGGGTCCCTGCTGGAAATCAGCTGGAACGGCACCGAGCCGGTCGAGTTGGTAAGCGGGGTCAAGCGTACGTTCCTCGAAGACGGCGACTCGCTCGTGATGCGCGGCTGGTGCCAGGGCGACGGTTTTCGCGTGGGCTTCGGCGAGGTCGAGGGGACGATTCTGGCGAGTTAGGTACCCTGTCTCGTCGTCCCTGCGAACGCAGGGACCCATAGCCACCGGCCGCTGTGTTGCACGCGGTTTTAGACACGTCGCCCTGACCGAGAAGACAACGCGGTATGGGTCCCTGCGTTCGCAGGGACGACGAGATGTTAGCGTTCTTCCGGCGCGATATCCCGAAGCTTCGCCGAATGCGCCGCCACATCCTCGATGCTGTATTTAAGATGCACGCGCTTGTCCGACGGCGGATGTTTCGCCACGCACACGCCCGGCCGCCGCTCGGTCGCCGGCCGGATCGGCCGCGGCGCAAACCCGCCGCCGCAGTTCGGGCAGACATTATGCAGCCTGGTCTCGACGCAATCCGCGCAGAACGTGCATTCGTAGGAACAGATTCGCGCTTCCGTCGAATTCGGCGGCAGGTCCTTGTCGCAATATTCGCAGTTCGGCCGGAGTTGCAGCGCCATGGGTATCTCATAGGGTCAGGGGCGGCGGATCATCGCAAATCAGTGACCCGATTCGAATGCCGAATCTCCCTCGATTTCGGCCATCCCCCCTCGTCATTCCGGGGCGTGCGAAGCACGAGCCCGGAATCCATACTCACGATCGTGGTTATGGATTCTCAGATGCGCAATTGCGCATCGTAGCTCGCTCGTTTCACTCGCGCCCCGGAATGACACTGGTGGGTTTAGCGCGCCAACACCTTCAGCGGCAGCCTGGCACTTTCCTTCAAACGATCCAGCACAATCGAGGAGCGCACATGCGCCACGCTCTGGTGCGGCATCAGCACGTTGTTGACGATGTCGGACAGGCTTTTCAGGTCGCGCAGCACTGCCTTTAAGAGGTAATCGGCGTCGCCGGTCAGCGAATAGGCCTCCTGGATATCGTCGACGCGGTTGACCAGCGCGCGAAACCGCTTGGCGTTATCGGGCGAATGGGTCGCCAGCGTGATGTGGATGAAGGCGATGACGTTGAAGCCGAGCGCCTCGCCGGCGAGGTCGGCGTGATAGCCCGCGATCACCTTCTCCTCCTCCAGCCGCATCCGCCGCCGCGAGCATTGCGAGGCCGACAGGCCCGCGACGTCGGCCAGCTGCTGGTTGGTAAGGCGGCCATCCTCCTGCAGCGCGGCCAGGATTTTCAGGTCAAAGGCATCGACCGGTATCATGCGTGAGAACCCGATATATGCACGGATCGTGCATGCCATGGCGATAATGCCAATCATTTGCACGCACATTGCGCCCGGTATGACCGATCATTCAAGCCTCAATCAGGGAGATTTTTGGTATGGGTCCATTTCCGCACGACGGTCCGCCCGCCACCATATCAGCCGAGAACCCGATGGGCACGGACGGCTTCGAGTTCGTCGAGTATGCGCATCCGCGGCCCGAAGAGCTGCACGCGCTGTTCAGGTTGATGGGTTATGCGCCGGTCGCGCGGCACAGGACCAAGGCGATCACGGTCTATCGCCAGGGCGATATCAATTACCTCGTCAACGAGCAGCCCGGCACCCACGGCCACGCCTTCGTTGCCGCGCACGGCCCGTGCGCGCCGTCGATGGCGTTCCGCGTCGTCGATGCCGGGAAGGCTTATGAGCGCGCGATCTCACTTGGCGCGGAGCCTGCGGATATTTCCGCCGCGCAGAAAACGCTGGACGTCCCCGCCATCAAGGGTATCGGCGGCAGTTTGCTGTATTTCGTCGATCGCTACGGCGCCAGGGGCTCGGCCTATGATTCCGAGTTCGAGTGGCTGGGCGCAAAGGACCCGCGGCCGGAGGGCGCCGGCCTGTTCTATCTCGATCACCTCACCCACAACGTCCATCGCGGCCGCATGGATGTCTGGACCGGGTTCTACGAAAAACTGTTCAATTTCCGCCAGATCCGCTTCTTCGACATCGAAGGCCGCGCCTCCGGCCTGTTCTCCCGCGCTCTTACCAGCCCGGACGGCAAGATCCGGATTCCGATCAACGAGGATGCCGGCGATTCCGGCCAGATCGAGGAGTATCTGAATGTCTATCGCGGCGAGGGCATCCAGCATATCGCCTGCGGTGCCAAGGATATTTACCAGACCGTGGAAACCTTGCGCGCCGCCGGCCTGCCGTTCATGCCGTCGCCGCCCGACACCTATTTCGAGAAGATCGACGCGCGGCTGCCCGCGCATGGCGAGGACGTCGCGCGGCTGAAACGCGACGGCATTCTGATCGACGGCGAGGGCGTGGTCGAGGGCGGCCACACAAAGGTGCTGCTGCAGATCTTCTCCGCCAACGCCATCGGGCCGATCTTCTTCGAATTCATCCAGCGCAAGGGCGACGACGGCTTTGGCGAGGGCAACTTCAAGGCGCTGTTCGAATCGATCGAGGAAGACCAGATCCGGCGCGGCGTGCTGAAGGTGGAGGACGCGGCGTAGAGCCGGCGCCTCCGAACGGACGTCAGTTCGATCTCTCCTCCACCACCAGGAGATTGTCGTCGTCGTCGGAGCCGCTGCGCTCCCGTGCGCCGGGATGCTCCTCGATCAGCGGGCCGGTGGTCTCCGCCGCAGCAGGCGCCCCGGAGCGTCTGGCCCCGCGCGGCCGGGCGGCCGCCGCCTTGTGGTCGTTGACGACATGCAGCGGCGGCGCCGCGCCCTTTTTGTCGGCGCCGAGATAGATCGTGCGATGCGGGTACGGAATCTCGATGCCCCGCTCGTCGAAGGCGGCCTTGATGCGCCGATAGAATTCGCGCTTCACGTTCCACTGTCCGAGCGGCCGGGTCTTGAAGCGGCCGCGGAGCCACACCGCGGATTCCTGCAGACCCTCGACACCGACGACCTCGAACGGCTCGATGATCGTTTCAGCCAACGGCCCGCTCTTGGTCATGCCCGCCGCCACTTCGGCCATCAAGGCGAGCGCCTCGTCGATATTTTCACGGTACGACACCGTGACGTCGACCACGGCATAGGCGAACAGCTTGGACATGTTCTTGACGGTCTGCACCTCGCCGAACGGTATGGTGTGCACGTTGCCGTCGAAATCCCTGAGATGAAGGGTCCGGACGCTGATCTTCTCGACGAGGCCGCTGTGGGTTCCGACCTCCACGACGTCACCGACCGAGATGGTATTCTCCACCAGGATGAAGATGCCGGTGATGACGTCCTTGACCAGGGTTTGCGCGCCGAAACCGATGGCAAGCCCGAACACGCCTGCGCCCGCGAGCAACGGCGCGATGTTGACGCCGAGTTCCGAGAGCACGATCAGGCTGACGAACGCCAGCAGCACGATCCGGAATCCGTTCAGCAGAAAGGGCAGCAGGGTCTTGAGCCGCATGGAAGCGGGGTTACCGACGGCGATCCGTTCGCCAAAGGCCGTTCCCGTTTCCCAGACGATCAGCGCGACCGCCATCACCACGCCAATCGAGACGAATCGTCCCAACATGCCCTGACCGCTGGAGGAAGCGAGCCATTCGAGGGGATGGCCGCCCCAGATTTCGACCAGCGCCAGGCCGCAAACCGCGACCACCATGCCCTGAAGGATCCGGCGAAGTATCGGCAGATAGCGGTCGGCGCGCGCTTCGAGCATCGGGTACTTCGTCCGCATTTCATCGCTGAGCTCGAAGATCGTCGCGAACGCCCGCATGAGGCCGGCCAACGCCAGCCGCGCAAGGACGATGGCCACGACCGATAGCAGCGACGCCCGCGCGAGATAGGCGAATCCCCCCGGCACCCCCATCGCCCAGACGAGATAGACCGCGATCACATAGGCGATCACGAGCACGTGCCAGAATTCCGCGGCCTGCTTGCGCAGCCGCGCGACATTGTTGGGCGTTTCTGGCCCTCGCAGCTTGCGGCTGACGCCGCTGCGAATCTGCATGATGAAGACGACGCTCATTCCCACGATGAACAAAGCGAGAAGATTGCCCAGCGAGGAATAGACGGGATACGACAGTCCGAGCAGCCAGCCGGTATGCAGGATGAAATAGCCGTAGACGCTCGCGTGCGTGAAGCGCCGCAGCCAGAGAAACCCATAGGCGGCACTTTCGTCATTGAGATTAAGCAGCCGCAGGCCCGGGGCCTCGGGGGCCAGGATCGCGCGGCCTGCCGCAAGGATCACGCGTGAAAGCACATTGGCGTTGACCAGCGTGACGACGGCCAGTCGAATCAGGAAGCTCAGATCCACCACGGCGAGAACGCCGTAAGCTGCGGCCGCGAAGGCCACGATGGGAAGGATGTCGAGGATCGTCCGCACGCACAGCAGGAACACGCGCGCCAACATGCTGCTGCTGGTCCGTCCCTCGACAGAACGTCTGGGTCGCGTCAACAGACGCTTGGCAAGCCACTCGACCAGCAGTGCCGCCGCCAGCACGGCGGCGATCATGGCGATCGCGCCGGACAGCCATTTCAGCGTCGCCGGATCGGACAGGCTTGTGATGGCGCGTTGTCCGAGGTCGGGCAGTTGTTCCAGTTCGCCCGCGAATCCGAGGATCGATCTGGAAACATCTCCCAGCGATTCGGTGGCGCCCGCCAGCCAGTCCTGGCGTGCTTCGGCGGGACGCTCATCCTGGGCTTGCGCTTCGACGAGGCCGCGCAGACGCACGATAAATTCACCTCTGGCCTTGTCGTCGGTGAGGGTATCCAGCAGCCTTTGCAGATCCTTCGGATCGGTCGCCTTGCCTGCGGCCGATTGCGGCGGTGGGGGCTGTTGTGCCGGGGAGGTTGCCGGCGCGGCGGCCGCGGCCGGCGGACTGGCGGCCGGTTGACTTGCGACGGGTGCAGCGGTCTGCCGATCAACGCCCTGTGCGGCGCCGTGGCCTGCCGCGGCCATCAGGAAGATCAGCGGAAGCAGCTTGAGAAATGCGCGCGACGCCATGCGGAATTCCGTCTTTCGCTTTGTCGACGCCTCCCTGCGTCCAGAAGGCGACAAGGATACGACCGCGCGCACCTCGCACGCACAATCGATGTCAGGATTTGATCGGACTATAACGCGCGACCGGCCTCGACGCTGGGCTCGGACAAGTCAGTGCGGGACGCGTCAAGGCTGACGCGACGGGATCAACGCAGGAAATCCGATCAATGAGTTAACAGTGTGACCGCTTGTCCGGTAATTGTCAGACACGTGGCGAAAATGTGATGGCCGGCCGACGGAGCCGGTCCGACACCACGTTCCCATGATGCGCGCGGAATCGATCCGCGATTGGAGGCCTGGGGGGAGACCAGAGTCCCTATCTCCCCGCCTTCCACGCGCTGGCGAGACCGGCAATATCCGCCGCCTCCGGCTCGCGGATCGCCGACGGCGTGCGCGAAAACCTTGGCGCCGGGGCGGGCTGCGTCACGCCGTGGCGCTCGACGAAGATCTTGCGCGCGGCCATGTGCGGATGTTTGGGCGCTTCCGCCATGGTCAGAACAGGCGCAAAGCAGATGTCGGTGCCTTCCATGATCTTGCACCAGTCCTCGCGGCTCTTGCTCTTGAACACCTTGGTCAGTTTTTCCTTCAGCGCCGGCCAGGCCTTGCGGTCCATCTGCGCGTCGAAATCGGCGTCGGTGAGATCGGCATGTTTTCGCAGCAGCGCGTAGAATTGCGGTTCGATCGATCCGATCGAGACGAAATTGCCGCAGGAACATTCATAGACGCCGTAGAAATGCGCGCCGCCGTCGAGGAAATTCTGTTCGCGGCCTTCGGTCCAGCGCCCGATCGCGGTCATGTCGAAGAACATCGACATCAGCGAGGCCGCGCCGTCGCACATCGCGGCGTCCACCACCTGGCCCTTGCCGGATTTCGAGGCTTCCAGCAGGGCCGCGAGCACGCCGACCACGACGTAGAGCGCGCCGCCGCCGAAATCGCCGACCAAATTGAGCGGCGGCACCGGCCGCTCCTTCGGCCCGATCGCGGCCAGCGCGCCGGTCACCGAGATGTAGTTGATGTCGTGGCCGGCGGCCTGCGCCAGCGGGCCTTCCTGGCCCCATCCGGTCATGCGGCCATAGACCAGCCGCGGGTTGCGGGCCTGCACCAATTCGGGCCCGAGTCCGAGCCGCTCCATCACGCCGGGCCGAAAACCCTCGATCAGCGCATCGGCATTGGCGAGCAGGTCGAGTACCTGCGCCACCGCGGCCTTGTCCTTGAGGTCGAGTTCGACCACCTTCCGTCCGCGCCCGGCCACCGATTTCATGTTCTTTTTGGCGCCGACGCGGTCGAGCGTCACCACCTCCGCGCCCATGTCGGCCAGCATCATGCAGGCAAAGGGACCGGGCCCGATGCCGGCGAATTCGACGATGCGGAAGCCCGCCAGCGGGCCGGAGGTGCGGGTGGAGGAATTGGGGGCCGGTTTATCGAGCACGTTGTTTTTCTCCCGGGAGGCATTTCTTAGTTAGTTGATTAGCTAAATTGTCCCGCCTTGGCGAGCCTATGGCAAGCATCAATTGGCTGGAATGTGACCAAATACAGAGCGGCGCAAACGGTCTCGTGTCCCGGACGCGGCGCGTTTGCGACGCAGAGCCGGGACCCACGCTTTCGCGACACTGTTATGGACCCCGGCTCAGCAGCGCATCACTTTCGTGCTGCGCTGCTGAGCCGGGGAACGAGAGTTTCTACCCGCCGATTCATGGGCGGTCTCGTGTCCCGGACGCGGCGCAGCGCGCTTGCGGTGCGACGCAGAGCCGGGGACCCACCTTGACACGGAATTCAGCGCGAATCTGGACCCCGGCGCAGCAGCGCATCACTTTCGTGCTGCGTTGCGTCCGGGGAACGAGATGTGAGCCGGATCAACCCGCCGCGGTCACCGCGCGCTGCGCCATCACCTTGATCAGGTTGGCGCGATAGGCCGAGGAGCCATGGATATCGGCCAGCAGGCCGTCGGTGGAAATCGTGACGTTGTCGAGCGCGCCCGCCGACCAGTTGGCCTTCAGCGCGGCCTCGATAGCAGGCACCCGCATCACCCCGTTCTGCGAGGCGCCGGTGGCGGCGACACGGACGTCGCCCGCCGGGGTCCTGGCGACGAACACCCCGGTCAGGGCAAAACGCGAGGCCGGGTGCGGGAATTTGGCATAGCCCGCCTTGGCCTGGACCGGGAACGACACGGCGGTGATGATCTCGCCGTCCGCGAGCGCGGTCGCGAACAGTCCCTTGAAGAATTCGTCCGCCGGGATCGTGCGCTTGTTGGTCTTGATCGTGGCACCGAGCGCCAGCACCGCCGCCGGGTAGTCCGCCGCGGGATCGTTGTTGGCGATCGAGCCGCCGATCGTGCCGCGATATCGCACGGCCGGATCGCCGATCAGCGAGGCGAGGTAAGCCAGCGCCGGGATCGCCTTCTTCACGGTGTCGCTGGTGGCCACGTCGTAATGGATGGTCGCGGCCTTGATCATGATGCCGTCGCCGGTCGGTTCGATGCCGACCAGATCCTTGATCTTGCCGAGATCGATCACGTCGGACGGCGAGGCCAGCCGCTGCTTCATGACCGGAAGCAGGGTGTGGCCGCCGGCCAGATACTTTGAGTCCGAACCCTTGCCGAACAATGCCACGGCTTCGTCGACGCTGGAGGGGCGGTGATAGGTTGTCTCGTACATGGTGCTGCTCCCTCTTAACCGTGAATCGCGTGCCACACCCGGTCGGGTGAGGCCGGCATCTCAAGCTTGTTGTTGCCGATGGCGTCGGTAATGGCGTTGATGACGGCGGCCGATGCGCCGATCGCGCCGGCCTCGCCGCAGCCCTTGACCCCCAGCGGATTGCCCGGACATTCCGTCGTGGTGTGCGACAGCTTGAACGACGGCAGATCGTCGGCGCGCGGCATGGTGTAGTCCATGAACGACGCGGTCTGGAGCTGGCCGGAACTGTCGTAAACCGCGCCTTCCAGCAGCGCCTGGCCGATGCCCTGGGCGAGGCCGCCATGGACCTGGCCCTCGACGATCATCGGGTTGATCAGCGTGCCGAAATCGTCGGCGGCGACGAAATTGACGAAGGAGGTCTTGCCGGTGCCGGCGTCGACTTCCATCTCGCAGATATAGGCGCCGGCCGGGAAGGTGAAGTTGGTGGGATCGTAGAACGCGCCCTCCTTGAGGCCGGGCTCCATGCCATCAGGCAGATTGTGCGCGGTATAGGCCGCGAGCGCCACCATCGGCAGCGCGATCGACTTGTCGGTGCCGGTGACCTTGAACTCGCCGTTCTCGATCACGATGTCGGCCTCGGACGCCTCCAGCTGATGCGCGGCGATCTTCTTCGCCTTGGCCTCGACCTTCTCCATCGCCTTGAAGATCGCGGACATGCCGACCGCCGCCGAGCGCGAGCCGTAGGTGCCCATGCCGAACTGCACCTTGTCGGTGTCGCCGTGCACGATCGAGACCTGGCTGATCGGAATGCCGAGCCGGCCCGCGACCAGTTGCGCGAAGGTGGTCTCGTGGCCCTGGCCGTGGCTGTGCGATCCCGTGAGGATTTCGATGGTGCCGACCGGGTTGACGCGGACCTCGGCGGATTCCCACAGGCCGACGCCAGCGCCCAGGCTGCCGACCGCCTTCGACGGCGCGATGCCGCAGGCCTCGATGTAGCAGGAGATGCCGATGCCACGCAGCTTGCCTTCGGCCTTGGCCTTGGCCTTGCGCGCGGGGAATCCGGCATAGTCGATCGCCTTCATCGCGGCATCCAGCGAGGCGCCGAAATCGCCGACGTCGTAGGCCATGATCACGGGCGTCTGGTGCGGGAAGGTCGTAATAAAGTTCTTGCGGCGCAATTCCGCCGGATCGACCTTCAACTGCCGCGCCGCGGTTTCCATCAGCCGTTCCACCACGAAACTGGCTTCCGGCCGGCCGGCGCCGCGATAGGCGTCGACCGGGGTGGTGTTGGTGTAGACGCTGATCACTTCGGCGAAGATGTTGGGAATGTTGTACTGGCCCGACAGCAGCGTCGCATAGAGATAGGTCGGCACCGAGGAGGAGAACAGCGACATATAGGCGCCGAGATTGGCGTAGGTCTTGACCCGCAGCGCGGTGACCTTGTTGTCCTTGTCGAACGCCATCTCGGCCTTGGTCAGGTGATCGCGGCCATGGGCGTCGGTGAGGAAGGCTTCCGAGCGATCGCCGGTCCACTTCACCGGGCGCCGCACCTTCTTGGAGGCCCACAGCGCCACCATTTCCTCGGGGTAGATGAAGATCTTCGAGCCGAAGCCGCCGCCGACATCGGGCGCCACCACCCGCAGCTTGTGCTCGGCCGCGATGTTGTAGAACGCCGACAGCACCAGGCGGGCGACATGCGGGTTCTGCGAGGTCGTGTAGAGCGTGAAATGCTCCTCGGCGTCGTTGTATTCGGCGATCGCCGCGCGCGGCTCCATCGCGTTCGGCACCAGCCGGTTGTTGGTGATGTCGAGCGAGACCACGTTGGCCGCCGCCTTGAACGCGGCGTCGGTGGCGGCTTCCTCGCCGATGGTCCAGTCGTAGATCACATTGCCCGGGGCTTCCGGATGCAGCTGCGGCGCGCCATCCTTGATCGCGGCGCGGATATCGGACGCAACCGGCAGTTCCTCATAGTCGACGACGACGGCTTCCGCCGCGTCCCTGGCCTGGTTCTTGGTCTCGGCAATCACCACCGCGACCGCCTGTCCGGCAAAGCGCACGATTTCCGGCGCCATCGCCGGCCACGCACCCATCTTCATGCCGGTGCCGTCCTTCGACGTGATCGCCCAGCCGCAGATCAGGTTGCCGACCTTGTCGTCGACGATCTCCTGTCCGGTCAGTACCCCGACCACGCCCGGCATATCCTTCGCAGCCGCGATGTCGATGCTCTTGATTTTGGCATGCGCGTGGGGGCTGCGGACGAAATGCGCGTGGGTCAGGCCCACCAGCTTGATGTCGTCGACGTAGCGGCCGCGGCCCGTGATGAAACGCCGGTCTTCCTTGCGCACTACGCTGGCGCCAATGCCCTCAACACCCATCGGATCTCTCCCTGTCGGACCGCATCGTCAGCGCCGGATTTTCGAAGGCGCGTCGGCGGTCTGTTTTCTGAATTTCGAAGTTCTGGCCGTGCAGGACGCGGGACTATTCCGCCGCCTGCGCAACGTTCATGCGGCCGGCGGCGTCGAGCACCGATTTGACGATGTTGTGGTAGCCGGTGCAGCGGCAGATGTTGCCTTCCAGCTCGTGCCGGACCGTCGCCTCATCGAGCTTGCCGCCGTAGCGGTTGACGATGTCGATCGACGACATGATCATGCCCGGCGTGCAGTAACCGCATTGCAGGCCGTGATTGTCGCGGAATGCGGCCTGCATCGGATGCAGCTCGTCGCCCTTCGAGATCCCCTCGATGGTGGTGACGTTGCAGCCTTCGGCCTGTCCCGCCAGCACGGTGCATGACTTGACCGCCTTGCCGTCGATATGGACGACGCAGGCGCCGCACTGGCTGGTGTCGCAGCCGACATGGGTGCCGGTCAGGTTCAGGGTCTCGCGCAGGAGATGGACGAGGAGCGTCCGGTCCTCGACGTCAGCCGATACAGCCTTGCCGTTCACCGTCAATTTGATGGTAGCCACGCGTGATACCTCCCGATGATTTTTAATTGTTCTAATTAGAAGCACGCTGCCGGAACTTTGCAACTAGGATTTTTTGTCGGGACGGTCATTGTGATGTCGTGTTCGGCATCTGGCGCGCTCTCCTACCCTCCCCTGGAGGGGCCTGGAGGGGTCGAGACGAGCAAAGCTCGCTCTTGGGTCGCTCGTGCAGCGAGCGGGGGCATCCCGTAGCCTGATGAAGGCGGGGCTCCGGAAAGCCGGCCGCCACAATCAAAACTGTCGTCGCCCGGCGTGACCGGGCGATCCAGTACGCCGTGGCCTCTCGATCTATCTTAAACGCCTCTGGGATACTGGGTCGCCCGGTTAAACCGGGCGATGACAGCGGTGCTTGGTTCATCCATCGGGGCCGGTCCTCGCCATGACTTCACGCCAATCCGCCCCAAATTTACGGCCCCTTATCCATTCTGCCCTAGTTTTCAGCACGGGATCGGGAGTTCGCGCCCCCGATCCCGCCTGTTTGGGATGAGACGATGGGGGTTTGCGGTGGGAATGTCTGAGCGTGCCGGATCGACCTCGATAGCGTCGAAACTCCCGACCTTGCGGCTTCGCCCCAAGATCATCCTCGGTTTTGCCGTCACGCTCGCCATTTCGGCCGCCAGCATGGGCATCGCCTTTCTCGGTTTCGAGCGGGTCGCCGCGGGCGTCGCCACCTACCGCCACAGCGTGTCGGAAGCCGACCTGGCGCGCAATATCGACCGCGAACTGATCTCGTACCGGTCGCTGGCGCGCTATTTCGTGGTGACCGGCAAGGAAGAGGACGGCAAGGCGGCGCTGGCCGCCGAGGCCGGCCTGAAGGGCGCCATCGATCAATCGATGAAGGGCACGGCCAATCCGGCGCGGCGCGATCAGGTCGCGCGGCTGGACAAGGAATTCCAGAATTTCAGCAAGATCTTCGCCGAGATCCTCAGGCTCAAGCAGGACAGCGCGCTGGTCACGCAAAACCAGCTGACGCGCGGCGGCACCAGCCTGCGTTACAAGCTCGACGATCTCGCGAGCAACGCCGCCGACGCCGAACTTCCGGCCGTCGAACTCGGTGCCAAACAGGTCGCCTCGCAATATCAGGCCGCGACCGCGCTCGCCAATACCTTCGTCATCAATGCCGACATGACGGTGGCCAACAGCGCGCTGGCGCGGCTCAAATTCGTCGAGAATTCGCTGAAGGCGATCTCGACGACCGATCCGAAGCTGGTCGAGTCCCTCAAGGAGATTTTCGGGCTGTTCGAGGACTACCGCAAGTCGCTGATGAAGCTGATCGACAATTCGAAATCGATCGGCGAACAAACGGCCAAGATGACGGAGTCGGCCACCGCGATCATGCAGGGCGCAGCCACCCTGAAGGCCGACCTGGTGTCCGATCAGCAACGGCTCGAATCCGGCACCAACGCGCTGATCGGCGAGACCGAGCGCCTGATTGTGATGCTTGCGGCCGGCGGCTTCCTGCTCGGCGCGGTATGGGCGCTGTTGCTGGGCAGGGGAATTGCCAGGCCGATAACGACGATGTGCAAGGCCATGCGCGAACTCGCCGGCGGCAATTTCGACGTCGTGCTGCCCGGCCTCGGGCGCAAGGACGAGATCGGCGAAATGGCGGGCGCGGTGGAGGAATTCAAGCTTCAGGCCATCGCCAAGGCCGAGCGCGATGCCGCGACCCATGAGGCCCAGAACAAGGCGAGCAGCGCGGCGCGTCGCGCCGAACTGATCCGCTTCGCCGACGATTTCGAAACCGCCGTGGGCGCCATCGTCTCGAACGTTTCGGCCTCGGCGGTACAGCTGGAATCCGCGGCCGGGACGCTGACGCGTACCGCCGAAACCACTCAGAGCCTGTCCAGCCAGGTCGCCGGCTCATCGGAAGAAGCCTCCAGCAACATGCAATCGGTCGCCACCGCGACCGAGGAGCTTTCCGCCTCCGTCAACGAGATCGGAAGGCGGGTGCGCGAATCCAACAAGATCGCGGACGCGGCGGTGACCCAGGCCCAGCAGACCGACGGCCGCATCGGCAAATTGTCACGCGCGGCCCAGGAGATCGGCGACGTGGTCAAGCTGATCACGGCGATCGCCGAGCAGACCAATCTGCTGGCGCTGAATGCCACCATCGAGGCCGCCCGCGCCGGCGACGCCGGCCGCGGGTTCGCCGTCGTCGCCTCCGAAGTCAAATCGCTCGCCAGCCAGACCGCGAAGGCGACCGACGAGATATCGTCGCACATCCTGGGCATGCAGGGCGCGACCCAGGAATCGGTTGCCGCCATCAAGGAAATCGGCGGCACCATCGGCCAGATCTCGGACATCGCCGCATCGATCGCCAGCGCGGTGGAGCAGCAGAGCTCCGCCACGCAGGAAATCTCGCGCAGCGTTCAGACCGTAGCCCAGGGCACCCAGCAGGCCGCCGCCAACATCATGCAGGTCAACCGCGGCGCCACCGAAACCGGCTCCGCTTCCGAGGAAGTGCTCAGTTCGGCCCGCACCCTGTCGAGCGAAAGCACAAGGCTGCGCGAGGAACTCGACCGCTTCATGGCGAACATCCGCGCGGCGTAGGGCGAGACGGCACCGCACTTCCATCCCCACCGCCGTCATCGCCCGGCTTTGACCGGGCGACCCAGTACGCCGCGGCTTGTCAGCCGGACACACGGCCTCTGGAATACTGGATCGTCCGGTCAAGCCGGACGACGACAAGTTGAGTATGACCCGACGGGCAAATCGCTTCGGTTTATCGGAATTCGTGTCAAGTCCCTCGCAGAAAAATATTTCTGTTTTCCAGAAATAGGAAATCGGCTATATGTCCAGCCATCCCGTCCCATCCAGAGGGGCGTTGCGCAAGGTCACCAATGCGGGACGGGGAGGCGGTGGACGCGGATGGCGCTCCTGACCCGGGCGCCTGAAGCGGACGGCGAAATCGTGTGGTCCCGACACCCCAATGGCTGGTGTCAAGTTCGCAAGCTTAAGGCGTGCGGGCGACGGTGGCAAAAGCGCA
>JBDRNF010000025.1:0-12530 GCA_043811435.1 Pseudomonadota bacterium
CGATGACCTTGAGGCGGTAGCCCTCGCACTCAACACAAGGCCCCGCAAAACCCTTGGCTGGAAAACACCGGCGGAAACCCTCGACGAATTCCTACAAGTGAGACATACACCTAGTGTTGCGACGACCGGTTGAATCCGCCCAGTACGCCGCGGCTTCTCGGTAATCTCATGCATCTCTGGAATACTCGGTCGCCCGGTCAAGCCGGGCGATGACAGCGGTGTTTGTGTGACGTTGTGCCTCACCCCTCACATCTATACCTGCGGGCGGGGTTAACGCGACCCGAGCGGGAAGTCGAACTGTTGCTACTCGCGCAGATCGTAGCGGTAGGACTTCGAGACGATCTTCCAGCCGTCGGCCAGCTTCATCGCCACCAGATAGTCCGTAAAGTAGCGCGGCGGCAACTGGCAGCGCACCTTGATGAAGGCGGTGGATTCATCCGAGCGGTCGATCGTCACGATGAAATCCTCTCGCGGCTTTCCCTCGGCCTTGGCGGAAGGGCGCTTGCTGACGCGATCGAGCCAATCCGGCACGCTCAGAACCTGCAGCTCTCCTTTTTCCACCCAGCGCAGATCGGCGGAAGGGTCGAAGATCGCGCCGAGCTTCTCGGCGCTGCCTTCGTACAGGCCATCGAAATAATGCTGGACGACGGCTTCGACGCTGGAACGGTCATGGCTCACGTTGGGGCTCCCTTGCATGGAATTTATCTGGATCGGATTAAGCCACGAATGGAGGGGCCGCGCTACGGATGACTTGCATGATCCGCGACACGGAAGCGTGTGGTGCGTTCGGAAAAATCGAATGAAGAAATTTCTGCCGGGGAACGTGGCAAGACCTGCGCGTTCCCTGTAATGATTGCAGGAGTTGCATGGCTTGGGGAGATATCGCGATGACGATCGACACGGACCGAATCGATGACGCAGTTCTGGCGTTGCTCCATCTCACCCTTCACGATCAGGATCGGGCCTCGAAGGGCTTCGATTCGGAAACACTGGACCGGCTGCACCAAAAGGGAATGATCGACGATCCGGCCGGCGAGTCGAAATCGGTGGCATTGAGCAGCGACGGGCTGCGGCGTTCCAGCGAATTGTTCGAGGCGATGTTTGCAAGGCAGGCGGCGGGAAAGTCATTGGCGGAGGCATCAGGGACGCAGGTCGGAACGGAGCAGGCTTCGAGGTATCCGCATATCAAGGTCAAGCTGGCTGATTTGGGCGATCAACTTTGGCCGATCCTGCGCCGGGTGAGCTACGCCATGAGCGATGCCGGCGTGGATGACGAGGAGATCGAGCGATACAAGGAAGAGGTGAAGGCAAGCGGCGATCCCGTGGGTGTCAGCAGCCGGTGGGTGCAGGTCAAGCGCAAGGCCGATTAGCGCCGCAAGTTTTACCCTCCCCCTCCAGGGTAGGGTAAGAGTGCGCGCCAAAAACGTGATCGAAAAAGTGCGAACCGATGCCGCTCTGGCGGTACTAATGACGAGGAGTTCCATTTCCGCCAGCGACTTAGGATGGCCTGGCTACGGAGGCCGCCGATCGCGCCAATTTCGGGCGTGATCTCCCTCACAGGACCAGCCGCCGGCTTCTGATAGGCAGGCTCCAGTACTAATATCGGCCACTGCATGAGAAGCGTCATGATGAAATCGCCCGGATTCCCAGGATTGCGCTCAGGATTGCGCCAGTTTTTCCTCGCTGCCGCAGCACTTCTGCTGGTGTGCCAGCCGGCATGGGCTGAAAAGCGCGTGGCGCTGGTGCTCGGCAATGCCGCGTACCGGAACGTCGCGAAGCTTCCCAACCCGGTCAATGACGGCGCCGTGATCGCCGCGACCCTCAGGGGCGCCGGCTTCGACGTCGTCGATTCGCGCCAGGATCTGCCGGCGGCCGAAACGCGCCGCGCGCTGCGCGATTTTGCCGATCGTGCCCGCGATGCCGATATCGCCGTGGTCTATTACGCCGGCCATGGCATCGAGGTGGACGGCGCCAATTATCTGATTCCGGTGGATGCCAAGCTGGAACGCGATACCGACGTCTATGACGAAGCCCTTTCGCTCGATCGCGTGCTGCTCGCGATCGAACCCGCCAAGAAGCTGCGGCTGGTGATCTTGGATGCCTGCCGCGACAATCCGTTCTCGAAGAACATGAAACGAACCGTCGCGACGCGCGCGATCGGCCATGGTCTCGCCAAGATCGAGCCGACCAGCCCGAACGTGCTGATCGCCTATTCGGCCAAGGCCGGCTCGACCGCGGCGGACGGCGACGGCAAGAACAGCCCGTTCACAATGGCGCTGTCGAAGCATCTGACCACGCCGGGGCTCGATGTGCGCCGTGCGTTCGGCTTCGTCCGCGACGAGGTGTTGAAGACCACCAGCAACCGGCAGGAGCCGTTTGTCTATGGCTCGCTCGGCGGCGAAGACGTGCCGCTGGTGCCGGCTCCGACCAGGGCGGCACCGGCGACGCCCGCGCCCAGTCCGCAAGCCGAATCCCGCCGGGCCTACGAGCTGGCGCTGCAGATCGGCAACAGGAGCGCGATGAACGCGTTCCTTGCGCAATATCCGGATGGTTTCTACGCCAGCCTCGCCAAGCTTCAGCTGGAGAAGTTCGCGGCCGAAGCCGCCCGTGTCGCCGCCACCGAAAAGGCGCAGCGGGCCGAACAGGAGCGGGCGCGGCTTGCCGCCGAAGGCGCGCAGCAAAGCCAGCAGGCCAAGGCCGACGCTGACGCGAAAGCCGCGGAGCAGGCCCGTGTCGCGGCCGAAAAGGCCAAGCAGGTTGCGCAGGATCAGGCAGCGGCCGCCGAGCAGAAGAGGGTCGAGGCTGAAAAGGCCGCGCCCGACACCAGGGTCGCCGCGATTGCGCCGGCGGTCGGGTCGGAGACGCCCAATCTCGCCGCGGTCAATGCGGGCGTCCCGCAGACCGAGGTCAACAAATCGCTGCAGGCCGAGCTGCGCCGCGTCGGCTGCCTCAGCGCGGAGGCCGACGGCAACTGGGACACGACTTCGAAGCGTTCGCTGACCCTGTTCAACCGTTACGCCAAGACCAAATTCGACACCAAGCTGGCCTCGACCGACGCGCTCGACACCATCAAGCTGAAGACGGCGCGGGTCTGCCCGGTGGTTTGCGAGCACGGCTACAAGGCCGATGGCGACAGTTGCACCAGGATCACCTGCGCCAGGGGCTCGTTCCTCAACGACGACAATGAGTGCGAGAAGCGCCGCGCGAAGCCGGTTGCCAAGCGCCACAAACCCGAACCACGGCAGGCTCGGGGAGCAAGGCAAGTTCCGCAAGCAAGGCAGGGGATTGCCGGGCATTCCCGGACACGGATTGGTGCAGGGCTGGGGTCCAGAGGCCAGCCGCTTACCGGCATCGAGCGTGAAAGGGGTTGCAACTCCCAAAGCGCCATCATGTCGGGCGTGTGCCCGTAACGGCCGCGTGTTGTCGAACACGCCGGAGCCCAACTCTACAACGGAGAAACCAACATAGGCCCCGCAATGCGGGGCCTATGTCCTTGGATTGCTCGCCGCGATACTGCCGGCACGTCAGTTCTTGCGTTCGGCGACGAACCGGGCCGCCGCGCGCAGCACGTCGCCTTTGGCGCCGAAGATCGAGAGCGCGGAATCGGCCGTGGCCAGCAGATCGCGCACGCGCTGCTTGGCGCCGTCGATGCCGAGCTGGGTGACGAAGGTGGTCTTGCCCAGCGCCGCGTCCTGCCCGGTCTGCTTGCCGAGCGCCGCGGCATCGCCCTCGACGTCGAGCAGGTCGTCGGCGATCTGGAACGCTTCGCCGAGCGCGCGGCCGTAATCGTCGAGCGCCTGGTATTGCTGCTGCGAGGACTGGCCGAGGATGGCGCCGGCGATGCAGCCATAGCGCAACAACGCGCCGGTCTTCATCTGCTGCAGCCGCGCCACGTCGACCGGTTCGCGGTCGCCGAACCGGCCCTCGCCGGCGAGGTCGAGCATCTGGCCGCCGACCATGCCGCCCAATCCCGAAGCCCGCGCCAGCGCGCGCGTCAGCTTCAGCCGCACCGTCGCGTCGCTGTGGATCTCGTCGCGGGTGATGATGTCGAAGGCCAGCGTCAGCAGCGCGTCGCCGGCCAGGATCGCGGTGGCGTCGTCGGTCTGCTTGTGCAGCGTCGGCCGGCCGCGGCGCAGGTCGCTGTTGTCCATGGCAGGCAGGTCGTCATGAATCAGCGAATAGCAGTGGATGCATTCGAGCGCGGCGCCGGCCAGCAGCGCCGCCTCGCGCGGCACGCTGAACATGGCGGAACTCTCGACCACCAGGAACGGCCGCAGGCGTTTGCCGCCGCCGAGGCTGGAATAGCGCATGGCGTCCATCAGCCGCTTCGGCCGCGCGATCTCGTCGGGCAGAAGCGTGTCGGACAACAGCTTTGCCAGCAGGGCCTCGGTATCTTCAGCGGTCTGGTCCAGTCGTTTTGCAAAGTCGGTTGCTGCAGTGCCGGTCGTCATCAAGAATAGCTCCAGATCGAGTTGGCCGGACCATCCTTTATGACGGGGGCTTCGTCAATTCCGCCATCGTGGCCACTGGACGCCGGCCCATGTTAGGGTTTGGCCGGAAGGAGGCCCCGATGCCCGCTTATGTCATTTTCGATGTCGAGATCCGCGACCTCGCCCGCTACCAGGATTTCATGAGCCAGGTAAAGCCGGCGCTGGAGGCGGCGGGGGCGAGATATCTCGCCCGGGGCGGGGCGCACGAGGTGCATGAGGGCGACTGGTCGCCGCGCCGCATTGTGATCCTTGAATTTCCGTCCCCGGCGGCGTGGGCAGCCTTCTACAACGGACCGGTGTATCAGGGCCTCAAGCCGATCAGGGACGAATGCAGCTCGGCGCGCCTCGTCAGCGTCGAAGGTATCGAGGGCTGATGCGACGAACGGTTCGCGCAGGGCTGTTGATATTGCTGGCCGTGCTGTTGCTGCCATACCTGCTGGCGCCGTTCTATCGCGTTGGCCATCCGGTGTCGGCGCTGATGGCCTGGCGCTGGCTGACCGGCGCGCCGGTATCGCGGCAATGGATCGATTTCGACGCCATTTCGCCGGCGCTGCCGCGCTCGGTGGTGGCCTCCGAGGATGCCAAATTCTGCAGCCACCACGGCATCGACTGGGGTGCGCTGCGCGAGGTGATCGACGACGCGGAGGACGGCGAGGTGGCGCGCGGCGGCTCCACCATCACCCAGCAGGTGGCGAAAAACCTGTTCCTGTGGCCGGGCCGCAGCGTGATCCGCAAGGTCCTGGAGATGCCGCTGGCGATCTGGATCGATCTGGTGCTGGAAAAACAGCGGATCCTGGAAATCTATCTCAATATCGCCGAACTCGGCCCCTCCGGCCAGTTCGGCGCCGAAGCGGGGGCTTCCTATGCCTTCGGCCGTTCCGCCTCCACTCTGTCGCGGCGGGAGGCAGCCCTTTTGGCGGCGATCCTGCCCAATCCGGTCAGGCGCAGCGCCCGCAAGCCCGGCCCCGGGGTACGCCGCCTGGCCGGAACCTATATGGCCCGGGCACAGTCCACGGGGTTGCAACGGTGCTGGCGGGAAAATCGCGCTTTTTGAGCCATTTGGGCGTATTTTGAACCTAGCTTTGGGGCATTCCATCCTCTATAAGCGCGGCCTTATCGGCATTTCAGCCCGCGCTTCGTCGGCGCCGGGCGTCCACTGCGGACGATGCCTCCGACAACACCCCTAGAGGACACCGACATGGCCGTTCCCCGAAGAAAAACATCGCCCTCGCGGCGTGGCATGCGCCGCTCGGCGGACGCGCTCAAGAAGCCGACCTATGCCGAGGACAAGGATTCCGGCGAATTGCGCCGTCCGCACCACCTCGATCTGAAGACCGGCATGTACAAGGGCCGTCAGGTTCTGAAGGCCAAGAAGGAATCCTGACCGCGCGTCAGTCGGGTCTTGCTGCGTGCGATTGGCAGCATCGCTTGGCGTTTGGGCCCCGGATCTGCAGCGCACCGCTTCGCGCTGCACTGCGTCCGGGGAACGCGGATAGGGCGAGAGCCGATACGATCACGTGTCCCGGACGCGGTGCAGCGTTCCCCCTGCGATGCGAAGCATCGTCCGGTCACGATGCGCCGCAGAGCCGGGACCCAAGGGATAGGCAATGTCGGCCTGAATTTGGCCAACGAGTGAGATAAGACGGTTCCTTGTCGCGAGCTGGATGGTTCGCTCTTGCCTGAAAAGAAGGCCTCGCCGTCGATGATCGGTTTTCCGCTGCTTCTGATTCCGCTGGCGATCTACAACATCATCGCCTTCCTGATGCGCGACGTGTCGTTCGCCGCATCGCTGTTCACATTGCCGCTGCCGTCCGGCACGGGTCTGCCGGTGACGCTGAGCGATGTCCTGCTGACGCTTGGCATCCTGATGCTGCTGTTTGAGGTCATCAAGGGCGCGCGGCCTGGTGCGAAGTATCTTACCGATCATCTGCTTTCGCTTCTGGTGTTCTGCGGCGCGGCTGCGGAATTCGTGCTGCTGCCGCAATTCGGCACGTCGACCTTTTTCCTGCTGACGCTGATGGCCCTGGTGGATGTCCTGTCGGGCATCGCGCTGCGGGCGCGGCGCGCCGCGCCGGCGACGGCTGCTGCCGTTTCGCGGCGGGACGTGCGCAAGACCGAGCCGGCCGAGCCCGAAACCCAGTTCGAACCGGTGGCCGCGCCGGCCCCCTCAGCGCCGGCCTCTTCAGCGCCCGCCGCCGATGCCGTGCCGCCGGATCGCGTGGAACCGAACATCGTGCATTCCGAGGCCACGCCGCCGGCGCCCTCGCCGGAGGTGCCGTCGCCCGGTCTGCAGCCCGGCGATGGTTCGCACCCGTCGCCGGAAAAGCCGCGCTAACTCTCAATTCAGATGATTTGTCAGATGACTTGCCGGGTCCGGATGCCGGCGGCGCGGGCCGGCTGCCGGCTGGCGCCGTAAGCGGTCTGCGCGTCCGCCGCCGTGGCCCGGCGCAGCCCGCGGGTTTGCGGGGCCTGCTCGGCGGTTGCGAGCAATTGGGCGACAAAGGTCGAGGCCGGCCGCGAGGGCGCCTGGTGGGCCGTCCTGGTCCATTCCGTCGGCTGCGCCACCGGCACCAGCGCAACGCAGGCCGGCCGGGCGTTGGCACCGCCGCCGTCATCCCCCGCTTGCCCTGGTCGCCTGTCGTCTGACATTGCAGATCGAAATCCGGTTGAACTGTCACATTTTGGGGCGTGACGCCCTTTTCCGAATCCTTCATCGCAATCCCCATGCCGGTTCTCGCGGTTTGGTTCCCGGCCACCGTGCAACGTGGCTTCCAGAGCATTGACGAATTTGGCGCAATGCGATGTTTCGCCGGAATGCGCGAGGTTTCCCCGCAGAAAAACGCCCTGCGTTGTCGCCCTTAACGATTCGCGCGTATCCTGATCGCAGGCGCCGATGCTCACTTTTGCGCAATCCGCGCTGGTCGGGAGCGAAACAGGGACTATCCTAGACGCAGAGAATCATCAGGCCGTGTCCCGAAACGAGGCGATTGTGACATCCGCTCTTCCGCAAGCATCGACCATCCTCGCTTCGCTCGGCCAGGCCGCCTTCGCGTGGGATATCGCCACCGACGCGTTGGTCTGGAGCGATCATCTCAGTCAGGTCTTCCCGGACATTCCGCCGGAGTCGCTGGCCAGCGGCGCCGAATTCTCCAAACTGATCGAGCCGGCGCGCGGGGTGCGGCTGGACGCGCTCGGCCATTCCTCGCCGGCGCGCGGCGGTGACGGCGTGCCCTACCGGATCGAATACGGGGTGCGGACCTCCACCGCGGCGCCGGTGCTCTGGATCGAGGAGACCGGCTGCTGGTTTGCCGGCGCCGACGGCAGGCCGGCGCGCGCCCACGGCATCGTCCGAATCAACAACGAGCGCCACGCCCGCGACGAGCAGCTCTTGAAACTGTCGCGCAACGATCCCCTGACCGGCGAGCTCAACCGCACCCATCTGGTCGGATCGCTGGCCGAGGCCGTCGAGGAAGCCTCGCGCTTCCGCACCTCCTGCGCCTTCATGCTGATCGGGATCGATCATCTGGCGCGCATCAACGATGCCTTTGGCTTCGACGTCGCGGATGCGGTGATTTCGGAAGTGGCGAGACGGATTCGCGCGCGGCTGCGCGGCGGCGACGTGCTCGGCCGCTTCTCCGGCAACAAGTTCGGCCTGATCCTGAAGAACTGCACCGTCGACGACATGAATGTCGCCGCCGAACGCTTCCTGGCCGGAATTCGCGACGAGGTGGGGCCGACCAGATCCGGTCCGGTTTCGGTCACCGCCTCGATCGGCGCGGTCAGCGTGCCGCGCTACGCGCGCAATGCCGACGAGGCGATCAACCGGGCCCATGAAACGCTCGACAGCGCCAAGCGCCGCCGCTCCGGATCGTTTTCGCTGTGGCGCCCGAATGTCGAGCGCGACGCCCAGCGCCGCGTCAATATCCGCGTCACCGATGAGATCGTCACCGCGCTGAATGAGCGCCGCATCGTGATGGCGTTCGAGCCGGTGGTCGAGGCGCGCTCGCGCGATGCCGCGTTCTACGAATGCCTGGTGCGGATGGAGCAGGACGACGGCCAGGTCCTGCTGGCGCCCGATATCGTTCCCGTCGCGGAAAAGCTCGGCCTGATCCGGCTGGTCGACCACCGCGTGCTCGAACTGGTGGTGGCCGAACTGGCGGAGCATCCGAATGTCCGGCTCAGCCTCAACATCTCGCCCGACACCACGATGGACCCGGACTGGTGGGCCTCGATCGAGTCGCTGATGCGCGCCCATCCCGGCGTCGCCGAGCGGCTGATCGTGGAAATCACCGAAACCGTCGCGATCCAGGATATCGACGACGTCCGCGGCTTCGTCACCCGGCTGAAGAACTACGGCAGCAAGATCGCGATCGACGATTTCGGCGCCGGCTACACCTCGTTCCGGAATTTGCGCAAGCTCGGCGTCGATATCGTGAAAATCGACGGCGCGTTCGTGCAGAACATCGCGCGTTCAGCGGATGATCGCGCCTTCGTGCAGACCCTGATCGATCTGGCGCGCCGGCTCGAAATCAAGACCGTCGCGGAATGGGTCCAGGACGAGGAGTCCGCCGTCATGCTGCGCGAATGGGGCTGCGACTACATCCAGGGCCGGCTGATCGGCCTGGCGTCGTCGCAGCGGCCGTGGAACGGGGCGCGAGAGACAGTGTTGCCGGCGGCGGGGTGATATCTCCGTGTCCCGGAGGCGGTGCAGCGCACTTGCGGTGCACCGCAGAGCCGGGACCCATCTCGATATGGAATTTTGTGTGAGCATGGACCCCGGCTCTGCTGCGCATCACTTCGTGCTGCGCAGCGTCCGGGGAACGTTGTCTCTCCGAAAAAGAACTACTCTTCCTTCTTCGGCTCTTTCGACATGCGCTCCAGGCGGTCCTGCATGTCCTTCATCTGGCGGCGCAGGTCGTCGATGTTGGCTTCTTCCGCGACCGGCTCCGGCGCTTTCTCGGGCTCGGCGGTGGCGGCAGCTCCCGGGCGCGGCGGCACGAACGGCTTGAACATCGAGAAGGTCTGCTGGAACATTTCCATGTTGCGGCGGACGTGTTCTTCCAGCGGCGCGAACGGCGTGCCCGAGAACGTGTTGGTCAGCTGCTTGCGGAACTTTTCCTGCTCGCGGGTCAGCGTGTCGATCGACTGTTCCAGATATTTCGGCACCACCATCTGCATGCTGTCGCCGTAGAAGCGGATCAGCTGGCGCAGGAAGGTGGTCGGCAGCAGGTTCTGGCCGGCCTTGTTTTCCTGTTCGAAAATGATCTGCGCCAGCACCGAGCGGGTAATGTCGTCGCCGGTCTTGGCGTCGTAGACGAGAAAATCCTCGCCGTCCTTCACCATCGCCGCGAGATCCTCAAGCGTCACATAGGTGCTGGTGCCGGTATTATAGAGCCGCCGGTTGGCGTATTTTTTGATGGTGGTGGGTTGGTCTGATTTCGCCATGGCTCACACAATGCACACCGAGGACGGGGAACCCGACGGCATCGCCGAAGGGCAGACGAGCAACGCATCGCAGCAAAGTAAGCATTTTCAATGCGGTTCGGCTACCGTTTTGTGCGGCACGGTTAATTACAAGGCATGGACACTGCTCTGGAAACTGCCAAGGGCGTCATTTAGAGTGCGGCGCGGCGCGATTTTGCCCTTGGGCCAATTGACATGCCTCAACTCCGTTAACAGGATGGGGCAGGAGACTGGCCTGCCACCCGGCGTTCGCCAGCCAAGCGCCCTCAAGCCTCAAAAGCTCAACCTCAGGAGATGTCCATGTCAGACGATGTCGTCATCGTCAGCGCCGCCCGCACCCCGGTCGGCAGTTTCAACGGCGCCTTCGCCACCATGCCGGCCCACGATCTCGGCGCCATCGCCATCAAGGCCGCGCTGGAGCGGGCCGGCATCGAGCCCGGACGTGTCTCCGAGGTGATCATGGGCCAGATCCTGACCGCCGCGCAGGGCCAGAATCCGGCCCGCCAGGCCGCGATCGCCGCCGGCATTCCGGTGGAAAGCCCGGCCTGGGGCGTCAATCAGCTCTGCGGCAGCGGCCTGCGCACCGTGGCGCTGGGATACCAGGCGCTGCTCAACGGCGATTCCGAAATCGTCGTCGCCGGCGGCCAGGAATCCATGAGCATGGCTCCCCACGCGCAGTATCTGCGCGGCGGCACCAAGATGGGCCCGGTCGAGTTCGTCGACACCATGATCAAGGACGGCCTGTGGGACGCCTTCAACGGCTACCACATGGGCAACACCGCCGAGAACGTGGCCCGGCAATACCAGATCACCCGCAGCCAGCAGGACGAATTCGCCGTCGCTTCGCAGAACAAGGCCGAGGCCGCGCAGAAGGCCGGCAAGTTCAAGGACGAGATCGTCCCGGTCACCGTCAAGTCCCGCAAGGGCGACATCATCGTCGGCGACGACGAATATCCGCGCCATGGCGCCACAATCGATGCGATGGCCAAGCTGAAGCCGGCGTTCGAGAAGGACGGCACCGTCACCGCCGGCTCGGCGTCCGGCATCAATGACGGCGCCGCCGCCGTGGTGCTGATGACGGCCAAGCAGGCCGCCAAGGAAGGCCGCACCGTGCTCGGCCGCATCGTGTCGTGGGGCCAGGCCGGCGTCGATCCCAAGATCATGGGCACCGGGCCGATCCCGGCATCGCGCGCCGCGCTGAAGAAGGCCGGCTGGAACATCGCCGACCTCGATCTGATCGAGGCCAACGAAGCCTTCGCCGCCCAGGCCTGCGCGGTCAATAAGGACCTCGGCTGGGATACCTCCAAGGTCAACGTCAATGGCGGCGCCATCGCGATCGGCCATCCGGTCGGCGCTTCAGGCGCGCGGGTGCTGGTGACGTTGCTGCACGAGATGCAAAAGCGCGACGCCAAGAAGGGCCTCGCCACGCTGTGCATCGGCGGCGGCATGGGCATCGCGATGTGCATTGCACGCGACTAAACAAACGGCAGCGGATGCGCTGAATGATGAAAAGATCATCTCGCAACTGCGCAATGCAGAGTCGATAACAAACGCCCGGCCCGACGCATGATCCTAGCGGATCATGCGTCCTTTTTATTTGGAGCGCGATCGGACGCAAAACCGGGACCACTTTTGCTGATCGCGCTCCTGCCGGGCGTTTTGTTCTTGATGTTCGTCAAGCGGCCCGCTTAATTCGCAGCTAGAAAAAACTGTAGCCGAAGAAACACCAAGGGAAGGATTCGACATGGCACGGGTTGCGTTGGTGACGGGGGGTACGAGAGGTATTGGCGCTGCGATCAGCAAGGCGCTGAAGGCCGCCGGCTACAAGGTCGCCGCCAGTTACGCCGGCAATGACGCGGCCGCGGAAAAATTCAAGGCCGAGACCGGCATCCCCGTCTACAAATGGGACGTCAGTTCGTTCGACGCCTGCGCCGCGGGAGTGAAGCAGGTCGAGGCCGAGCTCGGCCCGGTCGACGTGTTGATCAGCAACGCCGGGATCACCAAGGACGGCGCGTTCCACAAGATGACGCTGGATCAGTGGAACGCGGTCATCAACACCAATCTCGGCTCGCTGTTCAACATGACCCGTCCGGTGATCGAGGGCATGCGCGCCCGCAAATTTGGCCGCGTCATCAACATCTCCTCGATCAACGGCCAGAAGGGCCAGTTCGGCCAGGTCAATTATTCCGCCGCCAAGGCCGGCGACATCGGCTTCACCAAGGCGCTGGCGCTGGAGAATGCCAAGGCCGGCATCACGGTGAACGCGATCTGCCCGGGCTATATCAATACCGAGATGGTGCAGGCGGTGCCGAAGGAGGTGCTGGAGAAGAGCATCCTGCCGCTGATCCCGACCGGCCGCCTCGGCGAGCCCGAGGAAATCGCCCGCACGGTGGTGTTCCTCGCCGCCGACGAGGCCGGCGGCATCACCGGCTCGACCATGACGGTCAATGGCGGGCAGTATATGGTGTGATGGTGACTTCCGTCATTGCAGCAAACACCGGTGTCATCGCCCGGGTTGTCCGGGCGACCCCGTATTGCAGAGGGGTCTGGGCCCGACCCCAGAGGCCGCGGGGGACG
>JBDRNF010000026.1:0-20252 GCA_043811435.1 Pseudomonadota bacterium
CCCCACCCCGCCGCGCGTTGCACGCGCGACGACCCTCCCCCTCCAGGGGAGGGTAAAGACAGCGCGCAGGGTCGAACGCGAACGAGGCCACGTGGCAGGCGTTCTCGTCAAGGATCAATCTGCGGACGATGTCGGCCCGCGGATTTGTTCCGGCATCCCTCAGGACGGCGAGTCCGGCTTGCGCGACGCCGATGCGGCCTCGCGGAGGCTCGCGACGACGACGAGGCGCTTGACCTCGCCATTCTGGAACGCGGTCAGGAATTTATCGTAGTTCTTGAACGATACGCAGCCGTTGGAATCGCCGTTGGGGCCGAGCAGGTAGCTGTGGGTCAGCAATCCGTCGCGGCCCAGCGTCGCACTCTCGTCCTGAGGGATCATGCGCAGCGCCTGGACACCGTGAAACAGCCGCTCGCGCGGTTTCAGATCATAGACATTGGGCGGCGTCGGGCCGACATCGCGTTGGCCGACATACCTTGGATCATCCATCAGGGCGCCCATGCCGGAATGCGCTTCGAGCCGGGCGCCGTTCGGCATGTAAACGGTGCGCGCGGAGATGTCGTATACGGCGGTGAGACTGTCGTAACCAAGCGCCGCGAGGTCCGGCCCGTTGTCGGACAGGCCGCCATTGGGCGGCAGCGACGCCAACGTCAGACGCGCCGGCAGCAGGTCGGAGAGCTTCTGCAGCCATGTGCGATCGTCGCGCGCGGCGGGAACTGTGATGCTCGGGGCGAGCGCCATCTCAACCGGGCGGGGTTTTGGAAGCGGAACGGCCATGGCCGATGGCGCGGGATCGGCGGGTTCTACAGCCGGGCTCGGCTGCCAGTTCCCTGCCTTCAGACTCTCCGCCAGCCGGCGTCTCGCCTGTTCGCGTTCGGCCCGGATTTGCTCAGACAGGGAGCCATCAGGGAAACGCTGGGCAAAGTCCGGTTCGGATGAATCGGACGCCGGGTCCGGCTGGAAACGATCGTCGAACGACGAAGCATGGACCGCGTCGGCAGAGGAAGAATCTGGAATCCAGATAACGGGATTGAGGCCGCCGATCCAGGCCGCTGCCGCTGCCAGCGACAGCGCGGCAATACCCGGCGCGAGCCTGCTGACGAACAGCATGCTGTATCGCGACCAAGGCTTGGCGGCGGTCGTTGCAGTGTAGGTCATCCGCTCCCCGGATTCGACGCCTTGAATTGCTTGTCCCGCCAGGGTCGTCGAAACCGGTGCCATGATGGGGGGCTGACTGCGGCATAATCTTGGCAGGCGCTGATCCGCGCCATCCGGGCGGCGCAAGCCCGTCCGCCGCATGGGAGCCCGCCGCCCGAGCGGGTCCCGGAGGCTGTTCCAATCGGCTTTGCGCGTGTAGGCTCCCCCCGTCCTGCGGGGCCTGACAAGGCGAGCTAATCGCCGGCGGCCGGCAGATGAGGGAACGAAACGACATGACGGAACTCCGATATCTCGCGCCTGAAACGCTCGACGAAGCCATCAAGGCCTTTGCGTCCGCCGGAAGCGCCGGGCGTATCCTCGCAGGCGGCACCGATTTGCTGGTCCAGATGCGTTCCGGCGCGGTTAAGCCGGGCGTCATCGTCGACATCAAGAAAATCGCCGAAATGACCGCGATCGAGCAAACGGCTGATGGCGGTTTTCGCATCGGCGCCGCCGTTCCGGGCGCGGTGCTGGCTGAACACCCGCGTTTCGGCAAAGTCTGGCCCGGCGTGCTGGAGGCGATCAACCTGATCGGCTCCACCCAGGTCCAGGGCCGCGCCTCGGCGGGCGGCAATCTGTGCAACGGCTCGCCGGCCGGCGACAGCGTGCCGGCGTTGGTCGCTGCCGGCGCCGTCGCCACGCTGCAGGGCCCCAACGGCCGCCGCGAGATGAAGGTGGAAGACGTGCCGGCCGGTCCGGGCCGTACCAAGCTCGAGCCGGGCGAGATCCTGGTCAGCTTCACGCTGCCGCCGCGCCCAAAAGGTTCAGGCGACGCCTATCTGCGCATGATCCCCCGCACCGAAATGGACATCGCCGTGGTCGGCGTCGGCGTCAGCCTCACCATCAAGGACGGCGTCTGCACCGCTGCCCGCGTCGGCCTCGGCGCGGTCGCGCCGACCGTGCTGCTGGTCGAGGCGGCCGCCAAGGCGCTCATCGGCAGCAAGCTCGACGACGCGGCGCTGAATGCCGCGGCCGCGGCCTGTTCCGCCGCCTGCCGTCCGATCGACGACAAGCGCGGCACCATCGTCTACCGCACCAAGGTTGCCGGCGTGCTGCTCAAGCGCACGGCCTTGATCGCCGCCAAGCGCGCCAATGAAATTTGAGTTTGGGGAAATTGAGAAAATGGCAAAGCTGCACGTTTCCACCACCATCAACGGCGAGCCGATGGAGTTTCTCTGCGAGCCGTCCGATACCATGCTCGACGCGCTGCGCGGCCCGCTCGGCCTGACCGGCTCCAAGGAAGGCTGTGCCTCCGGCGATTGCGGCGCCTGCAGCATCACGCTGGACGACCGTCTGGTCTGTTCCTGCCTGATGCTCGCGGTCGAGGCCGAGGGCCACGAGCTGCAAACCATCGAGGGCATGGCGCACGGCGACAAGCTGCATCCGCTGCAGCAGAAATTCCTGGAAATGGCGGCCCTGCAATGCGGCATCTGCACCTCGGGCATGCTGGTCGCCTCCGATGCGCTGCTGCGCAAGAATTCGAAGCCGAGCGAGGAGGAGGTGCGGTTCTGGCTGGCCGGCAATCTCTGCCGTTGCACCGGCTACGACAAGATCGTGCGGGCGGTGATGGAAACCGCCGATGAAATGCGGGAGGCAGCGCAATGAACGTCGTTACCAACAACAAGTGGATCGGTGAACGCACGATCAGGCCCGACGGCGCCGACAAGGTGACGGGACGCGCGGCGTTCGCCGCCGATACCAACATGCCCGGCATGATCTGGGGCAAGGTCAAGCGCAGCCCGCATCCGCATGCCCGCATCAAGTCGATCGACACCTCGAAGGCGGAGGCGCTGCCCGGCGTCAAGGCGGTGGTGTCGGCGCGCGACATCGTCGATTTCCCGATCGACAAGTCGGTGATGCTCGGCATCCAGGACATGCGCTGGATGTGCCGCAACGTGATGGCGCGCGAGAAGGCGCTGTTTCCCGGCCACCCCATCGCGGCGGTTGCCGCCACGTCAGAGGCGATCGCGGCAAAAGCCTGCGAGCTGATCGAGGTGGAATACGAAGTGCTGCCATGGGTGATCGAGATCGACGACGCGATCGCGCCGGATGCGCCGATCCTGCACGACTTCATGAAGTTCGAAGGCAAGCCCTCCAACATCGGCGGCCGGCTCGAAGTCAAGAAGGGTGACGTGTCAGAAGGTTTTGCGCAGGCCGACGTGATCGTCGAGCGCAGCTTCACCACCCGCCCGGTGCATCAGGGCTATATCGAACCGCATGCCTGCCTGGTCAGCGTCGGCGCCGACAACAAGACCACGATCTGGAGCTCGAGCCAGGGCCAGTTCATGGTGCGCGCGATGACGGCATACCTCACCGGCATTCCGCAGAGCGACATCCGCGCCATCCCCGCCGAAATCGGCGGCGGGTTCGGCGGCAAGACCATCGTCTATCTGGAGCCGCTGGCGACCCTGCTGGCGAAGAAATCCGGCCGTCCCGTCAAGATGGTGATGACCCGCGAGGAAGTGATGCGGGCGACCGGGCCCACGTCGGGCTCGAAGAGCACGGTCAAGATCGGTGCGAAGAAGGACGGCACCATCGTCGCGGCGCAAGGCACCTTCTATTTGCAGGCGGGTGCCCTGCCGGGCTCGCCGATCCGCGGCGCGGTCGGCTGCAGCTTCTCGCCCTACGATATCCCGCATGTGCTGTCGGTCGGGTTCGACGTGCTGTCCAACCGCTCCAAGGTCGCGGCCTATCGCGCCCCGGGCGCGCCGATCGGCGCCTATGCGGTGGAGTGCGTGCTCGACGAACTCGCCGAAGCCCTCAAGATGGATCCGCTCGAACTGCGGCTGAAGAACGCCGCCAGGCAGGGGACCAAGGCCGCGTTCGGCCCGGTGTTCCCGCGCATCGGCTATGTCGAGACGCTGCAGGCCGCGAAGTCGCATCCGCATTACTCCGCACCGCTCGGCAAGTTTCAGGGCAGGGGCGTCGCCAGCGGGTTCTGGTTCAACGCCGGTGGCGAATCCTCGGCGCAGGTCAACATCACCGAGGACGGCAACGTCGTCGTCACCACGGGCCATCCCGACATCGGCGGCTCGCGTGCCGCGATCGCCAACATCTGCGCCGAGCTGCTCGGCATCGACTACAAGCGGGTATCGGTGCTGATCGGCGACACCGCCACCATCGGCTTCTCCAATCTCACCGGCGGCAGCCGCGTGCTGTTTGCCTCCGCGATCGTGGTGACGCAGTCGACCGACAAGATCATCACCACGCTGAAGGAGCGCGCCGCGAAAATCTGGGAGATCGATCCCGAAGCGGTGAAATGGGAAAATGGCGCGGCACATCCGGCCAGCCCCAATGCCGGCCAGTTCGAACCGCTGACGCTGGCTGACCTCGCCGCCAAAGCGCCGTCGATGGGCGGGCCGATCGGCGCCGGCGTGCAGCTCAACACCGAAGGCGCCGAGGGCGGCTTCGGCACCCACATCTGCGACGTCGAGGTCGATCCCGAACTCGGCATCGTCAGGGTGATCCGCTACACCGCCGTGCAGGATGTCGGCCGCGCCATTCATCCGGGTTACGTCGAGGGCCAGATGCAGGGCGGCGTCGCGCAGGGCATCGGCTGGGCGCTCAACGAAGAGTACATCTACAACAAGGATGGCAAGGTCGATAACCCCGGATTCCTCGATTATCGCATGCCGGTCTGCTCCGACCTGCCGATGCTCGACACCGTGATGGTCGAAGTGCCCAACCCGAAACATCCGCAGGGCGTAAAAGGCGTCGGCGAAGTCCCGCTGGTCCCCGTGATGGCCGCCGTCGCCAACGCCGTCCACAATGCGCTCGGCAAGCGCTTTTACTCGCTGCCGATGTCGCCGCCGGTGGTGCTGCAGGTGCTGGACGGACCGGAGACGCGTCAAGCCGCGGAGTGATGCTGCGCGCTTGACGTTACCTCGCTTGTCATCACCCGCGAAGGCGGGTGATCCAGTATTCCAGTGACGCCTCGGCTAGAGTCGATAAGCCGCGGCGTACTGGGTCCCCGCCTGCGCGGGGACGACGGTCTTAGCAAGATGATGGCGGGAATCTCCATGCAAAAAGTCCTGGTGGAGAACAACGCCGACGGCACCACGCTGATCACGATCAACCGGCCGGAGCGCCTACGCGCTAGGGCTTCTTCTTGACGATGTCGCGGACCGCGTAGTTCAGGCGTTCGATGAAGTCGTCGATCCATTGATCGTTTTGCACCATTTCCCGGAGTGCAGGCTGCAGCGGCTCCTGATTTTCTCCGGCAATGGCATCATGGGGCCATGACGCCGCCGCTTCCAGGCGCTTCATGCTGCGACCTCGCCGCCGACATCGGCGTCCCGCTGCGTTTCATGCTGGCAGATCCTGCAGGTGAAATCCTGCAGTTCGAAATCGTAGCCGCGGATCGGATGTGGCACACGCCGGCTCAGGCGCATGACGCCCTGACATTCGGGACATTTCAGGGTGTCGGTGGCTCCAAAGCGAATTGACATGGATGGTGTCCTTCCAGAGAACCAACCTTCCGCCGGAAGTTGCGTTCCATTTGAAAGCCAACTAATCGGCGAATCCGGGCATTTGCATCGGAAACCAATGATATCGAGTGGAAACAGCGCCAAAACGGCGCTTTCCGCGTCGACGGTCGATGGCGCAATTCAATCAAATGCGCCGGGCCCGGAGCAGGATGGGCTCTTACGATTGATCGGTGGCGATCCGGTTGCGGCCACCGGCCTTGGCCGCATAGAGCGCGCGGTCGGCGCGCGCCAGGATCGCATCGGAACAATCGTTCGGCGCGAGTGTCGCAATGCCGGCGGAAATCGTCACCGCCATGTCGATCGCGAACACGCTCCAGTCGAGCTCCGCGATCATCGCGCGCAACCGCTCCACGATCCGTGCGGCCTCGTCGCGGGGCGTGTCGGGCAACACCAGCAGGAATTCCTCGCCGCCGTAGCGGCCGAACCGGTCATTGGCCCGGATGTTGGCGAACACCGTGATCGCCACGGTCCGCAGCACCTCGTCGCCGGCGGCATGGCCGTGGCCGTCGTTGATGCGCTTGAACCAGTCGATGTCGATCATCGCCACCGAGCACGGCGTGCCGCGCTGGCCCCGGGCGATTTCGTCATCCAGCATCTTCACGATGCTGCGGCGGTTCGGCAATCCCGTCAGTTCGTCGGTTTGTGCCAGTTCCTCGATGCGCTGATAGGCCAGCTTGAGTTCGACCGTACGCTGATGCAGCGACTTGCGCATCGTGCTTCCGAACAGGCCGATATAGGCGCACTGGCCGATCGTCACGGCGAATGAAAAGGTCGCGGCCAGCCATTCCGCCGTCGTCGCCATCGGCAGCGCAATCGGCGTTTTCAGCAACAGGAACATCGCGGCGACGGCGGTTCCGGTTAGCGCCCACAGGATGATGGCTTCCCGCGACGTCATGCGCAGCGACGCAAAGCCGAAGATCACGAACACCACGCTGAGAAACAGATAGCCGATCTCGGGCGCCGCCAGCAGGAAGCCGAGTTGCAGCACGATGTTCGCGGCGGATTGCGGCGTGGTCAGGAAATGATCATCGAACCGGTTGCCGATGCCGAATTCCGACAGTGCGGCGAACAATCCGGTGAGACCGATCCCGCACAGCAGGAAGCTCACGGGGATGCCGAGCGGAACCGTCCCGGCATAGGCGTAGATCCACAGCACGATGTCGCCGAGCACATAGTTCAACGCCTGAAGAGCCAGCATCTCGCGGCGCTGCCCGAGCCGCCGCAGTGCCACGTCGGCCGGCAACGCCCTCGCGCTCGGCCGCTCCTCGTTGACTGCCAAAACTGCGCGGCTCATTCGCCTCGTCCAGGTTAGACGCGCGAAGCTACGTGCGGAACGTTTAGGTTTGGTATCGCCCTCTCTGGAACCGGACATTGCCGGGGCCTGGCGGACGCATGAAATCACTCCGCAGTTTTACGGAGTGCGGCGAGGTCGCAGATCCCGCCGACCTGCGGGACCGCCGCCGTGACAGGATTATTTGGCCATCCGCCAGGCGAACAGCACCGCGGCCGCGCCGAGCGCCGCGGCGATGACCGCCATCAGCAGCCCGCTGCCGAGCGCCAGCAGCACCGCAATGTGAAAGCCGATGAACGCGCCGGCAATTCCTACAAGGGCGCTGGTGATGATGCCCCGATTGCCGGAGAATTGCCGGGCCACCCATGAGGGTCCCGCCAGCCGGTCGAACAGCAACCCTGCGGCAATGCCGATGACGAGGATGACAAGGAACGTGACGGCGGGATCGCGCATGCAGATCGCCTCGATGGTTTGGACGGGCCAGGACGATGGTTGCCCTGGAACTCGGCGTCGGACGCCGGAAAAGATGCGCCTTTCCGCAAGGGAAGTCGACGAAATTCGCTTTGGGAAAACCGACCAATTCGTCTCGCCGTTTAGTCCTTCAGCGCCTGTCGCTGTTTGCTCAGCGAGCCGCGCCGGCTGATTTTTGCCTTCGCGATACGCACGGCGTCCGCCCTGCTGGGTTGTTTCCGGGAAGCCTTCTTCGGCTTGCTGGTCGCTTCCGATGTCACTGGCCGGGATTGCATCGGCGTGATCGAGCCGTGCTCGACGGGTTGCACGCTCATGGGACCAGTCATCGGCGGGTTTGGCCGGGGCATGATGGATAACGCCTTGCGGGCGAACTGGTTCAATCCGGAGTCCCGTGACCCGGCGTCATCGATCGAACGGCAGCGTGGCCTGGTCCTCGGACCAGTCGATGACCTCGAAAAACATCCCGCGCTTGAGCATCTCGGCTTCGAGGTCGGCCGCGTGCTTCTTCCAGTCGGGCGTTTCACGCACGCGAAACCGGCGTTCCTCGCCAAGGCCGGCGCGCGCATCGTCCGACGCCAGCGCGCCGCGCACGCTCTCGTACATCATGGTCAGGCTGTCGTTGTTGAAGGCTCGATAGTTCATGGGGTCCCCGCCCGATGAAAGGCCCTGTGCCCGAGCGACGGCTCCTGCCCAAAGACCACCCAAGGGGCAGCGCAATCTGCGTCCGATCGGTTAATCCTGCGTTGCGCCCGGGGCGGGCGCGGCAGGCGTAGGGGCCGGCGAGGCGCGCAAAACCCCCCGCCGCGCCGGAAAATCAAGGCCCCGCCATCGGGCTGAATTAGGGTTAAGAACAATTGGAGCCCGTCCGCGCGACCGGGCCGGCCGCAGTCATGGTATCAACCTCCCGTTAAGCGAACGCATCAAAACAAGGGATTGCAGCCCGGTCTGATTCAATCGGAACCGGAAGGCTTCATGGGGGACGATCATGGGCTCCAACAAGATGAGAACGATGCTTGGCCTCGGTGCATTGGCGGCTTTCGGCGCGGCCGAGCTCGCCGTCGTCTACGTCGTTATCGGCGCCGCCATGGAGCTGACGCTGGGCATGGACCTGCCGCTGATCGGGCTGGTGGATGCAAGCGACGACGCCGCGGCGGGATGCACGTAAGGCGCGGTCCGGCAAAATCCGCATATGCCCCGGCGATTTTTGCGCTATCATGACAGTCATGAAGCGCGATGAGATCATACGGAAGCTGAGAGATCGTGAGGCCGAGTTGCGGGCGCAAGGGGTTGCCCATGCGGCACTTTTCGGTTCCGTCGCCCGCGGCGACGATCGCCCTGAGAGCGATATCGACATCATGGTCGAACTCGCGCCCGAGGCGCGCATTGGCCTGTTTCAATATGTCGGCATCGTTCATTTCCTCGACGACATGTTTGCCGGACGCGTCGATGTGGCCAACCGCGACGGCCTCAAGCCGCTGGTCCGGCCCGCCGTCGAACGCGAAGCTATCTATGCTTTCTAGGAAGGCTCACCTGGCCTTGCTCGATATCCGCGACTGCATTCTGTTGGCCCGCGATTTTATCTCTGGTCTTTCGTTTGAGGCATTCAAGCAATCGCGCCTTCATTTCTTTGCCGCAACGCGGGCGCTCGAGATCGTATCCGAGGCGTCGCGACGTCTTCCGGACGACCTGATTGAAAGGCATCCAGCCTTGCCGTGGCGCGCCATCAGGGACGCCGGAAACATGTACAGGCACTCCTACGACAATGTAGTCGAGACAATTGTATGGAAGACGGTGCAAGAGGATTTGACCCCGCTGTTGGCAGCGGTCATGGCCGAAATTCAGGCGCATGAAGCGACTGGCGGCATGGATTAGGGCGTAGCGCGTACAGGATGGGTTGGGCTTCCTGCGAAATCCTGTTCGGCGACGAGAAACGGTACCTCACCCCGTCCTTCCCATCACATACGGTTTCAGCATCGCATACATCACGCTGTGCGTCGGGGTCGGTACGCCCAACTGCTTGCCCAGTTCCGCGACCTTGCCGCCGAGCCAGGGCAGCTCCAGCCGGTTGCCGCGCTCGAGGTCGAGTGCCATCGAGGCCTTCATGGTGGGCGGGGCGTGGCTGTTGAACTCCAGGATTTTGGCGAGTGCATCGCCCGGCAGCGCCACGCCCCTGGCGCGGGCGACGTCGATCACTTCCTGGTGGGCGGCGATGAAGACCGGGCGGATGTCGGGGTCGTCGCGCAGCTTTCCGATCGGCTGTCGCGCCAGTGCGGTGATGCTGGCGTTGGTGGCGAGCAGGACGAACTTCATCCAGAGGTCGGTCAGGATCTGATCGCTCAAGGTGGCGTCGAATCCGGCCTTCTGGCACAGCGCCAGAAAATCCTCGGCGCGCCGGCTGCGCTTGCCGTCGAACTCGCCGAAGATCATGCGCATGAAGGTGCCGACCTGGGTGATCGTACCGGGCGCGGTGATCGAGGCTGAGATTTGCGCCACGCCGCCCATCACGGCGCTCTCGCCGAGGATGGGGATCAGGCGCTCGGGCGCGTCGATGCCGTTCTGCAGCGGGATCACGGCGGTGCCGGGACCGATCAGGGGCTTTATGCGTTCGCCCGCGCTTTCGACGTCCCACAGCTTGACGCAGAACAAGACGATATCGACCGCGCCGATTTCGGCGGGATTGTCGCTGGCTTTGGTCGGCACCAGATGGCTGTCGCCGCGAGGGCCCAGCACTTTCAGGCCCGCACCCTTCATGGCGGCGAGGTGGGCGCCGCGCGCGATGAAGGTGACATCGGCTCCCGCCTTCGCCAGCGCCGCGCCGAAACCGCCACCGACGCCGCCGGCGCCGACTACCGCGATTCGCATGGTTTTTCTCCCTGATTGAATGTCTTTCGCACCGTCCCACACATCGCCGCGCTTCGGCGCTGTCCGCTATCGGCAGGCTGCTCCAATCATTGCACAGTGTTCCGGAGGTGGCGAATGAACAAGTTCCTGAAATGCACCGCAGCCCTGTTCGTCCTGCTCACCGCGACCGAGGCGTTCGCGCGCGGCGGAGCGGCCGCCAACATCATCAGTTCGCCCGGCTATCAGCGGCGCCTGCAGGAATCGCGGGGCTATATCCCGAACCAGTCTGGGTCGGTTCTCTCGACGCGGCCGGCGCGCGTCTATCATCCCCCGAAAAAGCGTCGCCACCATTGATGCGGCGCGCCTTTGCGATTCCGGCCGGTAAGGTTGACAGGTTAGCTTAACCGGCGACTTCGATTGCGGCGCGAGCGGCGCGCGCTACCGTGAGAGGCGCCGGAGATTTTCCTCCGGTTGGGCGGAAACCATGATGCTCGCTGAAAACCGGGAGCGATTTCGAATACTGGGCCTGAGCCCGAAGCCGGCATGGGCCGAGGTCTGGCACCTGTGGAATGTGGTCGTTCCCCGGCGATCGATCACTGGCCGCCTGCTGACCGGCCGGGTCTGGCGCCGCCACGACGGCCGCCGCTGGATCTACAAGAAATTCAGCGAATACGGCGGCTGACGGGCAGTGCGTGCGATGGCTCGCTGTTTGGAATTTGAATCGAAGCTCCTACAACGTCATTGCGAGGAGCGCTTGCGACGAAGCAATCCAACTTCCTTCGACGTTTCAAGAAAGCTGGATTGCTTCGCTACGCTCGCAATGACGTTGATAGATTGGTGCGGGCGCGTCACAACTCCCTCGCATTGCTGAACGCGAACGAACTCACCCTTCTCGTGTTCTCGTCGAGAATCAGCGTCCGCGTGATCGGCGGCTCGGCGCGCTGGCTGCAGTTTTCGCGTTCGCAGAGCCGGCAGTTGACGCCGATCGGGGTGCCCTCGGTTTTTTCCAGGTCCATGCCGGTGGCGTAGACCAGCTTGGCGGCATGGCGGATTTCACAGCCGAGCCCGATGGCAAAACGCGGCTGCGGCTGCGGGTGCGGCGCCACCGGCCGGCGCACCATCTGCGCGATCGAGAAGTAGCGGGTGCCGTCGGGCAGTTCGATCACCTGCTTGAGCAGCCGGTCCGGCGTATCGAAGGTCGAGTGCACGTTCCACAGCGGGCAGGTGCCGCCGAATTTCGAGAATGGAAAGGTGCCGGAGGAGAACCGTTTGCTGACATTGCCGGCATTGTCGACACGCAGCAGGAAAAACGGAACGCCGCGCGCATTTGGCCGCTGCAGCGTGGTGAGGCGATGACAGACCTGCTCGAAACCGGCGTTGAAACGCTGCGCCAGCACGTGGACGTCGTAGTTCAACGCCTCCGCCGCGCCATGGAACGCCTGATAGGGCATCATCACGGCGGCGGCGAAATAATTCGCCAGCGTGATGCGGTACAGCCGGCGCGGCGTATCGTCGAGCGGCCCGGCGCGGTTGACGATGGCATCGAAACTGCCGCTGCATTCGGTAAGGCCGATCTGGAACGCGAGCTGGAAGGCGCGGCCGGGGCTATCAACCAGTTCGGAGATCAGCAGCTGGCGGCGATGCCGGTCGAACCGCCGCAAGGTCTCGCGCATGACATCGACCGGCATGATGCGGGTGACGACCGAATGCCTTTCACGCAGGCGCGCGGCCAGTGCTGCGAACAATTCTTCCGTGGGCACGTTCAGCTCGTCGCGCAGGCTCTCGGCTGATTGTTCCAGCTCGGGGAAATAATTGCGGTTGGCCTCGATCAGGTCGCGGATGCGCTCGATCGGGTTGGCCTCAAAGCGGGTGCCCTCGTCGCGGTCGGCCATTTGCGCCGCCACCATGGTCTCGCCGCGGCGGGCCTCGGTATAGGCGGCATAGAGGCGCTGCAACGAGTGAGTCACGCCGGGGCACAGTTCGGCGAGATCGCGCAGTTCCTGTTTCGGCAGGTCGATCTGCCGGAACAGCGGATCGGAGAAGATCTCGTTGAGTTCGGCGAAGAAGCGGTCCTCGTCGGCGGTGGCGAGATCGCGCAAATCGAGGTCGTAGGTTTCTGCCAGCCGGAGCAGCAGCTGCGCCGTCACCGGACGCTGGTTGCGCTCGATCAGGTTGATATAGCTCGGCGAAATCTCCAGCCCCTCGGCCATCTGGGTCTGCGACAGCCCCAATTGCTGGCGGATTCGCCGGAACCGGGGCCCGACGAACAGCTTTTTTGCGGAATCGTTGGCCATGGCTGCCTCGCTCTCTCGGGTGTCATTCCGGGGCGCGCGCAGCACGAACCCGGAATCTCGAGCTTCCGGATCGCCGCTGCGCGTCGTCCGGAATGACCGAACTTGTGACAATTATGACAAAATGACATCTATGACAAGTACGGATGTTACATGACATCACCATTAAATGACAAGCTATCTATACGAATTCCGCAGTTTAGCGTTTAGCTCTTGGCACGTTTTGCAATGCACTGTCACGAATGTCGATTGAGACCTAGGCAGTCGCTACCGAAAGGACCATGCACATGAACTATCAGCCACGCGGGATCAGCGATCAGGCTATCCAGGGACCGGCCTCCTATCTGAGCGAGCTTGGCGCTGCCGAGGCGCTGCTCAAGACCCAGCCGACCTGGAACGGCGTCACCGCCGAAGCCGTGGCGCGCATGCGTCTGCAGAACCGCTTCAAGACCGGCCTCGACATCGCCCGCTACACCGCGGCGCTGATGCGCAGCGATATGGCGGCCTATGACGGCGATCCCACCAAGTACACCCAGTCGCTCGGTTGCTGGCATGGCTTCATCGCGCAGCAGAAGCTGATTTCGGTCAAGAAGCATTTCGGTACCACCGATCGCCGCTATCTGTATCTCTCCGGCTGGATGATCGCAGCGCTTCGCTCCGAGTTCGGACCGCTTCCCGATCAGTCGATGCACGAGAAGACCTCGGTGCCGGCGCTGATCGAGGAACTCTACACCTTCCTGCGTCAGGCGGACTCCCGTGAGCTCAACGATACCTTCCGCGCCATCGACGCCGCCCGCAAGGCCGGCGACAAGGCGAAGGAAAAGGCGTTGATCGAAAAGGTCGACAACTTCCAGACCCATGTCGTGCCCGTCATCGCCGACATCGACGCCGGTTTCGGCAATGCGGAGGCGACCTACCTGCTCGCCAAGAAGATGATCGAAGCGGGCGCCTGCGCGCTGCAGATCGAAAACCAGGTCTCCGACGAAAAGCAGTGCGGCCACCAGGACGGCAAGGTGACCGTGCCGCACGAGGTGTTCCTGGCGAAGATCCGGGCCTGCCGCCATGCCTTCCTCGAACTCGGCGTCGAAGACGGCATCGTCGTGACCCGCACCGACTCGCTGGGTGCCGGCCTCACGCAGCAGATCGCCGTCAGCCACAAGCCCGGCGATCTCGGCGATCAGTACAACAGCTTCCTGGATTGCGAAGAGGTCGATGCCACGAAGGTCGGGAACGGCGACGTCATCATCAGCCGGGGCGGCAAGCTGCTGCGCCCGAAGCGGCTGCCCAGCAACCTCTATCAGTTCCGCGAAGGTACGGGTGCGGATCGTTGCGTGCTAGACTGCATCACCTCGCTGCAGAACGGCGCTGACCTGTTGTGGATCGAGACCGAGAAGCCGAATATCGAGCAGATCGCCTCGATGGTCGACCGCATTCGCGAAGTCATTCCGAACGCGAAGCTGGCCTACAACAACTCGCCCTCGTTCAACTGGACGCTCAATTTCCGTTGGCAGGTCTACGACGCGATGAAGGAAGCCGGCAAGGACGTCAGCAAGTACAACCGGGCCGAGCTGATGAAGCCGGAATACGACGATACGCCGCTGGGCATCGAAGCCGACGAGCGCATCCGCACCTTCCAGGCGGATTCGGCCAAGCGCGCCGGCATCTTCCACCATCTGATCACGTTGCCGACCTATCACACGGCGGCGCTGTCGACCGATAATCTCGCGAAGGAGTATTTCGGCGAGCAGGGCATGCTGGGCTACGTGAAGAATGTTCAGCGCCAGGAGATCCGTCAGGGCATCGCTTGCGCCAAGCACCAGAACATGGCCGGCTCCGATATCGGCGACGACCACAAGGAATATTTCGCCGGTGAAGCCGCCCTGAAGGCGGGCGGCGCCCACAACACGATGAACCAGTTCGGCTAACGGCACTAACGGTAACAGCAGGAGACGATCATGACCAAAGGCAGCAATTTCTGGGTGATTGGCGGCGAGTTCGGGTCGATGAACTTCCACAAGCTCGTGGAAGGCTCGGCCCAGGTACAGGGTCCGTTCAAGACCCGCCAGGAAGCCGAGGATGCCTGGCGCGTCGTCTCGGAAGAGAACCGGCACAAGGCCGGCGTGCGCTTCTCCATCGTGGAAGAGCCCGCCCGCGTCTCGGCGTAAGGCCTGTCGCCAAAAACTAGAAGAAGACGTCCAGGGACGAGAGCGGCCCCATCCGGTAACCCCGGATGGGGCCGCTCTTGCTTTTTCTTCTCCCTCTCCCGCTTGCGGGGGAGGGCCGGGGTGGGGGAGCCTCAAACGAGCTCGGGCGTTGATAGAGCCCCCCACCCGCCGCGCTTGCGCGCGTCGGCCTCCCCCGCAAGCGGGAGAGGCAAGAAAGAAGTCGGCAACTAAGCTATTGGGAACAAACAGCCTTTGCGCAAAACCTGGTTACTGATAGGTTAACCTTCGGGGACCCTCAGGACAAAGGCGATCAAGCGGATGTCAGACGCGCAGAATTCCGGGAGCCAGGCCGTCAGCAGCACGCGTCCAGTTCGTCTGCGCGATGCCCTGCGGCAGGCGCGGATCGAGGCTGCCGATCGCACCGGGGTCGTGGTCGATCTGCGCGATGCCGAAGTCGCCCGGCTCGAAATTCTCAACGATGCGCTGGAGCCCTTGTTCGCGCAAATCCCCGAGAAGGTCGATCTGTTCGACCGTGGCATCAGTCAGGGCGACACGCCGCGGCTGTGGATCGATGTCGTCGCCCACGTGATGATGGGCCGCGACAAGCGCATCTATCGTTTCGTGCAGGATACCCGGTTCGGCCGCATCGTGATCGCGGAGTCGCATGACGTCGCCGCCATCGTCGACGCTGTCACCGACTATGTCGCCCGCCGCATGATCGAGCGCGAGCACGCGCTGGTGGCGACGCCCGCGCCGGAGCCGGTGGTCGTCGAAAAGAAGCACCGCAGCGGCTTCTGGACCTTCGTGCTCGGCTTCCTCGCCGGCGCGGTCGCGCTGTTCGGCCTCGCGCTGTTCGCGACGTTGCGGAATCTCTAGAACAGCTGTGTCTGCCTGATCTGGCGGACACGCAGCGCATCGTCCACCCCCCGCACGGTTTGTTCGCATCGCCACGTGTCGCCCGCGCGGTCGATCGAAAACAGGTTATAGGCCGCCGCCGGATAGCGGCCATGCGCCATGGCGGAGGCCGATGGCACGCCGATCACAGGGATTTTTCCCCCCGGCCCGTCGATCCAGATCGTGGAATGAACGTGGTCGTGCCCGTGCAGGACGAGCTCCACGCCGTGCCGCTGCAACAATGCGAGCAGATCAGCCGAATCGGTCAACCGCTTGAAGCGGGCATCCGAACGCAGGGGATGATGGACCAGCAGCACGCGAAACGCCTGTTCGGCCGCCAGCCCCGCCAGCATGCGCTCCAGCGCGGCGAGCTGGCTGCGCCCGAGCCATCCGGTCGCCATCAAGGGCGGCGTCGGGACCGCCGATGACGCGCTGATCAGCGCCAGCGGACCGCGCCGGCGCAGCGTTGGAAAGGCGACATCGCCATCGGGCGCCGCGTCGCCCCGGAGGTAATCCCCGAAGGCTTCCGCAAAGCGGTGCTGCGTGGCGCGAACATAGGCGTCGTGATTGCCGGGAATCACCGTGACGCGATCCGCCGCACCGACGCTTTCCAGCCAGGCCTGCGCCGGCGCAAACTCCGCCTCCAGCGCCAGATTGACGAGGTCGCCGGTGACCGCGATCTGGTCCGGCGCCTGGGCCTGCAGGTCCGACACCAGCGCATCGAGCACGTCGCGGCGGTGGAATTTGTGCCGGTTGCGCTTCCAGTTGAGATAGCCGAGCGCGCGCTTTCCCGCGAGATCGCGCAACCGCGCCGCGGGCATCGGCGGCAAATGCGGATCGGACAGGTGCGCCAGCGTGAAGGCCGCCATCAGCCCGGTCCGTTGCTATAGCTGGTTTCAGCGTAATCGCCTTGAGTTGATTCAGTGCGGAGGCTCGGCCACCTCGCCCCGCTTGCGGGGAGAGGTCGGATTGCGCTCGGCGATGCAAAGCATCGTCCGAAGCAATCCGGGTGAGGGGGGCTATCCGCGAGTCCGAGTGCGCCGAGAGTCCCCCTCACCGAGGCCCTCTCCCCGCAAGCGGGGAGAGGGAGAAGTGATCCCGCCCGCTTCAACCCAAACCCGTCACGCTCCGGAGGGAGCCGCTGCGCCATCATCTCCCGATACCCTCTGGAAATCCCTTCGAAAGTATTGGCAAGCCGGCCGGCGCGGCGCAAGGATCAAACGCGATGTCGGATGGCCCGAGGGTGCGACGGCGATGAATCTGCAGAACCTGCGAACGACTTTCGAGCCGGCGCTGCGGCGGGTTTTCCATCTCTATTGGCGGTTCGCACGCGGCATGACGCTCGGGGTCCGCGCCGTGGTGCTGGACCGCGATGACAGGGTATTTCTGGTCAAGCACAGCTACGTCTCCGGCTGGCACCTGCCGGGCGGCGGCGTCGAGGTCGGCGAAACCTTTCGCGAGGCGCTGCGCCGCGAACTGGCGGAGGAGGGGGCGATCGAGCTGGCCGGCGAGCCGCCGCTGCACGGCCTGTTTCTCAACAGCCATGTCTCCCGCCGCGACCACGTCGCGGTCTACATTGTCAGGCAATTCACCCAGGACCGGCTGCCCGAGCCAAACCGCGAGATCGTCGCCAGCGGATTTTTCGAGGCCGTGGCCTTGCCGGAGGAGACTACCCGGGGCACCCGCCTGCGGATAGCGGAAGTGCTCGAGGGCAGGGAGCCGATCGCGACGTGGCGGTAGGGATTGCCATCATGCTAGGAAGATCTAACCGCGTCATCCAATCCCGTGCGACGAAGCAACAAGATGAGATTTCTAAAAGCCCTGTGTGGCATCGGTTTTCTGGTTGTCCTGGCGAGCAACCTCTTGTCGATATCCGCTTGGAATGAAATCCGGGGGGTTTATGACGATATCTGCTATCTGCGGCAGGCGCATCTTTTCCAGAGACACGGAATGCGCGGTCTGGACACCGATATCTCCCGGGATGACGATCGCTACCTGTCGGCAAGACTGAAGGAGATCGATTTTCCGACATGGAACGACACCAGGACGGCCCCCTGTCACACCCCGATGCCGGCGACCAACAAGGTGGTGATCCAGTATCCGCCGGGGACAGGTTTTGTGCTGGCGCTGTTTCCGGCGGGATTTCAAGTGGTTCCGCTGTATGTTCTGGCCTCGGTGGTCGCAGCGGGCTTTGCGCTTGTTGCCATAACCTACGCCTCCACGGTTTGGTCGCTGATGCTCGTCGCCGCTTTCGGGGACGCAGTGATTTACCTGATGATCAACCCGACGAAGGCGAGCTATTCGATGGCGCCGACGATGATGGTTTGCGCGCTGGCGGGGTTTCTGACCGCGAAGCTCTTTGCTGGCGGGGCGCGGCGACAGCTTGCTGTGACCGGCCTGATCGGCCTGCTGATAGGACTGGCGGTCAATTTCCGTTTGGCCAATCTATTTCTCGTCTCGGGATACGGCCTGTTTTTTTCCGTTTCGTTTTTTCTCTCGCGAAACCGGGAAACGTTGCTGAGGGCGTTTGCATTCGGGATCGCGTTCGTGGCCGGGGTAGCGCCTACTCTCGTCGCGAATGCGATCAATGCGGGAAGTCCTTTCTCGACGACCTATGGCGGCGTCGATGTGACGTCGCCCGAGTTGAACTCGGGGGTGCTGTGGTCATATTTCGCGGATGTCCAGTTCGTCCTGCTCGTCATCGCCATTGCCTGGACCGCCCTGATATGGCGGCGGCGCCATCTCGGCGGAATGACCCAAGTCGCGATCGTCGTCGCAGGAAATCTGGTGGTGAACCTGATTTTCTTCAGTACCCACCCGATTTTCACACACTACTACACGGTTCCAGTCGCCATGCTTTCGCTCTGGACCCTGTTGTTCGCAACACTGATGCCGCAGCGAGAAGCCATCGGAGATGGTCTTGCCTTCCGGCAACCGGTAAAAGCCTGAGCGTGCGATGACCGACATGATTCGGCTGATATTCAAGCGATGACCATACCACCATCAATACGGATTGCGGTGCTGGTGCCGTGCTTCAACGAGGAAGCCGCGGTTGCGACCGTGATCGCGGACTTTCGCAAAAGCCTGCCCTCGGCCCAAATTTTCGTCTACGACAACAACTCCTCGGACCGTACCGCCGTGGTGGCGCGCGAGGCGGGTGCCGAGGTGCGCAGCGAACGCCGCCAGGGCAAGGGCCATGTGGTGCGGCGGATGTTCGCCGATGTCGATGCCGATATCTACCTGCTGGTCGACGGCGATGCGACCTACGATGCCGCCAGCGCGCCGCGCATGATCGAGATGCTGCTTTCGGATCATCTCGACATGGTGGTGGGCCTTCGCGTCGACCAGGCCGTGGCCGCCTACCGGCCCGGCCATCGCACTGGCAACTGGATGCTGACCAGTTTTCTCTCCGCGGTGTTCGGCCAGGCCTTCAAGGATATCCTTTCCGGCTACCGCGTATTCTCGCGCCGTTTCGTCAAATCCTTCCCCGTGCTGTCGGATGGTTTTGAAATCGAGACCGAGCTCAGCGTGCACGCGCTGGAACTGGCGCTGCCGGTCGCCGAGATCGAGACGCCCTATTACGCCCGGCCGGAGGGCTCGTTCAGCAAGCTCAATACCTGGCGCGACGGATTTCGCATCCTCGGCACCATCCTGAAACTCTACCGGTCGGAAAAGCCGCTGCGCTTTTTCACAGCCATCGGGATCTTCCTGACGCTGGTTTCGATCGGCCTCGCGATCCCCGTCATCGTCACCTATCTCGAGGAAGGCCTCGTTCCGCGGCTGCCGACCGCGGTGTTGTCGATGGGCCTGATGATCCTGGCGGTGCTGTCGGTATCGTCGGGGCTGGTGCTCGATACGGTGACGCGCGGACGGCGCGAGATGAAGCTGTTGGCCTATTTGTCCCAGGCCAACGCCAACAGGAACTGATCGGCCCTTCGAATTTAACGTGGGATGGGCGATGGACCGCGCGTCCGCCAGATGCTATCCCGCGCCCCAGCATGAGCGACCTCTCACTGACGATATTGGCCGAGACCCCCAGCGACGCGCTGCCGATCGAACGCCTGCACCAGCGCACCTTCGGGCCCGGCCGTTTCGCGCTGAGCGCCTACCGGCTGCGCGAGCACGTCGATCATTTGCTCGACCTGTCCTTCACCGCCCGGATCGGCACCTTGCTGGTCGGCTCTGTCAGGCAATTGCCGATTTGCGTCGGCGACACCAAGGCATTGCTGCTGGGACCGCTGACGGTCGAGCCGCCGTTTCGCGGCCGGGGCGTCGGCCGCGCGCTGCTCGACCGCGCGCTGAAGGACGCCAGGGCCAGGGAGCATCGCCTCGTGCTGCTGGTCGGCGACGAACCCTATTACAGCCGCGTCGGCTTCAAGCCGGTTCCGAAGGGACTGATAACCATGCCCGGCCCGGTCGACTACAGCCGTCTGCTCGTCGCCGAACTCGTCGAAGGCGCCTTCACCGGTGTCTCCGGCGCAATCCGCCCGGACTGGGACATGGCGAAGTAGACTTACCTCGCCCCGCTTGCGGGGAGAGGTCAAAATTCGCGATAGCGAATTTCGGGTGAGGGGGACTCTCCGCGAGTCCGAATGCGCTGAGAGTCCCCCTCACCCCG
>JBDRNF010000027.1:0-15931 GCA_043811435.1 Pseudomonadota bacterium
ACTCGTTTTTTTAGTTGTGGTATTATCCAAGGATCATTTGAAGGAAATTTCAGTCGATCCGACCGACCGGCGGAAACGCTCATCTAAAAAGCTTCCTGTTGCCCGATAGGTGACCGGATGCTGGCCGTAGAGTCTTCCTAGGCGTTTTGAAAATTTGCCACAAATTCGTAAGCCGCTCGCGTCGAGACATCGATTGACGATTGCGAACCGTCGTCCAAGCGGGCTGAATGCATGCACATTCGCGCTATGATCGATATGGTACGCAGAACCAATAATAAGAGATAAGTGCCGTCCAAGCGTACGCCTCCGAGGAAGGCCGCCTTGCGAAGCAGGCGTAGCTGATTGACCTTATGGATATGCATAAGGACAATCATCAAGTCATCGGCCTGGAAGTAGTCAACACCGGCCGGCGACGTCGGTGTAAGCATCCGCCGTAGGCCGCATGCTGGCTATATCAATTCTCCGGATCCCATAAGGTTACTCAACAACCGCTTTAATGCGAGAAGGGCGATTGCCACCGGGCCGTTCAGGTCGACATCCATCGCAGCCTCATTTCCAACAACCGAGACTACAAAGGCCAGTTCATTGTTAGGGAAAAACACCGGCGCGCTCAAAGAACTGATACCTGCGATGTGCTTGCCCTTGACCTGACATATTCCGGCTTGCCGGATTGCTGCGAGTTCATCGTAGATGTCGTCAATTGATCTGCCGGCCGAACGGCCACCAGGCGAGCATTCATCCGCTATCAATGGTTCAGTGAGCGCCCGCGGCAGACAGGCTGCGAGCATCATTCCGGTCGAGGTCTTCGTGAGCGAAAGGGGAGTGCCCTGACTGAGTGCAACCGAGATCGGCTTACCCGAACTGATCCATTTTGCGATGAAAGCGCCTCCATTGCGCCAGATGCCGATCGCAGACGTTTCACCAATGCTTTCGCTGAATTTCATTAAATGAGGCGTAACCGCCGTCACCAACTCAGTATTTCGTCCGGCAATCTCTCCAATACAAAAAGCAAAAAGCCCGAAGGAATATTGGTGGCCCGCGGGATCGCGCTGCACCAAACCTGTTTCGATAAGGCTGAGCATATAACGGTGCAAAGTCGCGGAGCTGATGCCGGTCGCCATTTCCAACTGCTTCAGGCGTGCGGCCCCTCCAAGCTTCATAAGCGCCTGAAGAATTACGCCTGCGGTTTCGACCGAGCCGACACGTCGAGCGCGGGGATTTTTTTTCATTTGCAAATGCCTCCATTGAATGCTTATAATTGCACACAGCATAATAACTTGCGCATCGCGCAATAAAAAGAGACGATAATGAACAATTCACTGGGAGGCATTCAGATTGACCGTGCGGTGAGCCGTGCCTTCTATGTCGACACGCTGGGCCTTCAGGTCACCCATGAAGACAGCGAGACCATCACGCTGCGGGCACTTGAGGAACGTGGCCACCACTGTCTTATCCTGAGGCGGGGAGCGGAACCGGCGGCTGGTCATCTCGGCTTCAAGCTCTACGACGACCTGGACCTCGACCGCGCCGAACGTTTCTTCCGGGACAAGGGACTTCCGGTGGAGTGGGTTGAGCGGCCGTTCCAGTCCCGCACCATGCTGACCTGCGACCCGCACGGCACGCCGCTGGAATTCTATGCCCGGATGGACAGGCTGCCGCCGATCCACCAGAAGTACGCGCTCTACAAGGGTGCCAAGCCGCTGCGGATTGACCACGTCAATTTCTTCGTCAGCAATGTCGACGAGTCTGTCGCCTTCTACAACGAACTCGGTTTCCGGATGACCGAATATACCGAGGATGAGGAGTCGGGCCGTCTTTGGGCTGCGTGGATGCATCGGAAGGGCGGTGTGCATGATATTGCCTTCACCAATGGACGAGGTCCGCGCCTTCACCACACCGCCTTCTGGGTGCCAACGCCGCTCAACATCATTGACCTGCTCGACCTGATGGCGACCACCGGCTACGTCTCGAATATCGAACGCGGCCCAGGACGGCATGGACTTTCCAATGCCTTCTTTCTGTACATTCGAGATCCGGATGGGCATCGGATCGAGATCTATTGCTCCGATTATCAGACGGTCGATCCCGACCTTGAGCCAATCAAATGGGACCTCAAGGATCCGCAGCGCCAGACGCTTTGGGGCGCGCTCGCACCGCGCTCCTGGTTCGAGGAGGGCACCCCGTTTGCCGGAGTGACGATCAAGGAGCCGGATTTGAAGGCGACGCCGATCGTCGCGCCCTAATCGGAGACGCGGGCGACGGCGTGATCGATCTCTCCGCGCGCTTCGGCCAACGCTGGGCAAACCTGAGCGCGCCTGCCGCTCGTTGCGTTTGCGTCAACCGCAGTCGCGAGCATGTACGTTGCGGTAATGACCCGCGCGACTAAATAGTCGAGTATCTTGGGCCGCTCCGGCCAATGGCGAGACGGAATTTCGGAGCCTAAGTCGGCCAATCCAAGCTCTCATGCGCGTTCTTGGCCGAGACTTCGACGCCAGAAATTCCAAACTAAACCTCTAGCCATTGCTTGCATACATTCACGCTGTTGACCAACTCCTTTGGGGTTCCTTCGAAAACGATAGATCCGTGGCCCATTACATAGACGCGTTGTGAAACCTTCATCGCTATCGACAATTTTTGTTCAACAAGCAGCACCGAGATTCCTTTATTTTTTAGTTCAACGAAATACTTGCCGACAAGATCAACAATCCGCGGGGCGAGCCCTTCTGTGGGCTCATCGATTAGGATCATATCCGGATTGCCCATAAGCGTTCTGCAGAGCGTGAGCATTTGTTGTTCACCACCTGAAAGTACGCCCGCAAGTGTATGCTGGCGTTCCTTCAACTGCGGAAAAATACGATACATGTCATCCAATGACCACCGCGTTTTCGATGAGATACCCTTGCGATTCTTTTCGCCCAGGATGAGATTCTGTTCGACTGTCAGGGACGGAAATACGTCGCGCCCTTCGGGCACATAGCCGATCCCCTTGCGCGCAATTTCAAATGTTCTCAAGCCGGTTATCGTCTCGCCGTGAAGCTCGATCGACCCGGTTGCAGCGACAAGTCCCATCACCGCTTTCAGGGTTGTAGAGCGGCCCGTGCCGTTCCGGCCCAAGAGGCTCACGATCTCGCCTTCGTTCACGACCATGTCCACGCCGAATAGAACATGGCTTTTGCCGTAAAAGGCGTGGACGTTCTTGAATGCGAGCAGCTCACTCATTCAATATGGTCCGCCGTCGAATGTCCGCCGAGATAGGCTTCCTGCACCCGCGGGTTGTTGCGAATGTCGTTCGGTGCGCCGGAGGCAATGATCTCGCCATAGACAAGGACTGCGATCTTGTCGGCCAAAGCAAAAACCACGCTCATATCGTGCTCAACGACCAAAAGGGTCTTGCCCTTGGTTATCCTGCGGATCATCTCGACGGCCGCATCGGTTTCGGAGCGGCTCATCCCCGCCGTCGGTTCGTCGAGAAGGATGACAGCGGCATCGCTTGCGATAGCAATTCCGATTTCCAGCGCACGCTGTTCGGCATAGGTCAGCAATCCGGCCGACGTGTGCTGCCGGTCTCGCAATCCGATCTGCTCGAGCACTATGTCGGCGCGCTCTCTGACGTCCCTCAGGTCGTTCAATCTTTGCCAGAACGAGTATCGATAACCCAGTGACCACAGCACCGAGCAACGCAGGTTTTCATAAACCGACAATCGATGGAACACGTTCGTGATCTGAAAGCCGCGAGACAATCCCCGCCGATAGATTTCGAACGGCTTCAATCCCGTGATATTTGAACCATTCAACAGGATCGCGCCCGAGCTTGCGGGAAGACGGCCCGTGATGAGATTGAAAAGCGTCGATTTGCCCGCGCCGTTCGGGCCGATGATTGCGCAGCGTTCTTCCTTGACGACCTTGAGATTAGCTCCGCGAATAATTTCGGCGCTACCGAAATTCTTGCGTACGTCCCTCAACTCAATTGCGCATTCACTCACGATCCAGTCTCCCGGAGGGGAATCTCTGCAACATTAGTCTGCGCTTCATCGGCATCATCGTGAAATGCAGTCCAGGCCCAACGCAGCCCGCATCCGCTGACGAAAACCAAAACCCCGATCACGATGTAGCTAGTGCTTAGCGAAGTATCGAGGGATATTCCGAACAGGCGAAGTGTAGGTCCGGATGCAAATTCCAGATTATGATGGAAGAGCATTTCGATGAGCGATACGAGGCCAAGCATGGCCAACAGTCCGCTCACGCAGATTGCGAGCACTAACGGCCACAGGAGAGCGGCTCTCTTGAGCGCCTTCGGATGCAGGCCCTTAATGAGCAGGCTGGAAATGCCACCGGGAGCGTACATGACGATCAGGATGAAGAAGATACCGAGATAAAGCTGCCACGCCCGCGTGTAGTTCGAAAGCAGTTCAGTGAAGAAGACACCAAAGACCGCGCCGATCAGCGGACCGAAAAAATGATCCAGGCCGCCGATGAAGGTGAAAAGCAGGATGGCTCCGGAGCGAGCAGTGCTGACATTCTCAGCGGTCACGATCTCAAAGTTGATGGCTCCCAGCGCTCCTGCGATTCCGGCAAAGAAGGATGAGAGGATGAGTGTCAGGTATCTCACGCGCTGGGTATCATACCCGACAAACTCGGCCCGCTCGGGATTGTCCCGTACGGCATTGGCCATCCGCCCCAGCGGGGTTAGCGTGAACGCATAAATGGCCAGCGCGCAGATAAATAGCCAAATCGCGATTAGATAATACACCTGAATTTGCGGCCCGAAGCTGATGCCGTAAAACGGACGGCCCACTACGCGGTTGAACGAGACGCCGCCTTCGCCACCGAAGAATTCGGGCATCATCAGCGCGCATGCAGATACCAGCTCTCCGATCCCCAGCGTAATCATCGCAAAGGTGGTTCCGGATTTTTTGGTCGTCACATATCCAAACAATATTCCAAAGAACATGCCCGCCAGACCGCCCAGCAAGGGCACGAGCGATATCGGAACCGGAAGCACGCCGGCACCCGCCAACCTGATCGCATGTGCGGCGAAGTAGGCGCCGAGTCCGGAATAAACAGCGTGTCCGAATGACAGCATCCCGCCTTGGCCGAGCAACATATTAAAGGAAAGTCCGAGCAGCATCATCGTGCCCAGTTGGGACAGAATCGACAGCGATGCTCCCTCGCTGAAGATCAGAGGAGCGACGATCAGACCTAACGCGAACAGAAGCCACGGCAACGAACGCGTGAGCATTGTTCGTGACATAGCGGAGACTGCTTCCGAGCGGCGGGCTGTTGCCGGCTTCATCCTTCCCTCGTGCCCATCAGGCCTTTGGGACGGAAAATCAGGACCAGCACCAGCAGCATATACGGCAACATCGGCGCCAACTGCGCAATCGTTATACGCAGCACAGAGCTGCGCAGTGCGGTCCCGTCGATGCTAAGCGCAGCTAATAGGGTGACGACCGAATAGTCCAGCGACACCGCAAAAGTCTGGACCATTCCGATCAGAAGCGAGGCGATCAGCGCGCCGACGAGAGATCCCAATCCGCCAACGACGACAACGACGAAAATGATGCTACCGACAGTGGCGGCCATGCCGGGCTCGGTGACGAAAGCATTGCCGCCGATCACGCCGGCGAGTGCCGCCAACCCGCAACCTCCTGCAAACACCAACGTGAACACGCGCGGGACGTTATGTCCGAGCGCCTCGACCATGCCGGGGTGTGTCAGGGCGGCCTGAACGACGAGACCGACGCGCGTTCTGGTCAACGCGAGATAGATCGACAACATCATGAGCAACGCAACGAGCATCATGAAGCCGCGATAGATCGGGAATGAAGTGCCGTAGAGTGTGAACAGCGGACCGTCCAGTTCTGCCGGTATCGAATACCGTACAGCGGCTCGTCCCCACGTCACCTGGACCAACTCCACCACGATGTAGGACAGCCCGAAAGTGAACAATAGCTCTGCGGCGTGGCCGTATTTATGGATGTGGCGCAAGCCGTAGCGTTCGATCGCCGCCCCGACAATCGCAACGATCACGGGCGCGACCGCCAGGGCGATCCAAAAATTCAGCGTCAAGCTGATCGAATACGCGAAATAGGCGCCCAGCATGTAAAAGCTTGCATGGGCAAAATTCAGGACCCCCATCATGCTGAAGATTAGTGTCAGTCCGGAAGATAGCATGAACAGCAATAGTCCGTAGCTCACGCCGTTGAGCAACGTGAAAAGGACGAATTCCATAAATGCTCCTTCTCTGGACGCTTTCAAGCGAGTTCACGATTAAAGAGTGGAGAGCTCAAAGGCGGGTGGACGCCGCCCTTGAGCGTCGACTCAAGACCGGGGAGGTCGCTTCATGTCGCAGGTCGTCGGCTGAGTGGTTGAGGATGCCTCGTACCTCTTTTCAGTCTTCCAGCCGTATCCAGTGCCTTCCTGATCGTATTTGACCGTCTTGCCGTCTGTTTTGGTCCACGTTGCGATGTACAGCGGCTGAAGCAGTTGATGGTCGCTCGCGCGCATTTCAACCTGACCGTTGAGACTCTTTGCCTTCATGCCCTCGAGTGCGAATCCGACCTTTACGGGGTCCGCCGAGCCGCTTTCCTTGATTGCCTTTGAAAACATGGTGACTATTGAATAGCTTACCATCCATGTGAAGTCGTCGTTGTATTTTTGCTTGAAGGATGCGGCTATGTCCTCACCCAGGAAGTTTTCATTGTTGATATTCCAGATACCGACATATCGAACGCGGTCTGCACCATCTGCGCCCATCGCAGCAGGTGAGCCCTTCAGGTTGGCATAATAGGTGTAGAAATTAGCGGTCAGCCCAGCTTCCTTCGCAGCCTTGATAAGCAATGAAAGATCGGTGCCCCAGTTACCCGTGACCACGCCGTCGGCACCCGATGCCTTGATCTTGGCGACATAAGGGGAGAAATCCTTTACCTTTCCTAGTGGAACCAGGTCTTCGCCAACGAGTTGCAAGTCGCCTCGCGAACTTTTCAGGTACTCTTTTACGCCGCGAGTGAATTGGTGGCCTGCTGCATAATCCTGGTTGATTATATAGATTTTCTTGATCGCAGGGTTCGCTGCTATGTGACTGACCAATGCTTGAGACTTCATGTCAGCGTTCGCGTCGAACCTAAAATGCCAGAAGCTGCACTTGTCATTTGTGAGGCTTGGATCGACCGCTCCGTGATTAAGGAACATGACTTCCTTGCCCGGATTTCGCTCGTTATGTTTGTTAATGGCGTCGATGAGAGCCAGTGCAGCTCCCGATCCATTCGCTTGCGTTATGTATCGAAAGCCCTGGTCGATCGCGTTCTTGAGTTGGACCAGTGAAACCTGAGGGCTAGCCTGATTGTCGAAGCCAACGAATTCGAGTTGATTGTCGCCCGCCCATTTTTCCTGATTGGCGCGCGCGGCAATTGCTTGAAAGCTTTGCAGCTCATTTTGTCCCAGCGCCGCGAACGTTCCGCTCAATGGGTCAATGAAGGCGACCCTCACATTTTCCGCCAGCGATGGTGACGATAGCAGGGCGAGAGAGATGACAGCCGAGCCCGCAAGGCCCGATCGACGGTATGAAGCGCTCATTAGACTCCTCCTTACTGGAAAACCCTCTTCGCCATTGGAGACATCGACGATCCCTCCGGGCGCGGGGCATTTGCGAGGCGACCTCTCAGCGGATCAAAGCAGAAAGGATCTCGATGGGCCGATAATAAGTCAGGCTCAGATGTTTTACAAGATAGCAGCCTTAGTGTGAAATAATGTGGGCTCCGCAACAAAAGACGACCGCAATGCAGCAAAGAAATAGCCTATTGTAGGTCATTTATCGACGATTCAAGCAAATAACGTCGAAGGGTTGACACTTCAGCGAAAGGCTCCGATAAAATGAGCCAGACTTGTTTTGATGCTCAGGAGGAGAAGTGATAGTTCGCTCTGAAGCACAGGGAGATCTTTGGCTGACGATCAATCGGCCGGATCGGCGCAACGCGTTGAATAGGGAGACGGCAGAGGCCTTAGCTGCTGAATTCAGGGCCGTGAATGCCTCGAACTTTCGCGCGGTAGTCCTTACCGGCGCGGGCGACAAGGCGTTCTGTGCAGGAGGCGATCTTCAGCCGACGGCTGACGGCAGTCCGTTCAAGATCGAGCCGGATCAGCCTCATCACTTCTTTGCCGAATTGCTGCGGGCGATGGACGCTTGCCTTCTTCCAATCGTCGCGCGGGTCAACGGATCGGCGTTCGGCGGCGGACTGGGGCTCATCTGCGCGTGCGACATTGCCATTGGTGTCGATACTGCGAAATTCGGGACGCCGGAAGCAAAGGTTGGCGTGTTTCCGTTTATGATCATGCCATACCTACTTCGCATTATGCCGTACCGGGATGTTGTAACGATGGCGCTGACCGCAGGGATGATCACCGCGGAGCGCGCCCTCGGCAACGGATTGCTGCAGCAGACGTGTACGGCCGATGAGCTCGACGGCGTCGTGGCTAGCTGGCTGGACAAGATACGGGCCTGTTCTCCCACGGCTCTCAGACTGGGGAAACATGCAATCCGATCCACGGCCGGGCTGTCCAGCGCGGACGCTCTCAATCTTCTGCAGGCGCTCTTGCCGCTGGCTGCTCTCACCCAGGATGCAAAAGAGGGACTCAAGGCATTCGGGGAGAAGCGAACTCCTGCGTGGACCGGGCAATGACAGGCCGGTCAGCGAACGCATTGCGGATTGGGTGCGCTTCATGTTTCTGGGGCGACACTGAGTTTGGCGCCCGACAGCTGGTCGATGGCGGAAATATCGATGTTCTGGTCTTCGACTATCTGGCCGAGATCACCATGTCGATTTTGGCGCGGGCAAAGGCCAAGGATCCGACGAAGGGATACGCTGTCGATTTCGTAAGAGTTCTCACGCCGCTTCTGCCGGAGATCGCACGTCAAGGTATTCGTGTCATCAGCAACGCTGGTGGCTTGAATCCCGACGCTTGCGCCGAAGCGCTGCAAGTAGCGTTGTCCAAGGCGGGCCTCAACCTCAAGGTCGCAGTCGTCAGCGGCGACGATCTGAGCGGCCGTTTGAGTTGGCTCAGAGAGCAGCCGATCCGCGAGATGGCCTCCGGCGAGAAGCTGCCGTCGACATTGCTGAGCGCCAATGCCTACCTCGGCGCAAGGCCGATCGCTGCCGCGCTCGATCGCGGCGCCGATATCATCATTACGGGCCGATGCGTAGATAGCGCAGTCACTTTAGGTCCGCTCGTTCACCACTTCGGATGGAAGTGGGACGAGTATGACAAATTGGCCCAAGGCTCGCTCGCCGGTCACATCATCGAATGCGGTACGCAGGGCACGGGTGGCCTTTTCACCGACTGGCAAGATGTTCCCGGCTGGGACGATATGGGATTCCCGATCGTCGAATGCGACAGCGATGGCGTTTTCGTTGTGACAAAGCCCCCGGGCACTGGGGGGTTGGTTACACCGCCAACTGTTGCGGAGCAGGTCGTCTACGAGATCGGAGATCCGCAGGCGTACATTCTGCCCGATGTCATTTGCGACTTCAGCGAAATCGCGCTGTCGCAAGCCGGACCGGATCGGGTGCGGGTGGCGGGTGCGAAAGGCGGATGCCCGAGCGAGACCTACAAAGTCTGTGCGACCTACGCCGACGGTTTCCGAATTACAGCAACGCTGATGGTTGGTGGCATCGACGCTGCGGCGAAGGGCGATCGGGTGGCGCAATCGATGCTGACCCGGCTGCAGAGAATTTTCAAGGAGAAGGGCTTTCAGGATTTCCGGGAGACGAACGTCGAGATTTTGGGCGGGGAAGCGATGTATGGGCCGCATTCACGCGCTCGTTCGGTCCGGGAAGTCATCGTCAAAGTAGCGGCCCGTCATGAGTCGAGGGACGCGCTCGATCTGTTGGGTCGTGAGTGGTATTCAGCGGCGGCGGCGATGGCGCCAGGAATTTCAGGCGTTGCCGGCGGCCGGCCAACGCCCGCGAGTGTCGTTCGGCTGTTCTCTTTTCTTTTGCCGAAGGCTGATGTTCCTGCCTCGATAGGAATTGGGCAGGAGAGCTTCGGCGTCGAGACGGGCAATGCATCACGCGCTCCAGGGAATCCCGTTCGCCCCGAAGTCCGGAGACCGACGATCACCGGACCGACTGTGGACGTGCCGTTGATACGTGTTGCGCATGGCCGCAGCGGGGATAAGGCTGACACGTCGAACATTGGTCTCATCGCGCGCCGGCCAGAGATCTTTCCCATTCTGGCGGAGCAGGTCACGGCGGAACGCGTCGCCTCCCATTTCAGCTATCTGCTGAAGGGAAATGTCGAAAGGTATTTGATGCCTGGAATGCACGCCTTGAATTTTGTCATGACTCAATCGCTCGGCGGTGGCGGTGTTGCGTCTTTGCGCTATGACCCGCAGGGAAAGGCTTTTGCGCAAATGCTATTGGATATGACCATCAAGGTCCCGGCAGCATTATTGGACGCAGGGAAAGTGTCATGAGCAATTCACGACGTGCCACAAGGCAAGGTTCTGATCGTCAGATGCTCCGCGAGCGGGAAATCGTTAACGCGGCGCGTCTGGTCTTCGAGTCGACTGGGTTCGACAGCGCGTCGATGGCCGATATCGCGGCGCGCGCAGGGATTGTGGAGGGCACTGTATATTTGTACTTTGACAGCAAGAAAGACTTGATGCACCGCGTGGTCGCGGAATGGTACGAGAGTCTGATCGCATCGGTGTCTGAAGGGTTGGCACGCATTACCGGAGTTCGTGCGCGCCTCCGGTTCTGTATTCTGAGGCATCTTCGCGTCTATGTCGAAAATACCGGGCTCGCCAATCTCTTGATACGGGAATTGCGGCGCGACACGAAGTATTACGAAACGGAAATTTATTCCCTGAACAAGCGCTACACGGCTTTTGTGACGGCAGATATTCTCGAAGGCATCAAGCAGGGCGAGCTTAATCCGGATATTGCTCCAGAGATTGTGCGCGATCTGATATTTGGCGGGATCGAGCATTGCGCATATCGGATTCTGTCCGGTCGCGGCGGCTTGGACATCGATCTCGCCGCTGATCGCATTCTCGGAACGCTTTGGGCGGGAATTGCGGCGCCGAAGAATGCGTCGCAAACCGCGCTCGAGGATCGCATCGCAAGACTTGAGAAAATGATGATCGCCAATAGCGAGAAATCATGAAACATCTTTTTGTCGCAAACCGAGGCGAGATTGCGCTACGGATTATTCGCACGGCCCATCGCATTGGCCTCACGACCACTCTTGCGGCACACGCTGTCGATCTGAAATCCGTCGCCTCTCAAGCGGCCAGTCAAACGGCGCAAATCTTCGGCGATCCTCCGGTTGCGGCCTATCTCGACATTCCGCAATTGATACAGACTGCGTTGGACCGCGGTTGCGACGCGGTACATCCCGGTTATGGATTTCTCTCCGAGAATGAAGCGTTTGCTGCGCAGGTCGAGGCCGCGGGCCTTTGCTGGGTCGGTCCATCCCCAAGTCTGATCGACCTGATGGGGGACAAAATACGTGCGCGCGAGTTTGCGCATCGATGTGGCCTGCCGCTGGTGCCGTTTGCGCTGGACTCCAGCGATGAAGAATTTCGCGAAGCGGTTCTCGCCTTGGGATTGCCCGTGCTTATCAAGGCTGCGGCCGGAGGCGGCGGGAAAGGAATCAAAATTGTCAGGCGAGAAGCGGATTTGGCGGGCGCGATAGCCCGGGCGCGCAGTGAAGCGCTTCGCTACTTCGGTGATGATCGGATTTATGCTGAACGGTATGTCGAAAGACCGCGACACATCGAAGTCCAGATTCTCGCCGATGGATTTGGCAAGACCCTGCATCTGGGTGAGCGCGAATGTTCGATCCAGCGGCGTTTCCAGAAGATCATAGAGGAAGCCCCATCGGTTGCAGTCGATCGTGACCTTCGTTCGAAGATTTGCGGGGCGGCAGTCTCTCTCGCCAAGGCGGCCAAGTATCGAAATGCGGGCACCGTCGAGTTCATTCTCGGTCCGGAACGCGAATTTTACTTTCTTGAAATGAACACCAGGTTGCAGGTCGAGCACCCCGTGACGGAGTTCGTGACGGGGCTGGATTTGGTCGAATGGCAACTGCGAATAGCGTCCGGAGAAGCGCTGCCCTTCGAACAGTCCGATATCGCCAGCAACGGACACGCGATCGAATGCCGGATAAACGCCGAAGATGTCCGATCGGGCTTTGTGCCCAGTTCCGGAACTATTGCGCGTTACATTGAGCCGGAAGGCGAGGGAGTTCGCGTCGATAGCGGAGTGCGTGAGCTCGACCAGCTGACAAGCGCATTCGATCCGATGCTCGCCAAATTGATCGTTTGGGGTCCCGACCGGGCGTCTGCAAATATGCGGGCTGAGGTGGCGCTCCGGAATTTCTGCCTGCTGGGCCCCGAAACGAACATCGCCTATTTGCGCGCATTGCTCAAACAGCCGGAATATATCTCGGGGCACATCGATACCGGCTTCATCGATCTCCATCAGGAGGAAGTAATCCAGCGCATGCAGGCCGAGAGTCTGCTCGACGTGGAAGTGGCCGCCGCGTTTGTCGCGCTGACGCTTCCGGAGGCACTTGTTCCGTATTCGAGGCTCGCTGAACTGGGAGCTTGGAAAAACTGAATGAACGTCGTGTTGAAATCAGGTCTCAATTCCTTCCCGGTCATGGCGGAAGCATCCGGCCGGGTGATGGTCGGGCGCAGCGAGGTTCGGGTTGAGAATTTCAGCCGCAACGCCGGAACGCTGAGCGGCGTCCTTGAAGGCGTGCGATGGGATGTGGAAGTTGCGCGGATCGGCGATCGGGTCATCGCCTGGTCGGGCGGACGCACTTGGCAGGCCGAGATTCAACTTGCTCCGGTGTCCGGAGTTGACGAGACGAGCGAGCATTCGGACCGGATCACAGCTCCCATGCCAGGCTCCATTATCGGTGTGCACGTTTTGCCATCCCAGGTCGTCGCGGCGGGGGACATCGTGGTCACAATCGAGAGCATGAAAATGGAGACGGCCTTGGTCGCGATGCGCGACGGAGTGGTTGCGTCTGTACTCGTCGAGCCGGGCATGACGGTAGACCGCGGTGCTGTGCTGATCGCATTCGTCAAATGCGAGGATGCGGCGATATGATGCGTCGAATAGTGTCTCGCGTGAATACTCAGAGCGCGGATTTCAAAACCAACCACGCAAAAATGACAGGTCTGGTGCAGGCTTTGCGCGAACAGCAGCGCGCCACGCGGTTCGATCGTCCGAAACGCGATCTTGAGCGTGTCCGCCGCCAGAATAAGCTTTCCGTTCGTGAGCGGCTCGAGCTTCTCGTCGATCCCGGCAGTCCGTTTCTCGAGTTGTCGTCACTCGCCGCGTGCCGCAGTTACGACGGTCAGGCGCCCGGTGCAGGCCTGCTGACCGGCATTGGCCTTGTGAACGGCCGTCAGGTGATGGTTCACGCCTCGGACCCGAGCGTCAAGGGTGGTGCGTGGTATCCGCATTCGATCAAGAAGATCGTAAGGGCGCTCGATGTCGCGCTCGAAAACCATCTGCCTGTCGTCCATCTTTGCGACAGCGCAGGCGGATATCTCCCGCTTCAGCATGAATTCTTCGCGGACCGCCAGCACGGCGGACGTATTTTCCGCAACCAGGTGGAGTTGTCGAAGCGCGGCATTCCCCAGGTAGCCGTCGTGTTGGGCTACTGCACTGCCGGTGGCGCTTACGTTCCCGCCTTGTCGGACTACAACATCATCGTGCGCGGCAATGGAGGCATCTTTCTGGGCGGGCCGCCGCTGGTCAAGGCCGCCACAGGTGAGGTGGTGTCCGCTAATGAATTGGGCGGGTGCGATGTCCATACGCGCATTTCCGGCACGGCGGATTATCCGGCCGCGAATGAGGAAGATGCCATTCAGCTTGCCCGCGAGATTGTCGGCGAAGTCTTTCCGGCGGCGCAACCGTGGCAGGCGGATCGCGCGGATCCCGAGCAACCTTTTTATGAACCGAATGAGCTTTACGGAATCATCCCGACTGACAGAAAGCGGTCGTTTGAAATCCGCGAAGTCATCGCGCGCATCGTCGATGGAAGCAGGTTCCATGAATATCAGCCCGTCCTCGGGACGACCCTGGTTTGTGGCTTCGCGCGAATTTTCGGATGGAAAATCGGAATCGTCGCCAACAACGGCGTTCTTTTCAGCGACAGCTCGCTCAAGGCCGCACATTTCATCCAGCTCTGCGACCGAGACAAGGTGCCGCTTCTTTTTCTACAAAACATCACGGGGTTCATGATCGGCCGCGAATATGAAGCGCGCGGCATCACAAAAGACGGCGCGAAGATGATCACCGCGCAGGCAAGCGTCAGGGTGCCCAAGTTTACCGTGATGGTGAACAGCTCGTTTGGCGCCGGCAACTATGGCATGTGCGGCAGGGCATTCGATCCCAGATTTTTGTTCTCATGGCCGAACAGCCAGATCGGCGTTATGGGCGGCGATCAAGCTGCGAATACCATGGTAGATATCAAGCGAAGCCAGCTCATGCGAAATGGCGGCATCGCCGACGAAGACGAAATCGCATCGATGCGCGATGGGATCTTCGATGACTATGAAAAGCATTCGGATGCTTACTGGTCGACGTCGGAGCTTTGGGACGACGGTTTGATTGATCCCGTGGATACACGAAACGCATTGGCGGTCGCGATTTCCGCATCCATGCATCGACCTCTGGACCCATTGGGATCAGGGATCCTGCGTTTATGAGACAGGTACGCTACGGAGAGTGCACATGGACTTGCTGAACTACTCGCAGAGTGATCTAGTGGAGAAACTGCGTTCAACCGCCCGAAAATTTTCCGATCGCGAAATCGCGCCGCGCGCGGAGGAGATGGACCGCTCCGACAGGTTTCCCCGGGAGCTATGGTCCCCAATGGGAGAGCTTGGATTGTTCGGCATCACGGCGCCGATCGAATTCGGTGGCCTGGGTCTGGGCTACCTCGCGCATGTCGTCGTCACCGAGGAGATTTCACGCGGGTCCGGCGCATTGGGGGTGAGCTACCTTGCGCACTCCAACCTTTGCATCAATCAGATCAGCCTGAACGGGACGTCGGCGCAGAAACAGACCTATCTGCCGAAGCTCATTTCGGGAGATTGGGTTGGAGGACTTGCGATGTCGGAATCCGAAGCGGGGTCCGACGTTGTCAGCATGCGTCTCGAGGCCACCCGCCGGGGCGACAGCTACGTGCTGAATGGTACCAAGATGTGGATCACCAACGGACCCGTTGCAGATGTCCTGGTGGTCTATGCTAAAACCGACCCGAAGGGCGGAAAACGCGGTATAACCGCTTTCATCGTCGAGACTTCGGCGAGCGGCTTCAGCGTTTCACAATCGCTCGACAAACTTGGCAACCGAGGCTCTCCCACCGGCGAGCTTGTTTTCCAGGACTGCGTCATTCCGGCGGAGAATGTGCTGGGAAAGGTTGGCGGCGGTGTGCGGGTCCTGATGGGCGGCCTCGACTACGAACGGACTGTCGGCGCTGCAATCCCGCTCGGCATCATGCAGGCGTCGATGGATATCACGCTTCCGTACGTCCGTCAGCGAAAGCAGTTCGGCGAACCGATCGGTAGCTTTCAACTGATGCAGGGAAAGCTGGCCGACATGTACACGCGGCTGTCGACGTCAAGGGCGTATCTCTACACGGTCGCGCGTGCGCTGGATGAGGCGCTTCCCGGCAACACCGTGAACCGCAAGGACGCCGCGACCGCTTATCTGGTCTGCGCCGAGAACGGCATCTGGGTCGCGGATCAGGCGCTGCAATGCTTCGGCGGCAACGGCTACATCAACAGCTATCCTACCGGACGATTGCTCCGGGATGCGAGGTTGCACACGATCGGCGGTGGAACGGCTGAAATCCGGCGCTGGCTCATTGGCCGTGAACTTTACGAAGAGTCGCAGTAAATCGGCGG
>JBDRNF010000028.1:0-2940 GCA_043811435.1 Pseudomonadota bacterium
GATCAACAGCCTGGCGCGGATGGTGCAGCAGGTGCTCGCGCTCGACCCGCACACCGGCGCGATCTTCTGCTTTCGTGGACACAAGGGTCATATCATCAAGATTCTGGCGCATGACGACCAGGGGTTCTGTCTGTTCACCAAGCGGCTCACCGATGGTTGTTTTGCCTGGCCAACCACCAAGGATCAGGTCTCCGTGTCGCTCACCAAGGCGGAGCTTTCGCTGCTTTTGGAGGGGATCGATTGGCGCCGGCCGAGCAAGACCTATCGACCGCGTTTGGCTGGCTGATTTTGACGTTTCTTATTGATTTTGTGTTGTTTCTTCTTCCGTAACGAGGGTCTTTCGGGTATAGGTTTTGGGTGTCGGAACAAGCTCCCTCAGCCGCTGATTTCTTCGCTCGGATCGCCCTTCTGGAGGCGGCCGTTTCTGCCCGTGACATCACCATCGCCGAACGCGATGAGCAGCTTCGAAGAGAGCGCGCCGAGGCCGCACTTCGCATCCAGCGCCTGCAGCTGCAGATCGATCGCTTCAACCGCAAGGCCTTCGGCCGTTCGTCCGAGAAGCTGGGCCAGATGCTGCTCGAACTCGAAGATCTCGAGACCGATTTCGCCGCCAGCGTGCCCGATACCGAGCTGCCCATCGTCGCTGACACCGACAAGGTCCGGGTGTTGCCGGTGCGCAAGCTCAACCCCAACCTGCCGCGCAAGCGGGTCGTTCGCGAGCCCTCTTGCGCATGCTGCCCCGGCTGCGGCGGCGATCTGCGCGCCATGGGCGAAGATAGCGACGAGATGCTCGATCTGGTCGCCCAGGCCTGGCAGGTGATCGAGACCGTTCGACCCAAGTACAGCTGCCGGACCTGCGATAAAATCATCCAGGCGCCCGTACCAGCTAAGGCCATTGCACGCGGCAAGCTCAGCTATGCCGCGCTCGCCCATATCATGATGGCGAAGTGGGGTTATCATCTGCCCTTCTACCGTCAGGCACAGATGATGGCCGCCAAGGGCGTCGATATCGAGCGATCCACCCTTGCGCGCAGCGCCGGCTACGCCGCCGCCTTGCTCGATCCGATCTACAACCGCATCCGTGAGATCGGCCGTACCCGCACCAAGATCCACACCGACGACACGCGGCTTCCGATCCTGGCGCCCAGCACCGGCAAGACGCACAAGGGCGCGCTCTGGGTTTATGTCGCCGACGACCGCAACTCGGGTTCACAGGAGCCGCCGATTGCCTGGTATCGCGCCACCATGGGTCGCGCCGGCGAGAGCGTGATGACTGAGCTCGCCGGATTTGCCGGCACGCTCCAGGCCGACGGATTCAGCGGCTACAACCAGATCTACAAGGGCGGCGCCATTCGAGAAGCTGCCTGCCTGGCCCATCTGCGTCGCAAGATATTCGACGTTCACGACAGCCAGCCGACCGAGCTCAGCACGACGGCCATGGCCGGTATCCAGGCGATCTACCGGATCGAGGAAGAGATACGGGGGCTCCCGCCCGCCGAGCGATTGGCCGCACGACGAAGGCGGACCCGACCACTGGTCCGCGCGTTGCGACGACAGCTCATGCGCCAGGGCAACGGTTTGTCGCGCCATGCCGATATCGCGAAGGCCTTCGCCTATGGCACCAAGCGATGGCGCGCGTTTAACCGGTTCCTCTACGATGGCCAACTCGAGCCCGACAACCTGATCGCGGAGCGGGCCATTCGCGGATTTACAGTCGGCAGGCGCAATTGGCTTTTCTCGGGCAACTTCGCCGCGGCAGAGCGGTCAGCGGTCGTGCTCAGCATCATCGAGACCTGCAAGCTCTGCGGCATCGATGCCGAAGCCTACATGGCCGATGTCACCGAGCGCATCCAGAACGACTGGCCAGCCTCGCGCTGGGACGAGCTGATGCCGTGGAGCTGGGTGCGCCGCGAAGAGATGCCGCTCCCCTTGGCGGCATGAGCACGATCGATGACATGGCGCTGTCGGACGAGGCGCTGGAGGCCTGGATGGCCGTCAAGACTAACCGTCGCCCGCTGGTGCGGACCATGTCGGCGCTGGATGGCTTCGTAACGGCGGCGGTCACCGGGCCGCGGTTCCCGGACCCGCAAGACTGGATGTGCCCGCTCATGGGGTTGCCGCGCGACGTCCTGGCCAAAGGGTCTGCAACCGATCACGCCGTGTTTGCCAGCGTCGCCAGGATCCACAACCGGATCAACGAGACGCTCTTCGACAGACCGCAGGATTATGCGCCCCGATTCGCAACCAAGCCCAGCGGCGGCATCGACCCCCGGCCGTGGTGCCAGGGGTTCTACGCGGCCATGAATCTCAACATCAAAAGCTGGAAACGGCTACTCGACCTCGACAACCCCAACCACAGCCTGCTGCTGCCGATCCTGATCTACTGCGTCGACAAAAAGGGGAGGCCCGTCCTCGGCAAGCCCAGGCCGGGGCCCGAGACCGCGCATTTCATCGAGCACGAGGCCTACAAAGACATCGCCCTCGTCATCCCCGCCCTCCGCGAACTCCACTACGTCACCCGTTATGACGATCCGCAGTGATCGGCGGCGCCGCGCCGACCAACGGTCGAACAACCATCGAATAATCACCAGACGATTTCGGGAAAGGTGCCTCCGCGCATCGCTTACTTCGCTCCCGCGCTGCGGTCAGGCTGTATTTCGGGGTCCTTCAGCCGTTTTTCGACGGACTCATCCCGCGATCCCGCAGCGCTCGTGAAAGATAAGTCGGTCCATGTTGTAGGCGATGTTGGCCAGCGTCAGTTGTAAGCATCCGAGCAGTCACGCGGGCGAGAGACGCGCGGTAAGCGATGCGCCAAGGCACCTTGCAATAGGCCGATGAACATGGAGTTTTCGGGCCATGACATTGGGACATGCAAGGGGCGATCCGGTCGCCGAGTTAAGCGGTGCCGCGGCGGCCGAAGATCTTGCAACGGTGCCCGGG
>JBDRNF010000029.1:0-35108 GCA_043811435.1 Pseudomonadota bacterium
GATCGACCCTCCCCCTCCAGGGGAGGGTGAAGAAATCGCGCCGTCACAGTGGCGGCGGTGCCGGCGAATGCGATGGCAGCGGCGGCGGGGGCGTCAGCGAGCGGCGCGGTTCGCGCCAACCGCCGGCGTTGCGGCCCGCGATCAGCCAGTACACGAGGCCCGCCACAATACCGGCGCCGGTCATGATTTCGAGATGGCGGCGGACGATGCCCTCGAAACGGAGCGTGTCGGGATCGAACGGGATCAAGCCGAGATAGCAGGCGAGACCGACGATGCCGCCGCCCAGCGCGTAAGCCAGCACGCTCCTGACGTAAAACGCCTCGGTGATCAACACCACGACGGTCGCCGGCAGCAGCGCAAAGCCGCTGAGGAAGATGAAGCCGAAACCCAGCACGATGTTCACCGCATCCTGGTCGATCGGCCCGCCGGCGAAATCGGAAAATTCCGGGAACAGCACCGCGCCGATCACGATCATCCCCGCCACCAGGCAGGCGGCGAGGACGGCGAACAGGATGACGAACAGGCGGCCGATCAGTGCCATGGGATTCTTACCTGTCGGGCGACCCACTCCGACCTCATCCTGAGGAGCCGCGCATCTTCGCGCGGCGTCTCGAAGGATGGCGGCAGGCACTGTGCCAGATGGTTCGAGACGCACGCCGACAGCGCTGGCGCGCCGCCGGCCGTGCTCCTCACCATGAGGGATTTGTGCATGCCGCTCTGCAAGCTAGCGATATCCCCTATGCGGATCGTGAACACATCAATCCGTCATCGCCATGGCGCGCAGTGCCTGGCGTTCGCGCGCGGACAGTTTTTCGGTCTCCGATTTCAACTGGCCGCAAGCCGCCAGGATGTCGCGGCCGCGCGGCGTGCGCACCGGCGAGGAGTAGCCGGCGTTGAAGATGTATTCGGAGAATTTCTCGATCTGGTCCCAGTCCGAACATTCGTAACGCGTGCCCGGCCACGGATTGAACGGAATGAGGTTGATCTTGGCGTGGATGCCCTTCAGCAGCTTGACCAGCAATTTGGCGTCGTCGAGCGAATCGTTGACGCCCTTCAGCATCACATATTCGAAGGTGATGCGCCGCGCGTTGGACGAGCCGGGATAGTCGCGACAGGCCTGCAGCAGTTCGGCGATCGGATATTTCCGGTTCAGCGGCACCAGTTCGTCGCGCAACTCGTCGCGCACCGCATGCAGCGAGATCGCCAGCATGACGCCGATCTCGTCGCCGGTGCGGGCGATGTTCGGCACCACGCCTGAGGTCGACAGCGTGATGCGGCGGCGGGAAATGCCGATGCCTTCATTGTCGGAGACGATCAGCAGCGCGTCGCGCACCGCCTCGAAATTATACAGCGGCTCGCCCATGCCCATCATGACCACATTGGTGACGAGGCGGCTGCCGGTGGGCGTCTCGCGATCGGCCCAGTCGTTGAGACGGTCGCGCGCCACCATGATCTGGCCGACGATTTCGCCCGCGGTGAGGTTGCGCACCAGCCGCTGCGTGCCGGTATGGCAGAACGAGCAGGTCAGCGTGCAACCGACCTGCGAGGAAACGCACAGCGTGCCGCGGTCGGTTTCCGGAATATAGACGCACTCGACTTCATGCGCCTTCTCGACGCTGTCGCCGCTCGGCAGTCGCAGCAGCCATTTGCGGGTGCCGTCGCTGGAGATCTGCTCGGCGACCACCTCGGGCCGCGCCACGGTAAAATGTCTCTCGAGCTGCGAGCGCATCTCCTTGGAGATGCTGGTCATGTCGGCGAAATTCTGCGCGCCGCGGACATAGATCCAGTGCCACAGCTGCTGTACCCGCATCTTGCGCTGTGCCGGCTGAACGCCGATGCCGCCGAGCGCATCGGAAATCTCCGCGCGCGACAGCCCGACCAGCGACGGCTTGGCCAGCGGCACATAGGTTTCGAGCGCGATCTTTTCCAACGGCGCGCCGGCGCCGGAGCCGGCTTCCGTCGAATGGGTCAAGGTGTCAGTCATGGACATCAAATAGGCCTTCCAGAGCCTGCTGGAAAGCCACCAAATACGCCGTTTTCAGCGTCAAAATGCGGCTTAGCGCTTGCAATCCTGCGCCAGCCGATCGAGCGCCTGGGAAAGCCCCTTCAGCGAGAAGACGTCCGTGGTCTCGGTGCCCCTGGCCGAAAGGCCCTTGATCGTCAGATCGTTGGCCTTGCGCATGGCTTCCACCATCCGTTCTTCCTCGGCGGCGTTCTTGATCCAGAGCCCGTCGCCCTGGGTGTACATCGCGTAGGCGGCGCCACCAACCTCCAGCGTCGATTCCGAGCCCGGCTTCAGCGGATAGCCGATCATGACAGAAACTTCGTTGACGACCTTTTCCGCCGGGCGCGTGGAGACAAAGGCGTAGGCCGGGTCACGCGGACGATTCGGTGGATCGGTTTTCGACGAGGAGGGTTTTGCCAGCGCGAAGCATACCTTCTTGCCGTTCGGCATCGCGGTGTAGGCGCCCCAGCTGCCGAACTGGCCGATCAGCGTCGGCTCCGCGTCTTTCGACGACGCGCCCTGCGCCTGCGCCGAGATCGCGATCCCGCACACAACCACACTCGCCATCAGGGCTATCAGAATTCGCCGCACAGACATCACCAAATCTGGTTCCCTCATTATTGTGACTGGAAGATGGCCCCGGCATCCCAAATCACTGACCGATGGATAACCGGGAAATGCCTTTTTGGGAAGGCAGTCACCGATCGCGGCGCCGGGCGCCGGCAGAACATGAAGGCGCAGTTCGGCCTCAGGCCTTCGACCGCGCCGTGCGCTGCTTCTCCCACTGCGCATCGCTCCATTGCAGCAGATCCTCGGCGCCGGAACTGCGCAGATGCGCGCCGCCGTCCTGCACCACCATCTCGCCGTTGATATAGCCGGCGCGGTCCGAAATCAGGAAACTGGCGAGATCGGCCAGTTCGCCATGTTCTCCGACCCGGCCCAGCGGATTTTTCGACGCCCAGCCGTCGTCACGGCCCTGGGGCCGAAGCTGGCCCGACGCTCCCGGCGTCGGGAAGGCGCCCGGCGCGATCGCTACCGTCCGGATGCCCCTGGGGCCCCACTCCACCGCGAGGCTCCTGGTCATCGCGAGGATGGCGGACTTCGCCATCGCCGAGGGCACCGTGAAGGCGCGGCCGGTAATCGTCGATGTCGAGAGAATGCTCAACACCACGCCCTTGTGTGCGCCTTCGATCCAGCGCTTGCCGGCGCCGAGCGTGCAATACATCGCGCCATGCAGGGTCGGCGCCAGAATCGCGTCCGCCGCGCGAAATGACAGATGCTCGGTCTGCGCGATGAAGGTCGCGGCGGCATTGTTGACCAGCACGTCGAGCGGCGCCTCGCGCCACACCGCGTCCATCATGGCCTCAACCGCGGCGCCGTCGCGGATGTCGCATCTGATGACGCCGACCTTGCCGCCGAATTCGCTGCGCATCTGCGCCGCCGTTGCCTCCAGCAGCTCGAGCCGGCGGCCGCAGATGATCAGTTCGGCGCCAAGCTCGACGAAGCGGCGCCCCATCGCCGCGCCGAGCCCGGAACCGCCGCCGGTGACCAGTATGCGTTTTGCCGCCAGCAGGCCTTTTTCGAACATCGTTTGATTCCTCCGGCCTGTATTGTAGCCCGACCGCAAATCCGGCATGAAGCGTTCAGCCCTCTTTGTGCGTCCGAAACTCAGGTGTGTCCATGAAAGCCATTCTCTGCTCGCAATATTGCGGCCCCGACGATCTCGTGCTGGCCGATGTGCCCGATCCCGTCGCCGGACCCAATGAGGCCGTGATCGCGATCAAGTCCGCGGCGCTGAACTTCTTCGACCTGCTGATGATCCAGGGCAAATATCAGATCAAGCCGCCGTTCCCGTTCTCACCGGCGGCCGAAGTCGCGGGCGTGATCGAGAGCGTCGGCGCAGGGGTCACCGACCTCAAGGTTGGCGACCGCGTGGCGGCGTCCTGCGGCCACAATGGCGCGCGCGAAAAGATCGCGCTGCCGGCCAATTCGATCGTCAAGATCCCCGACAATCTGGATTTCGATCGCGCCGCCGGAATCTTCATCATCTACGGCACCGCGCTGCATGCGCTGGAAGATCGCGCCAGCCTGAAGCCGGGCGAGACCATGGCGGTGCTGGGCGCCGCCGGCGGCACCGGTCTGGCGGCCTGCGAACTCGGCAAGCTGTTGGGCCTGAAGGTGATCGCCTGCGCTTCATCGGAAGAAAAGCTCGAATTCGCCAAGGCGCACGGCGCCGAGCTCGGACTGAACTACGCCACCGAAGACCTGAAGGAAGGCCTGCGACGGCTGACCGGCGGCAAGGGCGTCGACATCGTCTTCGATCCGGTCGGCGGCACCTATGCCGAGGCCGCCTTGCGCTCGATCGCCTGGGAGGGCCGCTTCCTGGTGATCGGATTCGCCGCCGGCGACATTCCGAAAATGCCGCTCAATCTCGCACTGCTGAAAGGCTGCGACATCCGCGGCGTATTCTGGGGCGCATGGGCGAGGCTCAATCCGGAGAAGAACCGCGCCAATCTGGAGAAGCTGGTGAAGTGGACCGCGGAAGGCAAGATCTCGTCGCATGTCGACCGCACCTTCCCGCTGGCGCAGACCGCCGACGCGTTGAAGGTGCTGGCCGGCCGCAAGGCGATGGGCAAGGTGATCCTGCATCCGTGACGCTTGTCATCGCCCGGCCCCGACCGGGCGATCCAGTACGCCGTGACCTATCGGTGAACTCGGGCGTGTGAGAGTACTGGGTCCCCCGCTTTCGCGGAGGACGACACAGTCGTGTTTGTCGATCTACCGTGGACTACTTTTCGGCGTCGCTGCTGACCTCAACGTCGCGCTGATCGACGCCCCGCTGCAGCGCGGCGCGGGCGGCGTCGCGATGCTCCGGCATGATGTGGGCGGCGACCATCCGGATCGCGGTGGCGAGCACCGCGGCGTCGTCGGTGAAGCCCAGCACCGGCAGCACGTCGGTGACGAAATCGAACGGGATGATGAAATAGGCGATGGCGCCGAGCAGCGCCGCCTGTACATGGCGCGGCGTCTGCCGGTCGAACGCGCAGTAATAGGCCGCGAGCAGTTCCTCGGCGAAGGGCAGCCTGCCCGCCACCCGCTTCAGCTTGATCCAGAAGCGCCGGCGCACGCTTTCGCGGTCCTTCGCCAGTTCGTCGGCCGGCTCGAAACCCACGGTATGTTCGGATGCCATCGGTTGAGGCTCCCCCAAACTCACGGCGGATCGCCGCGGCTCACGCCCTGAAGCTGGGGATGCGGCGCCCCGGCTGCAAGATTGCCAAATCCCTTCAGGCGACGCCGAATTGCCTGGCAATCGCGTTCATGGCCTTGGCGAGCCCGATATCGAGGGCGGTAACGCCGCCGGCGTCATGGGTCGCCAGCACCACTTCCACCGTCTTGTAGACGTTGCGCCATTCGGGGTGATGATCGGTCTTCTCGGCCACCAGCGCGGCGCGGGCCATGAACCCGAACGCTTCGCTGAAATCCTTGAAGACGAAGGTTCGCTCAATCGCCTCGCGGCCGAGCGTGTCGGTCCACCCCGGCAGCATTTCCAGCAACGCCGCCTTTCGAGCCTCCGCCGACAACCGTTCCGCCATGATAGTCTCCCGTTTCACGTGAACTTTACCCTAACACCGAAGCTGGCCTCAGGGATCCATGCCACAATAAGGCGGCAAAGCCGGTCCAGAGCCCCGCGGTAACCATGAGGCAGATGTAACCCCGCGCCGACAGGAATTTTGCTAGGATATTGGTCCAACCGATTGGCAGCATGAATTTGAACGTCAAGCGATTGTTCGCGAGATCGACGAGCGGAGATCCCGACCTGGTCGAGCCGCCGGCGCCGCCGTCGCCTCGCTCCGCGAGGCGGAAGCGGATGTTCGTCACGCTGGCGGCGATTCTCGCTTTGGTCGGCGCGGTCGCGGCGGCCTACTACTTTGCGATGCGGCCGGTGACCTTGCGGATCGCGGTCGGCCCGGCTAACAGCGATGACGTCAAGGTGGTGCAGAGGCTATCGCAGGCCTTTGTCCAGGCGCGCGGCCAGATCCGCTTGCGCCCGATGCAGACCGATGGCGCCAAGGCCAGCGCCCAGGCCCTGGCCGACGGCAAGGCCGACCTCGCCATCATCCGCGGCGATCTCGACATGCCAAAAAATGCCCAGGCGGTGGCGACGCTGCGCAAGAACGTCGCGGTGCTGTGGGTGCCGCCGGCGGCAAAGCTCAAAGGCAAGAAGGCCGCTCCCAGGATCACGAAGATCGTGCAGCTTTCCGGACACCGCATCGGCGTGGTCGGCCGCACCGAAGCCAATGTCAATTTGCTCAAGGTGATCCTGCGGCAATACGGGGTCGATCCGGGCAAGGTCGAGATCGTCCAGTTTCCGGCCCATGAAGCCGCCCAAGCCATCCGCAAGCAGACGGCGGACGCCTATCTCGCCGCCGGACCGGTCAACAGCAAGATCACCGCGGACGCGATCGCGGCCTCGATGCGCAATGGCGGGGTTCCTGCCTTCCTCGCGATCGATTCGGCCGGGGCGATCGCGCAGAACCATCCGGTCTACGAGGCCTCGGAAATACCCGCCGGCAGCTTCGGCGGCACGCCCGCCAGGCTCGAGGAGGAAGTCAAGACGATCGGCTTCGCCCACCACATCGTGGCGCGGAGGAGTCTGGAGGAATCGACGGTCGCCGCCTTCACCCGGCAGCTGTTCGCGATACGCCAGACCCTGAAGACGGATTTCCCGCTGGCGGCGCAGATCGAGACTCCCGATACCGACAAGGACGCCGTCCTGCCCGCGCATCCGGGCGCCGCGGCTTTTGTCGACGGCGAGGAAAAGACCTTCCTCGACCGCTACAGCGATTTCATCTGGTTCGGACTGATGGGGCTGTCCATCATGGGCTCGGCCGGCGCCTGGTTCGCGGGCTACCTGAAGAAGGACGAGCGCCACAACAACAGCACATTGCGCGAACGGCTGCTGGACATGATCGCCGCCGCGCGGCGCAGCGATTCCACCGAAGAGCTCGACCGCATGCAGATGGAGGCGGATGATATCCTGCGCGATACGCTGCGCTGCTTCGAGCATGGCACCATCGAGGAAGGGTCGTTGACCGCCTTCAATATCGCGCTCGACCAATTCCACAACGCGGTGGCCGACCGCAAGGCGGTGCTGATGAGCATACCGCAAGGCCTGCAACGGACGAACGCCCAGTTCCGGGCGACCGGCACGTTGTAAACGGCCGTTCCGCAATCGAACCGTCACAAAACCGTTCTAGGCGTGTCAGCGCTTCCGGGGCATTCTGCTGGCCAGCGTGGAAGAGGCGCCCATGACCATCAGGATTTCCCGCCGGCGTTGGCTGACGGCCGCCGCGGCTACCGGCATCGGCGTTTTGGCGATGCCCTATCTCAGCCGCGCCGCCGACCGACCGCGGATCACCCATGGCGTGCAATCCGGCGACGTCGGCGCCGATGGCGGCGTGGTGTGGGCGCGTGCGGACCGGCCCTCACAGATGATGGTCGAGGTCGCCACCACCGAATCGTTCAGCCATGCGAGGGTCTTGCCGCCGATCGCAGCCCTGCCCGAAAGCGACTTCACCGCGAAAATGCTGCTGGAAAATCTGCCCGCCGGGCAGGAGATTTTTTATCGCATCCGGTTTCGCGACCTCGCGCATCCCGCGATCTCGAGCGAGCCTGTGATCGGCCGCTTCCGCACTGCGCCGGCCGGCCGCCGTGACGTCAGTTTCGTGTGGGGCGGCGACGTCGCCGGCCAGGGCTGGGGCATCAATCCCGACGACGGCGGCATGGTCACCTTCGCCACCATGCGCAGGCACCGGCCGGATTTCCTGCTGCATTCCGGCGACACCATCTATGCCGACGGCGTCATCGCCGCCGAAGTGAAACTGGCCGACGGCAAGGTCTGGAAGAACGTCACCATCCCGGAGAAGGCAAAAGTCGCCGAGACGCTCGACGAGTTCCGCGCGGCGCACAAGTACAATTTCCTCGACGACAATGTGCGCGCCTTCAATGCCGAGGTGCCTGTCTTCGTGCAGTGGGACGACCATGAAGTCACCAACAACTGGTCGGCCTCGAAGCAGCTCCCCGCCGCCTACAAGGAGCGCAGCATCGGTTTGCTTGCCGCGCGGGCGGCCCGCGCGTTCCACGAGATGTACCCGATGCGAGAAAGCCTCGCTGAGCCCGGCCGGATCTACCGCACGCTTCATTACGGGCCGCATCTCGACGTCTTCATGCTGGACGAGCGCAGCTATCGCGGCGCCAACGGAGCAAACCAGCAGACCGCTTACGGCCCCGAGAGCTATTTCCTCGGGCCCGACCAGCTGGCGTGGCTGAAGCGCGGGCTTCTGAATTCGCGCGCCACCTGGAAGGTGATCGCCTCCGATATGCCGCTCAGCATCGTCGTCTATGACGACGCCGCCAACCGCAGCGGTTCGGAGGCATTCGCGCAAGGCGACGGCCCGCCACGCGGCCGCGAACTCGAGATCGCGGACCTGCTGCGTTTCATCAAGTCGGCCGGGATCGTCAATACCGTGTGGCTGACGGCGGACGTGCACTACGCAGCGGCGCATTACTACAATCCGGACAAGGCGCAGTTTCAGGATTTCGAGCCGTTCTGGGAGTTCGTCGCCGGTCCGCTTCATGCCGGCACGTTCGGGCCCAACGAACTCGACAACACGTTCGGGCCCGAGGTGAAATTCATCAAGACGCCCGGGCCGGGCCAGCGTAACCTGCCGCCGTCCGCGGGGATGCAGTTCTTCGGTCATGTCAAAATCGACGGCGCGGCCGGACAGATGACCGTGACCCTGCGCGACCGCGCCGATGCGGCGCTGTGGTCGACGACGCTAGACCCCAGGCCGGGCAAGCCGGGTTAGATTCAGCGCCCGCTATTGTCGCCCGAACGCAGCAGCAGTGCCTTCAGCGCATCCGACGAGTAGGGTTTTGGCAGCCGTGGCTTGTCGGCGAGCGCGGCCGGCAACCTGACATCGACGCCATATCCGGTGACGAAGATGAAGGGAATCTTCAGCTCATCCAGCCGCTCGGCAATCGCAAAGCTCTTTTCACGCACCAACCCTACATCCAGCAGCGCAAAATCCGGAGCCTGATCGGCAATCATCTGGAGCGCCTTGACGACGTTTCCCGCGGTCCGGACCGCCTTCACACCAAAACCGAGGATGGTGTCCTCGAAATCGAGCGCGATGATCGGGTCGTCCTCGACAATCAATACGTTGCCGGGCACGCCTTCAGAAATTGCGGGTTCCATGATTTGCCACGTTGTAAGGAGGTCAGCACCGACCGGTTCCAATTGTGAAACCATCACGTTCCCGCCCGCCTGTCTGTTCACTTGTGCACACAACGAGGCTGCACGATCGGCTATGGTCTGGCGGTGGGCAAGGGGACATCGGGATGACAGCGCGAAGCGGCAACGCCCCTGAAGGGAGCGAGCGTCCGTATAACAATCTGCTGCGGCGGCTCAGCGCCGGCGATTATGCCTTGATTGCGCCGCATCTGGCGCAGGACGAGGCCGCGCCTAACGACCTGCTCTACAATCCCGGCGACGGTGTCGAGATCGTGTATTTTCCCTGCGGACCGAGTCTCGCGTCCTATTTGGTGCCTAATGAAGATGGCCGCGACGTCGAGACCATCCTGATCGGCCGCGAAGGCGCGGTAGGGGGCATCGTCAGCCAGGGCTATCTGCCCGCCTATACCCGCATCATGGTCAAGTTCGGGGGGCCTTTCGTTCGGCTTGCGGTCGGAAAGCTCGATACGGCGAAGGCCCGCTCGGCCACCCTGCGCAACGTATTTGCGCGTTATGCGGACTGCATGCTGGCCCAGATGTTCCAGTCGACGGCCTGCAATGCGATCCATTCGATCGAGCAGCGCACCGCCAAATGGATCATCTCTGCGATGGAGCGCACCGACGGCGACGATGTCGTACCGCTGACACATGAGCAGCTGGCGACCCTGCTGGGGGTTGGCCGCAGCTATACCAGCCGCGTGATCCAGACCTTCAAGGCGGATGGCGTGCTGGAGACCCGCCGCGGCTCGATCATGGTCCGCAACCCCGACGCCCTGCGCATCCGGTCCTGCCTTTGCAATGAGGCGGTCAAGAACCATTTCGAGGAAGTGCTGCGAGGTGTCTATCCGGACCCCGAAAAAGGCAATTGAGGCCGCAGGGCCGGCAAAAATGAGGTAACCAAAGCCCAAACAAGCCGTTGTTTTTCGGCAATTTCTGACTATATTGCGCCGCAACGAGTAAGGTTTGCCCGGTCCTTTTGGCCGGGCTTCCTTTTTAGGCGCCATGCGCGCCTTTCAGAATTCCAGGTTTTGAGCGTGATCCGGAAAAGTGGGTCCCGGTTTTCCGGCGAGATCGCGCTCCAGCCATTGTCCGAGCCAGAAGAACAGTCATGAACCTTCGCAATATCGCTATCATCGCCCACGTCGACCACGGCAAGACCACCCTCGTCGACAAGCTGCTGCAGCAGTCCGGCACCTACCGCGACAATCAGCGCCAGGTCGAGCGCGCGATGGATTCCAACGATCTCGAGCGCGAGCGCGGCATCACCATTCTCGCCAAGTGCACGTCAGTGCATTGGGAAGACACCCAGATCAACATCGTCGACACGCCGGGCCACGCCGACTTCGGCGGCGAGGTGGAACGTATCCTCTCGATGGTCGACGGCGTGATCGTCCTGGTGGACGCCGCCGAAGGCCCGATGCCGCAGACCAAATTCGTGGTCGGCAAGGCGCTGAAGCTCGGCCTGAAGCCGATCGTCGCCATCAACAAGGTCGATCGCCCCGACGCGCGCATCACCGAAGTCGTCAACGAGGTGTTCGACCTGTTCGCCGCCCTCGACGCGACCGACGATCAGCTCGATTTCCCGATTCTGTATGGATCCGGCAAGAACGGCTGGATGGCGACCACGCCGGACGCATCGCACGATGTCGGCATGAAGCCGCTGTTCGACCTCGTCCTCAAGCATGTCGCGCCGCCGGTGGTCGAGGAAGGCCCGTTCCGGCTGCTCGGCACCATTCTCGAGGCCAATCCCTATCTCGGCCGCATCATCACCGGCCGCATCGCGTCCGGTTCGGTCAGGCCGAACCAGGCGGTGAAGGTGCTTTCACGCGACGGCAAGATCGTCGAAACCGGCCGCATCACCAAGATCCTCGCCTTCCGCGGCCTGGAGCGGCAGCCGGTCGAACTGGCCGAAGCCGGCGACATCGTCGCCATCGCGGGCCTGCCCAAGGGCACCGTCGCCGATACGTTCTGCGATCCCTCCGTTGAAGTCCCGATCCAGGCGCAGCCGATCGATCCGCCGACGGTGTCGATGTCATTCATCGTCAACAACTCGCCGCTGGCCGGCACCGAAGGCGACAAGGTGACCAGCCGCCTGATCCGCGACCGGCTGTTGCGCGAGGCCGAGGGCAACGTCGCGTTGCGCGTGGTCGAGGCCGCCGACAAGGACGCCATGGAAGTTTCGGGCCGCGGCGAATTGCAGCTGGCGATCCTGATCGAGACCATGCGCCGCGAAGGTTTTGAGCTCTCGGTGTCGCGTCCCCGCGTCGTGCTGACCAAGGACGAGAACGGCGAACTGCTGGAGCCGGTCGAGGAAGTCGTGATCGACGTCGACGAGGAATTCTCCGGCGTGGTGGTGCAGAAGATGAGCGAGCGCAAGGCCGAGATGATCGAGATGCGCCCGTCCGGCGGCAATCGTCTGAGGCTGGTGTTCTACGCGCCGACCCGCGGCCTGATCGGCTATCAGGGCGAACTGATGACCGACACCAAGGGCACGGCGATCATGAACCGCCTGTTCCACAACTACCTGCCCTACAAGGGCGACATCCAGGGCCGCCGCAACGGAGTCCTGATCTCCAACGACCAGGGCGAGGCGGTGGCCTACGCCATGTTCAAGCTGGAAGACCGCGGCCCGATGATGATCGAGCCCGGCTGGAAGGTCTACAAGGGCATGATCGTCGGCGAGCATACCCGCGACAACGACCTCGAGATCAACATCCTCAAGGGCAAGCAGCTCACCAACATCCGCACCACCTCGAAGGACGAAGCGGTACGCCTGACCCCGCCGATCCGCATGACGCTGGAAAAGGCGCTGGCCTATATCGAGGACGACGAGCTGGTCGAGATCACGCCGAAGTCGATTCGCCTGCGCAAGCGGCACCTCGACGCCAACGACCGCAAGCGTGCGGAAAAGAGCAAGCAGGCGGTGGCGTAAGCGCTATTCCGCCCCATGTTTTTCCGGGTCGACGGCCTTGTCGACCAGGTCGATAGCGGTCCCGGTATCGCCCAGATCGATTGCGTTACGCAGCGCAACGATATGGGGCGCCTGAAACGTATCGGGCTCGCGATCGACGTCCCAATAGGCTGTGTGGGTGAAAAAGTCGTCGCCACCAGCCGTTTTGGTCGACACCTCGATATCCACGATATGATATCCGAAAATCGGCGACAGCCCGCCGCCGATCGCGTCCCCCCAGAAAATCTGACGCCGCGGGAAATATATGTTGGTCCATCGGGTCAACCCGAACAATGCGCCATTGTGGATCTTCCTGGTCTTCGATCTTGGATTGTAGAAGGCCAGCAGACCGTCCTTATCAAGACGCTTCGGAGGACAAGTCGGAAATTCTCGCTCTTCGACGCGGCGAACAAGATCGTCCTTGAGTGCGTCGCGGGTCTTGCCCACACACATCAGAAAATAGGCGTGGGTCAGCGCGCTTCCCAACGTGACAAAGTCGGTGACCAGCCAGCTCTTGTGTTTGCGTTCTTCGACAGGCTTTCCGACGGTGGCCTCCGCAATGTGCGCGATCGTGTTCCGCGCCTTGGTGCGTAATGCCTTCCTGTCCTCGATCGACGCGGCCTTGTCTTCCGGCTGCCATGTGGCGCCGTCAATTTGGTCAAAGTCCGGGCCCAGCTCCGCTATCGGCGGCAACTCGTTGCAGACCCGGCTGAAATAGGCGCGCAACATGTCGTAGGCGACGACGCTCCCGAGGCTGTGCGCCACGACGACGATGCGGTCGTACTGGCCGCTGGCGTGGAGGCGATCGAGCGTATTGACGGCTTCGGTCCTGATAGCCCGCCGTACCGCCACATTGGCGGGTGAGTTCCGGAAATAGCGCGCCGCATCGCCGAGATAGGGTTGCAGGAAAGCGGCATTGACGGCGAGATAGAGGCCGACCACAGCCCATGCCAGATTCACGCTCCACGGCGAGTTCAGGCCCCAGGGCCACGATTTGATCAGGGTTTCCGCAAAGGTCGTTTGCGGCTGCCAGTAGCGATCGACGCCAATGAATATCAGGGCGACAACCAGCGAGATCAACATGGCCCGCCAAAAGGCATTGAGCCCCTGTTGTCCCATGACAAGAACGGTAGCGAGCAGCGCAAGCATTGTGGGAAGCGCAACCGCTGCCACGATCTCGGCAATGTCGGGGAACTGCTCGTTACCCGGCCAACGGGTCTCGATAACGAGGTAGACGGCAATAATGACAACGCCAGATATGCAAGACCATGCGAGCGGTTTGGCGAGCCGGAAAGCCTTCCAGCGACATGCGATGGCGAGGCCCAGCAACAGGCAGCTGAAAAGCAGCAGAAACGGCGCGATCAGCAAGATCTGAACACTGTGTCGCGAAGACAGATAGACGGCCTGCAGCGCCAGCACGGCCAGCGAGAGATTCATCAGGCACAGGAAGATTGCCGCGGCCCACCAGAGTCCGTTCATCCCGGGCTTCATGATCGGCCCCTTTCGGCACAACTCATACAGCCAAAGCAGAACCGCGACGGCCTTGGTCTCGCTCATCAAATGAGCCCAGTACAATTCATGGAAATCGACGACGCGCTTGTCCTTCGAACCCGGTACCGTGTTGGTCGTCATGACCGACAGGTCGATATCGGCGCCGTCCCGCTGGGGATGGGTCCAGATCCGCCTGGCCTTGTCATCAGGATTTTTGCGATTTCGCCAGACCGCCCGGATGACCCCCCGCACCGTTTCCAGCGCGCGTTGGCTGCCAATGCCGTGGACGACGAGGATTGCGGTTCGTTGGCGTCCCACGTCTTGATCGAGGCCTGCCATGTCGGAAATCCCGTTCTGCTAAAATACGCTTGAGCTGAATATCTCATTCAACACAACTTCCGGAGGAGGCGCAAGACGGCTTGACCGGTCGCCCGATTCCGCATCGGCATGTCGGACGCGCGCGTCTGGCCTGCCGCGGGGCGGGGTGCAGTCGAACGACCGTCTTCTGACCTTGTGGCGAACGTGCTAGAGCCAAAGGCATGACGTCCCTCCCCTCCGCAGTCGATGTCGCCATCATCGGCGCCGGCGCCGCCGGCCTCGGCGCCGCGCACGCGCTGGAAAACTCCGGCCTCTCTGCCATCGTGCTGGAAGCGCGCGACCGCGTCGGCGGACGCGGCCACACCATCCAGGCGGCCCCCGATATTATCTTCGACCTCGGCTGCGGCTGGCTGCATTCGGCGGACGAGAATTCCTTCGTCCCGATCGCCGAACGACTGAATTTCGAAATCGACAAGACCCGTCCGCCGTGGCGCGAGCAGGCCGTCAACGACGCGTTTCCGCTTCATGAGCGCACCGACTTCCTCGCCGCGCTGGATGCGTTCTATGAGCGCGCCGGGGAGGCCGCCGAAAGCGGCCGCGACAGTGCCGCCAGCGCCTGGCTGGAGCCCGGCAATCGCTGGAATCCGATGATCGATGCGATCTCGACCTATATCAATGGCGCCGAGCTCGATCGGGTCTCGATCCTCGACATGGACGCCTATGAGGATACCGAGATCAACTGGCGGGTGCGCCGCGGCTACGGCGCGCTGATGGCGGCCTACGGCGCAACCTGCCCGCTGGCGCTGAACACCCGGGTGACGCTGATCGACCATTCCGGACAACGCCTGCGGATCGAGACCTCGCGCGGCACGCTGACGGCGGCCAAGGTAATCGTCACCATCCCGACCAATCTGATCGCCGATCAATCCATTCGTTTCCACCCCGCGCTACCGGCAAAGGTCGACGCCGCGCGCGGCCTGCCGCTCGGGCTGGCCGACAAGGTGATGCTGGCGCTCGACGAACCGCAACTGCTTCCCAGCGACGGCAGCCTGCGCGGCGCCACCATGCGCACCGACATGGGCACCTATCATCTGCGCCCGTTCGGCCAGCCCTGCATCGAAGGCTTTTTCGGCGGCCGTTTCGCCAGATCGCTGGAAGACGCCGGCGACGGCGCGCTGGCCGCGCAAAGCATCGACGAGATCGCGGGCTTCCTCGGCAACGACTACCGCCGCAAGCTGAAGCCGCTGGCGGAATCGCGCTGGGCCCACGACCCCTTCGCGCGCGGCTCCTATTCGCACGCGCTGCCCGGCCACGCCGGCGCCCGCGCGGTGCTGGCAGCCCCGGTCGACGGGCGGCTGTTCTTCGCGGGCGAAGCGACCTCGCCGGGTTTTTTCTCGACCGCGCACGGAGCGCGGGACTCGGGAGAGAGGGCGGCGGGGGAGGTATTGGAGGCGCTCGCGACGAACTAACTTCGTCATTGCGAGGAGCTCTTGCGACGAAGCAATCCAACTTTCTTCGCCGCTGTGCAAAAGGAAGCTGGATTGCTTCGCTTCGCTCGCAATGACGATGAGAGAGCATTGACTCTACTCCATCACCCTTTCCCGCGTCTCCGCATCCGGTACAAAGCATTCCTCATACTTCCCGAAAATCCGATAGCGATTGCGCGCGACGAGACTGTACACCGCGTCGCGCAGCGGCTTCGGCACGGCGTAGAGGACACGCACCCAGCCCCATCCCGGCAGGTTCGACAGCACCGTCAGCGCGGCGTCGGATTTGAAGAACGCCTTGCCGCCATGGATGACGGCGTTGGTGTCGGGATCTTCAGGGTTGATTCCAAATGCCTGCGCCAGCCGGGTGCCGTAACCGGACTGGATCGCGGTGAAGCGGAATCGCTTCTCCACGTCGCGCGCGGCGACGAAGCGGACCCAGCGCGAGCAGAACACGCAGACGCCGTCGTAGAGGATGACGTCATCGTCGGGCCATGGGCGGATCGTGCGCAGCGTCATCGCTTCTTCGCCGCGCTCGGCGCGGGCGTCCTCAGCGCCCGGTCCAGTTCGGGACCTGCGATTTTGACGCCGGCTTCGGTCTCCGCCAGCCAGTGCCCCTCGCTGCCGGAGGCCGGCAGCACGTGGAAGCCGGCCTTGCCGCCGCCAAGAAACGCATCCGCCATCCGCCGCGACAGATCGGGCGGGAAAAACGTGTCGTTGGCCGCCACCAGCCATGTCACCGGCACGCGCGCGGTCTTGCCGAATTCGGCCGCCGCCGCCATCAGCGTATGCGGCGCGCAAACCTCGTTCGGCTGGTCGTTGGCATGGCCGCCGCGGCCGGGCGCGAAGGCAATGATGGCGGAGATTTCTTTCGGGCTTTGGCCGGCCAGCGCCAGCGCACCCCACGCGCCGGCGGAGTGCCCGACAATGACCATGCCGTCCGGCCGGATGAAGGGTTGCTTGCGCACAAAACCTGCCGCCGCCGCGATCGCGTCCGCAGTGGCGCGTCCGGAGCTGATATAGTTGGCTTCGTCGCAGCCGCCCTGGTCCTCCAGATAGCGTCCGCCGGTGCCGCCGTGGCCGGGACGTTCCGGCACCAGCACGGCAAAGCCGCGCGCGACCAGCCAGGCGGCCAGCGCGCGGTATTCGGGTTGCGGCATCTGCGCGCGACGCAGCGCGTTCTGCGTCGAGGCGTGCGCGATCACCGCCAGCCGAAACGGCCCGTCGCCGCGCGGCCGGAACAACCAGGCGCGCGCCGCGACATCGATGGCCGGCGAAGGCACCCGCCATTGCTGCATGCGATGCGGCTGGGCTTCCGCGCCTTGCGCGCCCAGCCTGTCCTGCGCGGCCGCGCTCTGGATACAGACCGCTCCGAGCACAACCAGGACGAAGCAGGCTTTGAACGATTGCATGAATTTGCCTGACGCGGACCGGGGGACCAACCGGATTTGCGGAACAGAATACCCACGGCGAATCAATTCCGGGCATTTTTCCGTGAATGCTTTCCGTGAATATCGGCGGCCGAACCGGCCGTTAAGAATCATTCGCAGCCTCCAGAGCCTGCACGGACGTCATTCCAGGGGCTTCTGTCCTTTTTCGATACAACCGCGCGGCTGGACTGATGCAGAAAATCCACAGGTTAACCGATAATTAACGATAGACCTTGAAGCGGACGCGCCGACTTGCTTGGATAGGATCATGAGCACAACCCTGATCGAGGTACGACCGGCCAAAGCTGCGGATGCAGCCGCGGTGGCGTCCACCCATGACGAAGCCTGGCGTTCGGCCTATCAGGGCATCATCCCCGGTGCCGAGTTGGAGAAGCTGATCAACCGCCGTGGCCCGCAATGGTGGGACAGCGCGATCCGCAAGGGCAGCCGCGTCAGCGTGCTGGTGTTCGGCGACAAGGTCGCGGGCTATGCCAATTACGGCCGCAACCGCGCACGCAGCCTGCACTTCGAAGGCGAGATCTACGAACTCTATCTGCGGCCGGAATTTCAGGGACTGGGCTTCGGCCGCCGGCTGTTCACCGCGGCGCGGCGCGACCTGCTGCAGAGCGGGCTGAAGAGCATGGTGATCTGGGCGCTCTCCGACAACGATCCGGCGACGGAGTTTTATCGCGCGCTCGGCGGCCGCATGGTCGCGCGCTCCTCGGAGAAGTTCGGGGCGAAGTCGCTCGACAAGGTCGCCTTCGCCTGGACCAACTGAGCTTCCCCGGGCTTGTGAGACAAATCGAGGCTGGCTTCGGCCCGCGCCGCGTCCTATCCATGAGCTGACTTCACACCCACGCGGAGCCATTCATGCGCATTGACGCCATCTCGCTCGGAATCGACCCGCCGCGCATCGTCAACGTCATCATCGAAGTTCCTGTCGGCGGCGAGCCGATCAAGTATGAGATGGACAAGGAAGCCGGCACGCTCGTCGTCGACCGGTTTCTCTATACCGCCATGCGCTATCCCGGCAATTACGGCTTCATCCCGCATACTCTGTCGGGCGACGGCGACCCCTGCGACGTGCTGGTGGCGAACACCCGTGCCATCGTCCCGGGCGCTGTCATGAGCGTGCGTCCGGTCGGCGTGCTCCTGATGGAAGACGAGGCCGGCGGCGACGAGAAGATCATCGCGGTGCCGTCCTCGAAGCTGACGCAGCGCTACGACAAGGTGAAGACCTACAGCGACCTGCCCGACATCACGCTGCAGCAGATCCAGCACTTCTTCGAGCACTACAAGGACCTCGAGCCCGGCAAATGGGTCAAGGTGGTGCGCTGGGGAGATGCCGAGGATGCGCACCGGCTGATCATCGAAGGCATGGAGCGGGCGAAAGCGAAGAAGTAGGTTTGATCTCTCGTGTCCCGGACGCGGTGCAGCGCCCCTTGGCGGTGCGCCGCAGAGCCGGGACCCACTTGCAGTAAAAAGATGGACCCCGGCTCTGCAGCGCACCGCTACGCGCTGCGCTGCGTCCGGGGAACGAGGAGTGTCCATGCGCCGCTTGATCAAGATCATCCGCAATGCCCTGCTGCTCCTGATCGCGGCCATCATCCTCCTCGCCGCCATCGTGCTGTTCAATGTGTTCTCGCACGGTTCGCGGCAGATCGAGGTCGCCGCGGTACCGCGAGCGGCGGTCGACCCGGGCGCGGCGATGCGGCTGTCCGAGGCGATCCGTTTCCAGACCATCTCGAACTTTCTTAATCCCGAGCAGGGCGCCGAGTCGCTGCGCGGCTTGCGGGCGCATATCGAGAAAAGCTTTCCGGCGTTTCATGCCGCGGCGAAGCGCGAACTGATCGGCGGCCACAGCCTGCTCTACACATGGCAGGGCACCGATCCCAAGGCGGCCCCGATCGCGCTCTTGGCGCATCAGGACGTGGTGCCGGTGGCGCCGGGCACCGAGAAGGACTGGCAGCAGCCGCCGTTCGATGGCGTCATCGCCGACGGCTTCATCTGGGGCCGCGGATCGTGGGACGACAAAGGCAACCTCTATGCGATGCTGGAGGCTGCCGAGCAGATGGCGAAGCAGGGTTTTGCCCCGAAACGAACCGTCTATTTCGCGTTCGGCCATGACGAGGAGGTCGCGGGCACCAGGGGCGCCAAGGCCATCGCCGCCACGCTGGCCGCGCGCGGCGTCAAACTCGACTTCGTGCTCGACGAGGGCCTGCTGATCACCGACGGCATCCTGAAGGGCCTCGACAAGCCCGCGGCGCTAATCGGCGTCGCCGAGAAGGGCTATGCGACGCTGGTGTTGACCGCGCAGGCGACGCCCGGCCATTCGTCGATGCCGCCGCGCCAGACCGCGATCGGCATGATGAGCGCGGCGCTGGCGCGGCTGGAAGACCATCGCCTGCCGATGCGGATTCGCGGCACCGTCTCGGAAATGTTCGACACCCTGGCGCCCGAGATGAGCGGCTTCAACCGCGTGGTGCTGTCGAACCTCTGGCTGTTCAAGCCGCTGTTGCTGCGCGAATTCGAAAAGACCGGGCCGACCGAGGCGACGGTGCGCACCACCACGGCGCTGACCATCTTCAATGCCGGCGACAAGGACAACGTGCTGCCTGGCAATGCCACGGCCACCGTCAACTTCCGGCTGGTTCCCGGCGACACCCAGGCCAGCGTGATCGATCATGTCCGCTCTACGGTCAGGAACGAGCGCATCGCGGTCGAGCCGTTTCCCGGCAACACCGATCCGCCGCCGGTGACGGGCACCGCGGGCCCATCCTACCGCATGCTCAACCGCGCCATCCGCGAGATTTTTCCCGACGTGATCGTCGCCCCCGGCCTGATGGTGGCTGCGACCGATTCGCGCCACTTCACCGCCGTGACCGACACCATTTTTCGCTTCTCGCCGGTGCGCGCGACGTCGGACGACCTGAAGCGATTTCACGGCACCAACGAGCGGATCAGCGTCGAGGGCTATGCCGACATGATCCGGTTTTACCGCCGGCTGATCGAAAACGGCGCGGGGTGAGTTTTTCCGGCGTGCCCCGGACGCTGCGCAGCGTGAAACGGTGCGCTGCTGATCCGGGGTCCACGTTGCACGGAAAAGAAAATGTGGGTCCCGGCTCTGCGGAGCAGCGTGCCGGACGATGCTTCGCGTCGCCGGGAGAACGCTGCACCGCGTCCGGGACACGGAGGGATCACACCGCCGGCTTCGCCAGCCCGTGAATCGCGCAGGCCGCGCGCAGCGTGTTGACCAGGAGGCACGCCACCGTCATCTGGCCAACGCCGCCGGGCACCGGCGTGATGGCGCCGGCGACCTCGGACACTTCCGCAAAGGCGACGTCGCCGACCAGCCGGTCCTTGCCGTCGGGCCCGGACAGCCGGTTGATGCCGACGTCGATCACGGTGGCGCCCGGCTTGATCCAGTCGGCGCGCACCATTTCCGGTCTGCCGACCGCGGCGTACACCAGGTCGGCGCGGGCGCAGAGCTGCGCCAGATCGCGCGAGCGCGAATGCGCGATCGTCACCGTGGCGTTTTCGTTGAGCAGCAATTGCACCAGCGGACGGCCGACCAGGTTGGAGCGGCCGATCACGATGGCGTTCATGCCCTCCAGCGAGGCGTGCACGCTCTTGCTGAGAATGATGCATCCGAGCGGCGTGCAGGGCGACAGCGCCGCAAGCCCGCCGGCGAGGCGGCCGGCGTTGTTGGGATGCAGCCCGTCGACATCCTTGGCGGGGTCGATGGCGTTGATGACGGCTTCGGTATCGAGCGATTTCGGCAGCGGCAGCTGCACCAGGATGCCGTGCACGCCGGGATCGCGATTGAGTTTGCCGATCAGCGCCAGCAATTCGATCTGCGCGACGTCGGCCGGCAGCACGTGCTCGAACGACGCCATGCCGGCGGCTTGGGTCTGCTTGTGCTTGCTGCGGACATAGACCTCGCTGGCGGGGTCGCTGCCGACCAGCACCACCGCGAGCCCGGGGGTCACCCCGTGCACCCGCTGCACCCGCGCCACCTCGTCGGCGACACGGGCGCGAAGCTCCGATGCAATGACTTTTCCGTCGATGATGCGGGCCGCCATCTCAGTCCTCGATGAATCAATCCGGCTTCGCCGCGGTCAGCTTCCGCAACGTGTCGCCAAGCTTCGTGGGATCGCCGTCGACGGCAATCTGTTTGTGCCGGGACGTCGTTCCCGACAGCACCCGCACGCATCGCTTGGGCACGCCGAGCGCCCTGGCGAGCAACTCCGTCACCGCGCGGTTGGCCTCGCCGCCCTCGGCGATGGCGCGGACCCGGACCTTGACCACGCTGCGGCCATTGGCGAGCGTCTCGACGCCGTCGATGTCGTCGCGGCCGCCGCGCGGGGTCACGCGCAACGCGATGCTGATACCGTCGCTGGAATAGCGCCAGGGATCCCTTGGAGTATCCATGGAGCATCCACCAAGGCGGCGATCAGATCACGTTTGGATAGATGTAGTAGGCAATCACCCGCTGGATGAACATGATGATCAGAATCAGGATGATCGGCGAGATGTCGAGGCCGCCAAGGCTGGGCATGAACCGTCGGATCGGCGCCAGCACCGGTTCGGTGATACGGAACAGGAACTCGGCCACCGCCGCCACGAATTGGTTGCGCGTGTTCACGACATTGAAGGCGATCAGCCAGGACAGGATGGCGGAGGCGATCAGCAGCCAGACGTAGAGATCGAGAATAATAATGATGATGTCGAGAATGGCTCGCATGGGGAATGAACTCGCGGGGTTTGCTGGTTGGTAGATATCGGTTCCGCCCCCCGCAAACAAGGGAAGTTCCCGGCAAAAAGTCTCGAAAGACGGCGATTTCACCGTTCTTGACTTGCCCTTGGCGCGGATTGTAAATGGCGCCAATTGCCGGCCGCCGGAACTCACCTTTCGGGCGGTCGCGATGGGGCCATAGCTCAGCTGGGAGAGCGCGTCGTTCGCAATGACGAGGTCGGCGGTTCGATCCCGCCTGGCTCCACCAGCCTTCGCAGGCTGCGCCTGCTTCGGCTGGGCGAGCCCTCACGCAGCGAAGGCTGCCCCGCCAAAGCCCCCTTGGGCGACGGCAGGCCCGTCAGGGGCTCCGCCTCAATCCCCCTACTTCCCCGTAAACCGTGGCGGGCGCTTCTCCATGAAGCTCGCGACGCCTTCGCGGAAATCGCTGCCGCGCAGCGCCACCACCATCTCGCGGTTGGCGTCGATGGTCGCTTCGGCCAGGGTCTGGAACGGCACGTCGTAGAGCTGCCGCTTGATCACGGCGATCGCGCTCGGCGAGACGAAATCGGCGAGATCGCGGGCATAGGCGTAGGTCTGCTCGCGCAGCTGGTCGGGCGGATACAGCCGGTTGACCAGGCCGATGCGCAGCGCCTCGTCGCTTGGCACCCGGCGCGCCGACATCAACAGATCCAGCGCATTGGCATGGCCGACGATGCGCGGCAGCATCCAGCTGATGCCATGCTCGGCGATCAGCCCGCGGCGGGAAAACGCTGTCGTGAACACGGTGTTGTCGGCAGCGAAGCGCAGGTCGCAATACAGCGCGTGCACGAGGCCGATACCCGCGGTGGCGCCGTTCAGCATGCCGATGATGGGCTTTTGGATCGACGGATAATAGCCGTAGCGGCTCTGCCAGTCCGGCCGCCGGTTCATGTCGAATGGCGGCAGGCGTTGCGCGCGCTTGATGTCGTCGGGATCGAGCCCCTTCAGTGCCTCCATATCGGCCCCGGCGCAGAAGCCGCGCCCTGCTCCGGTCAGCACGATCACGCGCACATGGTCGTCATCAGCCGCACTCTCCATGGCGTGGCGCACGTCGCGCTCCATGATCGGCGTCCACGCATTCATGCGGTCGGGCCGGTTCAGCGTGATGGTCGCGATCTTCTCGCTCACCTCGTAGAGGATGTGCTGATAGGCCGCCGGATTCTCTTTTTGTGCGGCCGCGCGTTGTTGCTGAGTCATGTGTTTCAGATCTCCCTTGTCGCGCGCGAGCCATTGGGCCGCGCCAGATAGTCTTTTGTTTCCGGCCGCTCCTTGAGCCAGCCGGCCCAGCGCTGGAACACCTTTGTCATGCGATCCGGCTCGACACCGAGCTGCGCCATCGCCACGCCGCCATTGACGGATTCGCGGTACTCGGCAATCAGTCCATCGCGGATGACAAAACGGCTCATGCCGTCGATCACGACGCGCTGGCCCTTGAACCGTTCAATCGTCGAGGTGAAGCTCGACAGCGACCAGGCATAGCCCTGCCTGCCGTCGAACACGGGATCGAACATTTCCCAGCGATAGTCGGCGGCATCGCGGTGAAACAGGTCCTGCATCATGTGCGCGATGTCGGCGCGGCCCTGATGGGCGCCGTAGATATAATCGTAGTAGATGCCGTCTTCGGTGAAGTGTCTTGCGAAGCGCGCGCCGTCGCCGGATTCCGCCGACAGCGTGAAATCGTTCAATAGCGCAGCGAATTCGTCGCCGGTCATACCGCCTCCCGATGCCTGCTGATTGACCGCAAGCTTGTGCGGCCGACACTAGCACATCCGCGGATCTGGAAAGGCTTGGGAGAACGGATTTTGAGAACCGCCGCACGGAATATCGCGGCGTTGTTTCTGCGGCGTTATTCGGCGGCTTCCGACAGCACCGAGCGCGGCATGCGCGTCAGCCAGTCGTCGAGAAACGCCTTCAGCCAGGCGCGCTCGGTCACGTCATGGACGGCGCGATCGGCGAAGTGATGATGGCGAGCCCGCGCGCCCGGCGCGTCCAGCCGGTCGTAGCCGCGCGTGGTCCAGCGATGCATCATCGCGTAGGTCACGTCGGGATGAAACTGGAGGCCGAACGCGTGACCCATCTGGAACGCCTGGATCGGGAAGTCGCCGCCCTCGGCCAGCAATTCGGCGCCATCGGGAAGTTCGAATCCCTCGCGGTGCCAGTGGTAGACGTGATCCGGCCAGTGCGGGCAGAGCGCCAGCCCGGCTCGCGTCGGGCGGATCGGGTAATACCCGACCTCCGCCCGGCCTTCGGGATGGGGCGCTACCCGCGCGCCGAGCTGCCTGGCGAGCATCTGGGCGCCGAGGCAAATGCCCAGAAACGGCCGCTGCTCCCGCAACGGAACCGAAATCCAGTCGATTTCCCGGCGGACGAATTCATCGGGGTCATTGGCGCTCATCGGGCCGCCGAAAATCACGGCACCCGCATGGTCATCGAGGGTTTCCGGCAGGGGATCGCCAAACCGCGGACGCCTGATATCCAGCCGATGCCCGAGCGCCCGCAGCGCATTGCCGACCCGGCCCGGCGTCGAGCACTCCTGGTGCAGCACCACCAGCACCGGCAGCAGGGATTTGGCCGCTGAAGGCGCGAAAGGGGTCACTGCGGCTCCACCGGGGAAGCGCAGGACATTTTCGCCCAAAATTTGGTCCGACTGAAACATCGAATTTTTCTGTCCGGCGACCATCAAGCCCGAATCGTACTTAAGTCGCCGTTAACTTCGGATTCGTTCACAGGAAAAATAAGCAAATCGCGGGCCAGAACGGCGCGCGATGGCTTTATCAGCGCCTGCGCAGCTGCAGACGGGCGACCGCCGCCAGGATGAACCCGCGCGGGAACAGCCGGAGCAGGAAAGGCACGATCTTCACGCCCAGCCCCGGAATCACCGTCCGCTTGTTGTCCATCAACCCCCGATACCCCGCCCGCGCGACATTCGCCGGGGTGACATTCAGGATCACGGAATCGACGCCGGGCAGAAACCCCGCCCGTGACTGAAATTCCGACGGTACCGGCCCCGGGCATAGCGCGGTGACCCGCACGCCGTGCGGCGCCAGTTCGGCCCGCAACGCCTCGGTGAAAGACAGCACATAGGCCTTGGACGCGTAGTAGACGGCCATCCCGGGACCCGGCAGAAAGCCGGCGATCGAAGCGAGATTGAGGATGCCGCCGCGGTGCCGGATCAGGCTGTCGGAAAACCGCAACGACAGTTCGGTCAGGGTGCGGACGTTGAGATCGATCATGCCGAGCTGCTCGGCGCGGTCGCGGACGATCGCCCTGCCGAACATTCCGAAGCCCGCATTGTTGACGACGTACTCGACCTCGACGCCCTCGGCGGCCAGGATCGCGGCAATCCTGTCACCGGCGTCGGGCTGCTCGAGATCGCAGGCAATTACAATCGGCGCCGCACCGCCGCCGGCCACGATTTCCTCAGCCAGCTGCGTCAGGCGATCCCCGCGGCGCGCCACCAGGGCCAAGCGGTGCCCGTTCGATGCGAAAACGCGCGCCAGTTCAGTTCCTATGCCCGCCGAGGCACCGGTAATCAGCGTCACGCGCTCGGTCACGATTCAATGCTCATAAATCAATTGCAGGAAAGGCGGCTAACGCCGGCGACGAGAGCATAGGCCTGAGGGCAGAGGCAAGCCACTTGCAAGCATATCGGCATCTGCAAACGCACAATGATGCGAAGTGAAGCTTCTTGAGGGCTTATCGCCCCCGGTGACGACCAATCGCCAGGCAGGTCAAATTTTCGTCATGTCGGATAGCGCACCCGCGACATCCAAGCCGCGGCCAATCGGGCAGGGAGCGTCGGGTGCGACAGACGGGTCACAATCTATTGCCGGGCCGTGTGCCACTCCCAACTACCGCCTTACACGCCGTAAAATGGATCGTTTTAACACTTGCTCTTGTTCCATCGGGAATTGTAACTTTATCAGAGAGCATCTTGGGCTGAACGGACGCCACATTGGGCAGATCGTTTCTGCGCCTTTAGCGAAAACTGACTGATTTTGATGCGATTTGCCTTTAGGGCCGGTATTTATGGGGCAGTTCATACCGACTTCGGCCGATATCACGAGGAGAACTCGAGATATTGCCCGCAGGGCTCTTTCAAGCAGAATTTCAGAACTCTTTCTGAATGCTTGGGGAACTTCTTGGCTAACCAAACTAAACGAAACAGGCACGAAGGGAAGGAAGAAAATTCCTGTCGACGAAAAAGGCATGCCGGCATGGGAATGGAACACCATGCTCTATGCCTTAAAAGATAACTTGAAGGATCTTCCGAGTCTCAAAGGTCCCGATAAGAAGCCGATCCGACTGAACGAATTGGAATACTGGATAGACGTTCTTACTAAGAGACGAAACGCTGTCGAGCACCAAAATGATACGAACGAAGCAGAAATAGCTCGACCTGAATTTGCGATCACATACGCCGAAGCGGCTATCAAGTTGCTCAGGGCGTTTGAAGCTGAAGAAGAAATAGTCAAACTGCAGTCGTTGATCGATGGTTTTGTTTTGCCCGACACGTCGGTGTCGGTCGAGGAATGGCAGAACTTCCAGGAGCGTTTCTTTAGCCGGCTGGGTGAAGCGATAAAGCCCGCCGCTTCTATAACTGAATCACAGCCGGCAAACGCAAGCGAAGTAGATCGGGCACCTTCGCGGACTCCATCAATGGAGTCTAAGATGGCCGTCTCACCGGCAGCTAGTCCGCCTCCAACAGAGCCCGCCTCGTCTGATAAAAAAACTTCAGCAGCTGATCCTGTTCAGCTTCATTTCAAACCATCCCACACACCTCGTTGGCGCCAACTTTCACTGGTTGGCCTGATTGTCCTGGCAGTTGCAGGTGCGTCGTTAGGGGTCAAGCTAGCTCCTACTCTCAACGTTGATCCAGCAAAAAAGGAAGGCAAAGCCAAAACTGCCTCGGTGCTGGAAAATCTTGTAACGAGTGCGAAAGACAAACAGGAAGCGGCGGAGGCCTGCACAGAGTTGATCCAGGCGGTTGCCAGATTGTCGGGCGCGGAACAATCACGCCTCTCGGATCAGTATCGGCAAGCTACGGCCCAGCAATGCGCCACTGAAATTGGCGGGAGCGATCGCCGCATCGCTGAACTGAGGGCCGCTGTGGAAGCTTCCGACCCGGCACTAGCGTCAACGATCGAGCGGCTCGCCCGTGCGCGGAAAGCCTTGGTCGACTTGGATGTGCAGCGTCTGTCCGAAGATGAGCGCGGGCGGTTGATCGCTGCAGGTGACCGAGCCTTGATCCGCTTGGGTGAGAGCGACAATCGGATTGCGCCATTCCTTAGGGCTGACAGCGCGTGGAAAAGAAACAAAAACGGCTCGACAATAAGAGCCCTTATCAAGACGGAACAAGCGCTGACCGAGTTCGACCGCCGACGGTCCTTGACCGACCTTGTTTCGGCTCTGAAAGATGCTGCACTTGTGGCATCCGAGCTTCAGGACAGCAAGGAAAGATGGGGTCAACTACGGGATGAGGTCAGCCGGGCAGCCGGGCGCCAAACAGCAGATTACTGGCCTCAACTTCGAAGCGCCGTCGACAACATTACCGCATCCGACCGTGACCTTTCCAGCGACGATCAACTGTTGCTTCTTCGGCAAGCGGAAATCCTCCTCCATCAATCCTCCAAGATACGGTTACCCCGAGATGACTTTGGAACGATCCCTAGTCTGAAATGACCTCTATTACAGAGATCGCATTTTTAGAATGAAAGCCGAGAATTCTTTGAACTCGACAATTGAACGGGAGCTTACGTTGAGGAACTGCGCAATTCTGACGAGCCTCGCAATCACGGTTTTTTACGGCAACGCCATCGCGCAGACTGCGGAGAGGGAATTGCCGCAAGGCCGCGCGGTTTCTGGCTGGGCTATAGAAGTCATACCTGGCGACGATCGGCGCCCGATCGAGGAGTTTGCAGGGGTTCGCGGGTACGGTCGGCTGAGCCGTCCCTCAAGTTTAATTTCATTTGAGCAAACAGCCCAGCAAGTCGGCGCGGGAACACCGACGATCCACAACGGCCGCGCGTTCCTAAAAATTAATGTGGAGGGTGACAGTTCGTTCGCCATCCAAATCCGCCGTACAGGCGGCATGATAGTAAGTTGCGACGGAGTTCTCTCTGTCGGCGGAACTCGCGTGTTGGCGGGCCGAGTTATACCGCGAGATGGTTTTATGACGATTGCTGGAAACGCAAGGCTCACCCCTGGATACTATAGGGTAGAGTATACGACAAGATGCAACCGATATAACAAGAATGAATCGGAGTACAACATCGTGTATCGAGGACCGAGTGACAACACGCCCCGACTGTTTCGAGCAGACGAGCTGTTCCACTTGCAACAATAGGATTTACCGATTAGTAAGCCGCTTTGCGTGCAGGAGCCCGTGCGGCAACACGGTGCTTGAGATCGATGCGATCCCGCGAGGATACGCCCAGAAGATCCGCCGCGCGCCAGACCACATTGTCCTCGAACTCGCTGACCTGGCCGTCGGCATAAACCAGTTCCCACATCATCTCGACGATGCGCAGCCGGCCCTCCTCATCCACCGAACGCATGATAACGCTGGTGAAATGATAGAGATCGACCGCCTCGCCCTCGACCAGCGTCGCGGACGCGATCAGATGATCGGCGGTGCCGCGATCGAGCCCGAAACGGCTTTCGATCAGGCTATGGAGCTTGCGCTTTTCGACTTCGGACGGCTCGCCGTCGATGGAAATGACGTGAATCAGCAGCGCCGTCGCCGCCAGCCGGTACCCGGTATCGTCAAACGACCGATCCGCAAGCGCGGTGGGAGAAACAACGTCGGCAATGAATTGGCGCAGTCCGTCCAGCATTTATGCTCCTGCCGATATCCGGGGGACATTTGGGGGTTCATTCGCCGCAAAGCGGCTGTCGCCATTAATATGGGTCGGAAAATCAACCCGCGCAATCCGCGCCGGTTCCGGCCTGCATTACGATTAGGCAATCTTGATCCCGTTTGGCATGCCGCCAGCACCGCTCTTTCCACGTCATTGCGAGAGCCGGGACTGCGTCAGGGTATCTCGTACACCACGATCTTGTCCGCGATGCCGCGCAGCGCCGCCTGCTTCTGAATCGGCGTGATCGCCTCCCGCCGCAAAATGGCAGCCACCGCGGGCGCATCGTTGACCGGGCCGGTGATATGCATTTCCTGCGAGGTCGACAGGCTCTGCACCCGGGCTGCGATGTTGACGGTCTGGCCGAAATAATCCTGCCGCTCGTTCAGCATGACGGCGAGGCAAGGCCCTTCGTGAATGCCGATCTTGACCACCAGATCCCGGGTCCCGCGCTCGGAGTTGAGCCCGTCCATCGCGGCGCGCATTCGCAAGCCCGCGACGATGGCGTGCTCCGGCCGGATGAAGGTCGCCATCACGGCATCGCCGATCGTCTTCACCACCGCACCCTTCTCCGAGGAGATGATCTCCAGCAGCGCGTGGAAATGCGCCCGCACCAGATCGAAGGCGGCGAGATCGCCGACCCTCTCATACAGCGCGGTGGAGCCCTTGAGGTCGGTGAACAGAAACGTCAGCGAGGTGATCTTGAGCCGCTGGTCGATGTTGAGGTTGTCGGCCTTGAAGACGTCGCGGAAGGTCTGGTTGGTCAGCATCCGCTTGGCGGTGAGGAACGGCTTGCGCTTGCCGATCAGATGGTGGAGCGCCTCGGCGGCGATGAACACCGACGGCAGCACCCGCACGCCGGCCTGGTTGTCGAGCGCCAGCCTCAAGGGCCCGGGCCGCAGCGTGATGGTTCCACCGGTCGGTGTCGGATTTTTCTTGTAAAGCAGCGATAGTTGCTGGCGCTCTTTGGTCGGCTCGCCCTGGACGTCGATGAACTGGGCGGAGTGCGTCACCGGCTCGAACACGATGATGAATTGTGGCGGCAGTTGCAGCGACAGCACCGCCTTCTCGCCCGCCGGCACTTCGAGCGCGTCCAGCACGACGTCATTCGACAGCTCCGCGAACGACGCCTCGTCGAAGTCGACGCCGGAGCTCCAGAACACCTGCTTGTAATATTCCCAGAGCGGCAGCGTGTTCGGATCATGCGCCGCGATGCGCCGGACCCTGGGGCTGACGGTAAAGGCGACCTCGACCTGTTCATCGACCGAGGCCTCGTAACCGCAGGCGCACAGGCCGCAATGATAGTCGTCGTGGCGCAACGACTTCAGCGTCGAGTGGGCATCGAGCACGCCGCCACAGCCGGGACACAGCACGTTCCAGGTGAGGTCGAACAGCCCGAGCCGCGCGGCATGCAGGAAGCCGGAAATCACCCGCTCCTCGTCGAGCCCGCTCCGCGCCGAGAAATCCAGCGCATTGATCCGGTTGAGCTGGTGGTCCTCGCCGTTCTCGATCAGGTCGCGAATCGCGTCGGCGACCGCCGGGTCGGCGGTCTGTCTCAGCACGGAAAACTGGGCCTCGGTGTCGCTCATATCCACTCCGCTCGAAACCGCACTGGCTAGCGCGGCGTGATCTTGAACATCGGCGAGCTGTCGGGTTGCGTCGTCACCACGCCCACCGGCATCACCGGCGCCTTGTCCACCAGTTCGACCTTGAACGCGCCGATCAACCTGGCCAGCGCCAGGGTGGCCTCGAGCAGCGCGAAATGTGCCCCGATGCAGACCCGGGCGCCGACGCCGAACGGCAAATAGGCAAAGCGATCGGGCGGCGGCGACGGCGGCATGAAACGTGCGGGGATGAAAGCGTTGGGATCGCGCCAGAGCTTTTCGTGCCGGTGCAGCAGCCAGGGCGCGACCAGCACAACGTCGTTTTTCTTCACCGGCATGCCCGCGATGGTATCGGCCGCCCCGGCCGCGCGCGCGATCAGGAACGCCGGCGGATAAAGCCGCATGGTTTCGTCGACCACCGCGCGGGTAAATTTCAGCCGCTCGATATCGAGCGCGCCGCCAGCGGTGGCAGCCTTCACCTCGGCGGCCAACCGGTCCTGCGTGCCAGGATCGAGCGCCAGCAGATACAGCGACCAGAACAGCGCCGTGGCGGTGGTCTCGTGGCCGGCGAGAATCATCGTCGCCACCTGATCGCCGAGCTGCTCGTCGGTGAAGGCGTCGCCGGTCTCGGGATCGCGCGCAGCGTCCATCAGGTCGAACAGATCGCTCGGCGGCGCGCCCTCCTCCTTGCCGGCGGCGCGGCGCTCCGCCATCAGCATCGCCACGAACCGCGTCCATCGCTTGCGAAAGCGGGCGCGGGAAAAATCCTGCGGGCTCGGCCAGCTCAGCGGCAAGATCAGATCGAAAACATGCGGGCGCGCCAGCCGCTCGCCATATTCCATGACGAAATCGCGCAGCGCAGCGCCATGGCGGTCCATCCCGAACGAAAACATCGTGCGCCCGGCGATCTCCAGCGTCATGCGCTGCATCGCCTCGCGCAGATCGACCGGCGCACCGCTGGCGGCGCGAAGTTTCGCAATGGTCTGATCGGTCGCCGTCAGCATGTGCGGAATGAGCGGGGTGACGGCGCGCGGCGTGAAGGCGGGCGCCAGCGTTCGGCGCTGATGCTTCCAGGCGCGGCCCTCCGCGATCAGCAGGCCTTCGCCGAGCACCGGGCGCAGCACCCGGATCGCGGCCGGCGTTCGCACATAATTCTCGTAATTGTCGACCAGCACATGCCTGATCGAATCCGGCGTGTTGAGAATGAAGCTCGATCGCCCGAAGAAGCGCCCCCGGATGATGTCCTCCTCGTAGGCGCGCTGCCCCCAGGTTCCGATCACGCTCTCGCGCATCGCCATCATCCGTCCGAAGACGGTCATGCCGTCGGGCGCCCGCGGCGGGCTGGGCGGCACCAGTGGTGGGCGCGCGATCGGCGGGTCCCAGGATTCGGCTATGCTCACGGACGGCCTCGCAGTTTTCGAAGGAAGGATCTGCCCGTCTGGCGACATCCCCATCAGCTCCGGAAATCCGGGCGCCATGAAGGCGGGCGAACGGGGACACCGCCAAACCGCTGGCTCAACAGCTAGTAAGTCAGCTCGGCAACCGCAATCCTGTTCTCGGATGCCGGCCAGGCCCGGGCGACGATCCGCTCCTCGTTGAACTGCGCGATGACGGCGCGTCCGGCTTCTCCGGCCGGAAGCCGCAAGGTGGTGATCGAATCGGTCGGGACGCCGGTTTTGACATCCGCCGGCTCCTTGCCGTCGAGCAGCACCATGTCGCGGGGCAGGCCGAAATAGCCGCGCGGCCGCGACAGGATGACAACCGCGCCGGCGGCGGCATCGGCCGGTCCCAGCGGGCGCGCGGCGCGCAGATGCACAATGTCCGAGGAGCGGGGAAACGGCGAACGGTAGAAATGCGTGGTGGTCGACCCGGGCGAGGTGAGTACGATCTCGAGGTACCAGGTGGGATCGACCTGCGCCGGGCCCCAGCGTCCGTCGGCACCGGTCTGCGAGGAATGGACCGGGCCGCCAATCCGCTCGCCGGTATCGGGCGATACCCGATGCACGTTGACCGAGGCGCCCGCCACCGGGCGGTTGGTTTGAACGCCGCCCGGCGTGCCCGTCACGAGGCCGCTCAGTTTGACTTCCGCTTCCGGCGCAATGGCGATCCGGTCCGGTTCGCGGCCGGCGATGAATTTGTAGATCTCGCGGAACGCGCGCGGATGAAACGCCGTCTCGCGGTGGTCGATGGCGCCGAGCACCAGGTTGGTGGCGCCCTTGAGCGCCGGGCTGTCGGGGGTAACGCCGGTCGTCGTGCCCGGTCTGCCGACGAAGCGGCCATCTCCTTGCGCATATTTGTCGATGCCGTCGCTGCGCAAGGTCAGGAACGCGGTGCCTGGCGTCACCTCGCCGTCGCCTTCGTTCAGGGCGCGCAGGAACGGACTGCGCGCGTTGAACTCGCTGCCGGGCATAACCTCCCAATCGAAGATGCCGTGGCTGGGAACGCCGCACAGCACGGCGTGGCTGACATCGGCGCCGCCGCCGTTCCTGATATGGCTGCGAATGGAATTGCCGCCGCGCGAATTGCCTACCAGCGCGATGCGTGCCGCCCCGGTGCGGCGCTTCAATTCCTGGATCGCCTCGCCGAGTTCGCGGCGCTGGCCTTCCGTCGAGGACCGGTTGGGCTGCGCCACCGAATCGTCGGACCGCGCCAGCGGATCGGTGAAATTGATCGCCAGCATCCGGTCGCGCGCAACCCCGTTCGATTCCATCCGCCACAGCGTGGTGATCCACAGCGCGGCGTGATCGCCATTGCCGTGCACGAACAGGATGGGTGGAACTTGCGCCGCCGGGGCGGCGGTGGGCGCGGTCTGCGCGAGGGCCGGCAGACCGAAGGTTCCGGTCGCCAGGGTAAGGGCGCTGGCGCCCTTCAGCAGCATCCGGCGCGATAGGCTCATTTGGTGATCTCCCGTGAATTTCAGTCTTTTAGCCGGCCTGTGTGACCGCTGATAGCGGCCTAAACACTGGACAGCCCGGGACTTTCGCAGGCATCACTGAAGAACGCAGGGAATCAGGGGCCGCGACCGGCCTGACGGAACAGGCCATGAAGGAACCGGCGAAACGCTCGATGTTATCAGGGGACGGCGTGGCGGCCCCGCTGCGGCATGCCGTGTTCCGGCGGATCTGGCTCGCCAGCCTGCTCTCCAACCTCGGCCTCCTGATCCAGGGCGTCGGCGCCGCCTGGGCGATGACGCAGATGACGTCGTCGGCCGACAAGGTGGCGCTCGTACAGACCGCGCTGATGCTGCCGATCATGCTGATCTCGATGCCGGCCGGCGCCATCGCCGACATGTATGACCGGCGGGTCGTGGCGCTGGTCTCGCTGGCCATCGCGCTGGTCGGGGCGACGGCGCTGGCCGTGATGGCATGGTATGATCTGGTGACGCCGAACATCCTGCTGGCGTTCTGTTTCGTCGTCGGCTGCGGCATGGCGCTGTTTGGGCCGGCGTGGCAATCCTCGGTCAGCGAGCAGGTGCCGGCGGAGCATTTGCCGGCCGCGGTGGCGCTGAACGGCATCAGCTACAACATCGCGCGAAGCTTTGGACCGGCGATCGGCGGCGTCATCGTCGCCACCGCAGGCGCGGTCGCGGCCTTCGCGGCCAACGCGCTGCTCTATATTCCGCTGCTGGTCGTGCTGTTTCTCTGGCGCCGCCGCAGCGAGCCGTCACGGCTTCCGCGCGAACGCCTCAACCGCGCCATGGTATCGGGCGCGCGCTACATCGCCAACTCGCCCGCGATCCGCATCGTGCTGACGCGCACCCTGGTGACCGGCATCATCGGCGGCTCGATCATGGCGCTGATGCCGCTGATCGCCCGCGACCTGCTGAATGGCGGCGCGCAGACCTATGGCATCATGCTCGGCGCCTTCGGCATGGGCGCAGTGATCGGCGCGCTCAACATCGGCGCCTTGCGCAAACGAATGAGCGGCGAAGCCGCGATCCGCGCCTGCACGATATCGATGGCGGGCGCCATCACGGCGGTGGCGTTGAGCCGGCAGCCGGTGCTGACCGCGGCGGCGCTGGTGGTGGCAGGCTCGGTCTGGATGGCGGCTGTCGCGCTGTTCAACATCGGCGTCCAGCTCTCCGCGCCGCGCTGGGTTGCGGGCCGCTCGCTGGCGGCGTTCCAGGCCTCGATCGCCGGCGGCATCGCGATCGGCAGCTGGGGCTGGGGCTATCTGACCGACATGGCCGGCGTGCAAACCGCGCTGCTGGTTTCCGCCGCCATGATGCTGGCGTCGCCCCTGCTCGGCCTGTGGCTGCGGATGCCGCCGGTCGGCGCGCGCAACGAGGATGCCGAGGTTCTGGCCGACCCCGAGGTGCGGCTGTCGCTGACCGGCCGCAGCGGGCCGCTGGTGGTCGAAATCGAATACCGTGTCGACCAGGAAAGCGCCCGCGCCTTCCACAATGTGATGCAGGAAGTGCAGCTCAGCCGGCAGCGCAACGGCGCCTATGGCTGGTCGATCGCGCGCGACATCGCCGATCCCGAATTGTGGACCGAACGCTATCACTGCCCGACCTGGCTGGATTATCTGCGCCAGCGCAATCGCTCGACCCAATCCGAACGCGCGCTGCATCAGCGCGCGATGGGCTTCCACCTCGGACCCGATCCGGTGCGGGTCCGCCGCATGCTGGAGCGGCCGTTCGGATCGGTGCGCTGGAAGGAAGACACGCCCGACCGCGCCGCGAACGAAGTATTGCCGGTGGCAACGGCCGCGGGCAGCAGCACGTAATTTCACTTTTCTCCCCTCCTCCCGCGAAGCGGTGGGGAGGGGTCGGGGGTGGGGGGCGGCTCCGCATATTCGCTGTCAGTCGAACGCGGAAGCACCCCCCACCCCCGACCCCACCCCACCACGCGCCCGCGCGCGGGGGGGGGGGGGAGCAGGGCTTCCGTATTCGCGTG
>JBDRNF010000030.1:0-42286 GCA_043811435.1 Pseudomonadota bacterium
CCGCAAGCGGGGAGAGGTGACACAAGCGCCATTTTTCTTTGCCAACCTACGCTATCCCCGCCGCGACCTGGCCGCGCAGCCGTTCCAGACTGAGCAGGGTATTGGCGCAGGCTTCGGCGACCTCGACGCCCTTGAGCGCGAAATGCTTGCGGAAGAAATCCAGATGCGCGGCGCTTTCGTGAAACTGCTGCGGCGTCAGCACCGCCGAGAAGATCGGCACCTCGGTACGCAGCTGCACATCCATCAGCGCCTTGATCACGGTGTCGGCGACGAATTCGTGGCGGTAGATGCCGCCGTCAACCACCAGTCCCGCCGCGACGATGGCGGTATAGCGCCGCGTCTTGGCGAGGATCTGCGCGTGCAGCGGAATTTCGAACGAGCCGGGCACCTCGAACAGGTCGACATTGGTGATGTGGCGCGCTTCGATCTCGGCAAGGAAGGCGATCCGGCATTCCTCCACCACCTCGCGGTGCCAGGACGATTGCACGAAGGCCACCCGCTGCGGTTTCTGGAATCGCGGATGCGATGGCGCAGGTGGATCGATGGTTTCGGGAGCTTTGACTTCGGAAGATTCGACTTCGAGAGCTTTGGCTTCGGGTTCTTGCAACATCTGATTCATGGCTTTCCTCTTTCAGGACCAGAATCAGGGCATACGGAACGAACAGCCGCGCGAATGCGGCTGTCGCAACCGTTCTCTTTCATCCGGACTTTAACCGTCGGCTTCGGAATCACACCGAATCTGCTGACCCTTCTTCCCCGGAAGTTCCGGACAGGAAGGCGCTCGCGGGCTTGGGCTGCTTCGCCCTTACCGCCGGTGGGGACTTTCACCCCGCCCTGAGAACATCGGCCGCCCGGTATGAGCGGCCTTGGCCGGAACTATGGCGAATGGCCGGGACGCCAGCAAGCGCCTTCCCCATGGAAATCTGCATGTTCCCCATGTCCGCAGCGCCTGACGCCGGCGCGCTGACCGTCATGGCCGGGCCTGTCCCGGCCATGACGAGCTTCGGGCGAAAGATCCGGCGCACCGCGGCTGCATTCCGCGCGCCGGACTCGTGCGGCGCGAATCCGATTCCGGTTTGTTCTAAAAGTTAACAATCATGTTCGAGATCAGCTGTGGATGAGCGGCCCTTTGCCTGTGGACGGAGTCCCCGTGCGGTTGCGGAGATTCCGCAAATCACATCACTTGATCACGGCAAGCTCGGGACACCCACACGGGATCCAGGGGATTGCATCCGGCAGCGACGCGTCATGTCAGCGCGTGTTGGCCTGCTGCGTGCGTATCAACCATCGTATTCCCGATACAAAGGTAAGGTCGAGACGGCATGTCCCTGCTCGAAGGCATCATCGATTCCCGGAACAATCCGCTCGCGGTTGTCGAAGACATCGCGGCCGACAACAACTGGTCGTTCGAACGATCCGGCGAAGACGAAGTCACCATCGTCTCCAGGGGCGACTGGACCGACTATCAGCTGTCCTTCACCTGGATGGGCGAGATCGAGGCGCTGCATCTGGCCTGCGCCTTCGACATGAAAATTCCGCCCGCGCGCCGGGGCGAGGTGCAGCGGCTGATCGCCGCCATCAACGAACAATTGTGGGTCGGGCATTTCGACATCTGGACCCACACCGGCATGATCATGTACCGGCAGGCGCTGGTGCTGCCGGGCGGGCTCACCGCCTCGAGCGCGCAATGCGAAAGCATGCTGGTCGGCGCCATCCACGCCTGCGAACGCTATTTCCCCGCATTCCAGTTCGTGGTCTGGGCCGGCAAGAACGCGGCGGAAGCCATGAGCGCCGCGATGTTCGACACGCAGGGCGAGGCCTGAGGCTTCAAACGCAGGCGCGGCAACACACTCGCCGTCGTCCCGGCCTCCGAGCCGGGACCCATACGCCGTAACACCGGCGTTCAAGTAAAATGCTTGTCGCCTATTCTGCCTTTCAATAGAACCACCTGTGGTTATGGGTCCCTGCGTTCGCAGGGACGACGAGGGTAAATGCCGTGGCAGCTTCGAACACAGCTAACGCACTACGAGACATTGCCGGCACCATCGTGCTCGCCGGCGCCGGCAAGATGGGCGGCGCGATGCTGACGGGCTGGCTGGCGGGCGGGCTTGATCCGAAGCGCGTCGCGGTGATCGAGCCGCATCCGTCGGACGAGATCGGCGCGCTGGCGGCAAAAGGCATCCGCCTCAATCCAGCGCCGAACGAGACCGGCGCTGTCGCGACCCTGGTGGTGGCCGTCAAGCCGCAGATGTTCGGCGAGGCCGGGCCGGCGCTGAAACCATTCGTCGGGCCCTCCACGCTGGTGGTTTCGATCATGGCGGGCACGCCGATCGCCGCGCTCGAAAAGGCCTGCGGCGGCAGCGTGGTGCGCGCCATGCCGAACACCCCGGCCGCGATCGGCCGCGGCATCACGGTGGCGGTGGCGGCCAACAACGTCAGCGCCGCGCAGCGCGCGGTCGCAGACGGCCTGCTGCGCGCCACCGGCTCGGTCGAGTGGGTCGACGACGAAAGTTTGATGGACGCGGTGACCGCGGTGTCCGGCTCCGGCCCGGCCTATATCTTCCTGCTCGCCGAGGAACTGGCGCGCGCCGGCGTCGAGGCCGGACTGCCGGCCGAACTCGCGACCAGGCTGGCGCGCGAAACCGTCGCCGGCTCCGGCGAATTGCTGCACCGCTCGCAGGAAACTTCCGCGACGCTGCGCAAGAACGTCACCTCGCCCGGCGGCACCACCGCGGCGGCGCTGGAAGTGCTGATGGGCGACGACGGCCTGCAGCCATTGATGATCCGCGCGGTCGCGGCGGCGACGCGAAGGTCGAAGGAACTGGCGAAGTAATTCGAAAATCGTAGGGTGGGCAAAGCCATCGGGTCGCGCGAATGCGCGCCCGATGGCGTGCCCACCATTCTTGCAGCGACCCTGTTGATGGATGGTGGGCACGGCGCGAAGGCGCGCCTTTGCCCACCCTACTTTCCCAGCCGCTTGTTGAAACTCGCGAGATTGACCAGGCCGCGGGCGTGGCGGCCGTCGCCGATCTTGCGCTCGCCATGATAAGCCTCGACCTCGAAGCGGATCACGCGGCGCTCCACCGCGATCACCTTCGCCGTGGTGCGAACCGTGGCGCCGACCGGCGTGGCGGCGAGATGGCGGATATCGACCTCGGTGCCGACCGTGACCCAGCCCGGCTGCAGATGGCCGCGGATGGCGTCGCCCGACGTCAGCTCCATTTCCAGGATCATCATCGGCGTCGCAAACACCATCGGCATGCCCTCGACAAAATGCCCGACGGTCTGTTCCGGCGGCACCACAAGGGTGCGCTCGGCACTCATGCCGACGGTGATGATGTCGCGTGCGTCCATGGGGGAAACCGAAATGCTGTCGTCCCTGCGAACGCAGGGACGCATACCGCGTGACGTCAAGGTTGCGGGAAATATCCGCAGCGTTGTTGAAGCAGCACGCTCCACCAACAGATGACCGGGATTATGGGTCCCTGCGCCCCGTGCGCAATTGCGCACTAGGCAGGGACGACGAGAGAAACCTACTTCTTCGCCGCCGCCGCGCGCTCCACGAAGGTCTTGCCGCCCTTCATCTTGTGAGCCAGCGGCGCCTCGTTGATCTGGATCACGACGGCGTCGGCGTCGACGCCGAGGTTCTTCACCAGCGCCTGCGTGATGTCGCGCATCATGCCGGCCTTCTGTTCGTCGGTGCGGCCGGCGGCCATGCTCACGGTGATTTCAGGCATTTCGTCACTCCCTTTGTTCTTTTCTTTTCGTCATGGCCGGGCTTGTCCCGGCCATCCACGATCTTCTCAAAGCCATTTGCATCAAACAGGACGTGGATATCAGGTGCAAGCCCGGGCATGACGACCGATTAGCTATCCCCACTTCACCTCATGCCGCGCCAGCACTTCGCGCACGGCCTCGACCAGTTTGCTCTCGTCGACCTCGTATTGCGCCTCGGTCTGCTTCTTCAGATATTCCTCGCGATCCTTGATTTCGGTCAGGCCGGCACCGAGGATCAGATCCTTGATCTGGACCTTGCCATTGGCTTTCTCGTCCGAGCCCTGGATGATCACGCAAGGCGAATTGCGCTTGTCGGCATATTTGAGCTGGTTGCCCATGCTTTTGGGATTGCCGAGATAGAGTTCGGCGCGGATGTTTTCGCTGCGCAGGTCCGCGACCATTTTCTGGTAGTCGGCGATGCGGTCGCGGTCGAACACGGTGACCACGACAGGACCGGCTTCCGGCGTGGTGTCGAGCTTGCCGAGCATGGTGAGGGCTGCCTGCAGCCGCGACACGCCGATGGAGAAACCCGTGGCCGGCACCGGTTCGCCGCGAAAGCGCGAGACCAGACCGTCGTAACGCCCGCCGCCGCCGACCGAGCCGAACCGCACCGGGCGGCCTTTTTCGTCCTTGGTCTCGAGCGTCAGTTCGACCTCGTAGACCGGGCCGGTGTAGTATTCGAGGCCGCGTACGACGGAGGGATCGATCTTGATGCGATCGGGACCGTAGCCGGAAGCCTCGATCAGATTCGAAATCTCGGTCAGTTCGGCCCGCGCCATCTGAACCGTTTCGGACTCGAACAGGTATCGAAACGCCGCGTCGTCGGCCTTGCCGGGATCGCCGAAGCAGGTCGCAATCGCATGCGCGTCGGTCGCGCTCAAGCCAGCGCCCTTTGTGAAATCGCCCTTGCCTTCTTCGCCGCCGTCCCATCTTCCGGGGCCAAGCAGCTTTTCCACTTCGGGAATCGGAAACTTGTCGAGCTTGTCGACGGCGCGCAAGACGATCAACCGGGTTGCCGCGCGCTCGTCGCCGCCAAGCCCGATGCTCTCCATCACGCCGTCGAGCACCTTGCGGTTGTTCACCTTCACCACATAGCTGCCGCGCGGAATGCCGAGCGCTTCCATGGTGTCGGCCGCCATCATGCACATCTCGGCGTCGGCCGCCGGCGAGGCCGAGCCCACCGTGTCGGCATCAAACTGCATGAACTGGCGGAAGCGGCCGGGACCGGGCTTCTCGTTGCGGTAGACGTAGCCCTCGCGGTAGCTGCGATAGGGCTTTGGCAGTGAGTCGAAATTTTCCGCGACGTAGCGCGCCAGCGGCGCGGTCAAATCGTAGCGCAGCGAGATCCACTGCTCGTCGTCGTCCTGGAACGAGAACACGCCTTCATTGGGCCGGTCCTGGTCAGGCAGGAATTTGCCGAGCGCGTCGGTGTATTCCATCGCCGGGGTTTCCACCGGCTCGAAACCGTAGCGCTGGTAGACCTCGCGGATCTTGCCGACCATCGCGCGCGTGGCGGCGATCTCGGCGGGGCCGCGATCGGCAAGGCCGCGCGGCAGGCGGGCGCGGAGCTTTTGCGGTTTTTTGGGTTTTTCGGCCATGGCCGGCGTTGGTACCAGCCGGGATGCGCTGCGGCAACCTCAACCCACAGGCCTCGAACAGTGCGTTCCCCGGACGCAGCGCAGCGCCACCAGCGCGTTTACGCGCGTCTTCGACGCGCTATGGCGGTGCGTTGCTGAGCCGGGGTCCATCAAGCACCGGCCGACCTCATGGGTCCCGGCTCAGCGGAACAGCGCGAAGGGCGCTGCACCGCGTCCGGGACACGAGATTCCCCCGCTCAAAACACCTGCTTGATCCAGTTGTGCGGGTCGGGCGCGCGGCCGTACTGGATGTCGACCAGCTTCTTGCGCATTCCCATGGCGACCGGGCCGGCGGCGCCGCCGCTGATGAGGAAATCGCCGCTTGCCGAACACACCTTGCCGATCGGCGAGATCACCGCCGCCGTGCCGCAAGCAAAAGCCTCTTTCAGCCTGCCGCTGGCAGCGTCAGTTCGCCACTGCTGGATCGTGTAGGCTTCTTCGCGCACGGGCATGCCGGCATCCTTCGCCAGCGCGATGATCGAATCGCGGGTGATGCCGGGCAGGATGGTGCCGAGCGGCGGCGTCGAGAGCGAGCCGTCGTCGAACACGAAGAACACGTTCATGCCGCCGAGTTCCTCGACATAGCGGCGCTCGACCGCATCGAGGAACACGACCTGATCGCAGCCGTGCTCGATGGCCTCGGCCTGCGCGCGCAGGGACGCCGCGTAATTGCCGCCGCATTTGACCGCGCCGGTGCCGCCGATCGCGGCGCGCGTGTAATTCTCCGACACCCAGATCGACACCGGCGCGGGGCCGCCCTTGAAATAGGAGCCGACCGGCGAGGCGATGACGGCGAAGATGTATTCCGCCGACGGCTTGACGCCGAGGAACACCTCGCTCGCGACCATGAAGGGCCGCAGGTAAAGACTGCCCTCGCCGCCCGGGATCCAGGCGCGGTCGATGCGCACGAGCTGCTCGACCGCTTCGGTGAACATGGTTTCGGGCAGCGGCGCCATCGCCATGCGGTCGGCCGAATTCTGGAAGCGTCTGGCATTGGCGTCGGGGCGGAACAGGTTCACGCCGCCGTCGTCGCGCTTGTAGGCCTTGAGGCCCTCGAAAATCTCCTGGGCGTAATGCAGCACGGCGGTGGCCGGATCGAGCGGGAAATTGGCACGGGATTCGACCCGCGCGTCATGCCAGCCCTTCGCCTGATCGTAGCGGACGATCGCCATGTGATCGGTGAAAACCCGGCCGAAGCCCGGGTCCACGAGTCTTGCCGCGCGGTCCTTCTCGGACACGGGACTGGCCGCGGGCTGGATGTCGAATTGCAAACTCGCGGCCTTGCCCGCAGCGGGCGCAGCCGGCGCGATCTCCGGCGTCGGCCTGTCTCTGCGGGCCTGCTCGATCGAAACTGCCATGGACGTTCTCCCGGATTGACGCTGTTCTGGCGCCGGTGCTCGGCGCGGTTGGTGACGCCTGGCCTCCCCCTCCCGGCCTTGCGGCCGGTCGCCACGCCGACGCATCCTTAGGACACGCTTTTGTGGAATGCGGAAGTCCAGTATGTTTGCCGAAATGCCGCTCGACAATCGTACGGTCAACAAATCAACGGCCTTGTTCGCAGTTGGGCCGCCGCCTCAGGCCTTGTCCGGCCATCTGGAACTGTACCGCGCTCGACACGACTTAATGTTTCGCTGCGGTCGGCAGTTTTGTAACATTGAACCCAAGATACGTCAATATGGCTGACATAAATTTCTCGGCATCCCCCGCAGACCCTGATTTGAGGGCGGGCGAAGCCCGTTCCCCTGCCCCCGGTCAGGCCGATTTGCGCTGGGATATCATCGAGCTATTGTTCTTCGCCTACCGGGATTTCGTCGGCGACGCCGATCACGAATTGGAGGCCTTCGGGTTCGGGCGGGCGCACCACCGGGTGCTGCATTTTGTCCACCGCTATCCCGGCCTGAAAGTCGCCGATCTGCTGGACGTGCTGCGCATCACCAAGCAGTCGCTGGGACGGGTGCTCAAGCAGCTGCTCGACGAAGGCTACATCGTGCAGCGGACCGGCAACAACGACCGGCGGCAGCGCCTGCTGTATGCCACCGCCAAGGGCGAGGCGCTGGTGGGCAAGCTCGCGGGCCTGCAAACCGACCGGATCAACCGCGCGCTGTCGGGTATCGCGCCCGACGGCGTGGAAACCGTCCGCCAGTTTCTGCGCGCAATGATCGATCGCGACGATCCCGACAAGGTGCTGGCGGCCATTCTCGAAACCGGCGGCGCAACCGCAAAGGATAAAGCGTGATCCAGGCTGCCACCCTCGCGCGGACTCCGCCGCGACCGGCCGACGACGCCCCGCATTTGCTGCTGGTCGATGACGATCGCCGCATCCGCGACCTGTTGTCGCGCTTCCTCTGCGGCGAAGGCTACCGCGTCACCACGGCGGCGAGCGCCTCGGACGCCCGCGCCAAGTTGCTCGGCCTGCATTTCGACCTGCTGATCCTCGACGTCATGATGCCCGGCGAGACCGGATTCGATCTCGCCCGCTTCATCCGCATCTCGTCCTCGGTGCCGATCATCATGCTGACGGCACGCCATGAGGCGGAGGCCCGCATCGAGGGCCTGCAGATCGGCGCCGACGACTACGTCGCCAAACCGTTCGAGCCGCGCGAGCTGGTGCTGCGGATCGGCAATATCCTCAAGCGCACTACGCCGCCGCCGGTGGAGACGCTGGAGCAGATCGCGTTCGGGCCCTATGTCTATCATCTCGACCGCGGCGAACTGCGCCAGGGCGAGGAGACCATCCACCTCACCGACCGCGAACGCGAAATGCTGCGGATTCTCAGCCTCGCGCCAGGCGAGACCGTGCCGCGCAGCGCGCTGACCGGCGACGGCTCGGTCAACGAGCGCGCGGTCGACGTGCAGATCAACCGTCTCAGGCGCAAGATCGAGAAGGATCCCGCCAATCCGCTGTTCCTGCAGGCGGTGCGCGGCGTCGGCTATCGCCTGGTCGCCTCGCCTTGAGCATATCTTCATGAGCACGCTCGACACCGGCCTCACGCTGATCCGCTCCGCCGCCGGCCGCGTCTCGGCATCCAATCGCTGGATGGGCAACGCGTTCAAGAGCTGGATGCCGACCGGGCTCTATGCCCGCGCGCTGCTGATCATGATCGTGCCGATGGTGGTGCTGCAGTCGGTGGTGGCATTCGTGTTCATGGAGCGGCACTGGAACACGGTGACGCGGCGGCTGTCGGCCGCCGTGGTGGCCGATATCGCCACCCTGATCGACGTCTACAAGGTCTATCCGCAGGACAAGGACCGTGCCCAGCTGCGGCGCATCGCCCAGCAGCGGCTCGGGCTGGTGGTGGACTTTCTGCCGTCCGGCGACCTGCCGGCGCCCGGCCCGAAGCCGTTCTTCTCGCTGCTCGACCAGACGCTGTCGGTGCAGCTCAGCCGCCAGATCGCGCGACCGTTCTGGATCGATACCGTCGGCCGCTCCAATCTGGTGGAGATTCGCATCCAGCTCGACGACGCGGTGATCCGGGTGTTCGCGCAGCGCAGCGCCGCCTATGCGTCGAATTCGGAAATCTTCATCTTCTGGATGCTGGGGACCTCGTCGATCCTGCTGATCGTCATGGTCTTGTTCCTGCGCAACCAGATCAAGCCGATCCTAAGGCTGGCCGACGCCGCTGAAAGTTTCGGCAAGGGCCGCGAGGCGCCGAACTTCCGCCCCAGAGGCGCGCGCGAAGTGCGCCGCGCCGCTCACGCCTTCCTCGAGATGAAGGCGCGCATCGAGCGCTCGATCGAGCAACGCACCGCGATGCTGGCCGGCGTCAGCCACGACCTGCGCACCATCCTCACCCGCTTCAAGCTGGAGCTGGCGCTGATCGGCGACAGCCCCGAGGTCGACGGCATGCGCAAGGACGTCGACGAGATGGCCGGCATGCTGGAGGCCTATCTGGCATTCGCGCGCGGCGACAGCGGCGAACACGCGCAGCCGACCGACATGACGGTGGCGCTGGAGGAATTGCGCAGCGACGCCGAGCGCAACGGCCACGCCGCGACCGTGACCTTCCGCGGCCTGCCCGTGGTGACGGTGAAGCCGGCATCGTTCAAGCGCTGCCTCGGCAACCTCGTCTCCAACGCCGCGCGCCACGCCAACGCAATCTCGATCACCGGCCACCGCGACCACCGCTATCTCACCGTGACGATCGACGACGACGGCCCGGGCATTCCCGCCGGCATGCGCGAGGAAGTGTTCAAGCCGTTCCTGCGGCTCGACGACGCCCGCAACCAGGACGAAGGCGGCACCGGCCTGGGGTTGGCGATCGCCCGCGACATCGCCCGCTCCCATGGCGGCGACATCACGCTCGGCGACAGCCCGATGGGCGGATTGCGCGCCGCGGTGCGGATACCGGTGTAATTTCTTACCCTCCCCTGGAGGGGGGCGAGACGAGCGAAGCTCGCTCTTGGGTCGACGCGACTGAAAGGAGCGGCGGGGTGGGGTGACGGTCTATCGTATCGAATAGTGAGCGAGATGAGAGACTGTCACCCCACCCCGCTCGCTACGGACGATGCTTCGCATCGCCGGGCGCGAGCGACCCTCCCCCTCCAGGGGAGGGTAAGAAAGCGCCGCGACCTACTTCGCAGCCGGCTTCGGCAGCAGGCCCTTGAGCTTTTCCATGTCCCTGATGTTCATCTTGATGCCTCCGGGCATCATGATGTCGCCGGGCTTCTGGCCTGTCTTGCAGGCGCCCAGCCACTTCGCCTCGATCGTCATCGCGGTGTCGCGCGGCATGCCGGGCGGTCCGCCCTGGCTTTGCGAGGTGGCCTTGACGGTGTAGGCCGAATTGAAGTCGCCGACGATCTCGGAATGCGAGGTCATGGTCACGCCCGCGACGTTGCAGACGGAATCCGTCACATAGCCGGTGGCGGTCTTCCGGATGTCCTGCTTCGAACACGCGTCCGTCGACGCCGGCGAGAACGACGAACTCATCGCCTTGTCGGTGGTCTCGTCGGTGCAGTGTTGCATCGTCATCTGGGGCGCCGGCCCGCCGGTCCGCTGCATCTTCATTTCCCACAGGCCCGCCTTGCGCACCGGCAGTTCCGCCGCCACCGCGTCGAACAGCGGCAGGCCCGCCAGCAGACCAGCGGCCAAAGCCAATGAAACGAGCTGTCGCATCATGCTGCGCATTCCCGCGGATTCGTGTGGCGGATCGGGACCGTTGGTTCAGTAATAAACGCGCAGCGGCCGGTCCGCCCGGCCGTAGGGCACCCAGCGGCAGGCGAACGAGATGTAGCCGCCTTCATAGGCCTGCACGCCGAGGAATTTCACCACCTTGCCGTAACCCGCGCAGTGATCGATCGCCATGGCGCGGACATCGGCCTGCGACGCCAGCCCATAGGCGATGATGCCGCCGGTGTCGTTGCCCTTGAATGGCGGCACCCACTGGGCCTGCGCCGGCGCGCCCGCCAGCATCCCCATCGCAACCAGGCTCGCAGCCCCAATCATTCGCATCGCAAACTCCATTTGGCTGACGACACCTTAAGGCGCATCGGCCGTCATGAAAAGAACGGCTGACGGCCGAGCGCCGGGTTATCGGCAGGTGTGGCCGGCTTGCACTTGACCTCGTGCGGGCTTCGCGGCACCGTCCGCGACGTTGGAACACCGGCGGAATTCCCCATGCGCGACTTCTTCACATCCCTGAAACGACCCGCTATTGGCGCAGCTTTGGGCGCCGTCCTTGGAATGATGGCCTTTGGCCAGGCCGCACAGGCGGCCAATCCGCTGGAGCTGAATTTCGGGCTGTTCGGCCCAAAATATGATGGCCGGGTCAGGGAATGCGAAGCAGCACTCGGCACCATCACCCACCAGTTCTGGGAGAAGGAAACCAGCTTCTGGAATTCCTCGCTCACGATCACCGCCTATGGCCGCATCCACGAAACCGCGTTTCGGCCCTGGCAGTCGGACAATATTCCGCGCCGCTATTGCAGCGCCGACGTGATGCTGAGCGACGGCAAGTTGCGCCAGGTGCACTACTCGATCATCGAGGACGGCGGCTTTGCCGGTTTCGGCCAGGGCGTCGAATGGTGCGTGACCGGGCTCGATCGCAACTGGGCCTATAATCCCCGCTGCAAGGCCGCCAGGCCCTGAGTTGCCGCTGAACTTCCGAAAGCGGAGCTCTCCAATCGCTCGGCTGTGCAGGCCCTGATTTCGGTCTTCTCATTTTGTTCTTGAAACGTTCCGATTGCCTGCTACGCTTCCGGGCGGTTCCGAGTATTGGGGGCTTCGTCATGACGCGCTTTTCACGGGTCCGGATTCGCCAGGTTTTGGTCTCTCTCGTCCTGCTCACCGCGGCGGCGCTGATCGGGATGGCGGGGACGGCGGCGGCAGAGGATCGCCGGCAGAATGCCCCCGGCGAGTTCGATTTTTACGTGCTCGCGCTATCGTGGTCGCCTTCCTATTGCGAGGAGGCGGCGGAGCGCGGCACCAGCAGGCGTTCTCGAATCCAGTGCAGCCGACCCTATGCCTTCGTGGTCCACGGTCTGTGGCCGCAATATGAGCGCGGCTTCCCCAATTATTGCCAGCGGCCGTCGCCGCGGCTCGATCGCACTATCATGACGTCGATGCTGGATCTGATGCCGGCGCCCGGGCTGATCTTTGCCGAATGGGACAAGCACGGCACCTGCTCCGGGCTCAGCGCCCGGGCCTATTTCGAAACCACCCGCAAGGCGCGCGCCGCCGTGAAGATTCCGCCGGAATATCTCGAATTGTCGTCGGAGAAGATCCTTGCACCGGCCGAGATCGAGAAGGCCTTCATCAAGGTCAATCCGGGCCTCAGCGCCTCGGCGATCGCGGTGGTCTGCGGCAGGAAGCGGCTGAGCGAAGTCCGCATCTGCATGAGCAAGGATCTCCAGTTCCGCGCCTGCGAGGAGACCGACCGCCGCGCCTGCCGCCGCGACGAAGTGGTGATGCCGCCGATGCGGGGGAGCTGACTCTCTCAGCCGTCATGCCCGGGCATAGCCGTCCGAAGGACGGCGTCGCTTTCGCTCGCCTATGACCCCGGGCATCCACGTCTTTCTTTGTCTTGTCGGCTAAAGACGTGGATGGCCGGGACAAGCCCGGCCATGACGAGTAGAAGACGGAGCGTCTTCTCAAGGCAAGGCCGTCAGTCCGCCATGAATTACCGTCACGCCTTTCATGCCGGCGGCTTCGCCGACGTCATCAAGCACATCGTGCTGGTGCGGATGCTCGCCTATCTGCAGGAGAAACCGGCGGCATTTCGCGTCATCGACACCCATGCCGGCGCGGGGGTCTACGATCTGACCTCCGAGGAAGCCCGCCGGGGCGGCGAATACCTGACCGGCATCGCCCGCATCATGCAGGCGCGATTCTCGGAAAAGACCGAGCCGCTGCTAAAACCCTATCTCGACATCGTCAGGGCGTTCAATCCGCAACGCGACCTCGTGGCCTATCCGGGATCGCCGCTGATCGCCCGCGCGCTGCTGCGCCCGCAGGATCGCCTGACCGCCTGCGAGGTCGAGCCGAAGGCCCGCAAGCGCCTGATCGAGGCGCTCAGGCGCGACACCCAGGCCAGGGTGGTCGATCTCGACGGCTGGACCGCGCTGCCTGCTTTCGTCCCGCCGAACGAACGGCGCGGCCTCGTCCTGATCGATCCTTCCTTTGAGCAGAAGGACGAGTTCGAACGGCTGGCCGCAGGCTTTGCCGAAGCCTTCGCGAAATGGCCGACCGGCAGCTATTTGCTGTGGTACCCGGTGAAGAGCCGGCGCGCCACCGACGGCCTGGCGCGGCATGTCGCCGAGGCGGCCGGCGCCGGCAAGCCGCCCGGAAAAGTCCTGCGGCTGGAATTCAGCGTCGCTCCCCAGGCCGCCTCCCCGGGCCTCGTCTCGTCAGGGCTTCTGATCGTCAATCCGCCATGGACGCTGATGGGCGAGTTGAAGGCGATCCTGCCCGAACTGGAGAAGCCGCTCGGCCAGGGCGGCGCCGGCCGTTTCAGGCTCGAAGTGCCCAAACCCTGACGCTGCAGGCTCCGCCGGTTTGCCGCGCCGCAAAACCCCGATTTGAACGGTAGTCAATTTGCCGGGAACCGTATTATGCTCAGCCCATTGGGACTGGCTTTACGTTCCGCTTCCGCGAATGGTAGCGGCGGAGTGACAAGGCCTCAGATAATTTCAAGACGGATCGGCGGTGCAGCCTAATCCGCAAAGATGGCCTTGCCATCCGGCAGCGAATGTCCGGTCGGGCTGATACGCGCCTGCAGCGCGTAGCGGCGGTGCAGTACGGGGGAGGAGTTTCCCGATGGCCATGACTGGGATCGTCAAGTTCTTCAACGGAGAACGGGGCTATGGCTTCATCAAGCCCGACGACGGCGGTCGCGATGTATTCGTTCACATCACCGCGGTGGAGCGGGCCGGGTTGAAGGACCTGACCGAAGGACAGCACATCACCTTCGAGGTCGAACCGGACAAGAAGGGCAAGGGCCCCAAGGCGGTCAATCTGGTGATTTCGTCGTAGCTTTCCTTGTCGGGCGCGCATTCACGCGCGGTTGGCGATGCGCCTCATATTCCGACCTCATCCTGAGGAGCCGCGCGCTTCGCGCGGCGTCTCGAAGGATGGCAGCAGGCAAAATGCCAGATGGTTCGAGACGCGCGCCCGCCAGCGCAAGGGCGCTGCCGAACGCACTCCTCACCATGAGGTAGCGGAATGTGTCTCCCGAGAAGCCGCAGCACGAACACAAAAAAATCCCGGCCGCGGTAAGCGGCCGGGAGGTTGCAGTAACTCTTTTCTTGTTCGGAAGTTTCTTGTCGTCAGAAGCGATAGTTCACGCCGGCGCGCAGCAGTCCGAACCGGTAACCGTTCGACGCTCCGGTGATGGTGAAGTTGGAGTTGGCGAGATCGACATAGAGATACTCGACCTTGGCGCTCAGGTTCTGGGTGAGGCCGAATTCGGTGCCGGCGCCCACGGTCCAGCCGGCCCTGGTATGGCTTTCCGACAGCCCGAAGGTCTCGCCGCGCAATTCGCCGAACGCCAGACCGCCGGTGCCGAAGAACATGATGTTGTTGAATGCGTAGCCGACCCGGCCGCGCACGGTGCCGAACCACGGGTTTGAGAATTTCCACGGCGCGAATGTGTCGCTGGCGCCGGTCGCCTGGATATCGCCCTCGGCGCCGAACACCCATGGTCCGGTCTGCCAGTTGTAGCCGGCCGTCACGCCGCCGACGAAACCCGAAGGCTCGGTCGGGTTGTTGTGAACCGATCCCCAGGCGTAACCGAGATTGGCGCCGAGATAGGGGCCGGCCCAGCTGTAGGCATTGAGTGGCTGGTTGACGGTATAGGGAGCGCGCGCGCCGTAATTGTACATGTCGGCGGCCTGCGCCGACGCAGTCCAGCCCAAGGTCCAACCCAAGGCGGCCAGCGCCACCGCACCCGATACAAGCTTTTTCATCGTACTCTCCCCACGCAACTGCCGTGACCGTTCCGCTTCGCAAAGCGCCCCGATTGAAGGGCGCAGCGCGAGGCCGCATGGTTACGGAATTCACTCTTCTTCTGATAAGATTTATCGAGAGTTTTAAGTTAAAGGGTTGTTAAGACCCGTTACCGCCCGCTCAGCATTCTTAACAATGTCTTACCGCGCGGTTCGCCGCGCGAATGGGGATGGGCTGAGATTGCGGCTGCCGTCCCCGCACGACGCTGGCGATGCACGATGCCAGCGCTTAAGTATTCGGCCGATGGACCACGATTCTTCCGACACCCCCAAGGATACCCCTCAGGTTCCGGTTCCGCCGGCGGAGCGCAGCGGCCCCGGGCCGGCTTCCACGCCTGACGACCTGCCGCCGCAGGACCCGGCGCCGGAGGACATCGACCCCGCGACGTCGGGCGCCGAGGAGGACGACGAGGGCCTGCCGGAGGTTCCGGACGAGACAGGCGAAGCGCTGCCCGAAGGCCGGCTGGCCTCGGGCCACGCCGCGATCGAGCACGCCGTGCGCCATGCCCCCACTTCGCCCGGCGTCTACCGCATGCTCAATGCGGCCGGCGACGTGCTCTATGTCGGCAAGGCGAAAAACGTCAGGAAGCGGCTGTCCTCCTATGCCCGGGTCTCGGCGCCGCAGCCGGCACGCATCCTGCGCATGATCGCGGCTACCGCGACCGTCGAGATCGTGTCGACCGCGACCGAAACCGAGGCGCTGCTGCTGGAAGCCAATTTGATCAAGCAGCTGCGCCCGCGCTTCAACGTGCAGCTGCGCGACGACAAATCGTTTCCCTACATCCTGATCACGGGCGACCACTGGGCGCCGCAGATCCTGAAACATCGCGGCGCGCAGTCGCGCCCCGGACGATATTTCGGTCCGTTCGCCTCGGCCGGCGCGGTCGGCCGCACCATCACCGCGCTGCAACGCGCCTTTCTGGTGCGCTCCTGCACCGACGCGTTTTTCGAAAGCCGCACCCGGCCCTGCCTGCTCTACCAGATCCGGCGCTGTTCGGGGCCCTGCACCGGCGAGATCGATTTTCCCGGTTATACCGAACTGGTGCGCGAGGCGACGGACTTCCTGTCCGGCCGCAGCCGCGTGGTGAAGCAGCAGCTCGCCGGCGAAATGGAAAAGGCCTCCGCCGAACTCGAATTCGAGACCGCGGCGCTTTACCGCGACCGGCTCGCGGCCTTGTCCGCGATCCAGTCGCAGCAGGGCATCAATCCGCGCGGCGTGGAGGAAGCCGACGTCTTCGCCATCCACCAGGAGGGCGGCTATTCCTGCATCGAGGTGTTTTTCTTCCGCACCGGCCAGAACTGGGGCAACCGCGCCTATTTCCCCCGCGCCGAGAAAACCTTCACCCCGGAAGAGGTGCTGGCCTCGTTCCTCGCCCAGTTCTACGACGACAAGCCGCCGCCCAAGCTCATCCTGCTGTCGCATGCCATCGAGGAATGCGAACTGCTGGCCGATGCGCTGTCGATCAAGGCCGGCTACAAGGTCGAAGTCACGACGCCGAAGCGCGGCGAAAAGAGGGAGATGATCGCGCACGCGCTGACCAATGCGCGCGAGGCGCTGGGCCGCAAGCTGGCGGATACCGCGACCCAGAGCCGGCTGCTGCAGGGGATGGTCGCCACCCTCGGCCTGGCCCATCCGCCGAAGCGGATCGAGGTCTACGACAATAGCCACATCCAGGGCACCAACGCAGTCGGCGCCATGATCGTGGCGGGGCCGGATGGTTTTATCAAAAACCAGTACCGCAAGTTCAATATCAAGTCGGAAGGCCTCACCCCCGGCGACGATTACGCCATGATGCGCGAGGTGCTCGAGCGGCGCTTCAAGCGGCTGTTGAAGCCCGCGGAGGACGGCGCCGCCAGGCCGAAAGCGGACGACGACTCGTTTCCGCAATGGCCCGACCTCGTCATCATCGACGGCGGCCGCGGCCAACTCAACGCCGTCAGGGAGATCTTCGCGGCACTCGGACTGACCGAGGTCACCCTGCTGGCCGTGGCCAAGGGGCCGGACCGCGACGCCGGCCGTGAAACCCTGTTCATGCCGGACAAAGAGGCGATCAAGCTGGAACCTCGCGACCCCGTGCTGTATTTCATCCAGCGGCTGCGCGACGAGGCGCACCGCTTCGTGATCGGTTCGCACCGCAAGCTGCGCAAAAAGGACATTCGCGAGGCCGGCCTGCAGGAGATTCCGGGCATCGGCCCGTCACGGAAACGCGCCTTGCTGCATCATTTCGGAACCCTGAAGGAGATCGAACGGGCCTCGATCGCCGATCTCGGCAAGGTCCCGGGGGTCAGCGCCGAGAGTGCCCGCAAGATTTTCGAGTTTTTTCATGCGCAGCCGGGGTAGTTTCGCGTCACATAGGGGTCATCTGTAACGGATCACGTGCCCCGCACGGTTGACCTTCATGCTTGGGCGGTATTGGTAAGACGGATGAACATCGCCACGACAAAAAGTTCGGGCAGGAGCTCGATGTCCCTGCCGAATATCCTGACCTACGGCCGGATTGCCGCGATCCCGGTGGTGGTGGGCTGCGTCTTCCTGCAGTCCATCATGTACTACCCGTTGTGGCTGCGCTGGGTGGCGCTGGCGGTATTCATCGCCGCGGCCATCACCGATTATCTGGATGGCTATTATGCGCGGATCTGGGACCAACACTCGGCTTTCGGCCGGATGCTGGATCCGATCGCGGACAAGCTGCTGGTAGCATCCTGCCTCCTGATGCTGGCGGCGGACAGCAGCATCCATGGCTGGACGCTGTGGGCCGCCATCGTGATCCTGTGCCGCGAAATCCTGGTCTCGGGCCTGCGCGAATATCTCGCCGCCCTTCGGGTCAGCGTCCCCGTCACTAAGCTGGCGAAATGGAAAACCACCATCCAGCTGGTCGCGATCGGGTTTCTGATCGCCGGCGAAGCCGGCGAGGCGGTTTTCCCGCCGACCACGCTGATCGGCATCGTCCTGCTCTGGATCTCGGCGATTTTCACGATGTACACCGGCTGGGACTATTTCCGCGCCGGCATTCATCATCTCATCAAGGAGGATGAGGGATGAAGGTCAAGTATTTCGCCTGGGTGCGCGAACGGATCGGTAAGGCCGAGGAAACGGTCGAGCCGCCGGCCAGCGTGCGCACCGTGGACGACCTGATCGCCTGGCTGGCGGGACAGGGCGAGAGCTACGCCCATGCCTTCGAGACCCCCAGGGTGATTCGCGCCGCCATCGACCACGCCCATGTCAAATCCGATACCGTCATCGCCGGCGCCCGCGAGATCGCCTTTTTCCCGCCGATGACCGGCGGCTGATACAGCCATGGCCGCCAATGTGACGATCCGCATCCAGGAAGCCGATTTCGACATCGGCCGCGAGATCGCAGCGCTCACGGAGGGCCGCACCGATATCGGCGCCGTCGTGACGTTTTCCGGAATCTGCCGCGGCAGCGAGGGCGACGAGGCGATCGCGGCGCTGACGCTCGAACATTACCCTGGAATGGCGGAAGCCGAGATCGCGCGCCATACCGAGACCGCGATGTCGCGCTGGCCGCTGACGGGTCTGACCGTGATCCATCGTGTCGGCCGCATCAAGCCTGGCGAAAACATCGTGCTGGTGCTGGCGGCCTCGGCGCACCGGCAGGCGGCATTTCAGGCAGCCGAGTTCCTGATGGACTATCTGAAGGCCAATGCGCCGTTCTGGAAGCGCGAGGAAAAGCCCGGCGGAACCAGCTGGGTCGACGCCCACGGCCACGACGACGATGCCGCCGCGCGCTGGACCAGATCCTGATGGCCAGATCCTGATGGCAAAGCGCGCAAAACCGGCGGCGAAGCGGCCCGCCGCAGCCAGACTGCCCAAGGTCGCCTCCGGCGAACTGAGGACCCTGCTCGATTTCGTGCGCTATGCGACCAGCCGCTTCATGGAAGCGAAACTGGTGTTCGCGCATGGCACCACCGATCCGGTGGCGGAGGCCGCCTTCCTGGTCTGCGAGACGCTGCATCTGCACCCCGACCAGTTCGAGACGTTCGCGATGGCGCGGGTCACCGCACACGAGGCCAGGGCCATTCTCGACGTGATCGCGCGCCGGGTAGCCACGCGCAAACCTGCCGCCTATCTGGTCAACAGGATCTACATGCGCGGCCTGCCGTTCTATGTCGACGAGCGCACCATCGTGCCGCGCTCCTTCATCGGCGAGTTGCTGGAGCACCATTTCGGCGGCGAGGATGACGAAGCCGGCGGTTCGCTGATCGAGGATCCCTTAGCCGTCGAAAGCGTGCTGGACCTCTGCACCGGCTCGGGCTGTCTCGCCATCCTCGCGAGCCGGAATTTCCCCAATGCCCAAATCGACGCCGTCGACCTTTCCAGGGACGCCCTCGCCGTCGCCGCGCGCAACGTCGCCGATTACGGCCTTGAGGATCGGGTGACGCTGCATCGGGGCGACCTGTTCGGGCCGGTCAAAGGCCGGCGCTACGACCTGATCATTTCCAATCCCCCCTATGTCGACGCGCAGGGGATGGCCGACCTGCCGCGCGAATGCCGCGCCGAGCCGAAACTCGCCTTCGACGGCGGCGCCGACGGGCTCGACATCGTCAGGCGCATCCTCGACGACGCCCGGCCGCATTTGACGCCGCAGGGCGGGCTGTTGTGCGAAATCGGCCGCTGCCGGCCGGCGCTGCAGGCCGCCTACCCGCAATTGCCGCTGCTCTGGCTCGATACCGAGGAGTCCGACGGCGAGGTATTCTGGATCGCCGCCGCCGATTTGTGAGCGGCCAGGAGGCCGGCCTCAATTCACCCGATTGAGCGCAAATATTGCGCTGCATCGGCGTTCCCGTTGCGCGGCGAAGCTGATAGATTGCACGGGCAGCCGCCCATATTCCAAAACCTTGAAGAGGCCCCCATGCTGGATAAGAGCCCACGCCCCGCCGCCGTCAACGTGCCGAACGATCTCGCCGCGCACTGGATGCCGTTCACCGCCAACCGCGCCTTCAAGAAGAACCCGCGGCTGCTCGCCGGCGCCAAGGACATGCATTACTTCACGGTCGACGGCCGCAAGATCATCGACGCCGCCGCCGGCATGTGGTGCTGCAATGCCGGCCACGGTCGCTCCCAGATCGCCGAGGCGATCGGCAAGCAGGCCGCGGCGCTGGACTACGCGCCGCCGTTCCAGTTCGGCATTCCGCAGGCCTTCGAGCTTGCCAGCCGCATCGCCGATCTGGCGCCTGATGGCCTCGACCACGTGTTCTTCTGCAACTCCGGTTCGGAAGCCGCCGACACCGCGCTGAAAATCGCGCTGGCCTATCACCAGATCAGCGGCCAGGGCGGACGCACCCGGCTGATCGGCCGCGAGCGCGGCTATCACGGCGTCGGCTTCGGCGGCACTTCGGTCGGCGGCATCGTGGGTAACCGCAAGATCTACGGCTCGCTGCTGACGGGCGTCGATCATATTTCCCACACCTACGACCGCGAGAAGCAGGCCTTCACCAAGGGCGAGCCGGAATATGGCGCGCATTTCGCCGACGATGTCGAGCGGCTGGTCAATCTGCACGGCGCCAACACCATCGCCGCCGTGATCGTCGAGCCGATGGCGGGATCGACCGGCGTGCTGCCGGCGCCGAAGGGCTATCTCAAGCGGCTGCGCGAGATCACCCAGAAGCACGGCATTCTGCTGATCTTCGACGAAGTCATCACCGGTTACGGCCGGCTCGGCTTTGCGTTCGCCGCGGAACGCTACGGCGTATTGCCGGACATGCTGACATTTGCAAAAGGCATCACCAATGGTGCCGCGCCGATGGGCGGCGTGCTGGTGCGCGACACCATCCACGACGCCTTCATGAACGGCCCGGAACATGTCGTGGAACTGACCCACGGCTACACCTATTCGGCGCACCCGATCGCCTGCGCCGCGGCGCTGGCGACGCTCGACATCTACCGCGACGAAAAGCTGTTCGAGCGCGCGAAAATGCTCGAGCCGAAATTCGCCGACGCCGTGATGTCGCTGCGCAACGAGCCCAATGTGGTGGATATCCGCACCGTCGGCCTGACCGCGGGCATCGACCTCTCCTCGCGCCCGGACCTGCCGGGCAAGCGCGGCTTCGACGGGCTCAACAGCGCGTTCCACGACAACGACCTGATGCTGCGCGTCGCCGGCGACACCTTGGCGCTGACCCCGCCCTTGATCGTCACCGAAGAGCAGATCGGCGAGATCGTCGACAAGGTCGCCAAGGTGATCCGCGCGGTGGCGTAAGGTCACCCTCGTGTCCCGGACGCGGCGCAGCGCTTCTTGGCGGTGCGCCGCAGAGCCGGGACCCATCTCGATACACCGCAGACTTTGCGCCATGGGTCCCGGTTCTGCGGGGCGGCGTTTCACGCCGCATCGCGCCCGGGACACGTAGCCGCCACGGAACCTTCAAAACCTCTCCACGTTCACTCCCCGCAGGGATAATCAGCGTCGCTGCGGTGGAGGATCGACGAAATGATGGCGCTCTCGAGCGGGTTGCTGCGCGCCGGACTGGCGCTGAAACTGAACCAGATCAAACGGGCGACACGGTCATATCTGCGCGACCGCGCCAACCAGGCCACGGGGACAGCTGCGTCCTACGCCGTCGCCGCCGGGCTGTTTGGCGCCGCCGGCATTTTTCTGATCGCGGCCGTTCTGGTCGGCATCACCGCGCTGTTTCGCTGGATTGAAATCAACTACGGACTGTTTTGGGCGTTCGGCGCGATTGGCGGTTTGCTGGTGGCGTTCGCGGCGATCTGCGCCGGTGTGGCGGTCAGCCGGCTGAAGCGCCCGACACCACAGTTTCCGTCGCTGGCGAGCCGCCTGCGCGTCGCCATCAATGCCAACCCGATCAAGCCGGCCCGGGTCGAGGCGGCTACCGATACCGCGGCGGCGATCTTGCGCGAGCCCGCTACGCCCGTGAGCAGCGCGAGCCATGTACGGCGGACATCCCGCCCCGGACCGGTCGTGGACAGCAGGAAGATGCAGGCCGGCATGGTTGTGGCGGCAACATTGTTGGGCTGGGCGGCCGTCCGACGGCAGCAGGTTCGAAGAACGGCGCCCTGATGTCCGGCCGGCGCTCCGAGGCAGCCGACAATCTCCTGCTGGTGGCAGCCACGGCGATTTTCGTCCTGACCGCACAGCGCTATCTTCAAGGCATTGCCGCGCCGGAACCGGTTCGCGAACCGACCGTCGCGTCTCCCGACTCTGTTTTTTCTAAACTCGCGCAGCGCGGCCGCGGCCGACGTTCCAGCAACCCCTCCCAGATCCCCTTCGCCGGCTGGAAGGATATCCTGTGGCGTACCTACCAGCAGATCAACGATGACCGCCTGCTCGCCACCGCCGCCGGCGTCGTGTTCTTCGGCCTGCTCGCGGTGTTTCCAGCCATCACGGCGCTGGTGTCGTCCTATGGGCTGTTTGCCGATGCCTCCACCATCGGCGCCAACCTGCAGACGATGGCCGTGATGCTGCCCGAGGGTTCGTTCCAGATCGTGCAGGACCAGATCGCGCGCGTGCTAGCCAAGGGCGACACCGCGCTCGGCGCGACCTTCCTGTTCGGCCTCGGGCTCGCGATCTGGAGCGCCAATGCCGGCGTCAAGGCCGTGATCGAGGCCCTGAACGTGGTCTATGGCGAGCGCGAGAAGCGCGGGTTCTTCAAGCTGAACCTGCTGTCGCTGGCCCTCACGACCGGCGCGATCCTGGCATTGATGCTGATGGTAGGCGCGGTGGTGGCGCTGCCGCTGGCGCTCGATCATCTCGGTCTCGCGCGGGAGAGCAAGGTGATCGTCAGCCTGGCGCGGTGGCCGCTGATGTTCGTGATCCTGCTGATGGCGCTTGCCATCCTCTACCGGTTCGGGCCGAGCCGGCGGGCGGCGCGATGGGAATGGCTCAGCGTCGGCACGCTGGCGGCGGCCCTGCTCTGGATCGCGGGCTCCTCGCTGCTGTCGTGGTACCTGTCGAACTTCGGAAACTACGACGCCACCTACGGCTCGCTCGGCGCCGCCATCGGCCTGATGATGTGGATGTGGATGTCCGCCGTCATCGTGCTGTGCGGCGCCGAACTGAATGCGGAGATCGAGCACCAGACCGCGCGGGATTCGACGGTCGGGCGGCCGAAGCCGCTCGGCGCCCGCGGCGCGGTGATGGCGGACACGCTGGGAGCGGCGGTTCCGGCCGAATCAGAAGAACACTAGCTCCTCGAATCAACATTGATGCTAAGCTCGCGGCGCCTGGGAGGGGCGCGAGATACCACCGATGGCTGCGGCTTTCGCGTTTTCCTTTCACGTTTTCCCGGGCGGGAGCAGTCTGGACCTGAGGGCGTTGCGCGCGGCATGATACGCATATCCACGGTTTTCATCGCCATCTGCATGGTGCTGGTTGCGGCCTCGCTCGGCCTGATCCTGTATTCGGTGCTGGGCATCAGCGGCTCGGAATCCGCGATCGTGGCGCTGACCGCGCTGACCTTCCTGATCCTCTACAACGCCGTGTCGATGCGGCTGCGCGACCGTACCGATGTCGGCGGCCAGATCGCGGATCTGTCGCGCGGCACCGCCGACCTCGCCCGCCAGGTCGCCGAATTCGGGCGCCGGCTCGCCGCCGTTGAGGGCCGGGTGGTATCGGCCAATTCGACCGGCGCCGACCGCATCCAGACCGTGATCGGCGAGATCAACGAGCTCGGCGTGCTGGTCAAGCAGCTCGCCACCTCCGTCGCCAGCCACGACGAAATGCTGACCGCGGGCGCGGCTGCCACGACGCCTCAGCCTGCGAGCCCGCCCGAGCGCGAAGCCCCGATCGAACTGTCTGAAGTCGCCGAGGAAGGGGCCAGCGCCCCCGCCACGGCGGCACCGGTCACGGCGGCGTCGGTCACGGCAGCGCCTGCCGCGACAGCCCCCGCTGCCGCCGCCGAAACCAACCCGTCGCGCAGCCATGCGCACATCCTCAACGCCGTGAAGGGCGCGGTCGAGGAAAACCGCATCGACATCTATCTGCAGCCGATGGTGACCCTGCCGCAGCGCAAGGTGCGCTTCTACGAGGCGGTGACACGGCTGCGCGATCACAAGGACGAGGTTCTCGCCGCCGAGGATTTCATCGCGATCGCGGAAGCCGCGGGGCTGGTCGGGCGGATCGATCACATGGTGATGCTGCGCTGCGTGCAGGTGCTGCGCCGCCTGATGGTGCGCAACAAGGACGTCGGAATCTTCTGCAACGTCGCCGCGGCGACGCTCGGCAATCCCACCACCTTCGCGCAATGCCTCGACTTCCTCGAAGCCAACCGGGCGCTGGCGCCGTCCTTCGTGCTCGAATTCAAGCAAGCGACGTTTCGCAACCTTGGCCCGGTCGAGGCCGAACATCTCGCGGCGCTGGCGCAGCGCGGCTACCGTTTCTCGATCGACCACGTCACCGATCTCAGGATCGAGCCGCGCGAGCTGGCCGATCGCGGTGTCCGCTTCATCAAGGTTCCCGCCGCCCTGCTGCTCGACCAGCGCTCGAGTTCCACCTCCGACATTCACCCCTCGGACCTTTCCGACCTGCTCGGCCGTTTCGGCATCGACCTGATCGCCGAGCGGATCGAAGGCGAACGTGCGGTGGTCGATCTGCTCGATTACGACGTGCGGTTCGGGCAGGGATTTCTGTTCGCACCGCCCCGGCCGTTGCGGCCCGAGGGGGCATCTGCTACCGGCGGGGCCTCTGCGAACAAGGCCCAGGAACCCAATGGCTCCAGCAATACGGCTCCCCTCACCAAACCGGCTATCGAGCCCCCGGTACGGACGACCGGCAACGCCGCGCTGGCGCGGCGCGCCGCTGGGCCGGGCTGACCGGCCATTCCTGCCATGACCGGACTGCATTTTGCCGAGCGGCTGCGCGATCTCGTCGAAGGCGTCGAAGTCGTGCTGTCCGACATCTGGGGCGTGGTTCACAACGGGCTGGAGGCCTTTCCCGAAGCCTGCGAGGCGCTGCACAGCTTCCGCGCCCGGGGCGGCACGGTCATCCTCATCACCAACGCGCCGCGGCCCGCCGATTCGGTGCAGCGGCAGTTGCGCAAGCTCGGCGTCGCCGACGAGACCTATGACGCCATCGTCAGTTCGGGCGACCTGACCCGGCATTTCGTCGCCGACCATCCGGGCAAGAAAATGTTCTGGCTCGGCCCCGAGCGCGACAATTCGATCTATCGCGGCCTCGACACCATGCTCGCTCCGCTGGAAGCCGCCGACTACATCGTCTGCACCGGCCTGTTCGACGACGAAACCGAATCAGCCGAGGATTATCGCGGCATGATGCTGAAGGCGCGCGAGCGCCAGCTGACGCTGATCTGCGCCAACCCCGACATCGTGGTCGAGCGCGGCGACCGCCTGATCTATTGCGCCGGCGCGATCGCCGAACTGTATCGCGAGCTCGGCGGCGAGGTAATCTTTTACGGCAAGCCGCACCGGCCGATCTATGAGCGCGCCATGGAACTCGCGGCCGCGCGCCAGAGCCACGCCATCCAGCTCAACCGCGTGCTGGCGATCGGCGATTCCGTGCGAACGGACCTGACCGGCGCGCACGGCTTCGGCATCGACTGCCTGTTCCTGACCCGCGGCATCCACTCCGAAGAGTTCGAGGGCATCGATCAGCTCGACCCCGCCTCGGTGAAGGAGCTGTTCGGCCACCCGCCCAAGGCGCTGATGCGCGAGTTGAGGTGGTAGGGGTTTTTCGACGGCGTTCCCCGGACGCAGCGCAGCGCGCAGCGGTGCGCTGCAGATCCGGGGTCCATCTGTTGGATTAAGAGAGGGTCCCGGCTCTGCGGAGCAGCGTGCCGGACGATGCTTCGCATCGCCGGGAGAACGCTGCGCCGCGTCCGGGACACGAAAGCCCGCTTACGCGCTCGCCATGTCCGGGAAGACCGCTTCGATCTTGGTCTTCAGCGTGGCGGCATTGAACGGCTTGACGATGTAATTGTTGACGCCGGCCTTCTTGGCGGCGATCACGTTTTCGGTCTTGGATTCCGCCGTGATCATGATGAACGGCGTGGTGGCGAGATTGGGATCGGCGCGAACTTCCCGGAGCAAATCGTAGCCGGTCATCGGCTCCATATTCCAGTCGGAGATCACCAGCCCGTATTTCTTGACGCGCATCTTGTTCAGCGCCGCGGAGCCGTCGCTGGCGTCATCGATATTCTCGAAACCAAGCTGCTTCAGGAGATTTCGGATGATCCGGATCATGGTGTTGTAGTCATCCACCACCAGAACCGACATCGACAAATCAACCGCCATCTTGACTCCCCCGCGACACTACAAAACCATCAACGGCCTGCGCCAGGTCAAAAGCCCCGCAGTCCGCCCCCACCAGTAACACCAGCCCTTAAACAGCCCGTTAACTGACCTGTGCGGGAAACACGGCAACGACACCCGTTGTACGGCGGGTACGGCCCGGCTTGACTTCACCGGCGCCGCCGCGTCACGGTCCCGCGCCCGCTGACCTCGCCCAAAGAATCCTTCAAATGACGTCTGGCTTTACTGTTATTCGCGACGATACCCCCGCGGCCGCCATCCCCAGGGGGGCGGTGGTGGCGATGGGCAATTTCGACGGCGTCCATCTCGGCCACCGCGCGGTGATCGCGGCCGCCCTGCAGATGGGCCGCGCCCATGGCCGGCCGGCGCTGGCGGTGACCTTCGAGCCCCATCCGCGCCGCTTCTTCAGCCCGAACACCCCCCAGTTCCGGCTCACCGACGAGGCCGGCAAATTGCGCCTGCTGGCCGGGACCGGGCTTTCCGGCGCCGTGGTGATGACCTTCGACAAGGGGCGTGCGGGCACCACGGCGCAGGATTTCATTCACCATGACCTGATCGAGCGGCTCGGCATCAGCGGGATCGCGGTCGGCTACGACTTTCATTTCGGCAAGGGGCGGGTGGGCTCGCCGAGCCTGCTGGTCAGCGAGGCACCGCGGCTCGGCATCGAGGTCGATGTCCAGGCCCATATCGATATCGACGAGCGGCCGGTGTCCTCCTCTGCGATCCGGATGGCGCTCGCGGAGGGGCAGATCGACGACGCCACCGCGATGCTCGGCGGCCCGTGGTTCGTGGCGGGCACGGTGATCCATGGCGAGAAGCGCGGCCGCGATCTCGGCTATCCCACCGCCAACATCCGGCTCGACAAGAATTGCGGGCTCAAGCACGGCATTTATGCGGTGCGGGTCGGTCGCGGTGCTGAACGCCTCGACGGCGTCGCCAGTTTCGGGCGCCGTCCGACCTTCGACAATGGCGCGCCGCTGCTGGAAGTGTTCCTGTTCGACTTCAAGGGCGACCTCTACGGGGCGTCGCTGGATGTCGCCTTCATCGCCTTCATCCGCGACGAAGTGAAGTTCGACGGCGTCGAGGCGCTGGTGCGCCAGATGGACGACGACAGCGCCAAGGCCCGCGCGGCGCTGGCGGCAGCGCCGGATGCGTTTCCGAAGCTGGGAGCGGTCGATTGAGCAAGACCGAAAAGCAAAAGATGCTGGCGGGCGAGCTGTATCGCCCCGACGCCGAAATCGCGGCTGACCAGTCCGTGACCAAGGCGTGGCTGGTGCGCTACAATGCGGCGCTGGCAAAGCCGGTAGCGGAGCGGCATGCGCTGCTGACCGAACGCCTCGCCTATGTCGGCGCCGGCGCCGTGATCCGGCCGCCGTTCTTTTGCGACTTCGGGTACAATATCCGTCTCGGCGACGGCGTCTTCATGAACTTCAACTGCGTGATCCTGGATGTCGCCGAAGTCAGCATCGGCGACCGCACCCAGATCGGGCCGGCGGTGCAGATCTACGCCGCCGATCACCCCCGGGATGCCGAGACGCGGCGCGATGGCCTCGAATTCGGGCGCCCGGTGCGGATCGGCAGCGACGTCTGGATCGGCGGCGGCGCCATTATCCTGCCCGGCGTGACCGTGGGCGACGGCGCCGTGATCGGAGCCGGCAGCGTGGTCACCCGGGATGTCGAGCCCGGCCAGACCGTTACCGGCAATCCGGCCCGGCCGCGTTCTCCGCGCCCCTGATCCGAAGACGGGCGGACGAGATGCGCTGGGGCTTTGCGATTTCCGCGGCTGGCTGCTATGGAAAGCCCATGTTTGCGCGGCGCACCATCCTCATTAGCAGCCCGGCTTCCGCCTGAGCGATCTGCTCGGCGCAAGACCGGGACCTAGTCCATTCATCCGCGATGAATCGCGTTTCAGCGCCCCTTGAGCCCAAGAGCATTCATGTCCGAGAAGCCGCAAAAGTCCGACGCTACCGACTATTCCAAAACCCTGTTCCTGCCGCAGACCGAGTTCCCGATGCGCGCCGGCCTGCCGCAGCGCGAGCCGGAAATCCTCAAGCGCTGGAACGAGATCGGCCTCTACGGCAAGCTGCGCGAGAGCGCCGCCGGCCGGGCCAAATTCGTGCTGCATGACGGCCCGCCCTACGCCAACGGCAACATCCATATCGGCCATGCGCTGAACAAGATCCTCAAGGACGTGGTGACCAAGAGCCAGCAGATGCTCGGCTTCGATTCCAATTACGTGCCGGGCTGGGATTGCCACGGCCTGCCGATCGAATGGAAGATCGAGGAAGAGAACTACCGCTCCAAGGGCAAGCAGAAGCCGGACTTCAAGGACTCCGCCGCGATGGTGGCGTTCCGCAGGGAATGCCGCGCCTATGCCACGCACTGGCTCAACGTGCAGCGCGAGGAATTCAAGCGGCTCGGCATCATCGGCGACTGGGATCACCCCTACGCCACGATGGACTTTGCCGCCGAAGCGCAGATCGCGCGCGAGCTGATGAAGTTCGCCGCCAACGGCCTGCTATATCGCGGCTCCAAGCCCGTGATGTGGAGCGTGGTGGAAAAGACCGCGCTGGCGGAAGCCGAAATCGAATACGAGGACTACACCTCGGATACGGTGTGGGTGAGGTTTCCGGTAGTCAAAACCAAGACCGGTTTCCCCATGATGGGAACCGGCGCTACTCCAGAAGAAGCCGAGAGGCTAAGAGACGCGTGGAGTAGCACGTCTGTTGTGATTTGGACGACGACGCCTTGGACGCTGCCGGGCAACCGTGCAATCGCATACTCGGAAAAGTTGAAATATGTCTTGCTGGTGCCAGGCGGCGATTTACCGCAGCCGGAAAATCTTGGAGATGCCGCCAGGATAGCTGGAGTCACCGTCGAACAATACGAAACCGCGCGCAAAGAAATCAACGCTGCCAGAAAAGCATACATTGAGCAGCATGGTTCAGGGTCTTTGCTAGTAGCTTCGAATCTGCAACTTCCATTCCTAGCTGCCGCTCGGTTTGCCCCGGGTGTGTTTGACGCCATGGAAATCGATAGCGCCTCGCTTGAACGCTTAGTATGCGCCCACCCCCTCCGTGGCAAAGGTTATGATTTTGACGTCCCGCTTCTCGCTGGAGATCACGTCACCGACGAGACCGGCACCGGCTTCGTGCACACCGCCCCTGGTCATGGTCGCGAGGATTTCGAGGTCTGGATGGCCAACGCTCGCGAACTAGAGGCGCGTGGCATTAAAACTGCTATCCCCTATACCGTCGATGAAAATGGCGCATTCACCGATCATGCGCCGGGTTTTTCCGGCAAGCGAGTGATCAACGACAAGGGTGAAAAAGGCGACGCCAACGGAGCTGTGATTGCCGCCTTAGCCCAGGCCGGGATGCTGGTCGCCAAAGGTCGGCTCAAGCATCAGTACCCGCATTCGTGGCGTTCGAAAAAGCCGGTGATCTTTCGAAACACGCCGCAATGGTTCATTGCGATGGACAAGCCTATCGATGGGCTAAATGCCGGTGTCGACACTGTGACCCGAAGGAGCTTCACATTACGCCAGCTAGCCCAGGCGGCGATTGGTATCGCCCAATGGGTGCCGCCGTCGGGCCAGAATCGCATCAACGGCATGGTCAACAGCAAGCCCGACTGGGTGATCTCGCGGCAGCGCGCCTGGGGCGTGCCGATCGCGGTGTTCGTGCGCGAGAGAGCCGACGGCTCCGCCGAAATCCTGCAGGACGACATCGTCAACCAGCGCATCGCCGAAGCCTTCAGGGAGGAAGGCGCCGACGCCTGGTACATGGACGGCGCCCGCGAACGCTTCCTCGGGAATCGCTCGGCTGAGGACTGGAAGAAGGTCGACGACATCTGCGACGTCTGGTTCGATTCCGGCTCGACCCACGCCTTCGTGCTGGAAGACCGCCAGCATTTTCCGCAACTCGGCCATATCGTCCGCAAGGTCGATGGCGGCGCTGATACCGTGATGTATCTGGAGGGCAGCGACCAGCATCGCGGCTGGTTCCAGTCGTCACTGCTGGAAAGCTGCGGCACCCGCGGCCGCGCGCCGTTCGATGTGGTGCTGACGCATGGCTTCACGCTCGACGAGAACGGCCGCAAGATGTCGAAGTCGGTCGGCAACACCGTCGAGCCGCAAAAGGTGATGAAGGACTCAGGCGCCGATGTCCTGCGGCTGTGGGTCTGCGCCACCGACTATGCCGACGACCAGCGCATCGGCCCGGAAATCCTCAAGAACACCATCGAGACCTACCGCAAGCTGCGCAATTCGATCCGCTGGATGCTCGGCACGCTGGCGCATTTCAAGGCCGGCGACCGGGTCGCGCACGCCGACATGCCCGAACTGGAGCGGCTGATGCTGCACCAGCTCGCCGGCCAGGCCGTCATCGTAAGCAAGGCCTACGCCGAATTCGACTACAAGACCGTGGTAGCGAGCCTGTCAGCATTCATGAACACCGAACTGTCGGCGTTCTATTTCGATATCCGCAAGGATACGCTGTATTGCGACCCGCCGTCGTCGCTGGCGCGCAAGGCGGCGCTGACCACGATCGACATGATCTGCGACGCGATCCTGAAATGGCTGGCGCCGGTGCTGAGTTTCACCACCGAAGAGGCGTGGCGGATGTACCGGCCCGACGCCGAGCCCTCAGTGCATCTGACGCTGTTTCCGACAGAGTTTGACGCGTTCCGCGATGACGCGCTGGCGTCGAAATGGGAGATCATCCGCAATGTCCGCCGCGTCGTCACCGGCGCGCTGGAACTCGAGCGCGCCGCCAAGACCATCGGCTCCTCGCTGGAGGCCTCGCCGCTGGTCTACGTCTCCGACAAGGACATCTTCAACACGCTGTTCGACATCGATCTGGCCGAAGTATTCATCACCTCGAACGCGATGGCGACCAATGACGACGCGCCGGCCGCTGCATTCCGGCTGAACGAGGTTCAAGGCGTCGCTGTCGTGGTCGAGAAAGCCGTCGGCACCAAATGCGCGCGGTCGTGGAAGATCTCAACCGATGTCGGCAGCGATTCCGAATACCCGGATGTCTCGCCGCGCGACGCCAAGGCGTTGCGCGAATGGAAGGCGCTGGGGGTGAGTGTGTAATACTACCGTCGGAAACTCTATCGTCGTCCCTGCGAACGCAGGGACCCATAATCCCGGGCGTCCGAAATAGAAAAGGGAAGATGACTAAGAATCTTTCAAACTATCGACGCCACGGCGTATGGATCCCCGCGTTCGCGGGGACGACACCGAATGCTGTTTTAGCGACCGCGCTATGACCCCTCACCTCCGCACCGGGATCATCGCCGCCGTCGCAGCCCTGGTGCTCGATCAGGCCACAAAACTCTGGCTGCTGTTCGTGTTCGACATCGCCCATCGCGGCGCGGTGAGGGTTACTCCGTTCTTCGACCTGGTGCTGGCCTGGAACGTCGGGATCAGCTTCGGCTGGTTCCAGAGCGACAGCCAGTGGATCCAGCTCGTCCTGATGGCGATCAAGGCGGTCGCGGTGGTGGTTCTGGCGATCTGGATGGCGCGGTCGCAGACCCTGCTGGCGACGGTCGCGCTGGGCCTGATCATCGGCGGCGCCATTGGCAACGGCATCGACCGCTTCGCCTATGGCGCTGTGGTCGATTTCGCCCTGTTCCACCTCGATATCGGCGGAAAAACCTACAATTGGTACGTGTTTAACCTTGCCGACGTGGCGATTGTTGCCGGGGTAGCGGCCCTGCTGTATGATTCCTTCCTAGGGGTACCCGCCGCAAAAGCGCCCTGATCCCGGCTGATACGAGCCCTGCGGGCCGGAGCGGAGTTGTGGGCGCCAGATCGGCGCCCCCGGCGGAAGAATTTTGAACAGGAACAGCGTGATGCGCGACACCGAAGCCAGCTTCCGGATTGTGCAGAACCCATCGCGGCCCGCTTGGCAGACCCCCTGGCGGGGGCTGAAGCTCGCCGTTGCCGTGCTGGGCATCGGTCTCGTGGTATCAGCAGGCGCCGCCCGCGCCGCTGACGAGGACGAGGACGACAAGACCTTCGAAGAGAAGATCATCGAAGGCATCATGGCCGGCATCGGCGGCACCAACATGGAGAACCGGGGCATCGAGTATCGCGAGCGGTCGCCGCTGGTGGTGCCTCCCAAACTCGATCTGCCGCCGCCGGCTTCCGCGGCGGCCGAGGCCCCCGTGCCGAACTGGCCGAAGGACCCCGATGCGCAGCGGCGCAAGGCCGCGGTCGCCGCCCGCAAGAAAGAGAACAAGGATCCCCGGGAAGCCGCCCGCATCCTGACTCCGGCCGAACTGGCCGTCGGCAAGACCGCCGGCCCCGCCCGCACCAATCGCGACTCGATCCAGCCGGGCGTCACCAACACCAATCCGATCCTGAGCCCTTCGGAGCTCGGCTATAAAGGCGGCTTCGGCGGCCTGTTCGGCGGCAGCAAGACCGAGACCGCGACGTTCAAGGGCGAGCCGACCCGGGAATCGCTGACGCAACCGCCGAGCGGATACCAGACGCCGTCGCCGAACTTTGCCTACGGCACCGGGCCGAAGGAATCGCTGAACAAGGAATACAACCCGGCCGCCGGCAAGTACGGCGAATAGGCGCGGCCTTAATCTATTGTAACCTCTCGGCTTCGTGACGCTTGCCGGTGGTGCCCCGGTGTAGAGTCTCGCGGCCTCATCCCGAACACTTCCGTTTGGGCTGCAATCTCGCATTCGCGCGTGTTCTGCCGCAGCGAAGTCTACGCAATCTGCGAAAACTTGATTGCGAAACAAAACCGGTAACCCGCTTTTGCGGAATACGCACCAGACAGGTCATGATGCCCACACCCCGCTTTGCCGTTTCGCTCGCCGCCGCGCTGCTCCTTGCCCTGGCATTTTCCGCTGGCGGCGTTCGCGCCCAGACCACGGTGACATCGGAGCGGCCCACTACGTTCACGCTTGCCAACGGCTTGCAGGTCGTGGTGATCCAGGATCACCGCACCCCGGTCGTCACCCACATGATCTGGTACAAGGTCGGCTCCGCCGATGAGACGCCCGGCAAATCCGGCCTCGCCCATTTTCTCGAACATCTGATGTTCAAGGGCACCTCGAAGCATCCGGCCGGCGAATTTTCCAAGACCGTGCTTCGGGTCGGCGGCAACGAGAACGCCTTCACCTCGACCGACTACACCGGCTATTTCCAGCGCGTGCCGCGCGAGCAGCTGGCGAAGATGATGGAATTCGAGGCCGACCGCATGACCGGCCTGATCCTGAAGGACGAGAATGTGCTGCCGGAGCGCGACGTCGTGCTCGAGGAATTCAACATGCGGGTCGCCAACAACCCGAATGCGCGACTGAGCGAGCAGATCCTGGCGGCGCTGTATCTCAACCATCCCTACGGCCGCCCCGTGATCGGCTGGCGCCAGGAAATCGAGAAGCTCGACCGCGAGGACGCGCTGGCGTTCTACAAGCGCTTCTATGCACCGAACAACGCCATCCTGGTGATCGCCGGCGATGTCGAGCCCAGCGATATCCGCCCGATGGTGGAGCGGATTTACGGCGGCATCCCGGCGCAGCCCGCTATCCCCGCCCATCGGATCCGGCCGCAGGAGCCGGTGCCGGCGGCCCCGCGCACCGTGACGCTGTCCGACGCCCGGGTCGAGCAGACCAGCGTGCGCCGTTATTATCTCGTACCGTCAGCCAATACCGCCGCCGCCGGCGAAAGCCCGGCGCTCGACGTACTCGCGCAACTGATAGGCAGCGGCGCCAACTCCTATCTTTATCGCGCGCTGGTGGTCGACAAGCAGCTCGCGGTCAGCGCCGGCGCCGGCTATCAGGGCACCTCGCTCGATGCGACGCAGTTCGTGATCTCGGTGTCGCCGAAGCCGGGCGTGGAGTTTGCGCAGATCGAGCAGGTGATCGACCAGGTGATATCGGATGTCGGCAAGAACCCGGCGCGGTCGGAAGACCTGGAGCGCGTCAAGACCCAGTTGATCGCGCAGGCGATCTACGCCCAGGACAATCAGGCCGTGCTGGCCCGCTGGTACGGCGCCGCGCTCACCTCCGGCCTCAGCGTCGACGACATCCGAAGCTGGCCGGATCGCATTCGCGCCGTCACCGCCGAACAGGTCCGCGACGTCGCGCAGAAATGGCTGGATAAAAAGCGATCGGTGACAGGCTACCTGATCAAGGATGCCACGCCGAAACGCGAGGAGAAGCGTTCGTGAAGCACTTCGGGACGTCGTTCAGGATTTTCGCGCAGCGCTTTGCCTTCGCGGCGGCTGCCTGCCTCGCGTTGGCACTGGCGCCGGTGCCTTCGCACGCCGCGGCCAGGATTCAGCATCTGATTTCGCCGGGAGGCATCGAAGCCTGGTTCGTGCAGGACGCCACCGTGCCGCTGATCGCGATGGAGTTTGCCTTCGGCGGCGGCGCGACGCAGGACCCGGCCGACAAGCCCGGCGTCGGCAACATGGTTGCCAGCCTGATCGATGAAGGTTCGGGCGGCCTGGATTCCAAGACGTTTCACGAGCGTCTCGATCGCCGCGCCATCGAGCTGAGCTTCTCTTCGACCCGGGATTATTTCCGTGGCAGCTTGCGCATGCTCAAGGACAACAGGGACGAGGCTTTCGACCTGCTGCAAAAGTCGCTGACCTCGCCGCATTTCGACAGCGCCGATGTCGAACGCATTCGCGCGCAAATCATCTCGGGCCTGCGGCGCGACACCACCAATCCATCGGCGCTGGCCAGCAGCAAGTTCCTCCAGGTCGCCTTTGGCGACCATCCCTATGGCCGTCAGGCCAAGGGCAAGCTGGACAGCGTGGCGGCGATCGATACCGCCGACATGAAGGACTACGTCGCCCGCGTGCTGGCGAAGGATACGCTGCGGATTGCCGTGGTCGGCGATGTCGACGCGGCCACGCTCGGCCAGTTGCTCGACAAGACCTTCGGCGCATTGCCGGCCAAGGCCAGGCTGACGCCGGTCGCCGAGGTCGAGGCCGCCAAGCCGCCGCAGCGCGCCTTCATTCCGCTCGACGTGCCGCAGACGGTGGTGACCTTCGGCGGCCCCGGCATCAAGCGCAACGATCCGAACTTCATGGCCGGCTACGTCGTCAACCACATTCTCGGCGGCGGCGGGCTGTCGTCGCGGCTCTACCGGGAGGTCCGCGAGAAGCGCGGTCTGGCCTATTCGGTCAACGAATCGCTGTTGTGGATGGATCGCTCCGCCATCTTCGTCGGTACCACCGGAACCCGCGCCGATCGCGCCGGCGAAACCGTCGATGCCGTCGAGAAGGAAATCCGCCGCATGGCCGAGGAAGGTCCGACCCAGCAGGAACTGGACGAGGCCAAATCCTATCTCAAGGGCTCGCAGATGCTGGCGCTCGACAGCTCCGCGAAGCTGGCCTCGGCGCTGCTGCAGTACCAGCTCGACAAGCTTCCGATCGACTACATCGAGAAGCGCAACGCCATCGTCGATGCGGTGACGCTGGACGACGCCAGAAAGGCCGCCCGGCGGTTGTGGGGGCAGGGCCTGCTCACCGTGATCGTCGGCCGCGCCCCGCAGGCCGCGGTCCAGCCGGCCGCGGCAACGGCGCCAAAGGCGAACTAAGCGGAATCCGCGCCTTCGCGTCCCGGACGCGGCGCAGCGCCTCTCGGCGGTGCACCGCAGAGCCGGGACCCACATTTGCGACGATGGACCCCGGATCAGCAGCGCACCGCCACGCGCTGCGCCGCGTCCGGGGAACGCTTTCGTCGTCCTTCAGCTGCACCAACAAAACCGCTATTCTCCGCCAGCCGATTCCCGCTGGGGGAATATCGGCCTCCGGTGACGCATGCTGCGGATTTCCCGCGACCTTTCGATCGACGAGAACGACATCGAGATCACGTTCGTCCGCGCCTCCGGGCCGGGCGGGCAGAACGTCAACAAGCTCTCGACCGCCGCACAATTGCGCTTCGATACGCGCCGCATCACGCTGCCGGAAGATGCCGCGCTGCGGCTGAACCGGCTCGCCGGCCAGCGCATGACCAAGGACGGCGTGATCGTGATCCACGCGCAGCGCTTCCGCACCCAGGAGCGCAATCGCGCCGACGCCACCGACCGGCTGCTCGAACTGTTGCGCGAGGCGATGGTGCGGCCGGTGCCGCGCCGGGCCACCAAGCCGACGCTGGGCTCGAAAACCCGCCGGCTGGAGGGCAAGAAGCGCCGCAGCGACATCAAGGCGAAACGCGGCTCGGCACGGTTCGACGACTGAGGGCCCGATAACAACGGGGAGAGTTCTGGAGTTTGCCGCCTCCGGCCTCCCCTCACCCGGCAAGAGCCTCTAAAATGGGGCCTCATTCGCCCCGAGTCGCTCCATGCCCGTCCGCCAGCTCCCCGAACAGATCGTCAACCGCATCGCCGCCGGCGAAGTGGTCGAGCGTCCCGCGAGCGTGGTCAAGGAACTGGTGGAAAACGCCATCGACGCCGGCGCCAGCCGGGTCGACATTTTCACCGATGGCGGCGGGCGTCGGCGGATCGGCATTACCGACGACGGCAGCGGCATGACCTATGGCGATCTGGCGCTGTCGGTCGACCGCCACGCCACCTCCAAGCTCGACGACGAGGATCTGTTGCGGATCCGCACGCTGGGGTTTCGCGGCGAGGCGCTGCCCTCGATCGGCGCCGTCGCAAAACTCGGAATCACCACGCGCCATCAAAGCGAGCCGCATGCCTGGTCGCTGGCGGTGGAAGGCGGCGTCAAATCCGCGATCATGCCGGCGGCGCTGAGCCAGGGTACAAGGGTCGAGGTCAGCGATCTCTTTTTTGCGACGCCGGCGCGGCTGAAATTTCTCAAGACCGACCGCACCGAGGCGGAGGCGATCCGCGAAGTGGTGCGGCGCCTCGCGATGGCGCGGCCCGACATCGCCTTCACGCTGGCCGGCGAGGAACGCGCGCCGGTGACCTGGGCCGCCGCCCTGCCCGGCGCCGCCGGCCGGCTGACGCGGCTCGGCGACATCCTGGGCAGCGATTTTCGCGCCAGCGCCATCGAGGTGCGCAGCGAACGCGACGGCGTGGTGGTCGAAGGCTTTGCCGCAGCCCCCTCGCTGACCCGGGCCAATGCGCTCGGGCAGTATCTGTTCGTCAACGGCCGGCCGGTGCGCGACAAGCTGATCATCGGCGCGGTGCGCGCGGCCTATTCCGACTATCTGCCGCGCGACCGCCATCCCGTGGTGGCGCTGTTCGTGACGCTGGACAGCCAGGAGGTCGACGCGAATGTGCATCCGGCCAAGACCGACGTGCGCTTCCGCAACGCCGGCCTGGTCCGCGCGCTGATCGTGCACGCGCTGAAGGAGGGCCTGGCGCGCGAGGGCAAGCGCACCGCCGCCAACAGCGACGGCGCGGCACTGGCCTCGTTCCGCCCGTCGTTTGCGCCGCGACCTGCTAATTGGGACTGGCGGCGTTCGCCGGCCTATCCGGCGGGGCCGATGCCGGGCTTCGAGGGGGCGGCGGCGACGGCGTTCGCCGAACCCGGCCAGGCCGCCTTCGATGTCGGCACGCCGACGGCGGACGTGCGCTTCCAGCCGGCGCCATCCGCCGATCTGCTCGACCGCCCGCTGGGCGCGGCGCGGACGCAAATTCACGAGACCTATATCGTGTCGCAGACCCGCGACGGCCTCGTCGTGGTGGACCAGCACGCCGCGCATGAGCGCATCGTCTATGAGAAGCTCAAGGCGTCGCTGGCGCGCAACGGCGTGCAGCGGCAGATCCTGCTGATTCCGGAAATCGTCGAACTCGACGAGGCCACCGTCGAGCAACTGCTCGATCGCGCCGTCGAACTGGCGACGTTCGGGCTGGCGATCGATTCCTTCGGCCCCGGCGCGGTGGCGGTGCGCGAGACGCCGTCGCTGCTCGGCAAGGCCAATGCCGGCTCGCTGCTGCGCGACCTCGCCGAGCACATGGCCGAATGGGACGAGGCGCTGCCGCTGGAACGCCGCCTGATGCATGTCGCGGCCACCATGGCCTGCCACGGCTCGGTGCGCGCCGGACGCATCCTCAAGCCGGAAGAGATGAACGCGCTGCTGCGCGAGATGGAAGACACGCCGAACTCAGGGCAATGCAACCACGGCCGGCCGACCTATGTGGAACTGAAGCTGAGCGATATCGAGAAGCTGTTCGGGCGAAGGTAGAGGCCGCCCTCACCAAAAAGTACGAAAACAACCCCATGTACAGTAAGAACATCAAGGCGGAACAAGTACTCAGCCAGCCGTCAAAAATGCAAAATGCGGTATCATCATGCTCCCGAGACGCTGTTCGGCAGACGGTAGGTAGAGTTAAGCTGCTTCCCCACCTCAACTGTCATCGCCCGACTTGATCGGGCGACCCAGTATTCAGAGACGCCAGCGATTCAACCGAAAAGCCGCGGCGTACTGGATCCCCGCCTGCGCGGGGATGACGAGTTACGATTGGGCGGACGCTGTGCCAAATCGCAAAAACGTAAACTCCGTATCGTCATACGCCCGTCGTTCCAGCTCCTCGAAGCCCTCGGGGGCAACGAACCCCGCAGCCTTTGATTCCTCGACCACCAGCAGTGCGCCTGATGTCAGCCAGCCGCCGTCGCGCAGCGCGGCCAGTGATTTTTCGGCGAGCTTCATGCGGTAGGGCGGATCGAGGAACACCAGCGAGAACGGCTCCATCGGATGGGCGGGGCCGGGATTGGTGGCGTCGCGGCGATACACTTTTGTGACGCCGCCGAGGCCCAGGGCTTCGACGTTGTTGCGCAGCAGCGCCCGCGCCTCGGCGCCGTTGTCGACGAACAGCGTGAAGGCAGCGCCCCGCGAGACCGCTTCGATGCCGAGCGCGCCGGTGCCGGCGAACAGGTCGAGCACGCGCGCGTCCTGAACCGGATCGTCATAGGCATGGATCAGGATATTGAACAGCGACTCGCGCAAGCGGTCCGCCGTCGGCCGGATGTCGTTCGACGACGGCGATACGAGATTGCGGCCCTTCAGCCGTCCGCCAACGACGCGCATCACAAATTCTCGTCATGCCCGGGCTTGTGCCGGGCATCCACGTCTTGAAGCTGCCGACACAAGGAAGACGTGGGTGGCCGGGCATAGGCGAGCGGAAGCGACGCCGTCCCTTGGACGGCTATGCCCGGCCATGACGGCCTGGTGGTTATCGGTAGAAGCGAGGCAACCATCGAACTCTACTCGTCCCGCGGCTTCAGGTCGCGCTTGCCGTGGTAGCCGCGCTGCGGGCGGCGCGGCGGGCCGTAGCCGGCGGCTTCGGCCTCGTTGCGGGCGCGGGCTTCGTCGCTGCCGGTGCGCTGCACCAGCACGCGGCGGCCCTTGCGGTCGGCGATCAGGCCGCTCTTGCCGGCCGGCTTGAACGGTTTTTTGCCGCGCGGCGCGTCTTCATCGTCATCGGCCTTGGCGCCGGCATCGCCCGGCATCGGCCGGTTGAAGTCCGCGCCCGCGAGGGCTGCAACCTTCTCGCCGAGCTGATCGCGCAGCACCCTTGTCTTGATCTCCTCGACCTGACCTTCCTCGAGTTCGCCGAGCTGGAACGGACCGTAGGAAATCCGGATCAAACGGTTCACCTCGAGCCCGAGATGCGCCATCACGTTGCGGACCTCGCGGTTCTTGCCTTCGCGGATCGCGAATACCAGCCAGACATTGGCGCCCTGGTCGCGCTCCAGCGTCGCATCGATCGGGCCGTATTTGACGCCGTCGACCTCGACGCCCTTTTTCAGCTCGTCGAGCTGGCCCTGCGTCACCTCGCCATGGGCGCGCACGCGATAGCGCCGCAGCCAGCCGGTGTCGGGCAATTCCAGCGCGCGCGCCAGCCCGCCGTCATTGGTCAGCAGCAACAGGCCCTCGGTGTTGAAATCGAGCCGGCCGATCGAGATCAGCCGCGGCAGGCCCTCGGGCAGATTGTCGAACACCGTCGGCCTGCCTTCCGGATCGGCATGGGTGGTCATCAGGCCGCGCGGCTTGTGAAACATGAACAGCCGGGTGCGCTCGCGCGGCGGCAACGGCTTGCCGTCGATGGTGATGACGTCGTTCTCGGTGACGTCGAGCGCCGGCGAATTGATGACGCGGCCGTTGACGCTGACGCGGCCCTGCACGACCCATTCCTCGGCGTCGCGGCGCGAAGCGAGGCCAGCGCGCGACAGCACCTTGGCGATGCGCTCGCCGGATTTCTTTTCGCGCGGCGGACGCGCGGCGCGCTTTTCGAATTCGGGTTTGCGCTCGCGGTATTCGCCGCGGCCACCGAAGGCCGGACGTTTTGCAAAGACCTTGCTGTCGTCCTCGTTGTCGCGGCGCGGACGCTCTCCCGATGCCTCGTTGCGCGGATGCTCCTGCCAGGAGCTGCCGCCTTCACGCGGACGACTGAACTTCGGACGATCCTCGCCGCCTTCACGGGGCCGGTCGAATTTCGGACGCTCGCGCTGTGGACGATCGGCAAAAGGCCGATCGCCACGGGGACGATCGCCTTGCGGACGATCTCCATGGGGACGGTCCTCGCGCGGGCGCGAAAAGCGCGGACGCTCGGCGCCACCGCGCTCGTCCCGGGACTTGTCAAAACGGGGCTTGTCGAAATTGCGAGCGCCGTCGCGGGACGGACGCGAATTGCGGCCGGCATGGTCGGGCGACGACGCATCGCGTTTCTGCCACGGCTTGGACTCGCCGCGATCAGAGCCGCGATCTCCCGAGCCGCTGTTGCGGTCCCGGCTGCCGAAATCCTTGCGCGGACCACGGTCCGGCGCGCCACGGGAAGAAAACTTCTTGTCGCCACCGAACTTCCGCTCGGGACGGTCTCCGCGCGGCCGGTCGCCGTCGCGCGACGGCCGCCCGCTGTAGGGACGATCGCCCTGCGGCCTGTCACCACGCGGCGTATAGGGGCGTTTCTCGCCGCCACCCTCGCGCGGCGTATAAGGCTTCTTGTCGCCGAACTTGCGATCCTGAAAGCGCGCGGCCGGACGGGCATCGCCACGATCTCCGCGATCACCGCGTGGGGTATAGGGGCGTTTTTCGCCATCACCGCGGGCGCTGAAGTTGGGCCGGTCACCGCGCGGGCTGTACGGACGCTTCTCGCCGCCACCGGCGCGATCATCCCGGTTGAAGCGCGGACGCGGCGCATCGCCGTCGCGGCGCGGCCGCGGACCCTCGCGCTTGCCGGCGTAGGGCTTGCCCGGGCCGGAATAGGGTTTCTTGCCGAAGGATTTGGCACCGTCGGGCTTTCCCGCATAGGGCCGCCGCTCGCCCTCGGGCTTGGGACCGTCGCTCTTGCCGGCAAAGCCGCGCTTGGCGAACTTCTTCTCCGGTCCCCGGGCGGCGCCGGAGCGGCCCTTGCCGCCGGAAGGGCGGTCGCGCCGGCCGCGGGAATCGTTGTTTTTGTCGTTGTCGCGGGGCATGAATGGTCTCTCGTATCAATGAAATGCGGTCAGGCGGATGTGGACGGGCTGTCATAGCGATAACGCGCGCGCGCTTGGCTCAAGGCGCATTGTCACGCAAAACCGGCATCCACTTTTGCTGAATGCGGCTCTCATAGCAGGTTTCTTCCGATGATACGAGGCATCACCGTCCCTTCTTTCATGGATTTGGCGCTGAAAACGGCCAAAAACGCCGGAAAAGCCGGCGAAGTCCCGATCGGCTGCGTGATTGTCCGGGGCTACGAGGTGATCGCCACCGCAGCCAACCGCACCCTGACCGACCGCGATCCGACGGCGCACGCCGAAATCCTGGCGCTGCGGCAGGCCGCCGACGCCATCGGCACCGAGCGGCTGGTCGATTGCGACCTCTACGTCACGCTGGAGCCCTGCACCATGTGCGCCGGCGCGATCTCGCTGGCGCGGATCCGGCGGCTGTATTACGGCGCGGCCGACCCCAAGGGCGGTGCGGTGGAATCAGGCGTGCGGTTCTTCGCGTCGCCGACCTGCCATCACGTGCCGGAGGTCTATGGGGCGGTGGGCGAGACGGAGGCCGCGACGCTGCTGAAGGATTTTTTCAAGGTGCGGCGGTGAGTTTCAATGAGTGAATGGGGACGAACTAACCTCTTGCACTGCGCGCCGCACCAACCGCCGTCATCCTGAGGTGCGCGCTCCGCGGCGCAATTGCGCCGCCGAGTACGCCTCGAAGGATGGCCGCTGGCACCGTCCTCGCGGCCATCCTTCGAGGCTCGCCCTGCGGTGCGTCGCACCGAAGGGCGAGCACCTCAGGATGACGGCACGGAATTGTCACG
>JBDRNF010000031.1:0-30080 GCA_043811435.1 Pseudomonadota bacterium
GTCCAACTCAACGCCTAATTCATCCAACATACCTTTTTTGACAGGTCCCAGAAATCCCATCGCAAGAAGCAGAAGATCACAATTGACTTCAAATTCCGATCCAGGTATTTCTTTCATTGGACGACGGATGGTTTTTGGGTCCTTGGGGCCGCCGGGACGACGGGTTGAGGCAGCATCGCTTCATCTGATCACGCCGCTTTCGCAGACTGCGCCAGCGAAGCAAACGTCTTGCCTTCGGCGGCGAGACGCTTGAGCAGCGGGGACGGCTCCAGCGAGGGATCGTTGGTCTCCTTCGCGTAGTAGGACAGCCGGTCGGCGATGTGCTTGAGGCCGACCTGGTCGGCATAGAACATCGGGCCGCCGCGGTAGATCGGCCAGCCATAGCCGTAGAGCCAGATGACGTCGATATCGCTCGGACGCGCCGCGATCTTCTCTTCGAGGATCCGCGCGCCCTCGTTGATCATCGGATACATCATGCGCTCGAGGATTTCGTCATCGCTGACCACGCGCTTCTTGCGGCCGAGCCGCTGCAAGGTCTCGTCGATCAGCTTTTCCACTTCCGGATCCGGCAAAGCCGCGCGCGAGCCGGCTTCGTACTTGTAATAGCCCTTGCCGGTCTTCTGGCCGAAGCGGCCGGCTTCGCACAGCGCATCGGCGATTTCCGACTTGATGCCGCGATCCTGGCGCGAGCGCCAGCCGATATCGAGACCGGCCAGGTCGCTCATCGCGAACGGCCCCATCGGCATGCCGAATTTCGTCACGACGGCATCGACCTGCTGCGGCAGGGCGCCTTCGAACAGCAGCTTTTCCGACTGCTTGCCGCGCTGGGCCAGCATCCGGTTGCCGACAAAGCCGTCGCAGACCCCGACCACCGCCGGAACTTTTGCGATCTTGCGGGCGACCGCGACCGCGGTGGTCAGCGCATCCGGCGCGGTCTTGTCGGCGCGGACGATCTCGCACAGCTTCATGACATTGGCCGGCGAGAAGAAGTGCATGCCGAGCACGTCCTGCGGACGCTTCGTCACCGCGGCGATTTCGTCGATGTTGAGATAGGAGGTATTGGAGGCCAGCACCGCGCCCGGCTTGGCGTATTTGTCCAGCGCGGTGAAAACTTCCTTCTTGATCGCCATGGTCTCGAACACGGCCTCGATAACCAGGTCAGCGTCCTTGACGTTCTCGAGCCCGACCTTGCCCGTGATCAGGCCCATGCGCTTGGCGGGGGCGTCGGCGGGAATGCCGCCGCGCGCCGCGGTCGCCTCGTAGTTCTTCTGCATCACGCCCATGCCGCGCTTGAGCTGCTCTTCGCCAGTTTCGATCAGCGTCACCGGAATACCGGCATTGGCGAACGACATCGCGATGCCGCCGCCCATGGTGCCGGCGCCGATGATGGCGACGCGCTCGACATTGCGCGGCTTGGTTCCTTCAGGCACGCCGGCGATCTTGGCAGCCTCGCGCTCACTGAAGAAGGCATAGCGCTGCGCTTTCGACTGGTCGGAGGCGACCAGCTTGAGAAAGCCCTCGCGCTCCTTCTTCAGGCCTTCGTCGAACGGCAGGTCGATGGCGGCGCCGACGGCGTCGGCGGCGGCGAACGGCGCTTCCAGCCCGCGCGCCTTCTTGGTGAGCGCTGCGACCGCGTTGGTGAAGATCGAGCGGTCGGCCCTGGCGGCGGCGAGCTTGGAATCATCATCGCGCAGCTTGCGCAGCGGACGCTTCTCCGCCAGCACCTTGCGGGCAAAGGCCTCGCCGCCCGATGCCGGACCTTCGACGATTTCCTCGATCAGGCCGTGCTTCAGCGCATCGGCGGCGCTGATCGGGTCACCGCCGACGATCATCTTGACGGCGAGTTCCGGACCGACCGCACGCGGCAGCCGCTGGGTACCGCCGGCGCCCGGCAGCAGGCCGAGTTTCACTTCGGGCAGGCCGAGCCGCGCTTCCTTGACGGCGACGCGGAAATGGCAGGCGAGCGCGACTTCGAGTCCGCCGCCCAATGCCGTGCCGTGAATCGCGGCAATAATCGGCTTCGGCGAATTTTCCATCGTCTCCAGCACTTCAGCCAGGCCCGGCGGCTTCGGCGGCTTGCCGAATTCGGTGATGTCGGCGCCGGCAATGAAGGTGCGGCCGGCGCAGGTCAGCACGATCGCCTGCACTTCGGGATCGGCGATGGCGCTCTTGATGCAGTCGAAAATACCGCCCCGCACGGCGGCGCTCAGCGCGTTGACCGGAGGACTGTTGACGGTGACGATGGCGATGACGGCACGACGCTCGAGCTTGACCACTTCGTTCACGAGACTCTCCCTGGGCATTTTGTTCTTGGATCAGTTCTTAACTTGCCGACACTTATACTTGTGTTGAGTGGCTACGACACAAGGCAACTTGCGTTGAGTAGCTGCTTCTTGCGTTGAGCAGCTATTTTCCCTCTATTTCGCACTGCGAAACTCAATTCCACACCTTGACACGGAGGGTTATTTTGAAGCACGTCCGTTGTCAACGAGTCCGTCCAGCGGCAGGCCATGAAACGTCCAGGGAAGAAAGTCGCGACCGATCGCAGCTTCGTCGTCGCGCTTTCCCGCGGCCTTGATGTGTTGCGCGCATTCCATCCCAACGACGGGCTTCTTGGCAATCAGGAGATTGCGGCCCGTACCAACTTGCCCAAGCCGACCGTCTCGCGGCTGACCTATACCCTGACCAAACTGGGCTACCTTACACCTGTTCCGCGGTTCGAGAAGTATCAGCTGGCGCCATCAGCCATGGCGCTGGGGTATGCCGCCCTTGCAAATCTCGGCGTTCGGCATTTGTCCGAACCATTCCGCGAGGCGCTGATGCGCGAGACCGGCGGCGCGGTCGCGGTCGGCGGCCGCGACCGCACCAGCATGATCTACTTCGGCCAGAGTCGTGGTCAAACAATAGGCGTTCAACTGGACGTCGGTTCGCGAGTCCCGATTGCAACCACCGCGATGGGGCGCGCCTATATCTGGGCGCTGCCGGCCGATGAGCGCGCCACATTGTTGCGCGAACTGCGCGAACACTACGGCAGCCGCTGGCCGCGAATGCGCGATGGCATCGAACGCGCCGGCGAAACCGTGGAAAAACTCGGCTTCGCGATCTCGGCCGGCGAGTGGCATGACGACATCCATGCCGTCGGCGTCGGCTTGAAGCTCAATGACGGAACCGGTCCTTACGCGTTCAATTGTGGCGCGCCTGCATTCCGCTTCACGGAAGATCGGCTGCGCAACGATATTGGACCTCGCCTCGTGGCGATGGTAAGGAACATCGAAGCGGCGCTCGGCGGAGCGGCGCCGCAATCAAAAAATGAAAACAAGAAGTTGAAAGCAGGAGGGAGAGTTGCACGTGTGGTCGAGGGGATCAGGTAGCCTTCATCGAGGTGACCAGCGAACAGGTCATTACAGCCCGAAGAACAATTTGGGTTGTAACCGATGATGCAGGCACAGCTCGCGCAGGGACAAAGTCCCCTGCTTGCGGTTCGCGACGTAAGCGTCGTGTTCGGCGGCATCATAGCGTTGAACGGCGTGTCGTTCGACATGCATAAAGGCGCGATCCTCGGCCTGATCGGGCCGAACGGCGCCGGCAAGACGACGCTCTTCAACTGCCTCTCCAGGCTCTATCAGCCGAGCACCGGCGACATCCTGATGGAAGGCCAGAGCATCCTGACGCGCCCGCCGCACAGGATCGCTGAAATCGGCATCGGCCGCACCTTCCAGAACGTGGCACTTTTCCCCAATCTGACGGTGCTCGACAACGTCAGGGTCGGCACCCATGCCCGCACCAGCAGCGACATCATCTCGGACTCGCTGAAGCTGGGCTGGGTCCGCCGCGGCGAGGCCGAGCTCAACAAGAAGGTCCACGAGATCATCAGCTATCTCGACCTCGACGACGTCGCCCACACCGTGGTGTCCGGCCTTCCGTTCGGCACCCAGAAGCGCGTCGAGCTGGCGCGCGCGCTGGCGGCCGAGCCGAAGATCCTGTTGCTCGACGAGCCCGCCGGCGGCCTCAACCACGAGGAAGTCCACGTGCTCGGCGACCTGATCAAGCGGATCCGCGACGACCGCCACATGACCGTTCTGCTGGTCGAGCATCACATGGGCCTCGTGATGTCGATCGCCGACCACGTGGTGGCGCTGAATTTCGGCCGCAAGCTTGCCGAAGGCACGCCTGCGCAGGTGCAGTCCGACCCGGATGTCATCAAAGCCTATCTGGGGAGCAAGGACCAATGACCGCGATGCTCAATATCAAGGATCTGCGGGCCTATTACGGCCAGGTCCAGGCGCTTCACGGCCTCGAATTCGGCCTCAATGAAGGCAGCCTGACCACCCTGCTCGGCGCCAACGGCGCCGGCAAGACCACCACGCTGCGCGCGATCTGCAACATGGTGCGCTCGACCGGTTCGATCGAATTCGACGGCACATCGCTGACCGGCCGTTCGACCGAAAACATCGTCCGGCTCGGCATCGCCCACGTGCCGCAGGGCCGCGGTACCTTCACCACCATGACGGTAGAGGAAAACCTGCAGCTCGGCGCGATCACGCGCAAGGACAAGGCCGGCGTCACCTCCGACATCGAGCGGATGTACGATCATTTTCCGGTCCTCAAGGAGCGCCACACCCAGCAGGCCGGCACGCTGTCCGGCGGCGAGCAGCAGATGCTCGCGGTCGCCCGCGCGCTGATGCTGCGTCCGCGGCTGATGCTGCTGGACGAGCCCTCGTTCGGGCTGGCGCCCTTGATCGTGCGCGACCTGTTCAAGATCCTCGGCAAGATCAACCGCGAGGACAAGGTCACCATCCTGGTGGTGGAACAGAACGCGCAGCTGGCGCTGGAGCTCGCCGACAAGGCTTACGTCATTGAAACCGGACGTATCGTGATGTCGGGAAGTGCTGCCGAAATCGCTGGTAACGAAGACGTTCGTAAATCTTATCTCGGTTATTGAGGAACACAGCCGTGGAACTTTTCATCAACCAAGTCCTGGCTGGCATTGCCACAGGTGCGATCTATGCCTGCATGGCGCTCGCCGTCGTCATGATCTATCAGGCGATCGATCATCTCAATTTCGCCCAGGGCGAAATGGCGATGTTCTCGACCTTCATCGCCTGGCAACTGATGCAGTGGGGCGTGCCCTACTGGTGGGCCTTCCTGCTCACGCTGGCGTTTGCGTTCGCCGGCGGCATCGCGATCGAGCGGCTGTTGTTCAAGCCGCTCGCCAAGGCGCCGGTGCTGACCAATGTCGCCGGGTTCATCGCCTTGTTCGCCATCGTCAACAGCGTCGCCGGACTGACCTGGGACTTCACGATCAAGCCATTTCCGACGCCGTTCGGATCGTCGCCCTTTCTCGGCAGCCAGCTGATCTCGACCCATCAGGCCGGCATGATCGGGGTCACGGTGGGATTGCTGATCCTGCTCTATCTGTTCTTCCAGTTCACGCGGATCGGCCTGGCGATGCGCGCGGCCGCGTCGTTGCCGGAATCGGCACGGCTGGTCGGCATCAACACCTCATGGATGATCGCGCTGGGCTGGGGCATGGCGTCGGCAATCGGCGCGATCGCCGGCATCCTGATCGCACCGGTGGTGTTCCTGGAGCCGAACATGATGGGCGGCGTGCTGATCTACGGGTTCGCCGCCGCCGTGCTCGGCGGACTGAGCAGTCCGCTCGGCGCGGTGGTCGGAGGCTTCCTGGTCGGGGTGTTCGAGAATCTCGCCGGGACCTATATCCCCGAAATCGGCAATGAACTGAAATTGCCGATCGCACTGGCGCTTATCATCACCGTATTGGTCCTCAAACCGGCTGGCCTGTTTGGCCGTCCCATCGTGAAGCGAGTTTGATCATGAGCGCAGTTGACAAAGTCGCAAGCGAGGCACCGGCGGTCGAGACCGTTCCGAAGAAAGGCATGACGCTCGGCACCGCCGCGTCCCTGGTGATGCTGGCATTGCTGATCATCGTGCCCATGTTCGTGAAGAACTTCTTCGTGTTCCAGCTCACGATGCTGCTGATCTACGCGCTGGCGGTGCTGGCGCTGAACATCCTGACCGGGGGCAGCGGCCAGTTCTCACTGGGCCAGAGCGCGTTCTACGCGGTCGGCGCCTATACCTCGGCAATTCTGATCGAACATGCGGGCGTGAACTACGCGCTGACGCTGCCCATTGCCGGCATCATCTGCTTCGGCTTCGGGTTCCTGTTCGGTCAGCCGGCGCTGCGTTTGAGCGGCATCTATCTGGCGCTGGCGACTTTCGCGCTGGCGGTGGCGATGCCGCAACTGCTGAAGCTCGGCGTGTTCGAACACTGGACCGGCGGCGTACAGGGCCTGGTGGTGACCAAGCCGGATGCGCCGTTCGGCCTGCCGATATCGCAGGACAGGTGGCTGTATTATTTCACGCTCACGGTCGCGATCGGGATCTACATCGCCTCGGTCAACCTGCTGAAGTCGCGCTCCGGCCGCGCCTTCATGGCGATCCGCGACAACGAGATCGCGGCGTCCGCCATGGGCGTCGACGTCGCGCTGTACAAGACCCTGGCGTTCGGCGTCAGCGCCGGCATCACCGGTGTTGCCGGCGGGCTGGGGGCGATCGCGGTGCAGTTCGTTGCACCCGACTCCTACACCATCACCCTCGCTATCGCGCTGTTTCTCGGCATGGTGGTCGGCGGCGTCGGCTGGCTGCCGGGATCGATCGTCGGTTCCGCCTTCATCATCTTCGTGCCGAACATCGCCGAGGAAGTTTCAAAAGGCCTCTCCGGGGCGGTGTTCGGCGTGCTGCTGTTCCTCGTCATCTTCCTGGTGCCGCACGGCGCACGGCAGGTCGCCATGATTGCGCAGCAGCTGCTCGGCAAGCTCTGGAAGAGTTAGGCAAACGTATTCCACATAGCGGAATACAAATCGAACCTTAACGCCCAAAATAAAAGCCCCCTGCGACCCCAGTCGCAGGGGGCTTTTTCTTGATGGGAGGCCAGAGAAGGTATTCAATGCGAGCAGGCGCCGCAAAGTGCGTCCAATACAAAAAACGACACAACTCACACAGAGATCAGGGAGAGATCCAGATGCCTTTCAACCAATTGCGATTGGGAGCCCTTTCGGCTGCCGTCGTGATGCTTGCCGCAACCAGCAGCGGCGCGCTCGCGCAGAAGAAATACGACACCGGCGCCACCGATACCGAGATCAAGATCGGCAACATCATGCCCTACAGCGGACCCGCTTCCGCCTACGGCGTGATCGGCAAGACCGAAGCCGCCTACTTCAAGAAGATCAATGCCGAAGGCGGCATCAACGGCCGCAAGATCAATTTCATCAGCTATGACGACGCCTACAGCCCGCCGAAGACCGTCGAGCAGACGCGCAAGCTGGTCGAGAGCGACGAGGTGCTGTTCGTCTTCAATCCGCTCGGCACGCCGCCGAACTCGGCGATCCAGAAGTACCTGAATTCGAAGAAGGTGCCGCAGCTGTTCGTCGCCACCGGCGCCACCAAGTGGAACGATCCGAAGAATTTCCCCTGGACCATGGGCTGGCAGCCCAACTACCAGAGCGAAACGCAGATCTACGCGAAGTACATTCTGAAGGAAATGCCGAACGCCAAGATCGGCGTACTCTATCAGAACGACGATTACGGCAAGGACTACCTGAAGGGACTGAAGGACGGGCTCGGCGCCAAGGCGGCCTCGATGATCGTCATGGAGGAGAGCTACGAAGTCTCGGCACCGACCATCGACTCCCATATCGTCAAGCTCAAATCGTCGGGCGCCGACGTGTTCGTGAACATCACCACGCCGAAATTCGCGGCGCAGGCGATCAAGAAGAACAATGAAATCGGCTGGAAGCCGGTTCACTTCCTCAACAACGTCTCGGCGTCGATCGGCGCCGTGATGAAGCCGGCCGGTTTCGAAGCCGGCCAGGGCATCATCTCGTCGCAGTACCTGAAGGATACGTCCGATCCGCAGTGGAAGGACGATGCCGGCATGAAGGCCTTCGACGAGTTCCTCACCAAGTACTTCCCCGAGGGCAACCGGATCGATGGCTCGGTGATGTTCGGCTACACCGTGGCGCAGGGCCTCGTACATGTGCTGAAGGCGTGCGGCGACGATCTCACCCGCGCGAACGTCATGAAGCAGGCGGCCAGCATCAAGAACCTGGAACTTGGCGGCCTGCTGCCCGGCATCAAGGTCAACACCAGCCCAACCGACTTTGCGCCGATCTCGCAGGTGCAGCTGGTCAGGTTCAAGGGCGAAGCCTGGGAACGGTTCGGCGAAGTCCTGAGCGGCGACGCGACGAACTGAGCACTGGTGCCCCGGACGCAGCGCAACGTTCTTGACGTTGCGCTGCTGAGCCGGGGCCCATACTCGGGCTCGGAGCCTGGGGTCCCGGCTCCGGGGAGCAGCGCAACCGCGCGGCCCCGCGTCCGGGACACGATACCTTCCAAACCCCCGCAGCACGCTGCGGGGGTTTTCTTTTGCGCCGAACGGATGGATAACCGGCGTCGCATGTCTTCAACTCGGCTCCCGTGACACCATGACCGACAGACGCCCTCTCCTGCGCGCGATCTTCGACGCCGCCGTGGCCGCAGCGCATCCCGACGTCGTGCTGGCGCAGCACCTTCGCCCGGCGCCGAAGGGCCGGGTGATCTGTCTGGCCGCCGGCAAGGGCGCCGCCGCGATGGCCGCCGCGGCGGAGCGGCACTATCTCGACGAACTGGGGTTGCCGCCGTCGCGGCTCACCGGCATCGCCACCACCCGGCACGGCCATGGCGTGCCGACGCGGCGGATCAGGGTGGTCGAGGCCGGCCACCCGGTGCCGGACGAGGCCGGGCTCAAGGGCGCGGCGGACAGCCTGGCGCTGGCGCAGGAAGCCGGTCCGGACGACCTGTTGCTGGTGCTGCTGTCGGGCGGCGGCTCGGCGAACTGGATCGCGCCGGTCGATGGCGTGTCGTTCGCGCAGAAGCAGCAGGTGACCCGCGCGCTGCTGCGCTCGGGCGCGCCGATCGGCGAGGTCAACACCGTGCGCAAGCATTTGTCGCGGATCAAGGGCGGCCGGCTGGCGCGCGCGGGCAGGCTGGCCGAGATCGTGACGCTGGCGATCTCGGACGTTCCGCATGACGACGCGTCCGCGATCGCATCGGGACCCACCGTGCCGGATCCGACCACGCTTTCGGATGCGCGCGCGCTGGTGGCGAAATACAGGCTCGCGGTCGACGACGCCGTCCGCGCGGCGCTCGATGATCCCGCCAACGAGAGCTGCAAGCCCGGCGATCCCGCCTTTGCGCGCGCCCATTTCGAACTGATCGCGCGGCCCAAGGCCTCGCTCGACGCCGCGATCAGGCTGGCACGGGACGCCGGCTACGCGATCGTCGATCTCGGCGCCGACCTCGAGGGCGAGGCCCGCAGCGTCGCCGCCGACCACGCGCGACTGGCGCTGCAGGCGCGCGCCGAGGGCAAGCGCCTGGCGATCCTCTCCGGCGGCGAACTCACGGTGACCGTGCGCGGCAATGGGCGCGGCGGCCCCAACCAGGAATATGCGCTGGTGCTGGCCGGCCTGCTCGCGGACACGCCGGAAATTTCGGCGCTGGCCGCCGACACCGACGGCGCCGACGGCGGCGCCGGCAGTGCTGATGATCCCGCCGGCGCAATGATCGATGCCGCCACGTTCGCGAAAATGAAGTCGCTCGGCCTCGACGCCCAGGCCTGTCTCGACGACAACGACGCCACCACCCTCTTCACCGCGACCGGCGATCTCGTGCTGACCGGCCCGACGCTGACCAATGTGAACGATATCAGGGTGATCCTGGTGGACTAGCAGGCCATCAAGGCCTCCGGACGCCCCCGCCAGCGGAATTGTTAACGCATTGTTGAGCGAGTTCCGAGGAACTTGCCAAAAATCCGCGCATCTCAAGCAAGCAATTCACCAGCTTGCGGCTTTATTATGCGGCTCCTCGTGGTCCGGAGCGCTGCGAAGTCGGTGCAGGGAAACGCCAGATGGCGGATGTTATCGAGCATGCCAATGATCCGGAGCCGGCTCATCCGACCCGGCTTCTCGAGCACGCCATCGACAACCTGTCGCTGGGCCTCGTCATCTTCGACAGCAAGCGCCAGGTCGTGTTCTGCAACCGGCGATACGCCGAAATCTATCGGCTCTCATCCGAGCAGATAAAGCCCGGAACCGCCATCAGCGAACTTGTCGAACACCGTCTGAGTCTGGGCCTCAAGGTGCTTTCGAAGCCGGACGCATGCGCTGGAGAGCGCGTTGCAGGCTCGACGGTGCTCGAACTCCCCGATGGCAGAATCATTTCCTATACGGTCTATCCGATGCCGGATGGCGGCGGGATGGCCACCCATGAGGACATCACCGACCGGGAGGAACTGAGCACGCGCCTGAAAAGACAGGTTGAACTCGGCCAGGCGCACGAAGAGAATTTGCGGATTGCCAACCTGCAGTTCGACAGGGCGATCAACAACATGTCGCAGGGCCTGTGTTTTTTCGACGCAGCCCAGCGCCTGATCGTATGCAACGATCGTTACCTCGACATGTACGAGCTGCAATCCGACCGCGTCGGACCCGGTACGCCGCTGACCGAAATCGTCGACATGCGCTTCGACGCGGGGAGCTTTCCCGCAATGTCGCGGGATGAATACATGGACTGGCGCACCAAGGTCGCCGTATCAGCCGAACCCAACGACAGCATCGTCGAACTGCGCAACGGCCGCACCTTCAAGATCCGGCACCGGCCGATGCCCGACGGCGGCTGGGTTGCCACCCATGAAGACATCACCGAGCAGCGGCAGTCCGAGGTCAAGATCGAATACATGGCGCACCACGATGCGCTGACCGATCTCGCCAACCGGGTATTGCTGAACGAACGGCTCGAACAGGCGCTGGGCCGCCGGATCCACGCCGCGGAAGCGGTCGCGGTCCATCACCTCGATCTCGATCAATTCAAGGCCGTCAACGATACGTTCGGCCATCACGCCGGCGACAGGCTCCTGAAGGTCGTTGCGGACCGGCTGCGCGCACTGGTACGCGAGACCGACACCATCGCCCGGATGGGCGGCGATGAATTCGTGATCGTGCAGGCGCCGATCGCCGATCCGGCCCAGGCCACCGCGCTGGCGCAGGGCATCATCGGATCGATCAGCGAGCCCTTCGACCTCGACGGCCATCAGACGACGATCGGCGCCAGCATCGGCATTGCGGTCGGCCCCGGCGACGGATTGATCCCCGACAAGCTGCTGCGCAATGCCGACCTTGCGCTCTATCGGGCGAAGGGCGACGGCCGCGGCACCTTCCGGTTTTTCGAATCCGCGATGGACCACCAGATGCAGACCCGCCGCATCATGGAGCAGGATCTGCGCAAGGCGCTGCCGTCAGGCGAGTTCGAGCTCTACTACCAGCCGGTGGTCAATCTGGCGAGCAACGACATCCGCGGCTTCGAGGCCCTGATCCGCTGGAATCACCCAAAGCGGGGATTGATCTCGCCGGCCACTTTCATTCCGCTGGCCGAGGAGATCGGGTTCATCGTGCCGATGGGCGAATGGGTCGTCCGGCAGGCCTGCGCCACCGCGGCCGGATGGCCCGATGACCTCCATGTCGCGGTCAATATTTCGGCGGTCCAGTTCCGCAATCCCGGCCTGATGCAGGTCATCGTCGGCGCGCTCGCCGCCTCGGGCCTGCATCCGACCCGGCTCGAGATCGAGATTACCGAGACCGTGCTGTTGCATAACAGGGAGGCGACGCTCGCCGTCCTTCACCAGCTGCGATCGCTCGGGATCCGGATCGCGATGGACGATTTCGGCACCGGATATTCCTCGCTGACCTACCTTCAGTGTTTTCCGTTCGACAAGATCAAGATCGACCGGTCCTTCGTCAAGAACATCGCGGACAACGCCAGCTCGCTCAACATCGTGCGCGCAGTCGCGGCGCTCGCCAACGGCATGGGCATGACGACCACGGCCGAGGGCGTCGAAACCATCGAACAGCGCGACAGGATCGCATCCGAGGGCTGTACCGAGATGCAGGGATTTTTGTTCAGCCGGCCGCTGCCTGTGGCGGATATCGAGCGGCTCTACCTTGCACGGCGCGAAAAGGCTCCCGACCGGATCGTCGCGGCCTGATTAGGGTTTTCAGTTCCCGGACTCGCGGCCATCCTTCGAGACGCGGCGAAGACGCCGCTCCTCAGGATGAGGGCAAGTTCTCGCTTCTCGATACGGCACGCTCCGCTCCCTCATGGTGAGGAGCGTGTCCGGGCAGCGCGCCTGCGCTGGCCGGCGCGCGTCTCGAACCATCTGGCACATGCCTTGCTGCCATCCTTCGAGGCCATCGCAAGGGCGACGGCGCCTCAGGATGACGGCATGGGCGTGGTGGAATCTAAAACTCTCTTGCGATCGTCGCCAGCATGTCGAGCAGCGCGGCGCGGTTGGCGGGGCCGAGCAATTCGTTGAGACGGGCTTCGTGCTTGGTGGCGACCAGCTTCTTGGCGCGTGCCAGCACCGCGCGGCCCTTGTCGGTCAGCATCAGGATGTGGGAACGGCGGTCGTTGGTCGAACGGACCCGCGTGCACAAATCGCGGCTTTCGAGGCCGTCGAGCATCGCCACGAAATTCGGCCGGAGGATGCCGAGCGTATTGGCGATCTCGGTCTGGTTGCGGCCGGGATTCCTGTCGAGCAGCAGCAGCACCGAGAACTGCGCCGGCGTCAGTTGCAGCGGCGCCACGCAGCGCAGAAAATCCTCGAACACCCGCAGCTGCGCACGCTTGAGCGAATAGCCAAGCAGCTCGGACAATTCGCCGAGCTGCAGCGCCGCGTCATCCACCGAGCCCTCGGCCGGTTCCTTGCGCCCGGCGCGGGACGGCTTGGCGGCATCGACGGCGGCAGTGGCGCTGGCAGTCTTGGAAACAGTCATCGCTCGAGGCTCGCAATCCCGGTAGTCTGCTGGGAAGACCCGGTCGGGGTGGACGGGCCTTGAAGTTATATTTGATAATTGTTATGGCGTATACCGAATATCGGCGGGACTTTTCAACTGCTGTTATTTGACGGTCAGCGGCTGCTCAAGGCCGCGGCCGGTCCGACGCGAGGGGGAGCGCCCGGTCTTGAACACGACGATCATGCTGTTCCTGGTGCAGGACGGCATCACCAATGGCGCGATCTACGCCCTGCTCGGCCTTGCGCTGGTGCTGGTGTTCGCCGTTACCCGCGTCATTCTGATTCCGCAGGGCGAATTCGTCACCTTCGGCGCGCTGACCTATGCCACGCTCTCGGCCGGCAATATGCCGGGCACCGCCCGGCTCGCGGTGGCGATGGGCGTGGTGGCGTTCGGCCTCGACCTGTATGCCGGCCGCCGCGCGCTGCATTGGCGCCTTGTCGCGCGCGCCATCGCGATCAACATCCTGCTGCCGGTGGCGATTTATGCCCTGACATTCTGGTTCGCCGGCAAGAACACGCCGATCGCGGTCAATATCGCGCTGTCGCTGCTGATCGTCGCGGCGATCGGACTGTTTCTCTACCGCCTGGTATTCCAGCCGCTGGCGCACACCTCGGTGCTGGTGCTGCTGATCGCCTCGGTCGGCGCCCACCTCGCGCTGCAGGGTCTCGGCCTGGTGTTCTTCGGCGCCGAAGGCCTGCGCGGCCCGAGCATCTCGGATGCCGCCTTCATGATCGGCCCGCTGCGCTTCACCGGCCAGAGCATCGCGGTCTACGCCATCACCATCGCCTTCATCGTCGGGCTGTGGCTGTTCTTCGGCTTCACGCTCTACGGCAAGGCGCTGCGCGCCACCGCCGTCAACCGGCTCGGCGCCCGTCTGGTCGGCATCCGCACCACGCTGTCGGGACAGATCGCCTTCCTGCTCGCCTCCGTGATCGGCGCGTTGTCGGGCATCCTGATCGTGCCGATCACGACGTTGTATTACGACACCGGCTTCCTGATCGGCCTGAAGGGTTTCATCGCCGCCATCATCGGCGGCCTCGTCAGCTATCCCCTGACCGCAGTCGCAGCCCTGGTGGTCGGCACCGTCGAGGCGTTCTCCTCGTTCTATGCCAGCAATTTCAAGGAAGTCATCGTCTTCACGCTGATCCTTCCGGTCCTCGTGCTGCGGTCGCTCGCGGCGCCCGAGGTCGAGGAAGAGAAGGATTGACGGCGATGACGCAACGGCTGTTACCGATCTCGATCTTCGCGGCCCTGATGGCGGTGATCCCGCTGATCCCGGGCATGCCGCCATTCTGGATCGTGCTGCTCAACAATATCGGGCTCGCCGCGCTGGTGGCGATGGGGCTGGTGCTCCTGACCGGCGTCGGCGGCCTGACCTCGTTCGGCCAGGCGGCGTTTTGCGGCTTCGGCGCCTACACCACGGCGGTTCTAACGACGGCCTATGGCGTGTCGCCATGGCTGACATTGCCGCTGTCGCTTTTGGTCAGCGGCGCCGCCGCGGTTTTTCTCGGCCTCGTCACGGTGCGGCTCTCCGGCCATTATTTGCCGCTCGGAACCATCGCCTGGGGCATTGGGCTGTTTTATCTGTTCAGCAAGCTGGAATTCCTCGGCCGCAATGACGGCATCACCCGGATTCCGCCGCTGTCGATCGGCACGCTCAAAATGCTCGATGCCGGCACGATCTATTACGCGATCTGGATCGCGGTGCTGATCTGTGCGCTGCTCAGCATGAACCTGCTGGACTCCCGCACCGGCCGCGCGATCCGGGCGCTGCGCCGCGGACACATCGCCGCCGAGGCGTTCGGAGTGCAGACGCCGCGCGCCAAACTGCTGGTGTTCATCTATGCGGCGGTACTGGCCGGGCTGTCCGGCTGGCTCTATGCGCATTTCCAGCGCGCCGCCAATCCGACCCCGTTCGGCGCCCACGCCGGCATCGAATATCTCTTCATCGCAGTGGTCGGCGGTGCCGGCTATGTCTGGGGCGCGGTGCTCGGCGCCGGCATCGTCGTGATCCTGAAGGAGATCCTGCAGAGCTATCTGCCGCTGCTGTTCCGCGGCGAAGGCCAGCTCGAGACCATCGTGTTCGGCATCATGCTGGTGCTGCTGCTGCAACTGGCGCCGACTGGCGTCTGGCCCTGGCTGATGAGCCGCCTGCCGTTCAAGCCGGCCCGCAAGCGGCCCGATACCTCCCTCACTTTGCCCGCGCGCGAACGGCCGGCAGCCGCGCCCGGCGCGCTGCTCAAGATCGACAACGCGCGAAAACAGTTCGGCGGCGTGATCGCCGTCAACAATGTCTCGTTCGACGTCCAGGCTCGCGAGATTGTCGCCCTGATCGGCCCCAACGGCGCCGGCAAGAGCACGACCTTCAACCTGATCACCGGCGTGCTCACCTCCACGGGCGGCACCATCTCGATGCAGGGCCGCAACATCGACAACGCGCCGCCGCAGGAAGTAGTCAAACTCGGCATCGCCAGGACCTTCCAGCACGTCAAGCTGGTGCCCGACATGAGCGTGCTAGAGAACGTCGCGATCGGCGCGCATCTGCGCGGCCATTCCGGCGCCATCTCCAGCATGCTGCGCCTCGACCGCGCCGACGAGGCGAAATTGCTGGCGGAAGCGGCGCGCCAGATCGAGCGCGTCGGGCTCACAGACCAGATCGATCAGCCGGCGGGCAGCCTGTCGCTCGGCCAGCAGCGCATCGTCGAGATCGCGCGCGCGCTGTGCGTCGACCCGACCCTGCTGCTGCTCGACGAACCCGCCGCCGGACTGCGGCACATGGAGAAACAGCGGCTCGCCGCACTGCTTCGCACGCTGCGCGACGGCGGCATGTCGGTGCTGCTGGTCGAGCACGACATGAGCTTCGTGATGAACCTCGCCGACCGTATCGTGGTGCTCGACTTCGGCACCAAGATCGCCGAGGGCACGCCCGACGCGATCAAGACCAATCCTGATGTGATCAAGGCCTATCTCGGAGCGGTGGCATGAGCGCGCTGCTGAAAGTCGCCGATGCGCATGTCGCCTATGGCAAGGTCGAGGCCGTGCGCGCGGTGTCGCTCGAGGTCGCCGACAACGAGATCGTCACCATCATCGGCGCCAACGGCGCCGGCAAGACCACGCTGCTCAACGCCATCATGGGTATCCTGCCGCTGACCGGCGGCGTAACGTTTGCCGGCGAGGACATCCTTCGGCTCGAAATCGAGGACCGTGTCGCGGCGGGCCTCAGCCTGGTGCCCGAGCATCGCGAACTGTTCGCCACCATGAATGTCGAGGACAATCTGCAGCTCGGCGCCTTCCGGATCGCCAATGCCGTCGCGGCGCGATCGTTCGAGCGGGTCTACACGCTGTTTCCACGGCTGAAGGAGCGCCGCAAGCAGCTGGCCGGCACACTGTCCGGCGGCGAGCAGCAGATGCTGGCGATGGGCCGCGCCCTGATGGGCGCTCCCAAACTGTTGATGCTGGACGAACCGAGCCTCGGCCTCGCGCCCATCATCGTCGCCGACATTTTCCGCACCATCGGCGAACTGCGCGCCGCCGGCGTCTCGGTGCTGCTGGTGGAACAGAACGCCCAGGCTGCCCTGAAGATCGCGGATCGGGCTTACGTAATGGAGCTCGGCGAGTTCATCCTGAACGGCCCGGCCAGCGAGGTCGCCACCAACGCGCGGGTGGCGGCGAGCTATCTCGGCTTTACGCACGAGGGCAGCGCGACTTAAAGAAGTAGGGTGGGCAAAGGCGCGCTCTTCGCGCCGTGCCCACCATTTTCGTCGATTGGCAATCAAGCAAGATGGTGGGCACGCTGCGCTTTGCCCACCCTACGATTACTCGGTCCTCATCCTGAGGAGCCGCGCATCTTTGCGCGGCGTCTCGAAGGATGGCGTCAGGCAGTGTGCCGGATGGTTCGAGACGCACGCCGGAAGCGCAAAAGGCGCTGCCGACGTGCTCCTCACCATGAGGAAGTTGAGCGGCTGCTATGAGAGCCCCGCCCTACTTCGCCGGAACGTACTTCCCGTCCTTGACGGTCAGGATGATGCGCGAGCGGTCGTCGAGGCCGTAGCGGTCTTTTTCGGTGAAGTTGTAGACGCCCTGGCTCGCTGCCATGTCCTTTTCGCTCAACAGCGCCTTGCGGATGCCCTCGCGGAATTCCGCGGTGCCCGGCTTGCCGGCCTTCAGCGCCACCGGAATGACGCGCTTGAGGATTTCGAAGGCGTCGTAGGAATGTCCGGCGAACTGGCTGCGGCTGTTGGGGCCGTATTTGGCCTCATAGGCGGCGTTGAGCGCGAGGCCCGGCTTCTTGGTCAGCGCGCTATCGGGCTGCGTTTCCGGCGACATCACCGGCCCCGACGCCATGATGACGCCTTCGGCCGCCTTTCCGGCGATCCGAATGAAGTCCATGCTGGCGGCGCCGTGGGTCTGATAGATCAAGCCCTTGTAGCCGCGTTCGCGCAGCGTGGTCTGCGGCAATGCCGCCGCGGTGCCGGATGCGCCGATCAGGATGGCATCGGGATTGGCGGCCACCAGTTTCAGCACCTGGCCCGCGACCGAGGTATCCGGCCGGGCGAAGCGCTCCTCGGTGGCGACCGTCATGCCCATGGCCACGCCCTGCTTCTTGAAGTCGTTGAACCAGAGGTCGCCGTAGGAATCGGAGTAGCCGATATAGCCGACGGTTTTGACGTTGTTCTTCTTCATGTGCTCGTACAGCACCTTGCCCATGATCGGGATCGGCTGCGGCATCGCCACCGACCACTTGGCACGTTCCGGCGTGATCGGGAACGGCGCCAGGCCGAAATGCGGAATACCGGCTTCGTTGGCGACGGTGGAGACCGCGACCGTCGGCGGCGTGGTGGACGACCCCATGATGATGTCGGCCTTCGACTCCGTGACGAAGCGGCGGGCAGTGGTGGTGGCGGCGGTCGGGTCGCCGCCGTCATCGAGCGTGATCAGCTTGAGCGGCACGCCGCCGATTTCCTTCGGCACGAATTCGAGCGAGTTGCGCTCGGGAATGCCGAGCGCCGCGGCCGGGCCGGTGGTGGTGACGGTGATGCCGATGACGATTTCATTGGCCTGCGCCATCGCCGGCAAGGCCGGCAGTGCCAGCGACGCCGCGACGACCGCGGCCGACAGGTAAAACTTGTTCATTTGATTCCTCCCTTTTGACGTTGTTATCCAACCTAGATCAAATCCGGGCTGATTATTCAGCCCCTTCTTTAGGTCATGAGCGCGCTTTAGTCAGCCCTCTTCGAGTCAGCCTCTTTCAGTCAGCCTTGCTTGAACTTCGCCATGATTTCCTCCGGCATCGGCGCCGATTTCAACCTGTTCGGATCGTCCGGGTGGCGTCCGACCAGCACCCTCGTCTCGAACGCCTCGATCGCCAGCGCCTCGCCCTTGAACACCTTGTGGGTCACCTCGAAGCTGGAACGCTTGAAGCTCTCGATCCGGCTCTCGATCGTGATCCAGTCGCCATGGGTGGAGGCGATGTGGAATTTCGCCCTGGTATCGACCATGGGAATCCCCACCAGGCCGTATTTGTGGATGATGTCCTGCTTCGAGAATCCGGCGGCCTCGAACATGATCGAGGTCGAATCGTCGAACATCGCGAAATAGCGCGGGTAATAAACGATATTGGCGGGGTCGCAGTCGCCCCACTGGATCTGCACGTCGCGCCGGTGGACGAACATGACCTACGGAACCCCTATGCTGCAGCAATGACGGTGAGCCCCCTCTCCCATGGGGAGAGGGTTGGGGTGAGGGGGTACGGTGTTCGAGATGCGCCGTAACCCCTCACCCGGATCGCTTCGCGATCCGACCTCTCCCCATGGGAGAGGTGAAGTCGAGTTCGTCGTGCGTTCCGAGTTTATGCCCATGGCTGGTTACTTCGGCGCCATGCGCAGCGCGGCATCGAGCCGCACCACCTCGCCGTTGAGGTAGGGATTGTCGATCATGTGCAGCGCCAATGAGGCGAACTCTTCCGGCTGTCCGAGCCGGTGCGGGAACGGGATCGCGGCGGCGAGCGAATCCTGCGCCTCCTGCGGCAGACCGCCCAGCAGCGGCGTCAGGAACAGGCCGGGCGCGATGGTCAGCACGCGGATGCCGAACTGCGCCAGTTCGCGCGCGATCGGCAGCGTCATCGCCACGATGCCGCCCTTCGAAGCCGAATAGGCCGACTGTCCGATCTGGCCGTCATAGGCCGCGACCGACGCGGTGGAAATCACGACGCCGCGCTCGCCGGTCGAAAGCGGCTCCAGCCTGGCCATTTCGGCGGCCGCCAGCCGCAGCATGTTGAAGGAACCGATCAAATTGACCTTGATCACCCTGTCGAAATCGGCGAGCGGCATCGGACCGTCGCGGCCGACCACCCGCTTGGCCACGCCGATGCCGGCGCAGTTCACGAGGATGCGGGCCGGGCCGTGCGCCTTGGACGCCGCGACGATGGCGGCTTCCGCGGAGGCCGCATCCGAAACGTCGCAGGTCACCGCAACGCCGCCGATTTCCGCGGCGAGGGTTTCGGCCAGCTTGGCGTTGAGGTCGCATACCGCAACCCTGGCGCCCCCTGCAGCCAGCCGGCGCGCGGTGGCAGCCCCCAGTCCCGATGCACCTCCGGTGACGATGGCGGCCTGATCCTTCAACTGCATGGTGTTCTCCCTGGAAAATTGTTCTTGGTCTCGAGCTACAGCGTTATGACGTGGGCCGGCGGTGTCGGCGAATAGAGCAGCTCGATCAGGCCGCTGCGGTGATCCAGCACCGCGCGCTGGTTGATCGAGCCCTTGTCGGTGACTTCGCCGCGGTCGATCGACAGCGGCGAATCGAGCAGGACGGCGCGCGTGATCCGGGTCGACGACCCCGTCGCGCTTCTCAAAAGCCTCGCCAGCCGCTCGCGAAACGCTTCGCGGATCAGCGGATCGGAAGCGGTGGCGGCAAGATCGTCAACGGCAAGCGTCGGGTTGATCAGGCGGCAGCCGTCGAGGTCGAGGACGACCAGCGCCGAGATCTCGTCGCGGTTGATACCGGCGATCACGACGTCGCGCACCATCGGGGCACAGGCCGCAACAAGCCGCGCCCGCAGCGGGCCGACGCTGACCCAGGTGCCGCTGGCGAGCTTGAAATCCTCGGCAATGCGGCCGTCGAAATCGAACCCCTTGCCGAAATCGTCGGGGTCGACCGGCTTCAGCGCATCGCCGAACTTGTAGAAGCCTTCCTCGTCAAACGCTTTCGCCGTCAGTTCCGGCTGCCGCCAGTAGCCCGGCGTGACGTTCGGCCCCCTGGCGCGAACCTCGAGCTTGCCGTTGTTCGGGATCAGCTTCGCGTCGTTGCCGGAAACCGGAAGCCCGACATGGCCGGAGCGGCTGGTGGCGGGCGTGACCGACATGAAGAACGGCGCGGTCTCGGTGGCGCCGAGCCCGGTCAGCATCGGCACACGGTAGCCGGTCTCCGCTACCGCGAGTTCGTCCAGCCGGTTCCAGACGAAGGGCGACAGCGCAGCGCCCGAGAAGAACATCGCATGCAGGCGATGAAAGAATTTGGCGCGCAGTGCCTTGTCGTCGCGCAGATACGGCAGCAGCGATTCATAGCCCTTCGGCACGTTGAAATAGACCGTCGGCGAAATCTCGGCAAGATTGCGCACGGTTTCCTCGATGCCGCCGGGCATCGGCTTGCCCTCGTCGAGATACATCGAGCCGCCGTTGAACAGCGTCAGCCCGATATTGTGGTTGCCGCCGAAAGTGTGGTTCCACGGCAGCCAGTCGACGATGACGGGCGGCTCGTCCTTCAGGAACGCCAGCGTCTCGCGCAGCATCACCTGGTTGGCGCAGATCATTCGCTGGGTGTTGATGACCGCCTTCGGATTGCCGGTCGAGCCCGACGTCAGCAGGAATTTCGCGATGGTGTCCGGACCGATGGCCTCGTGCGCGGCATCGAGGCGGGGATGTTGCGGCGTCGCCAGCAACTGGCTGAGCATCGTCACCTCGCGGCCGGGCACGGCGCCGCGCGACGCCACGATTTCGGTCGCCTCGGGAACATTGGCTGCCAGCGCACCGGCGAATTTGTCGGCGTCATCGGCGAACACCATGCCGGGCGTCAACAGCTTCATCAGGTAAGCGAGCTTGCCGTAATCCTTCGACACCAGCGAGTAGGCCGGCGACACCGGGCAGAAAGGTATGCCGGCGTAAAGCGCGCCGAACGCGAGCAGCGCATGGTCGACCGAATTGCCGGAGAGAATCACGATCGGCTTCTCGGCGGACAGGCCGCGCAGCAGCAGCGCCGAGGCGATGTGCCGGGCTGCGACAAGCAGGCCCGCATAGGTGACCTGCCGCCAGCCGCCGCCGGCGTTGCGCTCCGCCATGAACACGCGACCGGGCTCCGCCTTGGCCCAATGATGCAGACGATCGGTCAGGCGAACCGGATAGTCGCCGAGCGGTGTTTTGGGCCGCAGATAGATGGTGCCATCGTCGCGGCGCTCGATCGTTACCGCGGGATCGCCGAACGAGATCGGCCGCAGCGGCGCCACGCCGGCTCCGGTCGCCATCGACATTTGGGGCGTGGCGCTCATGTCAGGCCGGTTTCACCTTTGCGGTCTTGCGATCGAGGAAGTCACGAATCCGGCGCTTGGCCTCTTTATCGCTCTGCGCCACCGTCGCCATCAGCGATTCCATCAGCAGGCCGGTCTGCGGGTTGGCTTCCGCGATCATCGGCAGCGCCTGCAATACCGCGAAATTGGTCAGCGGCGCATTGGCGGCGACGCGCTCGGCCAGTTCCATCGCCTTCGGCAAAGCGCCGCCCGTTTCGGTCAGATACTGGCTAAAACCATAGGCCGAACCCTCGGTCGCCGAATAGACCCGCCCGGTCAGCATCATGTCGGTCATCCTGGCGACCCCGATCAGCCGCGGCAGCCGCACCGATCCGCCGCCGCCGACGAAAATGCCGCGCTGGCCCTCGGGCAGCGCGAAATAGGCGCTGGGTTCGGCGACCCGGATATGCGCCGCGCAGGCGAGTTCCAGCCCGCCGCCGATCACCGCGCCCCTGAGGGCCGCGATCACGGGCACGCGGCTGTACTGAATGCGGTCGAACACCCGGTGCCACATCTGCGAATGCCGCAGGCCCTCGGTGGCATCGTGCTCGGTCAGCTCCGACAGGTCGAGGCCCGACGAGAAATGATCGCCGATGCCGTGGATCACCACCGCGCCGACGCTCTCCGGCAGATGGGAGAAGCAATCCTGGATCGCGAGAATAATGCCGTCATTCAGCGCATTGCGCTTGGCCGGCCGGTTGAGGCCCACGGTCATGACCGCGCCCACCGTCTCGATCTTGAGCAACGCGGACCGCTCGGCGGTCGCGGCAGGTGCGGCGTTTCCCATGGGCGTTTTTACGTCCTGTCCAGAATAGTTATGTTTTATAACGAATTCGGGGGGAGTCAACAAGGGTGGCGGTTATGCCCGGCGAAACCTCGTGTCCCGGGCGCGGTGCAGCGTGAAACGCTGCTCCGCAGAACCGGGACCTACGGTGAGGATGTGGGAGTGGACCCCGGATCAGCAGCGCACCGCAAGAGCGCTGCACTGCGTCCGGGGAACGCTTTCACTTCACCCTCCCCTGGAGGGTAAAAGAAAATCACAACACCTGATGCACGTCGATGACGACGCGGTCGGCGTGGCGGGCGGCGGAGCCGACGAACAGGTTTTCCATCAGCCAGCGGTATTTGTCGCTGCCGGTCTCGAACCGCGGCACGGTGCGGAAATAGATCAGTTCGGGATCGACCGGCTCGCCTCGCTTCAGTCTCTGCAGCAGGTCGACCGGCCCGAAGCGGATACCCCGGTTCTCGACATAGACCACCGCGCCGTCGTCGGTCTCGAAGGCGTATTTCGCCTCCAGTTCGATCAGCTCGTTGGGCCGGATGATCTGGAAGTCGGCGCCGAACGCGCAGACCTTGCCGTTGACACCATCGCCCCGCACCTCGCCGCCCAGGATCGGGATGATCCGGCGCACGCCGTGCCCGATCTCGCCGGCCGATGTCACCTCGCCGATGCGGACGGTGAGCGTGAAGACGTATTTGGTGGCCAACTGCGGCGTCATCGAATTACCCCATCATGCGCTGCGGCAACCAGAGCGCCAGTATCGGAAACGCGATCAGGATGACCAGCCGGATCAGGTCGGTGAAGACGAACGGCGCCACGCCCCGGAAGATCGTCGAGAACGATACGTCGGGGATCACGCTCTTGATGACGAAGACATTCATGCCCACCGGCGGAGAGATGAGGCCGAGTTCCACCGTCATCACGACGATGATGCCGAACCAGATCGGATCGAAGCCGAGATGGATGATGACCGGGAAGATGATCGGGACGGTCAGGATGATCATGGCCATCGCGTCCATCAGGCATCCCAGCACCAGATACATCACCATGATGAGGGCGAGGACGCCGTAGGGGCCGAGGCCGAGGCCGGTGAGAAGCTCCGTGACCTTTTGCGGGGTCTGCGTCACCGTGAGAAAATAGCCGAAGATCAGCGCACCGATCAGGATCGTAAATACCGCGGCGGCGGTGCGGGTCGCCTGCAGCAGCGAAGCGAGGATCTTCTCCTTGTCGAGCCGTCCGGTGAGCACGCCGATCAGGAACGCGCCTGACGCGCCGACGCCGCCGGCCTCGGTGGGGGTGAAGCGCGGCAAATACGGCAGCCCGTAGAGGCCGCCGATGACGAAGATGAACAGCAGCACCGGCGCCCAGATATTCTTCAGGCCGGCGAAGCGCTCGCGCCAGCTGGTTTGCGCGCCGGTCGGCAGGAAGCCCGGCCGAAGCCATCCGATCAGCGCAATCGTCAGCATATACATGACGATGGCGAGCAGGCCGGGAATGATGCCGGCCATGAACAGCTTGCCGATGTCCTGCTCGGTGATGATGCCGTAGACCGCCAGCACCGTCGACGGCGGCAGCATGGCGCCGAGGGTGCCGCCGGCCGCGATCACGCCGGTGGCGAAGGATTGCGGATAGCCGAAACGGCGCATCTCCGGATAGGCGACGGCGGAAAACGCCGCGGCGGTCGCCACCGACGAACCGGAGATCGCGGCAAAGCCGCCACAGACGCCGACCGTCGCGATGCCCAGCCCGCCGCGCAAATGGCCGAGAAAGCCGTTGGCGGCCTGGAACAGTTCGCGGCTCATGCCGGAATTGGTGACGAACGCCCCCATCAGCAGGAACATCGGAATCACGCCGAACGTATAGTCAGTCACCGTGCGCATCGAGGTCTGGCCGACCATCTTGAGCGCCGGGGAAAACCCGACCAGATAGCCGAAGCCGGTGACGCCGACGAGGCCCATCGCCATGCCCACCGGCACGCGCAGCAGCATCAGCGCGAACAGCGCGACAAATCCGAGGATGGCGACGGCGTCGGTACTCATGCCGCCTACTCCACGGTCTTGATCTTGGGCTCTTCCATCTCGTCGGGATGAAAGATCAGGCGCCAGGTGCGGATCGCGATCAGCAGCACCGCGGCGGCGTCGCCGGCCCACGCCACCGCGAAGAACGGCCAGGTCGGCATGCCCATGTCGAAGGTGAGGACATTGTCCTTATAGGTGCCATGCACCTTGTCGAACAGCGTCCAGGTCTGCACCGACACCACGAACAACAGCACCAGGGTGGCAAAGATGTCGATCCAGCGCTGGTAGCGCGGCCCGACATTGGCCCACACCAGATCGACGGTGATGTGCGCGCCGCGATAGCTGGTGGCGGCGATCCCCCAGAAGATCAGGATGCCGAGCAGCATGCGCCCGATATCGAAGGAATCCGGGATCGAATAGCTGAAGACGTTGCGCAGCAGCACCGCGATGAAAATGTTGGCCGCGACGATGCCGACAAAAGCCGCCGCGATCCATTCGATCGTATCGATGAAACGATCCATCGAAGCGCGCTTCATGTCGGGAATTCCTGTCGCTTGATGTTGAATCGATCCGCCGCGGCAAATTCACTGCACCTCTCCCGCTTGCGGGGGAGGTCGTCACGCGAAGCGTGACGGGTGGGGGAAGCTCTCTCCATCTGGACAGAAGCAATCGTTGCGGCACCCTCACCCCAGCCCTCCCCCGCAAGTGCGGGAGAGGGGGCGCACCGAATACGTTAGTTCGCCAGCGCGTTGTTTTTGGTCAATTCGGCGCGAAGCTCCTTCATCGCCGTATCCGGATCGCCGCCGGCTTTCTTGACATTGTCGGACCAGGTCTTGACCAGCGGCTCGGACGCCTTCTTCCACAGCGCGATCTGTTCGGGCGTCAGCTTGTAGACTTCGTGGCCGGGCAGCGCCTTGATCTTCTCGACGCCGGAGTTCTCGTAGATACCCCACGGTCCGGCGACGCGGCCGGCGGCCTCGGTGGTGCAGTTGTTGTCGATCGCCTTCTTCTGTCGGTCGGACATCTGGTTGTATTTATCCTTGTTCATCACGAAGGCGAAGGTGGTGACGTAGAGCGGCGCCTCGATGTGGTACTTCGTCACCTTGTCGATGCCGAACAGCAGCACCGATCCCCACGGGAAGGTGACAGCGTCGGCGACGCCGCGCTCGATGATGTCGCGGACTTCCGGCGCCGAGGACTGCACGTTGGTGCCGCCGAGCGAGGTCACGTAATTCGCCATGGTGGCGTGCGCGGGACGGATCTTCATGCCCTTGATGTCATCGGGCACCACGATCTTCTTGGTGCGCGAATGGAACGTGGAGGGCGAGTGGATGAAGGCGAGGCAGAACTTGACGTCCTTCATCTCCTTCTCGGCATATTTCCGGTACCAGGCGTCGAGCGCCATCGAACCGCCCTTGGCGTCCGACATCAGGAAAGGCAATTCGCCGGCGCCGATGATCGGAAAGCGGCCGGGCTGGTAGCCCGGGTTGATGTAGGTGACGTCGGCGATGCCGTCGCGCGCCATGTCGTAATGGTCGAACGCCTTGCCGAGCTGCTGCGACGGATAGACCTTGTATTTGATGGTGCCGCCGGATTCCTTTTCCACCGCGGAACCCCAGTCTTCCAGCGCCTTCTGCAGCGGGTGCGACGCCGGCACCCAGTGCGACAGCTTCAATTCGAAGGTCTTTTCCTGCGCGAGCGCGGGCGTCACGCCGGCGGCCAACAGCAACGCGAAAAACGCTTTTCTCATCGACGTTCTCTCCCTGTGAGCATGTAAGCGGGCTTTGAGTGCCCGGTCTTGTTATTTAACATGTTATATAGTGTGCCCGGTTTTTCAAGCCGGACATGGCGGGGACGCCTGCATCACCCGCTGTACCTCAATCCCGCGGGCTCTTGCACTGCGGCAGACGGCATATCTGATTTCGCACCGACGATCCCTTTGCGGAAATTGTTATATGATATAATCATCATTGCAAGTCAGCCGCGATCGTCGGCGGGTCAAATTGCATGAGACCATGGGAGCAGGGTTTGCGGACAAAAGTCGTCATCATTGGTGCGGGGCCGGCGGGGTTGCTGCTCGGACAACTGCTCCACGCCTACGGTATCGACAACGTCATCCTGGAGCGGCAGACGCCGGACTATGTGCTGGGCCGCATCCGCGCCGGCCTGCTCGAGGAAGGAACCGTGGTCCTGCTCGATGAAGCCGGCGCCGGCACGCGCGCGCACCGCGAGGGCCTGATCCATGACGGCCTGGAGCTCGCCTTCGGCGGCGAACGCCATCGCATCGACCTGAAGGCCGCCACCGGCAAGACCATGATGATCTACGGCCAGACCGAGGTGACGCTCGATTTGATGAACGCGCGCAAGGCGGCCGGCCTCACCTCGGTTTATGAGGCCGCCGACGTCAGGCCGCATGACTTCGACAGCGATCATCCGCGGGTGAGCTACGTCAAGGACGGCGTTGCCCACGAAATCGCCTGCGATTTCATCGCCGGGTGCGACGGATTTCACGGCGTCAGCCGCGCCAGCGTCAAGCCGTCGGCGATCCAGACTTTTGAGCGGGTCTATCCGTTCGGCTGGCTCGGGATCCTGTCGGAGACCCCGCCGGTCAGCCACGAACTGATCTACACCAACCACGCCAGGGGCTTTTCGCTCTGCACCATGCGCTCGATGCGCCGCAGCCGCTACTACGTGCAATGCTCGCTCGACGACCATGTCGACCAATGGCCGGACGAACGGTTCTGGGATGAATTGAAGCAGCGGCTGGACCCGGAGGCGGCGGACAAATTGATCACCGGGCCCTCGATCGAGAAGAGCATCGCGCCCTTGCGCAGCTTCGTCGCCGAGCCGATGCGATTCGGGCGGATGTTCCTGGCCGGCGACGCCGCCCACATCGTGCCGCCGACCGGCGCCAAGGGGCTCAACCTCGCCGCCAGCGACGTACGTTTTCTGTCGCATGCGTTGCGCGAATATTACGACGAGAAATCCGCCGCGGGGATCGACGCCTATTCCGCCAAGGCGCTGGCGCGGGTCTGGAAGGCGGTGCGATTCTCGTGGTGGATGACCGCGATGATGCACAAGTTTCCCGACCAGGGCGAATTCGGCGCGCGAATCCAGGTGGCGGAGCTGGATTATCTGGTGGGATCGAAGGCGGCGACGACGTCGCTGGCGGAGAATTATGTCGGACTGCCGTATTAGGTGCTGCCGGCTGGGCACCGCTCCCTCATGGTGAGGAGCGCGTCGGCAGCGCGCTCGCGCTGTCCGCCGCGCGTCTCGAACCATCGGGCACACTGATTGCTGCCATCCTTCGAGACGCCGCGCGAAGCGCGCGCGGCTCCTCAGGATGAGGGCGGCATCTGTTGAAGCATCGCGGTTCTCCGAGCATCGCGTTTCGTTTCAAACGCCCGCCCAAATTCCGTTTAAAACTTTGTAGGCGGTGCATTTCGCAGCCAAAGCTCGTTCAATGGCGGGATGGAGCACCGCATGACCAATACCGACATTCCCGACGGCTTCGAACGCCAGTCCAGGCCCAGCCCGCTGACCGATCCGTGGGAGCCGATCTATTCCAGACAAACCCCCGACGCGATCATCCTCGGGCTTCGGCTGGCCACGCCCCATACCAACGCGCGCGGGTTCGCCCATGGCGGGCTGATCGCGGCGCTGACCGACAAGGCGATGGGACACAGCTGCGGCCACAAGATGCGCGGCGCCTATTCGCTGGTGACCGTCAGCATGGGAATCGATTTCATCAGCAGCGCCCAGATCGGGCAGTGGCTCACGGTCGAGACCGACGTCATCAAGACCGGCAGCACGCTTTGCTTCGCGCAGTGTTTCGTCAAAGCCGACGACGCCGTGATCGCGCGCGCCAATGCGACGTTCCGCGTGGTGCCGAAGAAGGCATGACACACCTCGTGTCCCGGACGCGGTGCGGCGTTCCTTCACGCCGCTCCGCAGAGCCGGGACCCAGCGAACCGGGACTTTGCGAATATGGGCCCCGGCTCGGCAGCGCAGCGCTCAAGCGCTGCACTGCGTCCGGGGCACGATCGCTCTATTTGCCAAATTGCCAGTCGCTGAGTTCGACCACGATATCGATGAAGCTGCGCACCTTGGCCGAAAGCAGCCGCGAGGTCGGGTAGACGATATGGATCGGCAGCGGCGGCTGCTCGAATTCGGCCAGCACGATTTTCAGCCGGCCGGCCTGATGGCCTCGGCGGCCTGATAGGCCAGCACCCGGGTCAGGCCGCCGCCCTGCTCGGCATACTGGATCGCGGCGTCGGCGCTGTTGGTCAGGAATCGCGGCGTGCAGGCGATGCGGATGTCGCGGCCGGCTTCGACAAAGCGCCAGTCCGGCAACGCGGCCGTGGCGCCGAACTGGATGGTCGTGTGCGAGCCGATGGCCTCCGGCATTTCGGGCTCGCCGAGCGCTTTGAGGTAGGCGCTCGAAGCGACCACGATCCGCCGCATCTCGCCGACCTGGCGGGCGACCAGGCTGGAGTCGGCGAGGTGCCCGATCCTGATGGCAAGATCGACGCCGTCTTCCACCAGGTTGATCATGCGGTCCGACAACCGCAACTCGCCTGACACTTCGGGATAGCGCATCAGCCAGGCCGACATCACCGGGCTGACATGCAGGCGTCCGAAACCGACAGGCGCCGAGACCGTCAGCCGCCCGCTCGGCCGGATACGTTCGCCCTCGACCGCGCCTTCGGCTTCCTCGACATCGGCAAGGATGGATCTGACCCGCTCGAGATAGCGGGTGCCGACATCGGTCAGCGTCACCGAGCGGGTGGTCCGTTGCAACAGCCGGGCGCCAAGACGATCTTCCAGCGCCGCAATCAGCCGCGTCACCCCCGACGGCGACAGCCCGAGCTTGCGCGCCGCCGGCGCAAAGCCCCGGAGATCGGCCACGGCGACAAAGGCCTGCATGGCGTCGATGCGATCCATGGGATTATTTCATATACTGCAATGATGAGCTGTCAATCCGGGTGATTGTTCAAGATCTGAAAAGGTCCATCTTGGAGGGCAAAGACGGCACTTCGCCGCCCGGACGGTTCAGGAGGTTTCGATGGCAGACAACCACACCTATTCTTCCAGCGACGTGGCCTTCACGCCAGCGGTGAAGACCATTCAGGCCCGCAAAGGCTCGCGCGACGCCTATGCCCATGTCGAGCAACGCGGCGGCTGGCGCACGGGGATCGACGCGGACCTCGCCGCGCGCCTGGCCGACGCCAACAGTCTGTATTTCGCCACCAGTACCGCGGACGGCCAGCCCTACATCCAGCATCGCGGCGGTCCGAAGGGTTTTGTCAAAGTCCTCGACAACAACACGCTGGCGTTCGCCGATTACAGCGGCAACCGGCAATACATCACGGAAGGCAACCTGTCGGAAAATCCGAAGGCCTACATCTTCGTGATGGATTATGCGCATCGCCGCCGCGTCAAGATCTGGGGCGAGGCGCGCGTGGTGGCCGACGATCCGGCGCTGCTGACCTCATTGATGCCTTCCGGCTACAAGGCGCGGCCCGAACAGGTCATCCTCTTCAAGGTCTCGGCGTGGGACACCAATTGCCCGCAGCACATCCCGCAGAAATTCGACGCCGCCGACGTGGCGGCGGCGCTGGCGGCGCGCGATGGCCGGATCGCGGAGCTGGAAGCCGAACTGGCGGCGTTGAAAGGTGCGCGGCTTGCCTGACCTAACGCGAATCTATCGTCGTCCCAGCGCACCCCCGGACCCCAAACCCCCCACCGCAAATTTGTAGTGAGCGGAGCGACCCCCGAGCCAAAACCACGAACAAAGGGGGTGATTGGTCCCTGCGTTC
>JBDRNF010000032.1:0-62736 GCA_043811435.1 Pseudomonadota bacterium
CCCGCCGCGCACCGCACGGTTGCCTCGTGCCGATACGTCAACCGCGGCCGGCGGGCGCCATGACCCGAAATGTGCAACGCCGAGGGCTTCGACAACGCGTGCGATTCGATGCTGTACGTCGCCGTACAAGGGGCATCTGACGCCCGCTTTTCAAACTATTCTGAAAATCGCCAGCACCAGCACGACTTGTGCAAAGAAGCCGACGGTGAAGGCGAGCGTCCGGAACACCGGCAAGCCGAGCGTGTAGACGATCAGGTGGGCGAGCCGGGACCAGAAATACACTGCGCAGGCCAGAACGGTCCATTTCGTCGAATAATCGATCGAGTCGAGGATCAGCACCAGTGGCGCGAAGATGATGAGGTTCTCGACCGCATTGTCGTGCGCGAACATCAGGCGGTTGGCCCATTCCGCATGCGGCTTGTCGTTGCGCGAAGGATTGGCCATCGCGCCGGTGAGGCCGCGCACCTGACAACGGTTGAGGACGTAGGGGATCCACATCAGCCCGGTCAAAATCACTGTCAGCGTCAGCCAGAATATTTCGCGCGTCATGGATTTCCTCGCTCAATCTCGAATCCGGCCCGGGCGGGCCGGATTGATTATAGCCTGATCGAGCAAGGTTGCGCTACGCGCGAACCCGGACGTAGCTGCCGGGCGCGTCCTCGATCGGCGGCATCGCCTCGGAGCCGACCGGCCGCGCCGGCACCGTCTCGGCGTCGATGCTTTCGAGCCATTGCCGCCAGTCCGGCCACCACGAGCCCTTGTGCTCCTGCGCACCCTTGAGCCAGTTCGCCAGCGTGGTGTCCTTGATATTGTCGTTGGTCCAGTACTGATATTTCCCTGATGCCGGCGGGTTGACCACGCCGGCAATATGACCGGACCCCGACAGCACGTATTTCACCGGGCCGCCGAAGAACTGCGAGCCGTAGAGCACCGATTCCGCCGGCGCGATGTGATCTTCGCGGGTCGCCAGATTGTAGATCGGTACCTTCACCTTCGACAGGTCGAGCAGCGTGTTGTCGAGCACCATGCTGCCGGTGGACAGCCGGTTTTCCAGGTAGCAGTTGCGCAAATAGTAGGAATGGTTCGCCGCCGGCATCCGCGTCGCATCCGAATTCCAGTGCAGCAGGTCGAACGAGGAGGGCGGCTGTCCCTTCAGGTAGTTGCTGACGACATAGGACCAGATCAGGTCGTTGGAGCGCAGCATGTTGAAGGCCATCGCCATCTTGCTGCCTTCGAGCACGCCGGCCGCCTGCATGTCGCGCTCCAGCGCGGAAACCTGGTCTTCATCGACGAACACCAGCAGGTCGCCGGCATGGGTGAAGTCAACCTGGGCGGCAAAGAAGGTGGCGGAAGTCACGCGCACCCTGCGCTTTTCCGCCAGCCACGCCAGCGTCGAGGCGAGCAGGGTGCCGCCGACGCAATAGCCGGCGGTGTGTACCTTCATCTCGCCGGTGACCTGTTCGATGACGTCCATCGCCGCGAGCGGGCCCTGCTTCATGTAGTCTTCGAAGGTCTTCTTGCCGAGCTTTTTGTCCGGGTTGACCCACGAAATCACGAACACGGTGATGCCCTGATCGACGCACCATTTGATGTAGGATTTCTCCGGCTTGAGATCGAGGATGTAGAACTTGTTGATCCATGGCGGCACGATCAGAAGCGGCGTGCGGAGTACGGTTTCCGTCGTCGGCGTGTACTGGATCAGCTGCATCAGCTCGTTCTGGAAAATCACCTTGCCCGGCGTCGTCGCCATGTTGACGCCGACCTCGAGATTGGCCGGGTCGGACTGACGGATCCGCAGCGTGCCGTGTCCGGCCTCGATATCCTCCGCCAGCATCTTCATGCCGCGAACCAGGTTGTCGCCGCTGGAGGCCAGGGTCTCGCGCAGCACTTCCGGATTGGTGAGGACGAAATTCGACGGCGCCAGCGCATTGGTGATCTGCTGGACGTAAAATTCCGCCTTCTTGCGGGTGTGGTCGTCGAGGCCTTCTGCGTTGCGCACCAGATCCTGCGCCCACTGCGTGGTGAGCAGATAGAGCTGCATCACGAAATCGAAGAACTGGTTCGATTTCCACTCCGGATCCTTGAAACGCTTGTCGCGCGGCGAGGGTTCGATCGCAGGCTTCGCCGCTTCGCCGGCAAGCCGGCGTGCCGATGATCCCCACAGATCGATATAGGCCTTGGCTATCCTGGCCTGCAGGTCTGCCGATCGCTCGTTGTCCGACAGCCAGTATTCCGCGACCGCGGAGAAGGTCTTCACCACCTCGCCAATTTCGTTGGGTGGCTTGTCCCTGGCTTCGCCGTTCTCGCGCGGCTTCAGATAGGCCGCGAGCGCCTGGCCGCTGCTCTCCATTGCTTTCGCAAGGTTCATCGCGAAGGCTTCGGGATCGAATTTTTTCGGGGCCTGGGTTTCGCTGGCGACTTCACTCATAAGCGGACACTATAGATTCATTTCCAGTTCGTCACCGCGCGGAATCGGCGCGGTGGGCTTCGGGTTAATCTTCCGCATTGCACCTGCTGCACTGCGATAGAATTTCTTGGTTCCGACATATTGAGGCCCCAACGCTCGGCTCTGTTGTTTCGGCTTTAATCGTTTCGGGCGACATTGGTTTGAACGACCGAGCCGGATTAGAAGAATTTGACGTTTTGCCGCTGCAAGGCTCATACCAGTGGCGCAGGTGAGGCGGGATTTCCCCAGGGGATGGCGATCAATCGACACATCGGATTTGCGGCGGCGGCGCTCTTGCTGTCGGCGCTGGCGCTCGGCGGCTGCGCGACATCGATCGCGGACATGCCGCTGGTCGGCACGCCGGCCGATGCACCGGCGCGGCCCAGCGAGGCTGGCACCTATCTTCCGGTCCACGACCTGCCTCCCGATCGCGACGCCGCGGCGATGGCGCCGGCGGAGCAGGCGCAGGCCCTGCGCGAATTGGCCGCCGCCCGGGATCGGCAGGCGTCCGCCGCGGCCAAAAACTCCGCCGCAAAGTGAACCGGCTGGTGCTAATACGGCTGGCGCAGCCGGGCCCGCGTGGTAAAACAATCCGGATTCAACGGTTTGGCGCGGAATTTGTTCTAAATCATTGATTGAGCAGGCTTTCTGTGCGGAATCGAGTCCGCGGTGCGGCAAGCCATGCTGGCAATTCCTGCGCGACCCGGTTCCGGAGCTATGAGACCCGATGGAAGAATTTTACCGCATTCGCCGTCTGCCGCCCTACGTGTTCGAGCAGGTCAACCGGGCCAAGGCAGCGGCACGGAATGCCGGGGCCGACATCATCGATCTCGGCATGGGTAATCCCGATCTGCCGACGCCGCCCCATGTGATCGAAAAGCTCAAGGAAACCCTGGGCAAGCCGCGGACCGACCGCTATTCGGCCTCGCGCGGCATCACCGGCCTGCGCAAGGCGCAAGCGGCCTATTACGGCAGGCGCTTTGGCGTGAAACTCAATCCGGAAACCCAGATCGTCGCCACGCTGGGCTCGAAGGAGGGGTTTGCGAACGTTGCACAGGCAATCACCGCGCCCGGCGATGTCATTCTGTGCCCCAACCCGAGCTATCCGATCCACGCCTTCGGGTTTCTGATGGCCGGCGGCGTGATCCGCTCGGTTCCATCAGAGCCGACGCCACAATTCTTCGAGGCGGTGGAGCGGGCCATCATCCATTCGATCCCGAAGCCGCTGGCTCTCGTGGTCTGCTATCCGTCCAATCCGACCGCCTATGTCGCGAGCCTCGATTTCTACAAGGATCTGGTCGCGTTCGCGAAGAAGCACGAGATCTTCATCCTGTCGGATCTCGCTTATGCCGAGGTCTATTTCGACGAGAACAAGCCGCCGCCCTCGGTGCTGCAGGTTCCCGGCGCGATCGACGTCACCGTCGAATTCACCTCGATGTCGAAAACCTTCTCGATGGCCGGCTGGCGCATGGGCTTCGCCGTCGGCAACGAACGCATCATCGCAGCCCTGGCGCGGGTCAAATCCTACCTCGACTATGGCGCCTTCACGCCGATCCAGGTCGCGGCGACCGCGGCGTTGAACGGTCCCGACGATTGCATCCGCGAGATGCGCGATACCTACCGCAAGCGCCGGGACGCGCTGGTGGATTCCTTCGGCCGCGCCGGCTGGGATATTCCCGCCCCGGAAGCCTCGATGTTCGCCTGGGCGCCGCTACCCAAGGCGTTCCGGGATGTCGGCAGCATGCAGTTCGCGACGCTGATGGTCGAGAAATCAGGCGTCGTGGTGTCGCCGGGGGTGGCCTTCGGCGAACACGGCGAGGGCTATGTTCGCATCGCCATGGTGGAAAACGAGCAGCGGATCCGCCAGGCCGCGCGTGGCGTGCGTCGCTTCCTTGAAAGCGGGCTTGAAACATTGCACAACGTGGTTCCTCTCGCCAACCGGCGATAGATTCTCTTTCAGGCTGTTCAAATCATGGTCGCACCCTTGAAAGTGGGTATTGCGGGGCTCGGCACTGTTGGCGCCGAAGTCGTCCGCCTCATCGAGCAGCAAGGCCGGATTTTGTCGGCGCGCTGCGGTCGCGGGGTGCGGGTGGTCGCGGTGACCGCGCGTTCGAAAGTGAAGAAGCGCGGGCTCGACCTGCGCGGTATCGAATGGGCCAGGAGCCCGCTGGCGCTGGCCAACGATCCCGGCATCGATTGCTTCGTCGAGTTGATGGGCGGCTCCGGCGATCCCGCGCTGGCGGCAATCGAGGCGGCGCTGAAATCCGGCAAGTCGGTGGTAACCGCCAACAAGGCGCTGATCGCCAGGCACGGATTGCGGCTGGCGAAGGCGGCGGAAAAGCATGGCGGCGCGCTGAATTTCGAGGCGGCGGTCGGCGCCGCCATTCCGGTGATAAAAACCCTGCGCGAGGGGCTGGCCGGTACCGGCATCAACCGCGTCTACGGCATCCTCAACGGCACCTGCAATTACATCCTGACAAGGATGGAACAGGAAGGCCTGTCATTCGCCGAATGCCTGAAGGACGCGCAGCGCCTCGGTTATGCCGAGGCCAATCCGTCGTTCGACGTCGACGGCCACGACACCGCGCAGAAGCTCGCGATTCTGGCCAGTCTCGCCTTCGGCACCAAGGTGGCGCAGAGCGCGGTCTATGTCGAAGGCATTTCCTCGATCGCGCCGGAAGATCTGCGCGCCGCGGAAGAACTGGGCTACCGGGTCAAGCTGCTCGGGGTCGCGGTGCGGACCGCCAAGGGCATCGAACAACGCGTGCATCCGACCATGGTGCCGAAATCGTCCTCGATCGCGCAGGTGATGGGCGTCACCAATGCGGTGACCATCGACGGCGAGGGCATTCCACCGATCACGCTGGTCGGCCCCGGCGCCGGAGGCGCTGCGACCGCGTCGGCCGTGGTCGCCGACATCGCCGATGTCGCGCGCGGCATCCGCGCCAATCCGTTCGGGCGTCCGGTCAAGAAATTGCGCGCGACCACAAAGGCGCCGATGGAACGCCATGAAGGTGGCTACTATATCCGGCTGATGGCGCGGGATCTTGCCGGCACCGCCGCCACCATCGCCACCCGGCTGGCCGAGCAGAATATTTCGCTGGAGTCGATCGTTCAGCGCCATCCCGATGGTGTTGACGTCGGGAATGCGACGAAGAAAGCTTCACCGGTGCCGGTGATCCTGATTACCTACGCCACCAACGAGGACGCGGTCTATCGCGCGCTACAGGCGGTACAGCGCGACAAGGTCATCAGCGGACGGCCGCAGGTGATACGGATCGAAAAGAACTGACGCTGCGTCCGAACGGACGGCGGATGAAACGAGTGTACGGGTCGCCAGATCCGCAGTGACGTCTTAGGGAGTTTGCCAATGTCGACCCATATTTCGGTTCCACCGCAGTTGCTGCTCGAGCGCATCCTGACGCTCGAGATCGTGCGGGTGACGGAGCGCGCGGCGGTATCGGCGGCAAGGCTGCGGGGCCACGGCAAGGAGAAAGAGGCCGATCAGGCCGCGGTCGACGCGATGCGCCGCGAACTCAACAAGCTGCCGATCGAAGGCACCGTTGTGATCGGCGAGGGCGAGCGCGACGAGGCGCCGATGCTGTTCATCGGCGAGAAAGTCGGCATGAACGCCGGCCCGCAGGTCGATATCGCCGTCGATCCGCTCGAGGGCACCACGCTCTGCGCCAAGAACATGCCGGGCGCGATCGCGACCATGGCGATGGCCGATGGTGGCACGCTGCTTCATGCGCCCGACGTCTACATGCAGAAGATCGCGGTCGGCCCGGGTTACGCCAAAGGCGTCGTCGAACTCGACGCATCGCCCGAGGACAATGTTCGCCGGCTGGCCAAGGCGAAGGGGGTCGATGCTTCCTCGATCACCGTGCTGGTGCTGGACCGCCCGCGCCACGCCGATATCATCGCCGCCATTCGCGGCACCGGGGCCGCGGTGCGCCTGATCACCGACGGTGACGTGGCGGGCGTGATCCATTGCGCCGATCCCGACAATACCGGCGTCGACATGTATATCGGCACCGGCGGCGCGCCCGAGGGCGTGCTGGCGGCGGCCGCGCTGCGCTGCATCGGCGGCCAGATGCAGTGCCGCCTCATCCTCGACAGCGAAGAGAAGCGCGAACGCGCCCACAAGATGGGCGTGCTCGATCCGCGTATGATCTACGGCATCGAGGACATGGCGAAGGGCGACTGCCTGTTCGCGGCAACCGGCGTCACCACCGGCTCGCTGCTGTCAGGCGTCAAGTTCCGCAAGGGCGTGATCGAGACCGAAACCGTCGTGATGCGTTCGGTCACCGGCACGGTACGTTACATCAAGGCCGAACACCGGCAGTTCGAAAAATTCCACCTGGACTGAGCAACACATGCCCGGCACCATCCAGATACGACCGGTTGGTGAGGACGAGCGCGACGCGTGGGACCCGCTGTGGGCGGGCTATCTCGCCTTCTACAGGACGGCGCTGACGCAGGACGTCTGCGATCTCGCCTGGATGCGGTTTCACGATCCGGACGAGCCGATGTTTGCGCTGGGCGGCTATGTCGACGGCGAGTTGGCGGGGTTCGCGCATTATCTGTTTCATCGTTCGACCTGGGCGCCGCACCGGTACTGCTATCTTGAAGATCTGTTCGTCGCGGAAACGGCGCGGGGCCGGGGGCTGGGACGGGCGCTGATCGAGGCGGTTTACGACAAGGCCCGGGCGGCCAGCGCAAGCCGCGTCTATTGGCTGACGCAATCGACCAACACCCAGGCACGCGCGCTGTACGACGGAGTTGCCGACAATCTCGGATTCATCCAGTACCGCAAGGTGCTCTAGAAGCGGCGCAATCAAGAACAAAAAACGGGGAGTGAGCATGTCGCAAAATTTGGATGTGAAAGCGCTGGTGTTCGACGTATTTGGCACCTGCGTCGACTGGCGCACCAGCCTGATCGACGATTTCACAAAATGGTCGGCGAAGCGCGGTGTTAACGCGGACTGGACCGCGCTGGTCGACGGTTGGCGCGCCGTCTACATGGCTTCGATGGATGAAGTGAGAAAACATCCCGAACGCGGCTACATGATCCTCGACACGCTGCATCGGCAATCGCTGGAAAAGCTGGTGGCGCAGTTCGGGATTCAAGGGCTGACCGAGGCCGACCTGCATTATCTCACCATGGGCTGGCACCGGCTGCATGCCTGGCCCGACACCGTGTCCGGGCTGACGCGGCTGAAGACGAAATACATCATCTCGCCGTTGTCGAACGGCAATGTGGCGCTGCTGACCAATATGGCGAAGTTCGCAGGGTTGCCGTGGGACCTGATCCTGTCGGCCGAACTGTTCGAGCACTACAAGCCCGACCCCGAGACCTATCTCGGCGCGGCTAAACTGCTCGGCCTGGCGCCGGAGCAGGTGATGATGGTGGCCGCGCACAACGGCGACCTCGAGGCGGCGCAGAAGAACGGCCTCAAGACCGCCTTCGTGGCGCGGCCGACCGAATATGGCCCGCTGCAGAAAATCGATTTCGAGGCGACCGGTGACTGGGATATCGTCGCGAAGGATTTTAACGGGATCGCCGACAAGATGGGATGCTAGATCGGGAAGACCTGCGCCGAGCGCCTATGCCGCGGCGCAGATGATGACGCCGAACCAGCCAAGACCCTTGTAGGTCTCGTAGCCGGGCGTGGCGTGGAACGCGACCAGCGCGCCGGTCCGGTCATGATAGAAGCCGCTGCGCCGTTGCTCCAGCGAAAGCGGCACGCGCTCTGTAAGCAGTCCCTGGCCGTCGGACGCGGCGATCACGCGGAAATTGGAGTCGACCAGCAGCACCCGCGCCCTGTCGGCTGCGTTGACGCGCACACCCTGGACGATGGCGCGGGCCTGGGATTGCCAATCGAAATGAATCGCCAGCACGCCGATCGGCTTGCCGTTGACCTTGCCGTCAGCGCGGACACTGGCGCAATAGGTCGCGACCTGGGCGTTGGCGAGCAACGGTTGGCTCTCGACATCTCCGGCGACATAGTCGTCGCCGGAGCGTAGCCCGCGCGCCTCACGAAACCATTTCGTCGCCGCGACGTTCTGGCCGACCACGTCGAAGCGGTCCGGCCGGCCGTTGGCCAGGACATTGCCGTCGAGATCGCAGAGCCAAAGATCGAGATACACGGTATAGGCCGCCAGGATCACGCCGAGCCGCTCCGACACATGGGAGACGGCTGCCGTATCCGGCGCCGCGGCACAGTCGACGACGGCGGAATCGGTCGCCCACCAGCGCACGTCGCAGGTTCGCTCATAGAGGTTGCGGTCGATGAGTTCGATCGCGTTCAGCGACAGGTCGACCATGCGCTCGCCGCGAGATCGCTCGGTCATCCGTTCGATCGAGCTCATGAGGTTTCCGGTCCGCCTCGTCAGCTGGGTTTCGAGCTCCCGCGCGATGCCCTCGACCTGCTGACCGACGCTGCGTACTTCCTGCGCGACCACGGCAAAGCCGGCGCCCTGGGCGCCGACCCGCGAACTTTCGATCAGCGCATTCAATGCCAGCATTTTCATCTGGTTGGTAATGTGCTGGATTGATTTCGTCTTCTCGCAGGCGATCTGGTTGACCTCGGCGGTCAGCCGCGCGATCAGTGCGGAGATATCGGATTCGTCCTCGGCACCTGCTGGACTGGCCGCAACGCTGGCGGTCAATCTCGCTCGATTGTAATCAAGCGCGGCGGACATTGACCGACTTCCTCTGCGTTGCGGCTATGACCCACCTCCAGCGGGTGGACCGGGAGAAAAAAGCACAAATCGAATACTTCGGCTCTTTTCACTGATTCAGCCTAACGCGGGTTTAATTTCTGGAATCCGGGACGGTAGAAACACCGACAAGATCTGCACCTTGTTTCGGCAGTTAGCCGGTTTTTTCAGCAATTGCCGCCGACGACCCGGCCTTGTACCATCGGCGAACAGGGTTGTACGTCTCGAATTATCGCCGACCGCCGACGGCCCGTTCGCTCCGATTCTCCTCAAGATGCGGGAGGAACTTCCCAACTGCCGCAAACCGTTGTCCTTCCCGCCCTTCGCACCCGCCTGCTGAAAGCACCATGACGCTCCCCGCATCCGCATTGCCCGTCGAAGCGCCGCCGGCTTTTCTCGGCGTCGCGCGCTCGGTGACGGGAAAGCTGTGGCGCGACCGGCTCGATGCGCGGGGCGCGGCGCGGGCGCTGGCGATCGCGCAGCGCTATCAATTGCCGGAAATGCTGGCGCGCGTGCTGGCGGGGCGGGACGTCGAGCTCGACGCGGTCGGGGATTTTCTCGATCCGACCATTCGCAAGATGATGCCGGATCCCTACACCGTGACCGAGATGGAGGCCGCCGCCAAACGCATCGCGGATGCCGCCATGCGGCGCGAGCAGGTTGCGATCTTCGGCGATTACGATGTCGACGGCGCCACCTCGGCAGCGCTGCTGGCGTGGCACCTGCGCCATTGCGGGCTCGATCCGCTGATTCATATTCCCGACAGGATCTTTGAAGGCTACGGCCCCAACACCGAAGCCATCCGCATGCTGGCGGGCAAGGGCGCCACGCTGCTGGTGACGGTGGATTGCGGCACCACCAGCCTTGAGCCGCTGGCCGAAGCACGACGGCTCGGGATGTCCGTGGTCGTGATCGATCATCATCAGTCCGGCGAGGAATTGCCGGAGGTCGACGCGCTGGTCAATCCGAACCGGCCTGACGATCTCTCCGGCCTCGGTCATCTCGCCGCGATCGGTCTCGTGCTGGTCACGCTGGTCGCGGTCAACCGGGAACTTCGGACACGTGGGTTCTGGACCGGCGAAATGCCGGAACCCGATCTGCTCGGCATGCTGCACCTTGTCGCGCTCGGCACTGTCGCCGACGTCGCGCCGTTGATCGGGCTCAACCGCGCCTTTGTGGCAAAAGGCCTGATCGCGATGCGGCGGCGCGATCATGTCGGTCTCACCGCGTTGATGGACGTGTCGCGGCTGAACGGCCCGCCGGAAGCCTGGCATCTCGGTTTTATGCTCGGGCCGCGCATCAATGCGGGGGGGCGGATCGGGCGTGCCGACCTCGGGGTGCGGCTGCTGCTGGAAGGCGATATTTCGGAAGCCGCACGGATCGCCGCCGAACTCGACCGCCTCAACATCGAACGCCGCGTCATCGAGCAGATGGCGGAAGCGCAGGCCGAGGCCGAGGCGCTGGCCTCGCTCGGGCTGGAGGACAAGGGTGCGGTGATCGTCACGGCGTCGGAGGGCTGGCACCCGGGCGTGGTCGGTCTGGTCGCTTCGCGGCTGAAGGAAAAATTCTCGCGGCCGGCCTTTGCTATTGCGCTGGAACCTGGCGGCATCGGCACCGGATCCGGCCGCTCGATATCCGGCGTCGACCTCGGCAAGGCGGTGCGGCAGGCGGTGAAGGAGGGGCTGTTGATGAAGGGCGGCGGTCACGCCATGGCCGCCGGCGTCACGCTGCGCAAGGAGCGGCTGGCGGAATTCCGCGCCTACATGGAAAGCGCGCTGGCCGCCGACGTTGCCAATTCCAGGCACGAAAACGAGCTGTTCATCGACGGCGCCGTCAGCGCCCGCAGCGTGACCCCGGATTTCGCCGCCATGCTCAATCGCGCCGGTCCCTTCGGCAGCGGCAATCCCGAGCCCGTGGTGGCGCTGCCGTCGCATCAGCTTGTCTATGCCGATGAAGTCGGGCAGGCGCATTTGCGGCTGCGCTTCAAATCCGGCGACGGCGCCATCGTCAACGGCATCGCATTTCGCGCGGTCGGGCAAAAGCTCGGCAATGCGCTGACCCAGCATCGCGGCCAGCCCCTGCATGTCGCGGGATCGCTCGCGGTCGATCGCTGGCAGGGCACCGAGCGGGTGCAGTTTCGCGTGATCGATGTCGCCGTGCCCGATCAGGGCCCGGCGATGATCCGGTAAGGTGTCGCAGGCAACCACCGTCAATGCTACGAGTGTAACCGAAAGATCATCGAGGATATGACGATCTGACCAAATCGGAGGTCTAGGCATGGCTCGCATTGCTCGGGTATGTCGAGCGAAAGAAGCACCGGGCCGGCAGGTCCGGGAAGAAAACTGGTTCGAATATCGGCTCGAAAATGACCGGCGATTTTTGCGTCGGATTGAACTGGCGCGCACCAGTCTCCAAGCAGGGCGCGGGGTTCGTCTGGAAGATGTCGAAGCCGAATAGCGACTCGTCCAGTCACTGCAGATCGGGGATCGCCTGCGGTGAGGGCATTGAGACCGATTAGGGCTCGGCGATGATCCGATAAAACCAACAACAACGATAACAACGGGAGTGGAAATGACGGGGCAAGTTGAGGGCAAGGTCGCGCTGGTCACGGGCGGTTCGTCCGGCATTGGTGCTGCGGTCGCCGAGTTGCTGGCGCGCGAAGGCGCCAGGGTTGTCGTCACCGATATCGACGATCTCAGGGGCCCCGAAGTCGTCGCCGGCATCACCAAGGCCGGGCACGAGGCAGTGTTCCTGCACCAGGACGTGACCAGCGAGCCGCGCTGGGAGGAAGTGGTGGCCGACGTCGGAAAACGCTACGGCCGGCTCGATATCCTGGTGTCCAATGCGGGTATCGGAATCTCGGTGCCGTCGATCGTCCACATGTCGCTGGAAGACTGGCGGCGGCAGACCGCGATTAATCTCGACGGCGTATTCCTGTCGGTGAAGCACTCGCTGCCGCTGATGCGCCGGACCGGCGGCGGTTCGATCATCATGATGTCGTCGCTGGCGGGGCTGCGCGGCGCGCAAACGCTGGCCGGTTACTGTGCGACCAAGGGCGGCGTGCGGCTGTTCGCCAAGGCGATCGCGATGGAATGCGCATCCTTTGGCGACGGCATCCGGGTCAACTCGGTGCATCCCGGCATTATCGACACGCCGATCTGGGGCAAGATTCCGACCGAAGCGTCGGGCAGCGGGCAAAATGCGCCGATTGATCCGGAAGAACGCGCGAAACTGGCGACGCCGCTCGGCCGCGCCGGCCATGCCATCGAGATCGCCGGCGGCGTGCTGTATCTGGCGTCCGACGCCTCGCGCTATGTCACCGGAACGGAACTGGTGATCGACGGGGGCATGAACGCGGGTGGCGCGGTAAGGCAGGGGTAAGGGGAGCGACGGCCGCCCCTACGGTCCCTGCCGCAACCGCGCCAGCACCTTCAGCCCGCCGTAACCGTCGGCGGGCACCAGCCCCATCTTGATCTGATAGGCCTTGACCGCCTTCATGGTGTCGTTGCCGACGCGGCCGTCGGTGCCGCCGGTGTCGAAACCGGCTTTTGTCAATCGGGTCTGCATTTCCTGTATTTCGGCGAGCGTCATGACACGCTCGGAGCCGGGGAATGGCTGGATGAAGGGCGGGCCGCCCAGAATGCGGTCGCCGAGATGGCAGATCGCCAGCGCGTAGTTCATCGAGGGGTTGTAGCTGCGCACCGCGTAAAAATTCGGACCGAGCAGGAACGCCGGGCCGCCGGCGACCGGCACCCACATCTGCGCGCCTGCATTGGGCTGCGGGAACGGCTGGCCGTCGGCACGCTTCACGCCGGCCTTTGCCCACGACGCATAGGTGCGATTGCCGCTGGAGGATGCGCCAGATGCCCGCACCTCATAGCCCCAGTGTTCGCCGCGGCGATATTTGCCGCGATTCAACAGGTAGCGTGCGCTGGAGCCGAGCGCGTCGTCAGGTCTTCCGAATGGCGAGACTTTTCCGTCCCGGTCGTAGTCAGTCCCGACATTGAGCCAGACTTCCGGCATCCACTGGGTATGGCCCATCGCGCCGGCCCATGATCCGCGCATCTCCTCCGGTGAGCCCCAGCCGCGATCGACGATCTTGAGCGCGTTGATCAGCTCGGTTTCCCAATAGCCGCGGCGGCGCGGCTCGTTCCAGGCCAGTGCCGCGAGCGAGGGGAATATCGGGCGCATATGGTTCTGCTGCACCAGGGGATCGCCATAGGCGGACTCGACGCCCCACAGCGCCAGCAGCGTGCCGCGCTCGACGCCAAATTCCTGTTCGATCCGCGCGAACAGCGCCGCGTTCTTGCGCAGCGCTTCCTTGCCGGCGGTGATGCGCCAATCGGAAGCGCGGCGATTGATGTATTGCCAGATCTGCTCGTGGAACTCGGGCTGCTTCGCCATCTTTTTGAATACGGACATATCGGGCTCGATGCGGCCCATCACGCGGGTGTAGGTCGCGTCCGAGACGCCTTTCGCGTGGGCCCGGGCGCGAAATTTGTCGCGCCACTGGTCGAAGCCCGGCGGGGCCGCGGCAAACGCCGCGAGGGGATGCGCGAGCAGGGCGCCGGCGCCGAGGGTCGATCGCAGCAAGGCGCGGCGGGTCGGGGCAGCAAGAGAATCAAAATGGTCCATCGGGACAGTCTAGCGGCGAGGGAGGCGGCGCGGCAGAGGTCAAAGCGCCGCTGGAACTAGCGATCCTGCTGCAGGTCTGCGGCAATTTTGGACAGCCAGCGCCGCACCGTGGCTTGCGCCCTGGCGCTGAGCCCGGCGATCAGGCGCCGTTCCAGCGCCTGGACGGGACGGCGGCATCGGTCGAGCAGGGCGCAGCCGCGGCGGGTCAGCGTCCATTGCAGCACCCGGCCGTGTACGGGGTGCGGGGACTTTCTGATGGCCCCATCGCGTTCCAAGTTGCGGATGATGACCCCGACGGTCTGCGGGGTCAGCAGCGCCACCCGGGCGAGATCCGCGCCCGACAGGCCTGGATAGGCCCGCAGCATGGTCAGGACCGAGAATTGCGGCGGGGTGATCCCGAGATCGGCCAGCCGCCGGTCCAGCGTCAGCCGGGTTGCGGCCTGGGCCTGCCGCAGGAGATAGGCGAGGTGACCTTGCTCGCCGCGCGTGCCCTTGCCCGGCGGCGGCGGGCGGGCGCCGGCGCGATCGGGCTGAGATTCTTGCCGACGCGGTGCCGACTTTGAGGCGACGTCCGATTTTCGTCGGTTTGGCGCCTTTCGAGCCGGGCGCGGTTTTGCCGATGCCTTTATCTTGCGCATGATATAAGGGCTCTGATAATAAATCAGCACACTGATAACATGAGGTGATGACGATGTCACATGCCCGCAGCGAGTACGCAGACTTCAAGGCGCTGGTGCCGGATGTCTTTGATGCCGTGCTCGCGCTCGGCCAGTTCGCCGCCAAGGCCGGACTCGACATGCAGCTGCTGGAGCTGATCAAGCTGCGCGCCTCGCAGATCAACGGCTGCGCCTTCTGCGTTCAGTATCATATCCTGCAGGGCGAGAAGTTCGGCCTGTCGGCCGACAAGCTCAACCTCGTCGTGGTCTGGCGCGAGGCGCCGCTGTTTTCGGCGCGCGAGCGCGCGGCTCTGGCGTGGACCGAGGCGTTGACGTTGCTGGCCGGCGGCGTGAGTGACGAGGTATATGCGCAGGCGAATGCGGAGTTTTCCGAGAAGGAGCTGACCTACCTGACCTCCGCGATCGCGTCGATCAATGTCTGGAACAGGTTCGGGGCCAGCTATCGCTGGACCCCGCCGGCGCGGCCATCAGCGCCCAAGGCCGCAGCGTCATAGCCATCGGTTTCCGGCGATCAGTTCTCGCCGCTTTCCTTGGAATCGAGGCGACGAAGCACATCCTTCGACGACGCATTCGCCACGGCTGACCCCGGCGCCGCCTGGGGCCCGGTCTCGCGTCCGCGTCCGCGGATCAGGCGTTCATAGGCCGAGATCAGGGTGACGTAGGGATTGACCCAGAGCCAGCCGTCGCGCGTGAACACCTGCACGTCGAAATGCAGGTGGCGGCTGGTGCCGTTGGGACGGTCGAGATAATTCGAGACCACGCCGAACCTTTCGCCCTCCGCGAGGAGGCGTCCGTTGACGACACCGTCGGCATCGAGGCTCACCGGGTTCATGTGCATGTAGCGGAAGCGGATATGTTCGGTATGGCTGTTGATCTGCAGGGTTACCGCCTGCTGCTTCGGCGAGCGGATCACGACGCTGTCGCGAACCGCGACCACCCCCTGCTGCCTGGGATCGCATTCGCCGCCGCCTTCACTGACACCTTCACATTCGCCGGCACGGATATCCTGCCCCTGGTGGCCGTATCCGGCGGCGCATTGGCCGACGCCGAAACTGCGGGCTTCGCAAAAATTGTCCTGCCAAGGATAGCCTGAATTATAGCCACCGTTATGGTCGGCCACCTCGTCGGGATTCTCGCGTGCCCTGCGCTTCATGAAGGATTGCGAATGCGCAAAGGCCGGAGCCTTCTCCAGCGGAAAGCGGATTTGCGAGTAGGCGGTAAAGTCGGCGCGGCCGCCCTGCTTGCGAAAGCCGGTGTTGGCGATGATGTCGCCGGCCGGACGATAGCTGAAATCAGGGGAGCGTTGCAGCGGCCGCTCGGCGACACCGGAAGGGGTGTCCATAAGTTGCCGCGAGGGCAGACCGCCGGCGACGCGCAGCGCTTTCAGGAAACGTTCGGCGACCGGATAGGCCTCGCGGCAAGCCAGCCGCCGCGGCCGCGGCACGGAGTCGAGGCACTGGATCGACACCACATAGGGAGCGCCGAACCGTGTGAAGGCATAGCGCACATAGCCTTCCCGGATGAAACGGCGCAGGTCGGGGAATTCCTCCGTCAGCGACTTGACCGGCTCACCCTTGCCGCCGAGGGGATCGCCGATGTCGTAGATCAGGCTTGAGCCGGTGATCTGCACTTCGACCGGTCTTGCAAACGTCCGCTGCGGCATGCCATCGCCGGCGCCGGGTTCCAGCGAAAACACCGCGTCGTAGCCGGCGGGGCCGGCGTCGAACAGGTCGGCGGGCCCAAAGTCCGCCTGAAAGCGCGCCAGCGACAGGCTCGCCGGCGTGCCGCTGAGCCGGGCCTCCAGAAATGCTGCGGTGTCGAACGGCAGCAGCACCGGCACCCGGCTTCGCCCGATACCGGTGAAGATGGGCGACGTCACCGCATTCAACTGCAGCAGCGCCGGCATGGTGCGGGGATCGTAGCCCGGCAGCCGCCGCCGGCCGGAAAAGGTGAAGTTGGATGCGACCGCCGGCCGGGTGTTGATCTCGGTTCTCAGCTGGTCGAGGGCCGCGCGCCATTCGATACGCACGGCTGAAACCGCCGGGGTCCGGAACTCATCGGCGACCGCAACGGCCAGGCCGGCCGGAAGCAAAACGAAAGGTGCCAGCCAACGCGTGACGAACCGGACCGCTTTCGTAGCCAATGCGTCGCTCCCCCGGCGCCATTATCGAGCCGCCTGATCCCTGCCAGATCCTTGCCTAATCCTTGGCGCGTTCCACGTAGGATCCGTCCTCGGTCATGACCACAATGCGGGTCCCGACGCCGATATGCGGCGGCACGTTGGTGCGCAAGCCGTTGGAAAGGATGGCAGGCTTGTAGGAAGACGAAGCGGTCTGGCCCTTGGTGACCGGTTCGGTTTCCACGACTTCCAGCGTCGCGCGCTGCGGCATCTGGATCGCCACCGGAACGAGGCCGTGAAGCGAGAGCTTGACGGTCATGTTCTCCTGCAGGAAGGACTTGGCGTTGCCGATCACGTCCTTGGGCACCTGAACCTGGTCGTAATTTTCGGTATTCATGAAGTGAAAGCCGTCGGCGTCCTCATAGAGATAATTGTAATTGTGGTCCTCGATGGTCGCCTTCTCCACCTGGTCCGTGGTCTTGTAGCGCTCGGAAACCTTTACCCCGTCGCTGATTCGGCGCATTTCAATCTGGCTGACCGGAGTTCCCTTGCCGGGGTGGATGTTCTCGGCGGTCAGAACAACGTAAAGCTTGCCGTCTTGCTCGATGACGTTGCCCTTGCGAATAGAACTGGCGATGACTTTCAAGGCTGTTTTTCCTGATATTCTGGCCCCGGCCCGATCCGGACAAGGGCGTCCCGGGGCCGTAAAGGCGGTTTCGGGCTGCAACATACTGATTTTGCCGGTCGATGCCAGCAGTTTGCGGCCGGATGGGGCCGCCCGCTGATGCCTGAAACAGACCGGATTTCGCCCTGGTGGACGCCCGCGCGCCACGCCGACGTCAGGCCGTTCCTGATGGCGCGGAGCGCGATCACGAGGGCCGTCCGCGGCTGGTTCGATGCGCAGGGGTTCGTCGAGGTCGAGACGGGAATTCTGCAGGTTTCGCCGGGCAATGAGACCCACCTGCATGCGCCCCGCACCGACCTCACGCGCGCCGACGGCCAACGCGCCAGCCGCTATTTGCGGACCTCGCCGGAATTCGCCTGCAAAAAACTGCTGGCGGCCGGCGAGACCGGGATTTTCGAACTGGCGCGGGTGTTCCGCGACCGTGAGCGCGGCGACCTGCATCTGCCTGAATTCACCATGCTGGAATGGTACCGCGCCGATGCCGACTATGAGGCCGTGATGGCCGACAGCATCGTCATCATTGCGCATGCCGCACAGGCCACAGGCATCGGGCAGTTTTCGTTCCGCGGCAGAACGGCAGATCCGTTGACCGAACCCGAACGGCTGACGGTCGCCGCGGCGTTCGAGCGCTTTGCCGGCATCGATCTGCTATCCACCATCGCGGACGGTCGCGGTGACCGCGCCGCATTGGCGGCTGCGGCAAAAGCGCGGGTGCGGATATCGGATGACGACACCTGGTCCGACATCTTCAGCAAGGTACTGGTCGAGCATGTCGAGCCGAGACTGGGGCAGGGGCGCTTGACCGTGCTGTTCGAATATCCGGCGCCGGAGGCGGCGCTGGCGCGGACCAAACCGTCCGATCCGCGCGTCGCCGAGCGCTTTGAGATTTATGCCTGCGGCGTCGAACTCGCCAACGGCTTTGGCGAGTTGACCGATCCGCGCGAGCAGCGCCTTCGTTTCACTGAAGCGATGGACGAAAAGCAGCGGCGCTACGGCGAGCGTTATCCGCTGGATGAGGATTTCCTCGCTGCGGTCGGGCAGATGCCTCGGGCCAGCGGCGTCGCGCTCGGTTTCGACCGGCTGGTAATGCTGGCGAGCGGCGCGTTACGGATTGATCAGGTGGTATGGACGCCACCGGCAGGTGAGGCATGAACAGCATCAAATTCCAGCACAGCATCAATTTCAAACCGGCCGCGACCTTGCGCGAGGCGACGGAACTGGTCGCCCAGGGCCTCGCCCGGGTCGAGGATCTCGCCGATCTGCAAAAGGTGGCGGCACGCTACGCGGTGGCCGTGACGCCCGATGTCGCCGCCTTGATCGACCCCGACGATCCCGACGATCCGATCGCGCGGCAGTACATTCCGAACGCCGATGAACTGAGCGTGCAGGCGAACGAGAGCGCCGATCCGATCGGCGATCACGCTTATTCGCCGGTCTCGGGCATCGTGCATCGCTACCCCGACCGGGTGCTGTTCAAGCTCGTTCACGTCTGCGCGGTGTATTGCCGCTTCTGTTTTCGCCGCGAAATGGTCGGGCCGGGCAAGGCGAACGCGCTCTCGCAAGGCGCCTACGACAATGCGCTGGCCTATATCCGCGCCCATTCCGAAATCTGGGAAGTGATCCTGACCGGGGGCGATCCCCTGATGCTGTCGCCGCGGCGACTCGCCGAAATCATGGCGGATCTGGCCGGAATCGATCACGTCAGGATCATCCGCATTCACACCAGGGTGCCGGTCGCCGAACCCCGGCGCGTCAGCGACGAGATGATCGCGGCGTTGAAGGTCAAGGGGGCGGCGACCTGGGTTGCACTGCATGCCAACCATCCGCGCGAACTGACGGGTAAGGCGCGCGCGGCCTGCGCCGGCATCGTCGATGCCGGCATTCCCATGGTCAGCCAGTCGGTCTTGCTGCGCGGCGTCAACGACGACGCCGCGACGCTGGAGGCGCTGATGCGCGCCTTCGTCGAGTGCCGAATAAAGCCCTATTATCTGCACCACGGCGATCTCGCGCCCGGCACGGCGCATTTGCGCACCACGATCGAGCAAGGGCAGCAATTGATGCGAACTTTACGGGGGCGGGTGTCCGGCCTGTGCCAGCCGGAATACGTGCTGGATATTCCCGGCGGCCGCGGCAAATCGCCGGTTGGCCCGAGCTACTTGTCGCAGGCCAACTCCACATCGGAAGATGAACCGGGCGCCGAAACGCGCTATCGTGTGGCCGACTATTGCGGCGACGTACATCTCTATCCTCCGAAGCCGTGATCCAATGACGATCGACGGGGAAAAGACGACCGGGCGCGGTAGATGAATTCTCTGATACAGGAGAACAAGATGAAAAAACTTCTCATGGCAACGGCGCTGCTGATCTGGGTCGCCGTTCCCGCCATCGCTCAAACCGGCAATAGCGGGGGATCATCGACCGCCGTGAAAGACCGGCCGCTTCCACAGGCCCCGGTCGGCCACCGCCAGCCGCGCGCCAGCGACGTTCCCTCGGAGAAGAACCTGAACGACCCGAACGATCCCCTGAGCAAGGAAAATGCCATTCTCGATCGCAAGATCAAGAGCATCTGCCGCGGCTGTTAGGCCGCGGGCAGATTGGGTGGCAGGGACGGATCGCCCCCTCACGATGAACCGGTCAAGCTGATCGTTCCAGAAATGGGGGACGCCGCGCCTCCCGTCTCGCCGTAACGGCGTCGGCCAGCAGGTTCAACGCCGGCACCGTGGTCTGCCAGTCGATGCAGCCGTCGGTAATGCTCTGCCCGAAGCTCAGCACAGCGCCCGGCAGCACGTCCTGGCGGCCCGCGACCAGATTGCTCTCGATCATGACGCCGACGATGCGTCGATCCCCGTCGGAGACCTGCCCGGCAACATCGGCAACGACCAGCGGCTGGTTCTCCGGCCTCTTGCCGCTGTTGGCATGACTGGCATCGATCATGATCCGCGCCGCCACGCCGGCGCGCGCGAGTTCGGCCGAGGCGGACGCGACGCTGGCCCGGTCGTAATTCGGCCGGCTGCCGCCGCGCAGAATGACATGGCAGTCCTCATTGCCCGACGTCGCCGCGATCGCCGAGCGTCCACGCTTGGTGACCGCCATGAAATGGTGCGGATGCGATGCCGACTTCACCGCGTCCGCGGCGATACGCACATTGCCGTCGGTGCCGTTCTTGAAGCCGACCGGGCAGGACAATCCGGAAGCGAGCTCGCGATGAATCTGGCTTTCGGTGGTGCGCGCGCCGATCGCTGCCCACGCCACCAGATCGGCGATGTATTGCGGCGTCGTGAGGTCGAGGAACTCGGTGCCCGCCGGCACGCCGAGATTGTTCACAGCCGAAAGCACGTTACGGGCGAGGCGCAGGCCCTTGTTGATGTTGAAGCTGCCATCGAGGTCCGGATCGTTGATCAGACCCTTCCATCCCACCGTGGTGCGCGGCTTCTCGAAATAGACGCGCATCACGATCTCGAGCCGATCGGAGAGCCGGTCGCGCATGGCGGCGAGACGCGTGGCGTATTCCACGGCGGCCACCGGATCGTGCACCGAACAGGGACCGACGACCACCAGCAGGCGATCGTCCGCGCCATCAAGGATGGCGTGGATGGCATTGCGCGACGCCGTTACCACGCGCGTCGCGGTCAGGGTGCGCGGTATCTCGCGCATGACCTCTTCCGGCGTACTCAGCTCTTTGATTTCTTCGATTCGAAGGTCGTCTGTGGTGCTCAACACGGCTATGGCTCCTGTTTTGAGGGGACCTGCCGGCCAAAAAAAAGCCGCCAGATCAGGCGGCGGCTGTTCGGACTTGTTGCTGCAATTCTTCAGATTGAGCGTGATCCTCCCACCGCCAGCGAGCTGTCGAAGCTAAAATACCAATAGTTGCTGGTGGCGACGGTGATCATGGCGCTCTGATAGCGCATGCCTGATGGCTTGTCATCCAAAAAAACCCGGACCGCGAGCCGCGGTCCGGTTCGGTCCTCGATCAGCTCTTGCGCGCGGCGAGCGCCATCGCGATCAACGAAGCCCCGCCGAACAGCAGGTTGATGCCGACCAGAAGCCCGATGGCCCATTCCGCCGAGCCCGGCAAGCCGATGATGATCATGGCCGATATCAGGATGTCCAGCGCGCCGGCGAACGCCATCCAGCTCCAGCGCTCCGACAATTCGCGGCGGTGCTGCAGCGCGTACATGATGGTCGCGACGCCTTCGGCGAGGAAATAGGCACCGACCACGATGGTCAAAGTGAGGATGCCCTGCGCCGGCTTCGCCAGCAGGATGATGCCGGCGCCGACCGCCAGCGCCGCGGAAATCAGCGACCACCAGAAGCCCGGCATCTGCCGGGCCCAGAATGTCAGCGCGAGGCCGGCGATGCCGGAGACCAGAAACATCCAGCCCAGAAAGATGGTCACCGCAAGACTCGCCAGCGGCGGCAGGATGATCGCGGCCAGTCCCAGGATCACGAGCAGGATGCCCTCGATCAGAAAGGCCTTCCAGTGGGTGCGGACCGCGGCGCTCATTTCCGATTGCAGCTTGGTGATGTCCTGGGGAAGGGTCATTGAGGGTCTCCCATTGCCGGCAACGCCGAGGTAATCTTAGAGTATTGCTTGCGGCGGCTACAGTGGGACAGATTTGTTGGGGGCGTCGCTTGCGCGAGATCAAGGAAAGCCGCCAACTCGACTCAGTCTTGGTTCAACCTTGGCTCAACCCTGGCTAGGCACGGACGAAAATCCCGCGGCCGTTGTGCGCAGGCGATTACGGCCGAGGATATAGACCGCACTGGTCGCCACCAGCAGCGCGGCGCCGATCAGGATGGAGACGAGGCCGATCGGCACCAGGACCAGCGCAGGGTTGCGGTCGGGATTGACGAACCATTGATGGATCGACGTCAGCACGAAGGCGAGGCCGGCAAAGCCGGCGCCGCCGCCCAGCACCAGCAGCGCCCACATTTGCCGCAATTGGCTGAGCCGCTCGCGCGCGACCTCGGTGCGCGGCGCTTGATGACGGCCGACCCGCCACACCAGCCGAATTGCAAGGCCGATCGTGCCGAAGCCGATCAGCAGGCTGGCGGTGCCCAGGACAAGTCGGGTGGACGACGCCATGTCCGGATTCTGCTGCAACGTCAGCAATGGGAAATCGAATGCGGCGTGCAGCGTCACCGGCGCCAGCAGGATCAGGATTCCGCTGGAGATGCGTGCCCAGTCGCGGTGATGCCGGTTTGCGCCGAGCGCCGTGCCGGACCGCGCCAGCGCGAGATAGGCGCCTGCGATGATGCCGAGCGCGCCGTGGAACGGCACGGTGAGGACACTGCGAAGCGCGGCCAGCGACCGCCAGATCTCCTGGTGCTGCACGAGGTAGGCCAGATTTTCGTAGGCGGCGAAGCCGAGGCCGGCAGCGGCGCCGTAGACCACGGCATCCATCGGATCCGCGCCCGGCCGGCGCCGCGACGTCACCGCGACGATGACGAGAACTTTGACGATCTCCTCGGGCGCGGCGATCCCGAGGATCGCATGCAGCGCCTGTGCGATCCAGGGGGGCTCCGGAACCGCGAACAACGACGTCAGCGGCTTCCGCACCACGCCGAGCAGCGAAATGCTGGCAGCGCCAAGCAAAAACGCGGTCCACACCCTGGCGGGAGGCCCGGGCCGATCTCCGGCGGCGATTACAAGCCACAGGATCAACAGCGCCGGCGCAATCGCCGCAGTGCCGATCACGGTAGGGAGGGACTGGAGGAGAAGCATCTACGGAGCGGGGGGCCGGTGTGAATGAAGGATGAGGGATCGAGACCCGAGATCTATGCTTCTTGTCACAATCGTGGCGGATTTGTCACTGGCTGCGCCAAAATATGGCTGAGTTGCGATGCGGTGTTGCGTCGCAGCGGCCCCATAATGTCGGGGGCCAAATCAGATCGTTTCGGATATGCCATAGCGCGTTGAAGACGCGCGTGAACGCGCTGATGGCAAATGCACGTATTCGCGCGCTGTGTCCATTGGTGATATTCCGCGCGACCGGGATGGGTGGGCAGAAGCCCGCCAGCGTGACTGGGTATGGCATCGTCAAGCAGCGGGGTTCACGGGTGGTTCTATTTCGCGGTAAAGAGACCCATACAAGGTCGGTCCTGAAGGCGATCAGCTGGCGGGTCCTGGGAACGCTCGATACCTTTGCCATCAGTTGGTATCTGACCGGCAAGGTTGCGCTGGCGGGTTCCATTGCTGCCCTCGAATTCCTGACCAAGATCGCCTGGTACTATGCGCACGAGCGCGTCTGGGCATCCATCGCCTGGGGTCGGCGTTCGGACTGATCACCGGCCACGCGGATCGCGAGGAGCGGAACCAGAGGGCTTATCCCGCCAGCAAGCGCCGGCAGGCATCGACGAAAACCTCGGCACCCGTCACGATGTCGGCATCCGCGGTGTTCTCGCTCCAGTGATGGCTGACGCCGCCGATCGAAGGCACGAACAGCATGCCGGCAGGCATGATGGTGGCGAGCACCTGGGCGTCGTGGCCGGCGCCCGAGGGCATGCGGATCGATCTGCCGCCGGCAAAGGTCACGCTGGCCGCTTCGATGGCCTGCTGGAAGCCTGCATTCATCAATGCGGGCGTGCCGGTGCGAATGCGCTCCACGGCGACCGTGCAGCGGCCTTGCGCGCTGGCCTCGGCGGCCATGTCGCGCAGCAGACTCTCCAGGCGATCGATCACGCCGGGGTCATCGTCGCGAATCTGGAACAGCATTTCCGCGGCCCCGGGAATGATGCTCGGCGCGCCGGGATCCAGCGCGATGCGGCCGGTGGTCCATACCGTGCGCGGTCCGCAGGATGCCGGGAACCGGTCGTCGATGGCGACGCAGAACCTCGCCAGCGCCAGGCCGGCATCCTTGCGAACGCTCATCCGTGTCGTGCCGGCGTGATTCTGTTCGCCGGTAAAGGTGATCCTGTACTGCCAGATTCCGACGATGGAAGTGACGATTCCGATCGCAAGGCCGCCGCTTTCGAGCGTCTGGCCCTGTTCGATATGGGCCTCAAGATAACCGATATGGCGCCCGCGCTCAGCCCCGGCGCGGGGCCGGCCGGCCAGCCCCGCCTCGCGCAGGGCATCGCGCATGGTTCGGCCGCTGCTGCGGTCGCGCGCCGCGTCGATGTCAGCCTCGGTCAGCGCGCCGACATAGGACCTCGAGCCGAGGAACGAGCCGAAATGGCCTTCCTCATCGCACCATGCCGCGACTTCGACCGATCCGCTGACGCCCGGATCGGCGTTGATGATGCGGGCGGCCTCGAGGGCGTAGACGACGCCGAGCGGCCCGTCGAGCCAGCCGGCGTAGTTCTGGCTTTCGAGGTGCGAACCGGCCAGCAGTTTGGGACCGGACTGTTCAGCTGTGCCGAGCACGTTGCCGATGCCGTCGATCTCGGCCGAAAGTCCTGCCGCCGGAAGTTGGTGCGCCAGCCACTGCAGCGAGCGGATATGCGGCTCCGAGAAAGTCGGCTTGTGAACCCCGGTCCTGTAGGCGCCGATGCCACGCAGCGCATTGAGATCGGCGAGGACCCGGGCTCCGTCAATGTGCGCGCGATGGTCAGGCAATGGCTGGCTCTTCTTGTCCGGTGAGGAATGCCGCAAGGACCATCGCAAAATCGGGTGTCTCGCGCAAATTCCGGTTTCAATCATCCAACGTCGAGAGGGCGTGCGTCGGCATCGTCGCGGCGCGATGCGCCGACCATTGGCTCCATCCAGGCTGCGGGGTCCCGCTGCCTCCACGTCATTGCAATGACGTTGATAGGTCCGCACATGATTTCACGATCTCGCGGCGCGTTTCGCCCGAGGTTTGCTCTTCACGTCACGCCCTCTTGAAGGAAGAGGGCGCAGGGAAAGCCGGATGCGCGCTGCACCCGCGGTCTCGCGTGCAATGGGAGTAGTAGAAGACGCACACGAGCAAACAGGTCCAGCGGAGAACATCCGACTTTCCCTGCGCGGCAGTTTACGGCTTATACATGCTCTCCTCGGTGAGCCCTGCGCTTTTGCCACCGTCGTCCCCGGGAAACCCGGGAACTTGACACCAGCCCTTGGGGTGTCGGGACCACATGACTTCGCCGTCCGCTTCAGGCGCCCTCGTCAGCACGCCATCCACGTCCACCGCATCCCGCCCCGCGCCGGTACGTTGCGCAACGCCCCTCTGAGTGGGACGGGATGGCTGTTGATATACCCTGATTTATGTTTCCGAAAAACAGAAATATTTTTTCGCGAGGGGCTTGACGTGATTTCCGATAAACAGAAGTGATTTGCCCGTCGGGTGGATTTGTTGAATCTGCTCGGGAAATCGGGGCTTCTGCGCTGGTTTGTTCATAAATTGTTTTGCGTGCCTCCCCGGAGTTCGGGATCGAGTCCTTCGGGCAATCACTCATCGGGGGCGACCGCATGAACCAAGCTTAGCAAGACCTCCGGCGAACTCATGGCGTGAAGAAGCCGGCCGCTGGCAAAAAAGCCGCCGGGAAATTCAAGGGCGTGACGCGAGAGAAGCAAACCATGGCAAGGGAGCGCGCCCGCTCCCTTGGGAGCGGACCGCTTTGGGTCGATCAATCGACGGCGCTGACGGTCGCCACGGTCGCGCCAGGCAACGGACGAAACAGCAGGACGCACTGTCCGGTCGTATCGGTAATGACCCAGGGATGCGTCATATAGGTGTCTTGCGTATAGCTCCGCCCGGGATTCACGTCGCTGTAGAACTCTCGTTTCCCATCGTAGTTGATCCAGTAAATCTTGATCTTGCTTTTGCTCTCGTTCTTGAACTGGACTTTTGTCGCCTTGTCGCTGTCGGCGGACTTGATGGATTTTTCGGACTGGCAGTTTTCTTTCGATAAAGCGGCGCTTGAAACGGTTATCAGAAGTACGGAGATGATACAGCGGAGCATTGAGAACATAAGTTCTTTCAAATCGGACTGAGATGAGTGGAGGTTCGCCACCGGGCCAGGCCGCTGTTATAGGTGCGACCCATGAATAGCAAGTCACGGGTCGGTCCTGTCCTTGTAAGCGCAGTGCCGATCGCTGGCGCGACCGCACCTGCACTTGCCGGGCTCCCGGAACAACTTCGGATATCAGCAATTGGTTTCAGGTCGTGTTACCGCGGCGCGACCGGGCGGGCTGTCGTTGCCGGAGGGAAGGGACGAGGAGTTCTATCACGCTATCGAAGAACTGCGGGATGAGGACGCCCGCGTCACGTTTGCTAAACCGCCGCACCGTTGCAAAGGCCGAGTGATGCCGAGGTATTTTTTTCATCTGGCCGGCGAACTTCCGGCTCATGACCTGCTTGGCCACGAATGTGGGAATGACACGGAAGCCAGGGATCATGGGAGTTTCATCGCCCACAGGATCGGTACCGAAAAGCCCGACATGGTCCGGGAAGGCAATTTCATCTCGGTCAGGGGTCAGCGCGACAGGGAAATCGCCCAGTTCCCGTTGGCGTCAACGTCCGTCTGATGGGCAAGTTCTTTCTCGCCCTTCTGGTCGTCAGCGTTGCCGCTCTTATTGCCGTCTCGGCATGGATAATTCTTCAATGATGGTCTGTCCGGGCTGGCTGGCGAGCCCGCCGATCCAGGCAGGCTGCGTGCACCCCGCATGGCCGAGAAAACAGAAATCGCACGCACGCTCAATCAGTGACCTTGGCGATGCGACCTTTGCCGCCGCATTTCTTGCACGGTGCAGGGTAGATTCGACGGCCCGGCTGCGCGGGTTGTTTGGCCAAGGGAATCCCGCGGCCATCGCATGCCGGGCAATGCTGTTCGGGTAGCTTCTCGGTCATTCTGGCCATGTTCAAATCCCATCAGCACTCGACCGTAACCGGTTGGTCGGTCCGGTGTTTCGCCCGATATCATGCCTGGCTCAAGTTCGGAAAAGCGACCGGGTTCCAAGCCATTGAAAACGATGGCGCTCCCTAGCGGAATCGAACCGCTCTCTCCACCGTGAAAGGGTGGCGTCCTAACCGATAGACGAAGGGAGCGAAGGCGTTGTTGCGACCGACCTGGGTCGCAAGGCTGCCGTTTCGCTGCAGATATAGAACAAATAGTCCCGGAAAATCAACGCCTTGAAGGGGCGATGGCACCGTACCGCAATCCGGTTCGCAGTGACATGACCGGAGCAGCGGGCGAACGTATAGTGGCGTTTGCCCGGCCGGGCAAGTCATCGGCAAAAGCGTTTTTGCGGCAGATTGGACGCGGCCCCGGCAGCCCAAACCCCCGGGATTATTCGTTCTCCGCAACGGTTCCTAAAGCCTGATCCGGTAGGGATACCGCTTCAGGAGCACTCAAGATGGCCGCAGCCGCAAAGAAGCGGGAATCCCGCAAATCCGTTCACCAGCCCGGGTGGATTACGCTGGACGGCGGCTTTGCCGCGCGGCCCTGCGTGGTGCAGGATTTGTCCTCGTCCGGCGCCAAGGTCACGGTCGACGATCCCAACGCATTGCCCGGCAAACTGCGGCTGGCGTTCTCGCGTGACGCGCGCACCGGGCGAAGCTGCGAAGTGGTCTGGCGCCGCGGCAAGACCGTCGGCGTCAAATTCGTCCGCTAACTAGCGCGGGCCGCTCGGACGACATGGGCGGGACGAAATGTCCTCCCCGCGACATGCCGCCGTTCCGATTGCGCGCACCGTCAACTTTCCGCCCCGAATAGGGTACGGTTCGTCGAGCTGACATCCGCTAACGGGGCAAAGTAATGGTGGCGCCACTGAGTTTTCTGTTGGGGCTTGCAGCCCTCATTGTCGGCGCAGAAATTCTGGTCCGGGGAGCCTCGAAACTGGCGCTGAGGTTCGGAATATCGCCACTCGTGGTGGGCCTGACCGTGGTGAGTTTAGGCACCAGCGCTCCGGAACTGGCGGTCTCGGTGCAGTCGGCGATGTCGAACCAGGCCGACATCGCGGTTGGCAACGTCGTTGGCAGCAACATCCTGAATGTACTCTTCATCCTCGGGCTCTCGGCGCTCATCACGCCGTTGATCATCGATCGGCAGCTGATCCGCCAGGAGGTTCCGATAATGGTTGGAACCTGCTTGCTGCTGGCAGTACTGGCGTGGGATGGCTCCCTGTCGCGGATCGACGGGTTGATTCTGGCATGCCTGTTGGTCGTCTATACGGCATTTCTGATCGTTCAGAGTCGTCGTCAGGAAACATCCGCGGATCCGGATGCGCAGGCGAACGCCGACCCTGGATCGGGTTGGGACTCGAACCTGCCGGTGCAGATCGCGATGATCGTTGCCGGTTTGATTTTGCTGGTGCTGGGCGCAGGCTGGCTGGTTCAGGCGGCCGTGACTTTCGCAAAGCTGCTCGGTGTGAGCGAAATGGTGATCGCTTTGACCATTGTCGCGGTGGGTACCTCCCTGCCTGAGGTTGCGACCTCGATCACGGCGGCGATCCGCGGTGAACGCGACATTGCCGTCGGCAATGTCGTGGGCAGCAACATCTTCAATATTCTCGGCGTCCTCGGAATCTCCTCGGCGGTGGCGCCAGTTGGACTTTCCATTGCACCCGCAATGACGGCGTTTGATATTCCCGTGATGATCGCCGTGGCGATTGCTTGCCTGCCGATCTTTTTTACCGGGAACCTGATTGCTCGCTGGGAGGGCGCGCTGTTTCTGGCGCTCTATGTTGGTTACACCGTCTATCTGGTGATGGCAGCTCAACAGCACGACGCCCTGTCGACCTATGGCTTGGTTCTCGGGACCGTCGTTCTGCCGCTGTGCGTGCTGACGGTTGGTGTCATCACGTGGCGAGAGTGGCGTGGCAGACACGGATCATCTTGATTGGGAGAGCCAAATCGAGGCTGCTGCGATCAGCCGTCTTGTCGCTCCCGCGCGCCGGCGATAGAAGGCGGGATGCGAAACGTTCTCCTGGTGATCGCCGTTATGGCGCTGTGGCCGGCCTCGCTGGCCGCCGCCGAGCAGCCGCGGGCGCAAAAATCAGACAAATCCATCTCCACCGTCCGGCAACATCCGCTGAAGGGCGCGCGCACCGACCCAACCTGCGCCGCGTATGGCGCGGGCTTCGTCAGGGTTGACGGCACGCAGACCTGTGTGAAGATCGGCGGCGCTGTCAGCATCGGGGTCGGCGGCAGCCGCTAGCGAGACGTGCGAACAGCAAGAGGCCGGATTTGCAGCTCGAGATCATCGTCCCCGTAATCATGAGCTGTGCGCTGCTGTGGTGGGTCAGCCGCGGCATGAGCTGGACCACGCGCCTCGTGGTGACGGCGGTGACGCTGGTCGTGATCGTCGTCGTCGTGCTGTTCGAGCAGTCGGGCTTCAAGCCCTGATGCGATTCAGACGGCCGCAGGGCCTTATCGACTCACGCGCTACGACATCGGCGGCGCGATGAACTCGGTGAAGCCGGGACGGGCGGCGAACTGCGCGAACCAGCGCTCCAGATGGGGCAGCCTGGGTTTTGTCACGCCCTCGACCCCGAACCAGCGCCGCGCATAGGCGCCGAGCGCGATGTCGGCGATGGTGAAATCGTCGCCTTCGATGAAGCGCCGCGTCGCCAGCTGCGTCTCGACGATCCGCCATTGCGCGGCCTCGGCGTCGGCGTCCTTCTGGATCGCGACCATGTCGCGCTTTTCGACCGGGGTGCGCACCAGCGCCCAGAACACCGGGCGATCGACCGGCTGCAGCGTCGACAGCGTCCAGTCCAGCCAGCGGTCGACAGCGGCGCGCGCCTTCGGCGCCTGCGGATAGATCGGCGATCCCCCGCCATAGGCGAGGTTGAGGTAGCGCATGATCGAATTGGATTCCCACAGCACGTAATCGCCGTCCACCAGGGTCGGGACCCGCCCGTTGGGATTCATCGCGAGATATTCGGGCTGATCGTTCTGGCCGAACGCCATGCCGGCATCGATGCGCCGGTAGGGCAGATCGAGTTCGCGCAGGCACCACAGCACTTTTTGCACATTGACCGAATTGGCCCGGCCCCAGATCGTCAGCTGGCTCTGATTGTTGGTTGGCACGCGTCGCTCTCCCGTTGCTCGGCTTTTGCCGTTGATAGCGGAAAGCCCGGAAAAATGCGCGCACCCGATGCGCGGCATCCCGCAGGCCGGCCATGCGCTAGCAGGCCGGCCATGCGGTATAAGGACAGCGCGATTCGGATCATGCCCAGATACAAGCTCGCCATATTCGACCTCGACGGGACATTGTCGGACAGCCTGCCGTGGTTTCGGCGGGTGGTGAATTCCTTTGCCGACAAGCATCGCTTCAGGCGGATCGAAGACGGCGACGTCGAGATGCTGCGCGGCAAATCATCCCGCGAGATCATCGCCTATCTCGAGGTGCCGGTCTGGCGAATGCCCCTGATCGCGGCGGACATGCGGCGGCTGAAGAGCCAGAACCTCGACAGCATTCCGCTGTTCGCCGGCGTCGGACCGATGCTTCAGGCGCTGTCGCAAGCCGGCGTCATCATGGCCATGGTCAGCTCCGACTCCGAGAGCAATGTCAGGCGGGCGCTGGGCGACCATGCGGCGTTGATGTCGCAGTTTGCCTGCGGCGCCTCGATGTTCGGCAAGGCCGCCAAGTTCAGGGCGGTCCTGAAACGGACCGGTATTGCCGCCAGTGACGCCATCGCCATCGCCATCGCCATCGGCGATGAGGTCCGGGACGGCGAGGCGGCTGCGCAGGCCGGGATCGATTTCGGGGCGGTGTCCTGGGGCTATGCCAGGGCGGAGGCGCTCGGGCGGCTTTCGCCGGTTCTGGTGTTCGACAACGTGGCGGATATTTTGGGAATTGTTTAGCCGGTCCGCGTCTTGTCCGCGTCTTGCGCAGGGGCTGATAGCTCAGGCCGAAGCCTGCTCGGGGGGCCGTTCGCGAGCTTCCATCAGCTCGGCGTAGCGGCTGTATTCGCCGGCCATTTCCAGCAGCCGCTCACGAACCTCTGCACTGGTCACCTGACGGGCCAGGCGCCTGGCCTGGTCTGCCTGGAATTGATAGTGCTTGGCCTGGCTCATGCGATCCCCTCGAATCTACGTCGAGTTTGCAGCCAAAAGGTTCACCGACCATGAATACTTGCGTGAACACTTGCGCGAACACTTGGGCGTGTTCGACCCGGCATGAGGCCGGCTTCGGATGCGCCGCCAGGAAACCGCGCATCCGCTGGGATCGCCAGCCGGGTAGTCGGGCTCACCAGTGGCCGGTGTTCGGCATCGACAGCCACGGCTCGGCCGGCGGCTTGGGATCGCCCTTCTGCAACAGCTCGATCGAGTGCAGGTCGGGCGAGCGCACGAATGCCATGTTGCCGTCGCGCGGCGGACGGTTGATGGTGACGCCCATCTTCATCAGGCGATCGCAGGTGGCGTAGATGTCATCGACCTCGTAGGCGAGGTGGCCGAAAAAGCGGTCTTCGCCGTATTTCTCCTCGTCCCAATTATAGGTGAGCTCGACCAGCGGCGCGCCGCGCGTGCTCGGCGTATTTTTCAGCAGCGCCTCATCCTCGGCGGCGCACAAAAACACCAGCGTGAATTTCGCCTTGTCATTGTCGATGCGGCGGACCTCCTTCAGCCCCAGCGCATCCTGATAGAACTTCATCGCGGCATCGAGATTGCGCACACGCAGCATGGTGTGGAGGTAACGCATTTTTCCTGCTCCCTTGGATCGAAGAGACTGTTTTGAGCCCGGGCGCTTCAATAGCAGCAAAATGCGAACGCGTGCAGGGGAGGCGGGGACGGATTACCGACGCCTCGTTCCGCTGCTTTCCAGCGCCTACTTCGCGTAACCCTGGGAGCGCAGCCAGCCGATGCGGCGTTCGCCGTTCATCCACTCGTCGGCGTCGGCTTTGCTGGTCAGGCCGGTGATCATGCGCGGCTCGGCGCCCGGATAATCCGCCTGGATGCTCCAGTTGTCTTCGGCGATACGGACGATTTTGAAGGTTACTTTTGGTTTTGCCATGCCGCCTTATGCAGGTTTTTTTTGAAAAAGAGAACTGCCTTGCGAGGTTTCTTCTGGCTTCGCCCAGCCTCCGGCAGGTCGCGCCTAGCGGACGGGGGCGTGTTTTTGGGGACGCCGCCGCGCCCCGGGCGTTCGGGGCAGATCGCCGAACTCGGCGGAATGGTAGGTCCGGCCCTCCGGCGTCGTGATCCGGACATCGTAACAGGCGCGTGCCATTAGCTCGCGGGCTTTTTTCAACGCCAGTTCAGGCGTCCGGCGCCTGGCGGTATTGACGCCCCGGATGTCGGTTCCGCTTACGGTGTAGGGCATTTCGGCTTCTTCTTGTTTTTCTTGATGATGGCGGCCTGGGCACGGAAGGCCTCCGCCAAGGAGGCGAGCTGGCGGGCGGCGACAGGATCGTCCGTGCTCCGGGCAGCCAGCTGCGACTTGGCGGCCTGCTTCTTCAGGGCCTTGGTCGTCTTGCTCATGACTCCCCAACCCGTCGGGCGCCGGCGTGTTCCATCGGCCGACCGGCTATCGGTCGCGCTTGAATTTTGTTCGTGTTTCGTTCACATTGGCGCCATCAGGGAGACCGCCATGGACGCCGGCAAAGAGCGACAGATCATCCGCCTGTGGAATCAGCTGCGCCTGCTCGAGCGGGAAGGCCGCCCCACCGAGGCCGTTCGCCGCCAGATCGAGCGGGCGCTCGCCGAACGGGAGGCTCATGCGGCATGACTGCCGGTGAATCCGGCGCTACGCTGTCAGCCCCGGGAGAGTGAAAATGCGTTCATGGAATCTCGACGGTCACTGCCGTTGCGGACAGGTGCGAATTCGGGTGACAGCCCCGCCGCTTCTGACCATGGCCTGTCACTGCACCGGGTGCCAGCGCATGAGCGCGAGCGCGTTCTCGCTGAGCGCGGCGTTCCCGACGCCGAATTTTTCGGTGACCCAGGGCGAACCGGTGATCGGCGGAATTCACGGTCCCGCCGGTCATCATTTCTGTGCGCATTGCAAGAGCTGGATGTTCACCCGTTCGGAAGGGCTGGACTGGTTCGTCAATGTGAGACCGACCATGTTCGACGATCACAGCTGGTTCGAGCCGTTCGTTGAAACCTACACCAGCCGGAAATTTCCGTGGACCTCCACCGGCGCCGTTTACAGCTTTGACGAATTTCCGGCCCTGGAAGCCTATGAGGGACTGATCAGGGAATACGCCCAGACGCTTCCGACCTGACTTGCGGCGGCTTACGTCTCGTCTTTCCCCAGGCTTCGCGACGCCGCCGAAGGTTTCGGCTCCAGCTCCGCGATGCGCGCCTCGTATTCCCTGGCGAGATCCAGCAGCCGCTGCTCGGTGAAGGGGTCGGCCTGTCGGGCGAGACGGCGGCAGCGTTCGGCCTGCTCTTTCAACGTCGCCAGATCCATCGTTCACCAACCGTCTGCCGTATTGCAGTCTGATAATACCGACGGGCTGCAATGGTTTCTCCCAACCGCAGCCGCCCGGATGCGGGACGAAAAATGCCCCGGCCGTTCACACCGGCCGGGGCATTCGCCTTGCGAAGTTCAGTAAGCGCAGACGTTCACGAGACGCAGGCCGCGACGGGTCTGAACGTACTTGTAGCAATCGCCGCCGATGTAGAAGGCCGAGCTGCCGTAAAAACGATGATTGTGATGCCCGTGACCGTTGTGCCCACCGTGGCCGCCGTGGCCGCCATGGCCATGATGTCCACCGTGGCCATGACCGCCATGCCCATGACCACCGCCGGCCGAAGCAGGCGACATGGCGGCTGCACCGAGGGCGATAGCGGTGATGACGGCGAAGGAAATCTTGCGAAACATTTTATTCTCCAGATGAGGTGCATGGCACCGGCTACGATGCACATGGGACGTTCCCCAGGCGGCAATCGTTCAAGGGATTTTCCTGAACGGATATTCAGACGTGCGCTGGATCACACGCCGCGTCGGTGGCGCATCGCGGCGGAAAAGTTTTGTTAAGGTTCGTCTGAATGCAAAAAGGCGTCCCCTGTTCGTTCCACCGTGAACAAAACGGAATCGATTCGTGTCAAGAATTGACGGAATCGCGCGGCAATGCATGCTGGCGCGATGTTGGGATGGAAGAATTGCCGGTTCGCCCGCATGAGCAGCGGCCGCTATTGCCTGATACGGGACCTCGGTCTCGTCAAAGGCGGCAAGGGGCTGCGGCATCATGAAGTGCTGATCGCCTTCAGCGTTCGTGCGGCGCTGCAACGGCTATCGCGGGTCGATTTCTCGCTCAGGCGATTCAATCCGGCGCCCAAGTTCCGGGCTCGCGAGATCCTCGGCGAGTAACCGGGGGCATTTGTCCAGTTTTCGTAACGGCGATCCCGCTACGACCAGAACGGCGGGTCTTCCAGCGTGCCGCGGATAGGCGGTTCGGATCCGCTGCGGGCATTGCGCAGCGTGCTGACAAAATATTCCTCGCGCTCGCGTTCGAATTTTTCCTGCATGGCTTTGAAACTCGCAACGCGGCTGACGATTTCCTGGCGCTCGCGCGCGGCGTTGTACGGCTGTTCGGTCATGCCCATCCCTTTTTGATTCTTGTCCCGCGTCCATTGGCGTCCGCGATTGGGGCGTCAATGGGGACGCCAGGTTGCGGGATTGTGATCGCGCTCGGGCAAAGTCACGTTGGCCGGCGCGCGGGGCAGAACGCCGGCGAGGCGCCAACGCCGACGCAATCGGAGACGTCGCCAGCGTTCGCGGTGGATAAGACGGGCGCCGCGCTTGTGGTCGCTGAGCCTTCCCGCTAGCCAAAAAGAAAACCGGAGGCTGGCCATGGCAAAAATAGATCTGGACGCGATGAGCATCGAAGAAGTCGCCGACTTGCGCGACCTCGCCACTGACAAACTGGCGGAGAAGGTCGCGGCACGGCGCGCCGAGCTCGAGGCCGAACTGGAGAAGCTCGCGCAGTACGACAAGCCGGCGCGCAAGTCGCAAGTGGCAGCTCCCGCGGCCAAGGGCAAGAAGAGCCAGGAGAGCGGCGCGAGCGGCGAGGCCGCCAAAGCGGCGGACGAGGTCAAGGAACCGGTCGCCAAGGCAGCCTGAAAAGGCGGCCTGAAGAGGCAGTCTTAAAAGGCCGCCTTGCATCCGATCATGCAGGTGACTTAGCAATCCGACCGGCCGTGCTATAATCAGCGCGGCCAGACTTTTCGGATATCATCCCATGATCGCAACCGATCTTCGCAGCGGCGTGGAACAGCTCGGCGACATGATCGCCGAGGCGTCCACCATCGTTCCCTTCACCGGCGCCGGCATATCGACCGAATGCGGCATTCCCGATTTCCGCTCGCCGGGCGGCTTGTGGAGCCGCAACCGGCCGATCCCGTTCGATGAATTCGTGGCAAGTCCCGATGCCCGCGACGAGGCATGGCGGCGGCGCTTCGCGATGGAGCCGACGTTCGCCGCGGCCAAACCGGGGCGCGGCCATCGCGCGCTCGCCGCCCTCTACAGGGCCGGCAAGATCCCCGCCATCATCACCCAGAACATCGACAACCTGCATCAGGTCTCCGGCTTCGCCGCCGAACATGTGATCGAGCTGCACGGCAATACCACCTATGCCCGCTGCATCGGCTGCGCGCGGGCCTATGATCTGGCGTGGGTCAGGCTGCGCTTCGAGGAGACCGGCGGTGCGCCCGACTGCGCCGTATGCGACGAGCCGGTCAAGACCGCGACCATCTCGTTCGGGCAGGCGATGCCGGAAGACGCCATGCGCCGCGCCACCGAACTTGCCCGGCATTGCGACCTGTTCATCGCGATCGGTTCGTCGCTGGTGGTGTGGCCGGCGGCCGGGTTTCCGATGATGGCCAGGAACTGCGGCGCGAAGCTGGTGATCATCAACAACGAGCCCACGGAACAGGACGACGTTGCCGATCTGGTGATCAGGCACGACATCGGGGAGACGCTCGGGCCGTTCGTCGGCAACTGATGACCGATTGATTCGCGGCCGCGCAAGCTGTTCATAGCTCACGCCGGTTTTGTTTTTTGTCTATGCGCGGCACCCGGGAGTGTTATCTTTTGATTCGCAAGATTCGCGCGGCGTCATCATGAATTCTCATCGATGGGCGCGTGTTCCGGCGGCGCCGCAGCGGTACGGGGTCGTCGATGATGTGTGGAGTCCGGGGTCATGGGGTCGGACAGTTTTGAGTCCAAGAAGCTTGGCGGGCCGCCATCGGGCGGAACCGGAACGGACCAGCATGGGCCGAGTGAATATGCTGGCAGCCAGGGGCGAGATCCCGCGATCGATGCGCTGACGGGGCTCGGCGAGAGCGCCGCCAACCTGGTCGAAATCTCCGGCGTCATCAAATGGTTCGATGCATCAAAGGGCTACGGTTTCATCGTGCCGGACAATGGCTGGCCGGACGTGCTTCTGCACGTCACCGTGCTTAGGCGCGACGGCTATCAGACCGCCTATGAGGGCGCGCGGATCGTCTGCGAATGCGTGCAGCGGCAGAAGGGTTATCAGGCCTTCCGGGTCGTCTCGATGGACGAATCCACCGCGATCCACCCGGCGCAGATGCTGCCGCCGCGGACCCATGTCAGCGTCACCCCGACCAGCGGGCTGGAGCGGGCGCAGGTCAAATGGTTCAACCGGCTGCGCGGCTTCGGCTTCCTGACCTGCGGCGAGGGGACGCCTGACATCTTCGTGCACATGGAAACCCTGCGCCGCTTCGGCATGACCGAGCTGCGCCCCGGCCAGTATGTGCTGGTGCGGTTCGGGCCCGGCTCGAAGGGGATGATGGCGGCCGAGATCCAGCCGGAATCCGGCGCGCCCGGGCTGTCGTCGCACTGACCCTGTCCGGTTCCGCGACGCTTCACAGAAGCGTTAGCCCGGTGAGCAGAAATGCACATTCCCGGCTTGCCGATGGTCTGGTATTCGCCGGGATCATTGGGCTAGCATTGGCAAAATCCTCCACGGCTGGTGAGCGTTGTCGATGAGTTTTGCTTCTGATGTCGATCGGCGCCGCGCCCGGTTCTGGATCTCGATGGCCGCGCTGCTGGCGCTGTGCGCATGGACCGGCTTCGGCGCGCAGGCGGCGAGTGTCCAGCCGCTCGAAATCGTCACTAGGAACGGCGTGCACGTGTTCTCGGTGGAGATGGCGACGACCGACAAGGAGCGCGAAACCGGGCTGATGTACCGCAAGGAATTGCCGGACGGGAAGGGGATGCTGTTCGACTTCTCGCCGGAGCAGCAGATCTCGATGTGGATGAAGAACACCTTCATCCCGCTCGACATGATCTTCATCCGCGCCGACGGCCGGATCCTGCGCATTGCCGAGAATACCGAGCCGCATTCCCTCAAGATCATCTCGTCGGGCGGGCCGGCCAGGGGCGTGCTGGAAGTGATCGCCGGCACCGCGCAGAAATACGGCATCAAGCCGGGCGACCGGGTCGCCCATCCGCTCTTCAAGCCCCGATAAGGCGACCGCAAGCCGCCTTGCTGGCCGCGCCTGAAGCGTGTAACGACAGGGCTTCCCAGACAAACGGGGTATAGCGCAGCCTGGTAGCGCGGCAGTTTTGGGTACTGCAGGTCGTTGGTTCGAATCCAGCTGCCCCGACCAACAAAATCAATGATTTATCCCAATTTTTAGGCGAAGAATCTTCCCAGAGTTTCGATATGGGAAAGTGGCGAGGAGTAGGGCTGTTGAGCACTCTGACGCCGGAAGACCTAACGACGCCAAGCGGCCTGTTTAACTATGCCCGCTCATACTGGCGCTCTGCGGAGCAGCTGCGAGTGTCGAAGCCGACAGGGATCACCCACCCTGATGCACCGGTGCTGTTCCTACTGTATCACGCGATCGAGCTTTACTTGAAGGCGATGCTTCGCTCGGCAGGCCATGACCTCAAGAGCATCAAGGACATTTCACACCGCATCACGAAAGCGGGCGAGGCAGCCCAGGCCGCGGGCCTTTATCTCAGTCAAGATGATACTCAGCTACTTGGGTTGATCGATTCTTACGACAATGTTGTCCGCAGCAGATACATCACAACAGGCGCGTATTCCCGGCCAGAGGAGCAGGCTCTCGGAGATTTTTGCGAGTATCTCGATCAGAACGTCGGCCAGCACCTGCTCACGCAAGGCCACTCGCTTCGGGCTACACGGTTCACCCCGCCGGTAGCGGCATCGACGGTGGCCGACTTGTCTGAAGGTATCGAAACGTTAAGCGGGAAGGAGCGCGAGATTCTCGCGTACCTCCTTCATCATCAGCAACGGATGTTCACCTGTGCCCTAGATGGAGGTCACGCTGCTACGCTTATGGCCCGCGGCATAGTGCGCAAGGCGCTGAAGCCCGGGCAGGCGTTTGATGCCGACGACATGCCGGTCGAGATTCCTATCGAGGTGTGGCGCTTTCTACGTTCGAATGTCGAGAAGTTTCCGTATTACGAGGAGGAAGACGCGCCGTATCCTTGGCGGAAAGGATTATTTGAGTAGGGCCTTGTCGTAGGTCACCAAGTCCAAGCGGCCGAGCGGGCCATCGTTGTTGGACCCCAGCGCGATGCTCCGCCTCGACCAAGACGAGCTGAGCAGCTGCCGATGACCCACCGAAAAACTCCGGTCCGTTCGTCGTCTGCAGGATATCGCGCCGATACGTTGCGCCGGCGAGCGTTTCGTCTTCCAGCCGCATCCCTAGGATAGGTGCCAGTTCCAGCTGATATCTCCGCAATTTTCGGCTCGGTGATGTGCTCCTATTTTTTGACAGGTTCGGCGCCGAGTAACCCGAATAGTCAGGGTACCAGCCGCCTTTCAATAGCTCAGTCTTTGTACATTTTCGACATATTCGCACAATTTGCACCCAAGGGGTTCGTATCCAGCTGCCCCGACCAAGACTCAAACAGACGCCTCGCTCGGTTCTGACATCGTCACCCGGTTCTTGACGCTGGGACGTTCCTGCATCCTGGCGTACCAGGCTTGAAGAGCCTCGCACTCCGCAGGTACCGGCAGTTGCACGAGTCCCGCGAAGATCAGACCGCCAATGACCGTGATGTCGGCCATCGAAAAGACCTCACCGGCGACGAACGGTTGTCGTTTCAAAATGCCATCGAAATAGTGCATGCCCCTGACGGCTTTGTCGCGCTGGCGGAATCCCCATTCGGAGTTCTGATAGATCTCGACGTGGGGCCCAAGCCCCGGCGTGGCGTGGTGGAAATACACACTGATGGCGTCGAGCAATTCCAGCTCGGCGCGCTTGCTCATCATGTGGATCAAGCCCTTTTCGCGGGCTGTCCTGCCGGTGAGGATGGGAGCGCCATCGAGCGCGTCGAGGTATTCGGTAATGGCCGTGCATTCGGCGATGAACGTGCCGTCCTCGAGTTCGAGCACCGGCAGGGTGCCCGAGTAGTTCCTGGCGAGAAACTCAGGTTGCTTGTGCTCACCTTTCCTCAAGTTGACCGACACGAACCGGACTTGCGATTGCAGGTTCTTCTCGGCCACGGCGATACGGACGCGGGCCGGATAAGGGCCGGTGTGCCAATCGTAAATCTTCATTGTCGCGTTCCTTCCGGCTAACCTACCTATCACATGGTAGGTTGATCTGGAGGGCAGTCAAGCCCTATCTGTCACTTGGTAGGTGGTTGGCGGATAGTGAGACGGCAAAATGAGCTTAAGCTCCAGGGAATCCATCCTCGCGGCCGCCAGACGGGCCGCACAGGCGCATGGCTACAGCGGCCTGAATTTCCGCGATCTCGCGGACGAAGTGGGCATCAAGTCCGCGAGCATCTATCATCATTTCCCGAGCAAGGCCGACCTCGGCGCAGCGGTAGCCAGACGCTATTGGGAGGACACCGCGGCTCAGCTCGACGCCATGCTGGCCGAAACTTCCAGCCCGATCCGCTGTCTGCGTCAGTATCCCGATGTGTTTCGCAGGTCGCTCGAAAATGGTAATCGCATGTGCCTCGGCAGCTTCATGGCCGCGGAATATGATGACCTGCCGGAGGCGGTGAAGAAGGAGGTCCAGGCCTTTGCCGATGTCAACGTGGCGTGGCTGAGCAAGGTACTGTCCGCCGCGGCCGTGGTCGATTCAGTGAAGAGCGAGCAGCGGGCTTACGCCATCTTCGCCGCCGTCGCGGGCGCCCAGCTCATGGCGAGGAGTCGGTCTGATATTTCGCTCTTTGACGCGGTGATCGACAGCTATCGCGCGGCAGGCCTGCTGCCGGCGTAGACGCGCGATCTTCCATCACTGGCGGCCGGGCGAGCTGTTCCGGCCCGAACCAGTGACGCTGCGCGCGGGATTGGCTGCGGAGTGCCCAAAAACCCAACATTGCGTGCAAAGCGTAAAGCCTTGACTCGCGGGCATGGCGCAGTTCCACTTGGCGTCGGACAGGGCGTAATGGCGCGACCAAGGGGATGGCGATGAGCAGGTTTTCGACCGGGATGTTGACGGCGGTGGTTGTCGCCATGATGGCTGTGGCGCCCGCGCTGGCGGACAAGAAGAGTAACTCGATCCGCTTTGCCTATGACCAGGTGGTGGAAAACGTCGATCCGTTCATGAACAATGTCCGCATCGGGGTCATCATCGGCCAGCAGGTGTGGGACACGCTGATCTATCGCGACCCCAAAACCGCCGAATACAAGGGCCAGCTCGCGACCGCGTGGAAGTGGATCGACGACAAGACCCTCGAACTGGACCTGCGCAAGGGCGTCAAGTTCCACAACGGCGCGGAATTCACCGCCGATGACGTGGTCTACACGCTGAATTTCGTGGCCAATCCGGACAGCAAGGTCGTCACCCGCCAGAACGTGGCCTGGATCGACCGCGCCGAGAAGATCGACGCTTACAAGGTCCGCATCATCTGCAAGGCGCCGTTTCCGGCGGCGATCGAATATCTCGCCGGACCCGTCGTGATCCATCCGCATGAATATTACGCCAAGGTCGGCCCGCAGGGGATGAACGAAAAGCCGGTCGGTTCTGGCCCGTACCGCATCACCGAGCATTCGGTCGGCAAGTTCGTGCGCATGGAGCGCAATCCGGACTACTTCAAGGATTCGCCGAAACCGCAGGCGAAGATCGAGAAGGTCGAAATCCGCTTCATTCCGGACCGACAGACCCAGGTCGCCGAAATGATGGCCGGCGGCGCCGACATGATCATGAATGTCGCGCTCGATCAGGCGACACAGATGAAGGCGGTTCCGACCCTTCAGGTCGTCTCCGGCGAGACCATGCGGATCGTGTTCCTGCACCTCGACACCCGCGAAACGACCACCGCGCCGCAACTGCGCGATCTCAAGGTGCGCCAGGCCATCATGCATGCGATCGATCGCGAAAGCATGGTCAAGCAGATCGTCGGCCAGGGTGCGCGCGTCCTGCACACCGTTTGTTTCCCGCCGCAGTTCGGCTGCAGCGACGAGGGGGCGCCCCGCTATGCCTACGATCCCGCGAAGGCCAAGCAGTTGCTCGCCGAGGCCGGCTTCAAGGATGGTTTCGACATCGATCTCTACGCCTACCGGGAGCGCAACCAGACCGAGGCGATGATCGGTTACCTGCGCGCCGTCGGCATCCGGGCGAACCTGCGCTTCATGCAATATGCGGCGATGCGCGAGGCCAACCGCGCCGGCAAGGCGGCAATGCTGCACCAGACCTGGGGTTCGTTCTCGGTCAACGACGTGTCCGCGTCGACGCCGGTCTACTACAAGTTCGGCCCGGACGATATCTCGCGCGATGCGGAAGTGCGCGACTTGCTGCAACGAGGCGACTCCCAGGTCGATCCGGCGGTGCGCAAGGATGCCTATCGCAAGGCGCTCGCCCTGATCGCGCAACGGGCCTACTCGCTGCCGCTCTATTCGCTGACGACCTATTACGTCGCCAACAAGGACCTCGCCTTCACCGCCTATCCGGACGAGATCCCGCGCTTCTGGGAAATGTCGTACAAGTGAGGGGCAGCGTGCGCCGCCTCTCACATCCGGGCATCAGATGCTGATCTACGCCCTGAAGCGGCTTGGACTTGCCGTTCTGGTCGCGGTGGTCGTCTCCGCGCTCGCCTTCCTGCTGCTGCGCGCGTCCGGCGATGTCGCGATCGCGCTCGCCGGGGAAGGCGCGCGCAGCGAGGACATCGAGAACATCAGGCGCATCTACGGGCTCGATCGGCCGCTCGTCGTGCAGTATCTCGAATGGGCGGCGAAGATGGCACGCGGCGATTTTGGCACTTCGCTGTTCTTCAAGACCGACGTCCATGCGCTCGTGCTCGACAAAATGCCGACCACGGCGCTGCTGGCGTCGTTCTCGCTGATCTTCGCGCTCGCGGTGTCGCTGCCGCTCGGGATCTTGGCGGCGCTTTATCCCAACAGCTGGATCGATCGCCTCTGTCTGGCGCTGGCGGTGATCGGACAGGCGTTGCCGAGCTTCTTTTTCGCCCTGATCCTGATGATCGTGTTTGCGGTGACGCTGCGATGGCTTCCGGTATCGGGCAGCGACAGCTGGGCCCATTTCGTCCTGCCGACCGTCGTGCTCGGCTATTATATCGCGCCCGCCATCATGCGGCTGGTGCGTGCCGGGATGATCGAGGTGCTGGCCTCGGATTACGTCCGCACCGCACGCGCCAAGGGGCTGTCGTCGAGCTCCGTGGTGCTCAAGCATGCGCTGCGCAATGCGCTCGTTCCCGTGGTGGCGCTCTCGGCGGTGCAGCTCGGTTTCCTGCTCGGCGGCTCGGTCGTCATCGAAACCGTGTTCGCCCTCGATGGCCTCGGCTATCTCGCCTTTCAGTCGATCACCCACAAGGATCTTCCCGTCACGCAGGCCATCGTAACGCTGCTTTCCCTGATCTATGTGGGCCTGACACTTGCGGCTGATCTCGCCAATGCCTGGCTCGATCCGCGCATCCGCGTCGGGGGTGGATCATGACCGACATCGCCGCGATTCCCGTTCTGGACCTGACGACGGCGACATCGGGCACATTGTTGCGCCGCCGGATCATGGCGCATCGCGGCCTGCTGATCGGCACCGGCCTGCTGGGGTTCATCGTGCTGGTGGCGCTGTTCGCCCCACTGATCGCCCCGCATGATCCCTACGCGCAGGATTTGTCCCGCCGCATGATTCCGCCGATCTGGTACGAGAAGGGCATTTGGGCCCATCCGTTCGGCACCGACAATCTCGGCCGCGACTACCTCTCGCGCGTGCTCTATGGCGCGCAGATATCGCTTCTGATCGGCGTGGCGGTGATGGTGATCTCCGGCCTGATCGGCACCGCGCTTGGGCTTGCCGCCGGGTTCTTCGGCGGCCGCGTCGACATGATCGTGACCTTCTTCATCACGGTGCGGCTGGCGCTGCCGCTCATTCTGGTGGCGCTCGCGGTCGTCGCCACGGTCGGCGGCTCGCTCTGGGTCGTCATCGCAGTGCTTGGCCTGCTCAAATGGGACCGCTTCGCCGTGGTGATGCGGGCGGCGACGCAGCAGGTGCGGGTGCTCGACTATGTGGCGGCGGCGGAGGCCGCCGGCGCCTCGACCCTGCGCGTCATCGTCGGCGAAGTGCTGCCGAATTTGCTGCCCCAGCTTGTCGTCGTGGCGACCGTCGAAGCCGCCAGTGCGATCCTGCTCGAAGCTGCGCTCTCCTTCCTCGGTCTCGGCGTACAGCCGCCGCTGCCGTCCTGGGGACTGATGATCGCCGAGGCCAAGACCTACATGTTCTTCTCGTTCTGGCTGATCGCCATTCCCGGCACCGCGCTCGCGGTTCTGGTCTTTGCCGTGAATATGGTCGGCGACGGCATTCGTGACGTGTCCGCGCCAGGGGGGAGAGGTTAAGTGGCGGTTCTGCTCGATGTCGAAGGTCTGACGGTGGATATCGCGACGGCGCGCGGAACGCTGCATGCGGTGCGCGACGTGTCGTTCTCGCTGAATGCCGGCGAAACCCTGTGCCTGGTCGGCGAATCCGGCTGCGGCAAATCGATGACGGCGCTCGCCTTGATGGGCCTGTTGCCGCGCGCGGCCAGGCGAAGCGCGCGTCGCATGCTGTTCGAGGGCCATGACCTCGCAGCACTGCCGGAAGGCCGGCTTGCCGAACTGCGCGGGGCGCGCATGGCCATGGTGTTCCAGGAGCCGATGACGGCGCTGAACCCGGCCTACACGATCGGCGACCAGCTCACCGAAGTGCATCGCCGCCACAAGGGTTCGACGATGGCGGCGGCGCGGGAGCGCGCGGTCGCGCTGCTCGAAATGGTCGGCATCACCAATGCCGCGGCGCGGCTGGGACAATATCCGCACCAGCTTTCCGGCGGCCTGCGCCAGCGCATCATGATCGCGATGTCGCTGATGTGCGGGCCGTCGCTGCTGATTGCCGACGAGCCGACCACCGCGCTCGACGTGACCATCCAGGCGCAAATCCTGCGGCTGCTGGTCGAATTGCAGCAGGATCTCGGCATCGCCATCGTGCTGATCACGCATGATCTCGGCGTCGTCGCCCGGGTCGCCCATCGGGTGGCCGTGATGTATGCGGGGGAGATCGTCGAAGCCGCCAGCGCCGCCGATCTGTTCGCGGCGCCGCGTCATCCCTATACGCGCGGGCTGATGGCTTCGATTCCGGTGCCCGGCGCCACCCGGCCGGGTGACCGGCTTGGCGTCATCAGAGGCATCGTGCCGTCCCTGATCGGGGACGTGGAGGGTTGCGCGTTTCGCGATCGCTGCGATTTCGCACAGCCGGTGTGCACCCGAACCGTTCCGGTGCGCTCCGATGGCGGACATGACTGGCGCTGCATCCTCGGCGAAGCGGTGGCGGCATGAGCGCGTTGCTTGAAGCCTCCGGTGTGTCGCGCAATTTTTCGGTCGGGCGCGGGCTGTTCGCCGCCAGCCAGACCCTGCGCGCCGTCGTCGACGTCAATCTTGCGGTCGGGAAGGGCGAGGTGCTCGGCCTCGTGGGCGAATCCGGCTCCGGCAAGTCCACGCTGGCCAAAATGCTGCTCGGAATCCTCAAGCCCAATGCCGGCATGATCCGGTTCGGCGGCGCCGACGTGGCCTCGATCGGACGCCGCGCGCTCGCCCGCCGTATCCAGCCGGTATTCCAGGATCCCTATTCGTCGCTCAATCCGCGCCGCACGGTCGCCTCGATCGTCGCACTGCCGCTCGAGGTGCAGGGCATCGGCACGGCGCGCGAACGCCGGATCCGCTCCATTGCGATGCTGGATCGTGTCGGTCTTGCACTGCGCCACGCCGATGTCTATCCGAATGAGCTTTCCGGCGGGCAGCGCCAGCGCGTCGCGATCGCCCGTGCGCTGGTGGTCGAACCCGAAATCGTGCTGCTCGACGAGCCGACCTCCGCACTGGATGTCTCGGTGCAGTCGCAGATCCTCAATCTCCTGCTCGACCTGCGCCGCGATTTCGGGCTGACCTATATCTTCATCAGTCATAATCTCGCTGTCATCGAGCATGTCGCGACCAGCGTCGCCGTGATGTATCTCGGGCGCATCGTCGAGACCGCCCGCCGCGAGGACCTGTTCCTCGCGCCGCGCCACCCTTACACGCGCGCGCTGCTCGCTTCGGTGCTCACGCCGGAGCCTGGACTCGGCGTTCCCGATGTCGGCCTGGGCCTGAGCTTTCCCGATCCGCTGGCGCCGCCGCCGGGGTGCGTGTTCCATCCGCGTTGCCCGGATGCAGGCCCGCGCTGCCGGATCGAGCCGCCGCGCGCGGTCCGTGACGGGCAGGGGCTTGTCGCATGCCACCTGAACGATGGCGGCACCCGGCTGGCTGCCTGAAGCCGCGCTATCCGCTCGACCGGACCGGGGAAGGGGCCCCGACAAAAAGATGCTCCCGGGCGAAGCCGCAGGAGCATCCGAAGTCTGGCGGTTGCGCCCGGGGAAGGGGACGTCCGCAGATTCAGGCTAGGCAGATGCCGGGACGGCGTCGTTGCGATGGATCAAGCGCCTCGTGAGATGCAGTTCTAGCTTATGATGGACAGGCTGCGCGCTGCTTGATGCCCGTTCCGTGGTTTGAGCCGTTACCGGAACCACGCACTGAACGACGGCGTTGGCGGTGACGTGGCCGGATGAGGGTCAAATGGAGCGGCTTCCAGGAGGTCAGTTCCCGTATGCGGCGTTGTTCTGGCCGGCGCTTGTTGCCGCCTCGGCCAGCGAGACCGCGTCGTTCATGACGGCGCAGTTTCTGGAAATGATGGGCGACGGCGGCCGCACGCTGCAGCCGCCGGAGGGAGTGACGGCAAGCGAAATCGCGCTCGACCTGCAGGCCGTCAGGCTCCGCGATTTTTCCGTGGTCGAATGTGGTGTTCCCACTATCCTGTGTTCGCCGTTCGCGCTGCATGGCGCCGTCCTTGCCGACCTGGCCAGGGGGCACAGTCTCGTTGCCGCCCTCCGGGGCGCCGGAATTCAGCGGCTGTTCATGGCGGAGTGGCGGTCGGCCAGTCCCGACATGCGATTTCTCGGAATCGACGATTACCTTGCCGCGCTCAATGTCCTCGTCGATCATCTCGGCGGGCCGGTGGACCTCGTCGGACTTTGCCAGGGCGGCTGGTTGTCGCTTACCTATGCGGCCCGGTTCCCGGCCAAGGTACGCAAGCTGGTGATGGTCGGAACGCCGGTTGATATCGCGGCGCGGCCATCGAAATTGTCGGCATTGGCGGAAGCGACGCCCCTGGCGGTCTTCAAGAACCTCGTGAGTCTCGGCGATGGCCGCGTCATCGGCCGCAATCTTGCGAGGGTCTGGCGAGGCGGCGTCGTTGAAGCCGACGGTATCAGGGAATCGCTGCAGACCTCTCAGCCGGCCGGCTCGCCGGAATTCGCGCGACTCGAGGCGACCTTCCGCAACTGGAATGCGTGGACGCTCGACATGCCCGGAACCTACTATCTCGAGGTCATCGAGAAACTCTACAAGCGCAACGAGCTTGCCACCGGAGGCTTCGTCGCGCTGGGGCAGAGGATCGATCTAACGCGCCTGCGGCTGCCGATGTACCTTCTCGCGGGGAATGCCGACGAAGTGGTGACGGCGGAACAATTGTTCGCGGTGGCACGGCTGGTGCAAACGCCGAAGGAGTATCTTCGCGAGGAGGTGGCTCCCTCCAATCATCTCGGCCTGTTCATGGGCAAACGGACCCTTGAGGAGAACTGGCCGAGGATCGCGGCCTGGCTGAACGAGCCGCTGCCTCATCCCGCCGCAGACGACCATGCCGCCGCAGATGACGCGAGCGGCTCAGCTCCACCCGCCGCCTGAGAAGGTCACCAGATTATCATTGACGGTGCGAACGCCGGGCGTGGTTTCCGCCGCGACCTTGATCGCCTTCCGCTCGGCTTTGGATTCCGCCATTCCCCAGAGATCGACCACGCCGTCGGAGACGGTGACGTTCAACAGCGCCGTGTGAGCCCACGGCTCGGCCTGCAGGCTGGAGAGGATACGGTCGCGAATGGCCTTGTCGGACGGCGTCGCTTCGAGCACCTGACGCGCGCTGGCGACCGCCTGAAGAAGATTGGCGCGGCTGACGATTCCGACGAGCTGACCGTTCTCCAGGATAGGAACCCGCTTGATCCTGTTCTTCTCCAGCAGGGTGGCAATCTCATGCAGCGGGGTCTCGGGAGACGCCGCGATGACGGTGCGGGTCATGACATCCGCCACCTTTTGGCTGTGCGACTTGACGTATTCGGCGGCCAGTGTGTCGGCCTCGGCAAAGGCGCGCAGCCACCAGGAGCGACGTCGCTCGGTACCGGCCTCGACGCGGTGCAGCAGGTCGCCTTCGCTGACGATGCCGACAAGCGTGCCCTTGTCGTCAACGACCGGAGCCCCGCTGATATTTCGTTCGAGAAACTGGGCCGCGACTTCCTGAACGGTGGCGGAAGGTTTGACGGTGACGACCGGCGTAACCATGACATTGCGGGCTTGCATGGCAAATCTCTCCATCGTTGATGATCTCAGTTAAGAGCGCAGCCCGCATCTGTCGTTGATTCAGGTCAAGCCGCGGAAGCGGCCGCGGCCTTCGGCTCCAGCGCGGCGGCGACCGCGTCGTCGACCCGCTCGAGCCAGATGAACTCCAGCCGATTGCGGGCGCTCAATGGGATGTCGTCGAAGTCGCGCCGGTTGCGTGCCGGCAGCATCACGCGGGTCAGCCCGGCTGCGGCCGCGGCGACGACCTTTTCCTTGATGCCGCCGACCGGAAGCACCAGGCCTCGCAGCGAGATTTCGCCGGTCATGGCGGTATCGCTTCTGACGTTGCGATCGGTGAGCAGGGAGGTGAGGGCGGTGAACATCGCGACACCCGCGCTCGGTCCGTCCTTTGGCGTGGCGCCGGCGGGGACATGGACGTGGATGTCGCTCTTTTCGAACAAGGCAGGGTCGATGCCGAGCTGCGAGGCGCGGCTCTTCACCAGGGTCAGCGCGGCCTGCGCGCTTTCGCGCATCACCTCGCCAAGCTGACCGGTCAGGATCAGCGTTCCCTTTCCTGCGGTGCGGGTCGCTTCGATGAAGAGAATGTCGCCGCCGACCGGTGTCCAGGCGAGCCCGGTGGCAACGCCGGGTACACTGGTGCGCATCGCGATCTCGTTTTCGAACCGGGGCTGGCCGAGAACCGGCGCGATTTCCCTTGGGGTGAGGACAACCCGGTTGGCGCTGCCCTCGGCGACCTGGACCGCCACATTGCGAAAGGCCTTGCCGATCTCCCGTTCCAGGCTGCGGACGCCTGCTTCGCGGGTATATCCCTTGATGATGAGCCTGAGCGCGTCCGCATCGATCTCGACCTGTTCGGGCTTCAGCCCGTTGGCCTCGAGCTGGCGGCGGACCAGATAGCGTTGCGCGATCTCCAGCTTCTCCTCTTCGGTGTAGCCGGCAAGACTGATGATTTCCATCCGGTCCAGCAACGGGCCCGGAATGCTGTCGAGCATGTTGGCGGTGGCCACGAACACCACGCGCGACAGGTCGAACGGCACGCCGAGATAATTGTCGCGGAACGTGCCGTTCTGTTCGGGATCGAGCACCTCCAGCATCGCGGCCGAGGGATCGCCCTGGATCCCGCGTCCCATCTTGTCGATCTCGTCCAGCATCATCACGCAATTGCGCGATCCCGCCTTCTTGATCGCCTGGATGATGTTGCCGGGCAGCGCGCCGATATAGGTGCGGCGGTGGCCGCGGATTTCCGCTTCGTCATGCACGCCGCCGAGGCTGACGCGCACGAACGGCCGCTGCATCGCGCGGGCGATGGATTGCCCCAGCGAAGTCTTGCCGACGCCGGGCGGGCCGACGAAACACAGGATCGGCGCCTTGCCCTGCGGTGCCAGCTTCCTGACCGCGAGATATTCGACGATCCGGCTCTTGATCTTCTCCAGGCCATAGTGATCCTGGTCGAGGATGCGCCGCGCTTCGGCGATGTCGATCGGTTTTTCTTCCGGCAGGCTCCACGGCAGTTCGATCAGCCAATCGAGATAGCTGCGGACCATGCCGGCCTCGGCGGCGCCCTCGGGCATGCGTTCGTAGCGGCGGACTTCCTTTCGCGCCTGGCTTTCCGCCTCGGCCGGCATATTGGCCTTGGCGATCGCTGCGTTCAGTTCGGTTACTTCCTGCGCCTTGCCGTCGCCTTCGCCGAGCTGGCGCTGGATGGTCGCCATTTGCTCGCGAAGAATTGCTTCGCGCTGCCGCTCGTCGAAGGTGGCCCTGGTCTGCTTGCCGATCTCGTTGCTGAGCCGCAGCACCTCGATGCGTTCGGCCAGATGCCGCGAAACCTTGTCCATGCGGAGCGAGAGATCGACGGTCTCGAGAATCTCCTGCTTCTCCTGCGGCTTGATGTCCATGTAGGACGTCGCGAGGTCGGCCAGGGTCGAGGGCGAGGTGGTGCCCTGCAGGACGGCGATCAATTCCTGCGGCGCCTGCGGCAGCAACTCCGCGGCTTCAATGGCCTGCCGTTGCAGATTCAGGAACCTGGCCTCGATTTCCGGCGAACTCGTCGTCGGCTCCGGGATATGCAGCACGCGGGCGGCCAGGAACGGTGTGCCCGGCAGGAAATCGAGCACCCGGATGCGCTGGACCCCCTGGCAAACGACATGATGCGTGTCGTCGGGTCCGGTGATGTAACGCACGATATTGGCGAGCGTGCCGACACGATGCAGATCCTCGGGTCCCGGTTCGCCCAGTTCAGGATCGCGCTGCAACAACAGGCCGATCGGCCGCTGTTCGCGTACGGCCTGCTGGGCCGCGGCAACCGATTGCGGTCGGCCGATCGTGATCGGGAACACCACACCCGGAAACAGCACCGTATTGCGCACCGGCACGATGATGAGGGCATCCGCCGGAATCGAAACCGATTGGTTTGAGGACGATCCGGGCACGGGTGCCGGGGCGTTGCTATCATCGACCGACATGGGCTCTCCTCAACTGGATTTGGCGAGCCGCAAGCCGACGCAGCCATTGGTGGCGAAACGGCTGATGGTGTATCGGCCCAGCGGCAACTTGATGCGCCGTTCGAAACGCCCCTGCGGCAGCTCGAGGCGAAGGATTCGCGCGTTGCGGAGTTCCGGCGGCAACACCCGGCGTCCGCTGACGACAAGGACCCCCTGATCGATCACCGCCTCGACCTCATCGGAATTGACGCCGGGCAGGGCGATGAAGATCAGCACCTCGCGTTCGGTCTCCAGCACATCGATCGGAGGCTCCCAGCTCGGCTCGCGCGAACCAGCCAGGGGCCGCAGGTTCAGGAACTGCTGCTGCAGGCGTTCGGCGCGCGCCATCGTCTCGATCGCTTCAGACAGCATCCAGTTGATGGGGTCCTTGGGGGGCATCTGATGTCTCCCGCCAGACCGGAGTCTGGTCAAAGATTAAGTCTCGGAAAGGCCTGGCGCAGCAGCGAAGGGCGCAGATTCGCAGCGAATACGCCGCGGCTCATGTGGGAACGTGGAGGAAATTGTCAATTGTCGGCCACAGTTCGTCTCCGCGGGACGAGGTTCTCGGTGCCACCGGTCGGCAATATCGATGTTGATCGGGATCAAGCCGCCCGCCATCAGTCGGACTCGCGTGGAATCCAGCGGTCTGCGCTTTTCTCATATTTGCGTTTCACCGCCGCCCAGGCGACGCGGTGCGCGGTGCTCTCGCGTTGTTCGGGACCGTGATCCGCATATTGCCTCCAGGCGCTGTTGAAGGCGCCGAGGTAGATCTCCTGCGCATGCGGCGGCAAATGGAGCTGGATCGAGGGAGGAAGATCTTCGATGGACTGGTAGGGCAAGCGACGGCCCTCCGCGTTTGATGGTTGGCGGAAACGATGTCCCCGGTCCTGCATAGCTCCTGCGCAATCAAGCTCAATTGATCCAGAGCAAGCGGGCGGCGTCCGGCGCTTGCTAGGTATATTGGAGCGTCGGCCGTCGTCCGGCCATTGTGTCATTTTAAGATTCCGACCGGAGACAAAACCCAGAATGGAATCGGACCCGTCGTCACGAAAGCAGACCGTCGCCATCGGCTATATTTTCGCAGCCAGCATCGGCATGCTCCTGCTGCAATGGGTTCTGGCGACCTACAATACCGTCGATACCATTCCCTACAGCGAGTTCGAACAACTGGTGGCCCAGGGTCATGTCACCGAGGTCGCCGTCGGCCAGGATACGATTCAGGGAAAACTGAAAGAGAAGCTGCCGAGCGGCAAGTCGGCCTTCATCACGGCGCGGGTCAACGCGGCGCTGGCCGAGAAGCTGGCGGCGAAGGGTGTCGTGGTCACCGGCGTTCCCTCGGGCGGGCTGTTCCAGACCCTGCTGTCATGGATCGTGCCCGGCCTGATGTTCTATCTGATCTGGGTCTTTCTGGGACGCCGGCTGGCGGATCGCCAGGGTTTTGGCGGACTGATGTCGATCGGAAAGTCGCGCGCCAAGGTCTATGTCGAAAAGGACACCAAGGTCACCTTTGCCGACGTTGCCGGCGTCGATGAGGCCAAGTTCGAACTGCAGGAAGTGGTATCCTTCCTCAAGGACCCCACGAGCTACGGCCGGCTCGGCGCCCACGTGCCCAAGGGAATTTTGCTGGTTGGGCCGCCCGGAACCGGCAAGACCCTGCTTGCGCGTGCAGTTGCCGGCGAAGCCGGGGTGGCGTTCTTCTCCATTTCAGGCTCCGAATTCGTCGAAATGTTCGTCGGCGTCGGCGCCGCCCGGGTGCGCGATCTGTTCGAACAAGCGCGCAAGGCAGCGCCCTGCATCATCTTCATCGATGAACTCGACGCGCTCGGGCGCAGCCGCTCGCCCGGCGCCTTCGGCGGCTATGACGAGAAGGAGCAGACCTTGAACCAGCTGCTCGCCGAGCTGGACGGCTTCGATCCCAGCGCCGGCGTCATCTTGCTGGCGGCCACCAACCGGCCCGAAATCCTCGATCCCGCGCTGCTGCGGGCAGGGCGTTTCGACCGGCAGGTGCTCGTGGATCGTCCCGACAAGGGCGGCCGTGTCGCCATCCTGAAGGTGCATATCCGCAAGATCCGTGTCGGCGGCGATGTCGACCTGGACAAGATCGCAGCCCTCACCACCGGTTTCACCGGCGCCGATCTGGCCAACCTGATCAATGAGGCGGCCATCGCCGCCACCCGGCGCAATGCCGACGAGGTTTCGTTCGACGACTTCACGGCCGCGGTCGAGCGCATCGTTGCCGGGATCGAGAAGAAAAGCCGGGTGCTCGGCGAGCAGGAACGCCGCAGGGTCGCCTATCACGAGATGGGCCATGCTCTCGTTGCGGCCAGTCTGCCCGGTGTCGATCCGGTGCAGAAGGTCTCGATCATTCCCCGGGGAGTCGGCGCGCTTGGCTACACCATGCAGCGGCCGACCCAGGACCGGTTTCTGCTGTCGGCAAGCGAACTCAGGAATCGCATCGCCGTATTGATGGGCGGCCGCGCCTCCGAGCGTCTGGTCTTCGACGGCGACGTCTCGACGGGGGCGGCTGACGACTTGCAGCGGGCAACCGAAATCGCCGTGGAGATGGTTACGAAATACGGCATGGACGCAAAAGTGGGGCAACGTACCTATGCGTCGCGGCCCCAGACCTTCCTGCCATCCCCGCAGGATACCGTCGTCAGTGCCGCGGAGGCGACCGGGCGCGAGATCGATCTGGCGGTGCGCGATCTGATCGAGGCCGGTGCCGCCTGCGCGCACGCCATTCTCGAAAGACGACGCGGCGATCTCGATGCAGGCGTTGAACTCCTGATCGCCAGGGAAACGCTGACATCGGAGGAGTTTGCGCCGCTACGATCGGTTGCCGAGCGGGAAGCGGCAGAGCAACGAACCATTCCAGCCCCGCCATTGATGAGCGGACCTACCGGGAACAAGGATTTTCAGGAGAGCTACCATGATCAAACTCAAAATCCCGCATGATGCCTTCGTATTCGTCGGCGACGGCCGCAAGGCCCTGTTCCTGCGCAATGACGGCGACGAGATGTTTCCGAATCTCAAGACCGAGCAGGTCTTTGAGGAGGAAAATCCGTCCAGCCATGAGCAGGGTAGCGAGCGGCCGGGTCGGGTCAGCAAGGGATCGCAAAGCGGTCAGCGAAGCGCGGTCGAGCCGACCGACTGGCATGACATCGAGGAACACCAATTTGCGCGAAGGGTCGCCGCCGCGCTGGAACAGGTGATCCGCGAGCGGAAGGTGCAGGCCCTGGTCGTGGTGGCTCCGCCGAGGACGCTTGCCGATCTGCGCGAAGCGTTTCATTCGGATGTGAAGGCCTGCATCATTGCCGAGATCAACAAGGACCTGACCAAGCAGCCGGTGTGGGAAATCGAGAAGCATCTGACCGGCGATGCCAATTCGCACTGAGCCCTTGCGCCGGTCAAGCGGAGGCAAATATGCGAGACCTGGATGACAACAAGGATTCGGGGGCGGTATCGCCCCCGCGAAAAAGCACGCCCTCAGAACAGGTCGACGAGGCGCGGCGCCTGATCGAAAGCGAGCAGGTCGATGTCGAACGTGCCGTCCCTGTGGATCACAATGAGCCGATCGAGGGCGTAAAGCCGCACGAGCCCGACCCGCCGCTGTTCGAGGATTGAAGCGACGACATCGGCCGGATCAGGCTGGCGTGGCGGCTGTTTCGTCGTTCGCCAGCCGGCCGTCGACGACGTGAATGCGGCGATGCATTTGCGATGCCAGATTGAGATCATGGGTGACGGCGACCACGGTCTTGCCGCGCAGCGCCACCAGATCGCGCAGGATGCCGAACACCTGGGTGGTGGAAGCGGAATCGAGGCTTCCGGTGGGCTCGTCCGCGAGAATGACCGGGGGATCGTTGGCCAGCGCCCGCGCCACCGCCACACGCTGCCGCTGGCCGCCGGACAATTGATCCGGGGTTTTGTGCCGATGATCGCCAAGCCCGAACGATTCCAGCAGCTCATCGGCGCGCGCGACGATGGCGCGGGGCGGCAATCTGCCGAGCGCCCGCATTGGCAGCGCGACGTTCTCCGTGATCGAGAATTCAGGCAGCAGAAAATGAAACTGGAACACGAAGCCGAGGCGGGTGAGCCGCACTTCCGCGCGTTCGTCCTCGGTCATGACGGTGGTGGAACGCCCGTCGATCAGGACTTCGCCGGTTGTCGGAAGATCCAGCAGCCCCAGCAGGTACAGCAGCGACGATTTGCCGGAACCGGAGGGGCCGGTGATGGCGATGAATTCACGCGGCAGGACGGCGAGGCTGATGTCCTGCACCAGCGTGACCGGTACGATCCCGCCGAGGACTTTTGTAACGCCGCGCGCTTCGATCAGCGGCACACTCATGTCGCGCCCCGGATGATGTCGACAGGGTGCAGCCGCGCCGCCGCCCGGGCCGGGAAATAGCCGGCCACCAAGCTTGACAGCAATGCGACGCCGGTGGCCAGCAAATAGTGCTTTACCGAATACAGCACGGGGAGGTGGTTGTAGTCGGAGAACGGGGTCTTGAACTCCAGCGACGCCAGTCCCCGGGTCAGGAGATAGCCGAAGATCCAGCCCAGCACGGCGCCGACCAGTCCGACCAGCAGCGACTCGACGATGAATACGGTGCGAATAGTGTGATCCCGGAAACCCAGCGATTTCAGGATGGCGATGTCGCGCGTTTTCTCGTGGGTGATGGTGGAAATGATGTTGTAGGTGCCGAAGCTCGCGACCAGCAGGATGGCGCCGACGATGGTGTACATCAGCACGTTGCGCAGCGTGATCGCGGACAACAGATCCTCCTGCGCCTCCTGCCAGGAAATCGACTTGTAGCCGGTCTGTTCGCCGATCCGCTCCGAGATCAGGCGCGCCGCCATCGGGTCGCGGGTGCGGACGCGAATCTCATTGACGATGCCGGTCTGCCTTTCCAGGATCTGCGCGGTCTTGAGCAGAACGTAGCCGGTGGTCTCGTCGGTCGCGCGGAATCCGGTGTGGAAGGTGCCGACGACGGTGGCATTCATGCTGGCGCCTTCGGCCGAGGCCAGCGTGATATTGGAGTTGACCCGTGCGCCGATCTTGTTGGCGAGGCGGTCGCCGAGCAGGATGGCGTTGGAGGCGCGATACAGCGAGTTCAGCGTTCCCTGCTTCATGTGGGTCGCGAGATTGGAGACGTCGGCCTCGGTACGGGGATCGATGCCGATGATCGAAGTGGTCAGGTTCCGTCCGGCGTAACGCAGCACCGCCTTCGACTGCACCGATGGAGTGAGCGCCCCGGGCACCCAGGTTTGCAGCGATGCGACGGTGGCCATCGGATTCTTGATGCCGGGGCGCCGGACGTCGGGCGTCAGGCCATGGAATTCGGCGGCGGCATAGACGATATCGGCAGGCTGCCGCGTCGGCTCGCGCAACTCGTCGGTGATCGAGATATGCGGCAGTGCGTCGACCAGGGTCTTGATGAAATCGTCCTGTGACCCCTCCATCATCGCCGCCATCATGATGGAGAATCCGACGCCGGTCATGACGCCGGCGATCGCCACCAGCGTCTGGCGCGCGCGGTGGCGGACATGGGTCCAGGCGATGGTCAGGATCAGGTTCACGGCACGGCCGGTTCGGCGAGCACCGGGCGCACCCGCGATCCACCCTTGATATTGGTGGTGGCGGGTGCGGCGACCAGTTCGCCTTCGCTGGCGCCGCCGACGATCTCCACCATGCCGGTGCCGCGAATACCAATCTCGACCTTGCGCAGACGGGCGCGATTGTTCTCGACCGTCAGCAGGCTGTTATTGACCACGGCGTTGGCGGGAACCAGCAGCACATCCTGCTTCTCGCGGCTGACGATATTGGCCTCGACGCTCATGCCTACCCGCAACGGGGTATCGTCGGGCAAACCGATCCGCACGCGAAAGGTCTTGGAGACCGGATCGCCGGCCGGCGTGATCTGCTTGACCACTCCCGGCAGCACCTGGTTGATGAACGCGTCGGTACGCAACAGCGCCTTCTGGCCGGTCTTGACGCGGGGGATGTCTTCCTCGTTGACGTCGGCGACGACCCACAACGGCTTTTCCAGGCCGATACGGTAGAGAATCGTGCCGGGGTCCACCATGTCGCCGACTTCGCCGTCCTCCTTGAGAACGGTGCCGTCCATCGGCGAAACCAGTTTGAAATACTCCAGCCGCTGGGTCTGGGCGGCGACCTGCGCCTGAATTCGCGCAAGGTCGCTCTCGGCGCGCTGATAGGCCTGCGAGGTTGCGACCCCGCGCGCCAGCAATTGCGACTGACGGTCGAATTCCCGGCGCTGGAACTCTTCCAGCGCACGCAGGTCGTTCAGCGTGGCCAGCGCCTCCCTGTCATCGAGGCGCGCCAGGACATCGCCCTTCCTGACGCTTTTACCCTCGCACCGGCAACGCTCGATAATGCGGCCGCGTACCAGTGGCGTCGAACGCGACCAGGTCTCGGGCTCGACCGAGCCGGTTGCATAGACGATTTCGGCGGCGGCACCGCGCGCGATCCGGACGACGGTAACGACCGGTCCACGCGACAGCCACCATGCCGCGGCCGCCAGCGCGGCAACCAACAGCGCTGCCGCGAGCAGCTTCCATGCGTATGAACGCCGGCTGCCCGCCGTTGACGGAGCTATCGTGTCTGTTGCTTCGGTTGGCGCTACCCTCATATTCATGATGATCAAGCCCGCCGCAGCCGCAGGGAAGCTTCAGCCGCGGGATGCCCCGCCGGCCGCGGCTGCCCGGGCGGGAGCCATTTTGAAAAACTTCTTGGCATAGGCGACGATCTCGCGATCGCTGGGGTGATCGGCGGCCTCGACTGCGACGATGCGATCGCCGATTTTCGAATGCTGCTCGCGAAGATATTTCGCGAATTCGGTCTTGGCGCTGGCGGGGCCGATGATCAGGATTTCGCCGGCGTCGCTGACGGCGTTCGTCACCTCGGCGAGAAACTCCTTGTCGGGCGCGGCATGACCGCTGCCGATCGAGCCGGCCTTGTGGTGAAGGTGTCGTGTCGGCAAATGCGGGTGCATGACGATCTCGTCGTCGCCCGATCGTCCGACGTGGAACACTTTTGCTTGCGAGTGATCGATCCAGACGATCGCATGGAAGTGGGTCGGCATGTTGGTGTCCTTTATCGATCGGCAGCGCTACGCCGTTTTCGAAGTTGTGGCTTGATGCGCAGGCGGGCGGCGCATTAGAAAAATGAATACCGCAATGGCGTATTGACCGATTGATTCAGGTCAACCGAAGCACCCCGCCCGCGGGGTCGATTGCCATGCCGGTTCCGGAACGAGCACGTTTGGCGGCAATGCTCCCGGCCGCAATTCAGTGCGAAAACAACGTGGGGACGGTGAGCGTCTCGAACATGCCGCGCGTCACTCCGCCCAGGATGAATTCCCGAAATCTGGAATGGCCGTAGCCGCCCATCACGATCAGATTGCTGCCGTTGTCGGCGGCCAGCGACAGGATGGCGTTGTGAATGTTTGGGGTATCGGCCGTCAGCCGGTGAGGGGTTGCCGGCAGATCGCGCCGGGCGAGATGGGCGGTCAGGGCCGCCAGCGACGCTGCACCGGCATCATCTTCTGGCTCGTTGATGGAAACGACGTCGATGGCTTTGGCCTTGCGAAGGAAGGGGGCTGCGTTGTGGACGGCCCGCGCCGCCGGCGCCTTGCCGTCCCAGCAGATCAGCACGCGATCTGAACTGAAGGTGCCGCGGTTGATGTAGGGAACCATCAACATGGGCCGCCCGGAGCCGAACAGCACCGCCTCGGACAGGAAATCGGTCTGGCTCGGGCTCGAACTGTCTGGCTGGGCGACGATGTTCAGATCGTAGAGCCGCGACATCTCGGTCACGGTACGGATCGCGGCATAGGAAACGTTGAACGTGCTTCTGGCATCGTGTGGGATATTGAGGCGTCTGGTCGTGATCTCGAACTGGTCGAGCACGGCGGCCGCCTGTTCCTGGCCGGTTTCATTTTGCGCAGCCATGACCACGGCGGACGCCTCGAAGGCGATCATCGGATTGAGGGCCTGATAGGCGCAGGCGATGCCATCGAGATGGGCTTCGAACAGACCGGCGACCGCCGCGGCGCATTCGATCAGGGCACCGGCAGGCCGGTCGACGGGAAGGAGGACGGCGATGTCGTTCGGCATGATGAAACGCTCTCGGGTTGCAAAAGCCAATCATGGGTGCAAGCGACCGAAGCGTCCTTGATCTACCTCATGTCTTCCGCAATCGTTCCACAACAAAGCGGACGCGCCAGCTGACCGGCGCACCCGATCTCGTTGCGGGCGTAAGGCCTACGCCGATCGAAGCCGCTATCAGTACCGGCAGATCACGCGGCCATAGCGCCGGCTGTAATAGCAGCCGGGGCGGATGATCGGCGCGGGCACGAAGATGCCGCGACCTCTGCCACGGTATCCTCGGCCTCTACCCCGGCCGCGGCCCCGACCGCGGCCACGACCGCGGCCCCGTTGAGCTTCCGCCGAAGTCGTGGATGCCGCCAGGAAGAGACCCGACGCGCCGACGACACCGACCATGTAAACGAAGACCAGCGCCGCCGCGGCGATGATGCGCGAAACGAAATTGTAGCGTTTAGCCATGTGGGATCTCCCGAGTCATTCCAATTGCCGCGGACCTCAGCCATCAACAATTCAAGAGGCCGGCATATCGTTCCGGTAGGAACTCAAGGACAATTGCAAAATGTTCTTCGTGTGACCTTCGGAAAGGCTATGGGCATGCGCCGGCGAGGTCAACTCACGCCATTTGTCGCAGCAAGATGAACAAGCGTTCAAACATCAGGGTCACCAACGATATGGTGCACTGCGCAAATGATATCCGCGTTCGGGGCGCGTCAGTTTCCCCTGTGGGGCATTAGTCATAAAAGAAGGTGCGTCGGTTGACCGACGCACCTTCTTTTCAATCGAATCTAGCGTAAGAAATACGCCGGTTCAGGTCGTCATCAAGACAGCCAGACTACCAGCCGCGACCTCTGCCTCGGCCTCGGCCTCGGGGCACGATGATCGGCGGAGCGATGTAGACCGGGCCGCCCCAGCCTCTGCCCCGACCTCTGCCACGGACGACAACACCTCGACCTCGACCCCGGCCACGGCCCCGTTGGGCTTGCGCCGACGACGTGGACGCAGCCAGGAACAGACCCGACGTGCCTACAACGCTGACCATATAGATGAACACAAGCGCCGCCGCAGCGAGGCAGCGCGTGAGGACGTTGTAGCGCTTAGCCATTAGGGATCTCCCAGGTTATTTCAATCATCTGAATGTTAGGCCTTAACTCATCAAATCTTGCGCGGCCTGGCTTGCGCTTCGTTCTTGCGCTTCGTTGCAAATTAAGGGCAATTGCGAAAAAAATGCTCAAGCGAAGTTAAACGATGCTATTTGATGGCGCGTGCGAGGTCAAGTTCCCACTCTTCATCGGGGCAAGATCAATAAGTTTTCAAACATCCGGACGCGTTTAGAGAAGTATGGTGCATCGCGGAATTTCTCGCACTCGGCGAATGAGTGCATCAATTCTACCAAAAGTTCCCGAATTCTGTGGCGAGATGTCTCCGCGAGCCGCGATACACCCTCGCTTCCCGACATCGATTCGGATCAGATCAATTCACCCAAGAGAGTGCCGATGCCCAAGCAAAGTACCTACGTTCTCGGCCTGAACACTTACGACCATGATGTCAGTGCTTGCCTGCTGCGCGACGGCGCCATCGTGTTTGCGATCGCCAAGGAACGAATCACCCGCGAAAAGCACGCCTCGGGTTTCTACAAGGAAGTGATCGACTATTGCCTCGATGCCGAGGGCATCACGCTCGACGACGTAGATCTGATCGTCCGCAATTGCTACATCCTTCCGGTTCCGGACATGGAAGAACGTCTGGTCTACCAGGACATGCCGGGTTTTCTCCCCGAGCATGAGCGGCCCGAGGCTCCCAAGCATCCGCTCTATCTGTCGCATTCCGACAAGGTGGTGTCGATCTCCCACCACCTGGCGCATGCCTACAGCGCGTTTGCCGTTTCGCCGTTCGAGGAAGGCGTGGTGATGATCGTCGACGGCGTCGGCAGCTATCGATCCGACGTCATGGAAGCCTACCCGGCAACTGACGTTGGCACGCCGCTCGCCCGCGAGTCCGAGAGCTATTATAAATTTTCCGGCACAAGGCTCGAATGCCTGAAGAAGGTCTGGATGGAGCCCGATCGCGGCTTCCTGAGCGACGAGTTCTACAACATGCCGGGCCTTGGCGCGCTCTATAGCCGGGCCTCATCCTACATCTTCGGCGACTGGAACAAGTGCGGCGAGTTGATGGGGCTGGCGCCCTACGGCAGGAAGGAGAAGGTCAGGCACCTGCTGGAGTTCACCGACGGCACCCTGCGCGTTCCGCACTGGACCACGGAGTTCAACCAGCCTTACATCATCGACGGCGGCGAAAAATGGGAAACCAGCCCGTCGATGCCGCATTGGGAAGATCTCGCCTGGCGGGTGCAGGACGACACCGAAAACGTGCTGCTCGCCCGTGCCCGCTGGCTGCGCGAAACCACCGGCGCCACCAACCTCACCATCGCCGGCGGCGTCGCGCTGAACTGCGTGGCCAATGGCCGGGTGGCGCGAGAGGCTGGCTTTGAAAACGTCTGGATCCAGCCGGCGGCCGGCGATGACGGCATCGCGATCGGCTGCGCCTATTACGGCTGGCTGGAAATCCTGAAGCAGCGCCGCTCGTTCGTGATGGATCATTCCTATGTCGGCAAGGTCTATTCCGATCAGGATATTGAAACGGCCCTGCAGAAATTCCTGGTGCGCGTCCAGACGACAGCGACCCGCAGCGACGATATCTGCCGCGATACCGCCAAGCTGCTTGCCGAGCAGAAGGTGATCGGCTGGTTTCAGGGCGGCTCCGAGTTCGGGCCGCGCGCGCTCGGCAATCGCAGCCTGCTGGCTGACCCGCGCAAGGCGGAGATGAAGGATATCCTCAACAGCCGCGTCAAGCACCGCCAGCCGTTCCGACCGTTCGCGCCGATCGTGCTGGCCGAACGGGTCAGGGAGATATTCGAGGGCGAGGAAGACTCGCCGTTCATGCTGATCGCCAAGAGCGTCCGCCCGGAATGGCGCGACCGGATTCCGGCGATCGTCCATGTCGACGGCACGGCGCGCGTTCAGACCGTCCGCGCGGAAACCAACCCGGTCCTCTATCGCCTGCTGAAGGAATTCGAGGCGCTGACCGGCGTTCCCGTGCTGATCAACACCTCGTTCAACGTCAAGGGCGAGCCGATCGTGGAGACCCCGCGCGACGCCGTGATCTGCTTCCTGACCACGGGAATCGACCATCTGGTCCTGCACGACACGCTGGTGTCGAAAAACGCGCTGCACAGGGTCGTCGGGCCGCTGGTGGAGGGTTACTCCGACGTTACGAACATGGTGGCGTGGGGCACACGGTCGGGCTGACCGGCCGTCCGCCCGACGGCACCCGGCCGGGATCAGCCCGGTATCAGGAAGTCTTGGCGGGCGCCGGTTTCGGCAGCGGCTTGTCCTGTCGTTTCGACCAGGAGATGTAGTAGGCGACCAGCGTCATGACCGCGATCCCGGACACGCTGACGAAGATCTGCGCGAGCAGCGAGCCCGAGCTCATGATCAGTTCGAAGTGGCCGACGAAGGACAGGAATACGCCGACGCAGAACACCGCGAGCGATTGCTGGCCGCAGACCACGAGGGGATCGAACATCCTCCATTCCAGGCCCGACCATTCCTTCGGCACGAAGCGGACCACCATCACCGCGATCACCACGAAATGCAGGAAGCGATAGGGGGCGAGGTCGGTCTTGTCGTTGGGATTAAAAGTCGAGTAGAGCCACTGCGGGAACAGCGCGCCGAAGTCCGGAAACCTGCCGGCCATGGTCATGACCATGGCAAGGACCAGATAGGCGATGCACAGATAAAGCGTGACGGGATGATCGACAATCCATCGTGCCCGCTTGGCGCCGCCGAGCGCGCACCATGAGCCGAACACGAACAGCACCTGCCAGCAGTACGGGTTGAAGTACCAGACCCCGCCCGGATAGGCCCTCAGGTTCCAGTCGAACTGACGGGCCACCAGCCACAGCCCGATCGAGGCCAGCAGGGTCAGGTCGGGCTGGCGCAGCATCAGCCACAGCACCGGCGGAAACAGCCCCATCAGCACGATGTAGAGCGGCAATACGTCGAGGTTGACCGGCTTGAACTTGAGCAGGAGACCCTGGCGCAGGGTTTCGATCGCCTGGTCGCCGGCGAGACCCGCGAGGTTAAATTCG